>NZ_JBJHAI010000001.1:0-623651 GCF_054050955.1 Modestobacter sp. SYSU DS0290
GGCCCGGTCCGCGAAGCGGGCCGGGCCACCGGTCGGCCCCCGTGCAGGGGCCCGCCGCGAGCGTGCGAGCGGTGGGGGGCACGGGGGTCCTTCGTCAGGCGTCGCGGCGTCGGAAGACGACGTAGCCGGCGACCAGCACCACCAGCGCCTCGGCGGCGAAGACCGCGAACCCGGTCCACGGGGCGAGGGAGGCACCGCCGGTGAAGGGCACCACCTGAGCGACCGCGCCACCGGCGTTGCCGGGCATCAGCTTGGCCACCCACTCACCCCAGGTGCCGGGCAGGGCGTACGCCAGGTTCCCGACGACCAGCACCAGCGCGATGCCCACGGTCAGTGCCGCGCCGGTGTTCCGGATGAGGAAGCCGGCACCCAGGGCGAGCACCCCCATGCCGGCGAGGTAGAGCCCGTTGCCCAGCAGGGCGCGCAGCACGCCGTCGTCGGACAGCGCCAGGCCCACGCCCTCCCGGTCGAGGAACCAGTTGCCACCCAGGTAGCCCACGAACGCGGTGACCACGCCGGCCAGGAACAGCATCCCGATGAGGACGAGGGCCTTCGCCGCCACCACCCGCCCGCGGTGCGGGACCGCCGTCACCGTCGCCCGGATCATCCCGGTGCCGTACTCGCTGGTGACCACCAGCGTGCCCAGCGCGATGGCGGTGAGCTGGGAGAACAGCAGCCCCCAGGTGATGAAGGTGGCCGGGGACTCCCCCGTGTCACCGGCGGCCAGGTCCGCCGCGGCAGCCCAGCAGATGAGCGTGGTGAGCCCGGCGCCGAGGCCGAACAGCAGCCCCAGCGACCAGCGGGTGGAGCGGACGGACCAGAACTTGAGCCACTCGGCGTGCAGGGCCGCCCCGAAGCCGGGGTCGCGACGGCCGGGCACGTGCCGGTCGGGGTCGAGGGAGACGACGTCGGTCGGCGGTCGATCGGTCACGGTCTGGCTCATCGCACTGCTCCTGCGGTCGCGACCGGCCCGGCGGAGTACTCGACGCTGCCGGCGGTGAGGGTCATGAAGGCGTCCTCGAGCGAGGACTGGACGAGGGTGAGCTCGTGCAGGTGGAGGCCGGCGCCGCCGACCAGCTCCCCGACGCCGGCGGCGTCCAGGCCCTGCACCCGCAGCTCGTCGCCGTGCCGGTCGACGTCCAGGCCGGAGCGCTGCAGCAGCTCGGCGACCTCACCGGGCCGCGGGCTGCGCACCCGCACGTAGGAGGCGGCGTGGTCGGTGATGAACTGCGCCATCGAGCAGTCGGCCAGCACGCGGCCGCGGCCGATCACGATCAGGTGGTCGGCGGTCAGCGCCATCTCGCTCATCAGGTGGCTGGAGACCAGCACGGTGCGCCCCTGGCCGGCGAGCTCCCGGGCGAGGTTGCGCACCCAGCGGATGCCCTCGGGGTCCAGGCCGTTGACCGGCTCGTCGAGGACGACGACCGGCGGCTCGCCGAGCAGCGCGACGGCGATGCCCAGCCGCTGCCCCATGCCGAGGGAGAACCGGCCCACCCGCTGGTCGGCGACGTCGGTGAGCCCGACCAGGTCGAGCACCTCGTCGACCCGCTTGGCCGGGATGCCGTTGCTGGCGGCCAGCCACCGCAGGTGGTTGCGGGCGCTGCGGCCCGGGTGCAGCGCCCGTGCCTCCAGCAGCACGCCGACCGAGCGCAGGGGCGCCGGGACGTCGGCGTAGCTGCGGCCACCGATGGTGACGCTGCCGCTGGTGGGCCGGTCCAGGCCGACCATCATCCGCATCGTGGTGGACTTGCCGGCCCCGTTCGGGCCGAGGAAGCCGGTGACCCGGCCGGGCTCCACGGTGAAGCTGACGCCGTCCACGGCGGCCTTGGAGCCGTACGTCTTCGTGAGGTCCCGGGCGACGATCATCGCGTGGCCCGGACCTGCTGTGCAGCGGTTGTGTCCATGCCGAGAAGCCTGTCGGCGCGCGCTCCCGGAGTACATCGGGGAGCCCCCCCAACCGACCCTGAGGCTGCCCCGACCCCCGACCCTGGGGTCCCCTGACCTGCTCCCTGACCCCGTCACCTGCCCGTTCCCCGCGGTCCCCCGGCCGTTACCCGGCCGTTCGCCGACGATCAGCTGAGCCCCCGGGCGAGTGGTCCGGGCCGACCCGGGTCAGCTGCCCGCGGACCCGAGCGCGGTGCCGAGCAGGAGGCTGAGCAGGAACGCCCACCCACCGGTCAGCCGGCGGCGGCCGGGACGCGGCGCCGGCAGGCCGGGGAACGGCCCGGACAGCACCAGGAACGCCAGGGGTCCGACCGGGTTCCAGGCGAGCCAGAACCAGGCCCAGCGGGTGGCGCGCGCCGGCTCCGGGCCGCCGACCAGCAGGAGGCCCACCGCCACCGCGCCGAGGAGGAAGACCGGCCCGATCCAGGAGGACACCCGCCAGCCGAACACCTCCGACCAGGACCAGCGCTCGGCCAGCGGGACGACGCGCAGCTCCGGGTGCACCGAGCGCACGTCGTCGGCCAGGTCGCGAACGGTCGGGCGGGTGCCGTCCGGCGCCTGCTGCCCGGGGCTGACCTCCCACACCTCGGTGTGGTGGGCCAGCAGCCCCGACCGCCACACCGCGGTCCGGACGGCGGTGCCGGTGGTTCCCGGCTCCAGCCCCGCGGTCACCTGGACCTCGGCGACCTCGCCGTCGGCGATCGCGCGGTGCAGGTCGTCCAGCGAGGCCTGCCGCTGGCCGGTGAGGACGACGACGAGCGCGAGGCCCAGCCAGCCGATCGCGAGCACCACCCGCAGCGCGGTCCACGGGTCGCGCAGCCGGGCACGGGGCCGCGCGGGTGCGGTCGGTGCGGGGGCCGGCTCCATGGCAGCGACCGTAGGGCCCGCCACCCACGGCCGGGCGTGGAACACGCCCGGCCGACCCGTCAGCCGCGGGCGCCAGCGACCCCCAGCACGGCGGCCAGGCCGAGCGCGCTGCGCGGGGCGTACGGCGATCGCCACAGCCCGCCGTGCGCGGCGGCGTGCGCCTCGTCCTGCCACGGATGCGCGTGCGCCGGGCCCCCGCCGGTGTGCAGGTCGTACACCAGCAGGGCGGCCATCAGCACGTTCGACGTCGCGGGGTCGAAGACCTCCACCCCGAAGCGGTGCGCCCCGGCGTAGGCGGCGGCCAGTGCGCGGTTCTTCACCACCGAGCGGGTGCGCGTCGGGGGTGCGACGTTGAGCGACACGGTGGCCCCGCCGGCGCGGGCGACGGTCGCCCGCCAGCGCTGCACCCGCTTGGCCAGCGCGTAGTTGGGGCCCTGCTGCGGCACCAGGCTGTCGTTGACGCCGGGGTCGGCGCCGGGCACGTGGTTCCGCTGCAGCAACCGGCCCGCCGACAGCGTGCGCAGCGGCCGGCCCAGCAGCTTCGCCGTCCGCGACCGGTCGGCGTAGGCCGCGACCGAGGCCGCCACCGCGTCCCGGGGCACCACGAAGACGTCGGTGGGGGTGGCCAGGAACGCCAGCGCGAGATCGGGACGCTGCCGCTGCACGCGCACGGTGAGCGCGTCGACCGCGGTGGAGACCCGCACGTTGGTGGCGCCGTCGGCGTAGACGTAGTTGCCGAGCACCAGCCCGTCGGGCAGGCCCAGCAGCCACTCGGCGACCTCGGGCACCTCGGCCACGAGGTCGGCCCCGGCCTCGGCGGCCGGGTCGGCGTGGTCCCGCCGGGCCGGCAGGAGCACCGTGCCCGCGCCACGCTGGGCGGTGTCCAGCAGCCGGCGCCAGAGCGCCACGCGGGGCAGGTCGACGGCGGCCACCCGGGCGCCCCAGCGCAGCAGGGCGGGCAGCGGGCCCATCTCGGCGCCGGCGCCCAGCACCGCGACCGTGCGCCCGTGCAGGGCCAGCCACTCCGGGTGGTCGAGCACGGTGCGCACCGCGTCGGCGCAGCTGGGCTCGACCACCCCGCCGTCGACCCAGGTGTCCAGCCGGCGGCGGACGTCGTCGCCGCGCAGCCGCTGGCCACGCCAGGGCAGGGTCAGCTCCCGCTCGGGCTGCGCCGCGCCGCGCACCTCGACGGTGGTCAGCGTCCGGCGGGGCGCGGCGGTGCGCAGCGTGCCCAGCTCGGCCTCGCCGTCCGGGCCGGCAACCCGCATCCGGACGTGCAGGGAGTCCAGGCCGGCCGCGGCGATGGTGCGGGCGGCCGCCGGGGAGGCGAGACCGGCCTCCACCGTGCGCCGGACGTGCGCCAGGTAGCCGGCCCGCCAGTTCGTCTCGTGCTCGGCGGCGCGGGCCCCGGTCGGGTCGACGGGGCGCAGCGCGTCGGCGATCACCGCGCGGCCGACCGCCGCGGTGCTGCGCCGGCCGTCCGGGCCGGCCGGGAAGACGACGCCGCGCTGGTCCGACTGCTCCGGGGAGGTCATCCGCAGATCCTGCCGGACCTGCCGGGGCCGGCGCCTGGTGGCGGCGCCGGCCCGCGGGGATCAGCTGCCGTCGCCGGGGCGGCCGATCCGGTCGTCGGCGAAGTCGCGGCCCTTGTCGATCTGGGCGTCGTGCGTGCCGCCGGTCTTCTGGTCGGCGAACTGCTCGCCCTTGTCCAGGCCCTTGTCGCTGACCTGCTCGCCCTTGTCGCTGTTCAGCGCGCTCTTGGCCTTGTCCATCATGCCCACGGTGTCCCCCTGTGGTCCGGCCGCGCCGGGCGGCGCGACGTCAGGGACTCCATGCCCGCGGCGGGACGGGCGGACACCCGTCAGTTGCCGACGATCTGCGCCGGCGGTGCCACGGGCGCCCCGGCCTGCAGCCAGCGAAGCAGGGTGCGGACGGCGAACCCGGTGCCGCCCTTGACCACCTCGGCGGTGTCGGTGCCGGCGCGGGCCGGGCCGGCGACGTCCAGGTGCGCCCACGGCAGGCCGCCGGTGAACGGCTGCAGGAACAGCGCCGCCGTCGTCGACCCCGGGTTGCCCGGCGCGTTGTTGGCGTCGGCGACGTCGGAGTCCAGCTGGGCGCGCAGGTGACCCACGTGCTCCTCGGCCAGCGGCATCCGCCAGAACGACTCCCCCGCGTGCCCGGCGGCGGTGAGCAGCCCGTCGGCCAGCCCGTCGCCGGTGGCGTACAGCCCCGCGGTGCGGGCGCCCAGTGCCGTCTTCATCGCCCCGGTCAACGTGGCGACGTCGACCAGGACGGTGGCGCCGAGCCCGGTGTGCGCGTAGGCGAGGGCGTCGGCGAGCACGAGCCGGCCCTCGGCGTCGGTGTTGCGCACCTCGGTGGTGCGCCCGCCGACGTGCCGGATCACGTCAGCCGGGCGGTACGCCGAGCCGGAGACCGCGTTCTCGGCGAGCGCGACCACGGCGGTGACCGTGACCGGCAGCTCCAGCCGGGCGGCGGCGTCGACGGCGGCGAGCACTGCGGCAGCGCCGGCCATGTCGGTCTTCATCTCCCGCATCCCCGCGGTGGTCTTGATCGACAGGCCGCCGGTGTCGAAGGTGATCCCCTTGCCGACCAGCACCGGGTGCCCGTCCCGCGCGCCGGGCGGTGCGTACCGGACGACGACCACCCGCGGCGGGGACGCCGAGCCGCCGCCGACGGCGAGCACCCCGCCGAAGCCACCGGCGCGCAGCTGGTCGGGGCCCAGCACCGTGACCTCGACGTGCGCCAGCCCGGCCAGGCGGGCCAGCACCTGGTCGGCGAGCCAGGCCGGGGTCTTGGTGTCGCTCGGGGTGTTCACCAGGTCGCGTGCCCAGGCGACGGCGTCCGCGGCGACCGAGCCGGCGAGCTCCCCGGCGGCCACGGCCGGGTCGTCGGCGTCGGCGACCACCACGGCCACCTCGGCCAGCCGGGGCGGGTGCGGCGCGGCCGAAGTGCGGAAGCGGTACCCGGCCAGCACCACCGCCTCGACGGCGGCCCGCACCTCCTCGGCGCCGGCCGGCCCGGCGGCGGAGTCCAGCGGCAGCACCAGCCGGCGGGCACCGTGCTCGGCGAGGGTCTGCGCGCGGCGCACCGCGACAGCCACGTAGCTGCGCAGCTCAGGCACGGTGGCGTCGCCGATGCCGACCGCGACCACGCTGCGCGGCCGCCGGCCCGGCACCGGCAGGTTGGTGATCCCGCCGGGCTTGCCGCCGTTGCCGGTGTCCGCGAGCGCGCCGGCCAGGAACTCCGGGTCGACGGGGGCCTGCTGGCCGGCGTCCGGGCCGGTCAGCCAGGGCGGCAGTGCCCCCTGCGCACCGACCGGCACGGCCAGGACGTCGTCGGGACCGAGCGGCGGCAGTGCGGGCAGCACGGTGACCTGCGGGAACGGCGCGGCCCCGGTCGCCGGCGTGCTGCCGGCGGCCGGGGCCGTGTCGTCGCCCGCGGGGCTGCCCGGGGGCAGGCTCGCGGCGGTGTTCAGCTGATCGCGCCCTTCAGGGCCTCGGAGAGGGCGCTCGCCTCGTCGGGGGACAGCTCGACGACCAGCCGCCCGCCACCCTCCAGCGGAACGCGCATGACCAGGCCGCGGCCCTCCTTGGTGACCTCGAGGGGACCCTCACCCGTGCGCGGCTTCATGGCCGCCATGCGTGCCTCCTTCGCCCGCCACCCGCGGCCGGACGGCCGCGGTGTGGCACCTGTTGTGCAGAGAACCGGGTGCCATGATCCCGTATGGGGGGCGGATCGACCAACCCGGACCCTCCGGCGCGGCTCGGACGGGTCAAGCGGGGCGGGCCCGGAAACACGTCGCGACGTGGTCGTCGACCATCCCGGTGGCCTGCATCAGCGCGTAGCCGGTGGTCGGCCCGACGAACCGGAAGCCGCGCCGTTTCAGCTCCTTCGCCATCGCCACCGACTCCGCCGAGGTGGCCGGCACGTCGGCGAGCGTCCGCGGCCGGGGACGCGGCCCGGTCGGCGCGAACGACCACAGCAGCGCCGAGAGGCCCTCCGGCACGGCCAGCGCCGCGCGGGCGTTGGCGACCGCCGCGGTGATCTTGGCCCGGTTGCGGACGATGCCGGCGTCGGCCATGAGCCGTTCGACGTCCTCCTCGGTGAACTCCGCGACCGCCGCGATCGAGAACCCGGCGAACGCCGCCCGGAAGGCCGGCCGCTTGCGCAGGATGGTGATCCAGGCCAGCCCCGACTGGAACGCCTCCAGGGTGAGCCGCTCGTAGAGCGCGTCGTCCCCGGACAGCGGTGTGCCCCACTCCTCGTCGTGGTAGGTCACGTACTCGGGGGCGCTGGTCGCCCAGCCGCATCTCGGGCGGTCCACGATCACCGACGTTAGCGTTCGACGTCGTGCGCATCCTGATCACCGGAGGGGCGGGCTTCATCGGCTCGCACGTCGTCGCCGCCTGCCGGGCGGCCGGGCACGAGGTGCGGGTGCTCGACGCCCTGCTGCCCGCGGTGCACCCGAGCTACCCCGACGGCGTCCCCGGCCTGGACGGCGTGGAGCTGCGGCACGGCGACGTCCGGGACGCCGCGACCGTCGACCGGGCGCTGGCCGGGGTGGACGCCGTCTGCCACCAGGCGGCGATGGTCGGCCTCGGCGTCGACGTGCAGGACATGCCCGACTACGCGGGGATCAACGACCTGGGCACGGCGGTGCTGCTCGCCGCGATGGCCCGCGCCGACGTCGGCCGGCTGGTGCTGGCCAGCTCGATGGTGGTCTACGGCGAGGGCCGCTACGAGTGCCCCGAGCACGGCGTCGTCCCCGCTGCGCCGCGGCGGCGGTCCGACCTGGACGCCGGGGCGTTCGAGCCGCCGTGCCCGGCCTGCGGGCGGCAGCTGAGCTGGGGCGAGGTCGCTGAGGACACCCCCGCCGACCCGCGGAACACCTATGCGGCGACCAAGCTCGCCCAGGAGCACCTGGCCGCGGCGTGGGCCCGCTCGACCGGGGGCGGCGCGGTCGCGCTGAGGTACCACAACGTCTACGGCCCGCACATGCCGCGGGACACGCCCTACGCCGGGGTGGCCTCGATCTTCCGGTCGGCGCTGGAGGGCGGCCGGGCGCCGCAGGTGTTCGAGGACGGCGGGCAGATGCGCGACTTCGTGCACGTCACCGACGTGGCGCAGGCCAACCTGCGGGCGCTGGAGGCGGCTCCCCCGTCCGCCGGGGGGCACGATGGAGCGCTGCGCGCGTACAACGTCGCGTCGGGCGTGCCGCACAGCGTGGGCGACATGGCCGCCGCGCTGGCCGAGGCGTTCGGCGGCCCGGCGCCGGAGGTCACCGGCGAGTACCGGATCGGCGACGTCCGGCACGTGGTCGCCTCCCCGGCGCGGGCCGAGGCCGAGCTCGGCTTCCGGGCGCGGGTCACCTTCGCCGACGGCATGCGCGAGTTCGCCACCGCCCCCCTGCGCCCCGCCCCCTGAAGGCAGGAAGGGCCATTCCCGCCCTCAGGGGCGGTCAGCGGCGCAGGTCGAGCAGCCCGATCGGCGCGCCCCGCCAGAGGTCGCGGGTGGCCTGCCCGGGGTAGGGCCGCACACCGCCCCGCTCACCGGTGTCGAACACCCGGGTGAGCGCGCGCCGCTCGTCGAACGCCGGCCAGCCGGGGTCGCCGTCCCGGGCGAAGGCGGCCCAGGCCCCCTGCAGCTGCGCGGAGACCTCGGCGGCCTCGGCCGGCGGCGGGCTGCCCAGCAGCTGCGCGCCGAGCCCGACGCCCAGCCCGCCGAACACCAGCGGGACGTCGAGGGCGTGGCAGGCGCCCAGCACGCCGCCGGCCCCGGGCGCGGGCCAGGTCAGCTCGTACAGGTGCGCCCGACCGCCGCCGGCGGTCTGCGCCCGTGCGACGTCCAGGCTGGGCACCCGGAACATCCGGTCGGAGTGCGCCAGGACGAACAGCTCCTCGGTCCCGGCCTCCGGGTACGCGGCCCGCATCCGGGTCTCCGGCGTCGCGCCCGGACCGAACACCGCCATCGCGGTGGCGGCCATCTCCTCGGTGACCTCGCCGACCTGACCGGCCAGCGCGAGGAACAGCCGCCACTCGTCCCGGTTGTGCCCGACCAGCAGCGGCACGTCGCGGGCGGCGCCCTCGGTCAGGCCGGTCCACGGGTCGGTGGTCAGCACCTCGCCGTCGACCACCGGCGAGAACGGCGTCGGGGTGTGCGCCACCAGGCCCCAGCGGTCCAGCTCGGGCAGGCGCCGGTCGAGCTCGCCCAGCGCGTCCACCAGCCGCTGCGGCGGGACGTCGGCGAGCGCGGCCGCCGTGGGCGGCACGCCCAGCGGCACGACCAGCTCGGCGCTCACGTCGCGCGCCAGCTCCGGGGTGAACCAGGTGCCCGGCACGCTCTGCAGCACCGCCCGGGAGAACAGGCCGCCGGCCGCCGGCATCACCAGCAGCCCGGCGATGATCCCCGCGCCGGCCGACTCGCCGAACACCGTCACCCGCGCCGGGTCCCCGCCGAACCCGGCGATCTCCTCCTGCACCCAGCGCAGCGTCGCCTCGACGTCGAGCAGCGCCCGGTTGGCCGGCGCGCCGTCGAGCTCGGCCCAGCCCTCGACGCCGACCCGGTGGTTGGCGGTGACCACCACCGCACCGGTGCGGGCCAGCGCCCCGCCGTCGTAGTCGGGCGCATCCGCGCTGCCCAGCCGGTAGGCACCGCCGTAGACCCACACCAGCACGGGCAGCCCGGTCGCCCCGGGGTCCGGCGTCCACACGTTGAGGGTCAGCCAGTCGGTGGGGTCGTGGCGCACCGGCCCCGTGCGCGGCTGCACCGGGGGCGGCGGGCCCATCGGGGCCTGCGGCGGCGGGGGGCCGAAGACGTCGGCCTTCCGGACCCCGTCCCACGGCTGGGCGGGCCGGGGCGCCTGGAAGCGCAGCGGGCCGACCGGCGGCGCGGCGAACGGGATGCCACGGAAGACGGCCACGCCGTCCGCGCGCTGCCCGCGCAGGGCGCCGGCACGGGTGCGGACCACCGGAGACGTCATCGGCTCGGTCATCGCATGCTCCTCGGGAAGGGGTCAGGGGACGGCGCTGTCGACCTCGGTGAGTTCCGAGCGGCTCGGGCGGGTGGGGCTGCGGCGGGTGGCCAGCACGCAGCCCAGCAGCACCAGCGGCAGCCCGACGGCGAGGCCGAGGGTGAACGGCTCGTCGAGCAGCAGCACCCCCAGCAGGACGGCGACCGCCGGGTTCACGAACGTGATCACCAGGGCCCGCTGCGGACCGGCCTCGCGGATGAGCGCGAAGAACAGCGCCATGGCGAGCGCGGTGCACACCAGGCCGAGCGTGGCCAGCGACACCAGCGCGTCGACCGGAGCACCGGGCAGCTCCCCCAGCTGCGGCAGCGCGAACGGGGCGTAGACCACCGCGGTGACCGCGAGGGCGATGGAGGCGGCCGCGACGCCGGGCACGTCGGGCAGCGCGCGGGTGACCACCATGGGCGCGGTGGCGTAGCCGATCACCACCAGCCCGACGGCGCCGATCGCGGACAGCTGCGCGCCGGCGACGTCCAGCCCGAGCAGCGCGGCGATGCCGACGACGCCGACGAGCATGCCCAGCACCCGCACCGGCGAGAGCCGGTCCTCGTCGCCGGCCAGCCGGGCGGTGAGCGCGGCGACGAACGGGACGGCGGCCACCAGCAGCCCGGTGAGCGAGCTGGACAGCGACTGCTCGGCCCAGGACAGCAGCAGCCACGGGCCGGTCATCTCCAGCACGGTGAACAGCAGCAGCGCCCGCCAGTGCCGCAGCGCCGGGCGCAGCTGGCCGCGGGCGATCGTCCAGGGCAGCAGCACCGCGGCGCCGATGACGCAGCGGGCGAAGACCACCAGCACCGGGGAGAACTCGCCGACGGCGACCTTGATCAGCAGGTAGGGCACGCCCCAGATCAGCGACATCGCGACGAACAGCGCCCAGCCCCGCCGGCTCACCGTCGTCCTCCCGGGGTCCGCACGCCGGTCATCCTGGCCCACGCCCCCGCGCCGTCGTCGGCCCGGTCACCACTCGGCCCGGTCACCACTCGGCACGGTCACCACTCGGCACGGTCACCACTCGGTGCGGACGAGCACCTCGATCGCCAACGCGAGCACCACGGAGCCGGCCAGCCACCCGCGGCGCTGCCGGGACGGCAGGAACGCCGTCGCGGCCAGCAGCCAGACGTAGAACGGCAGCCAGATCCGCTCGGTCTCCCCGCGCACCAGCCCGGTGGCGTCGGAGACGAGGACGCCGGCGAGCGCGGCCAGCGGCACCAGCGCCAGCCGGTGCCGGCGGAGGGAGGCGAGCCCGGCGACGGCGGCCGGCCCGATCGCCAGCGCGGCGGCGGCCAGGTTGCTGACCAGGAAGAAGGGCAGCGGGCGGTTCGCGTACGACGGGCCCGAGCGCACCCGGTCACCGGCGACGGTGAAGCCCTCGACCCACCAGTAGCCGCCGGCGGCGAACGCCGCGACCACCAGCAGCACCCCCACCGCGCCGACGCCGAGCACCCGGGCCACCCCGGCCCAGCCGAGCCGGTCGCGGTGCACCAGCACGACGACGAGCACCACCAGCCCGAGGGCGGTGAGCCCGAAGGAGAGGAACAGCGCGAGCCCCACGAGCAGCCCGCCGACCAGGGCGCGCAGGTCGGCAGCGGTGCCCGGCGCGCGGGCGGCCGCCGTCGCCAGCAGCGCGACGCCCCAGGCGGCCACCCCGGCGAAGAGCGCGTCGGCGCTGGTCGCCACCCAGAGCGCGACCGGGGCGAGCACGAGGAACGGCGCGACCACCCGGGCGCTCGCCTCGTCGGCCACCGCCCGCACCGCGACCAGCACCGCGGGGACGGCGAGCGCGCCGCCGGCGATGCACAGCGCCGCCGCCCAGCCGAGGCCGCCGAGCCCCAGCCGGTCGAGCAGCACGAAGGACAGCAGCGCGCCGGGCGGGTGGCCGGCGACGTGGGTGGTCCACGGATCGGCGGAGTCGGCCGGCACCGAGGCGGCGAACCCGGTGAGGAACTCCCCGATCCCCCCGACCCGCGGCACGTCGTTGGGGTACTCGTAGACCGAGTCCAGGGGCTCGCTGAGCCGGTGGACCCCGGAGCTCAGCGCGAGCGCGACCGCCCAGCCGGCGGCGGCCAACGCGGAGCCCGGCAGCAGCAGCCGCCAGCTCGCCCGGGCGGCCAGCGCCGGCCCCCAGAGCACGCCCGCCAGCCCGACGGCCACCGGCAGCAGCACCGCCGGGGTGAGCACCGGGTCGACGGCGCCGCGCAGCACCCAGCCACCGAGGAGGTGCAGGCGCACACCGTCCTGGGTCAGCCGCCGGCCGACGACGCCGGTGCCCACGACGACGACGGCCGTCAGGGCGACGGCGAGCGGCGGCACCCACGGGCGCCGCGGCCCGCCCGCCGGGGAGTCGACCGGAGCGGGCGCCGTCTGCACCGGGTCGACCCTAGGGGCGCGGCGGCGGGCCGGCCGGGCGAGGTCAGCCGATCGGTGGTCCACGACCGAACAGCGGGCGAGGTTCGTCGAACCCCGCTACCGTCCGTCCGTGCCGGACGTCGTCTTCCCCTGTCTCGACGAGGCCGGGGCGCTGCCCGCGGTGCTCCCCCGGCTGCCCGCCGGCTACCGCGCGATCGTGGCCGACAACGGCTCGACCGACGGCTCGGCGCAGATCGCCGCCGACCACGGTGCGACCGTCGTGCACGTGCCGCAGCGCGGGTTCGGCGCGGCCGCGCACGCCGGGCTGGAGGCCGCCACCGACGACGTCGTCTGCTTCTGCGACGCCGACGCGTCGATGGACCCCGCCGACCTCCCGCGGGTCGCCGACCCGGTGCTGGCCGGGGAGGCCGACCTGGTCCTCGGCCGGCGCCGCCCCACGCACCGCAGCGCCTGGCCGCCGCACGCGCGGGTCGCCAACCTGGCGCTGTCGGTGATGATGCGCCGCCGGACCGGGCTGGCGCTGCACGACCTCGGGCCGATGCGCGCCGGCCGCCGGGAGGCGCTGCTGGCGCTGGGGATCACCGACCGCCGGTTCGGCTACCCGCTGGAGATGGTCACCAGGGCGGCCGACGCCGGCTGGCGGATCGTCGAGGTCGACGTGGACTACGCCCCGCGGGCCGAGGGCACGAAGTCGAAGGTCACCGGCACGGCCCTCGGCACGCTGCGCACGATCCGGGACATGCGGGAGGTGCTCGCCCGATGAGCGCGACCCAGCTGCTGGTGATCACCAAGGCGCCGGTGCCCGGCCGGAGCAAGACCCGGCTCACCCCACCGTGCACGCCGGAGCAGGCCGCCGCGATCGCCTCGGCCGCGGTCGGCGACACCCTCGACGTCGTGCGCGCGGCACCGGTCCAGCGCCGGGTGGTGGCCCTGGACGGCGAGCCCCGCGACCTGGACCTGTCCGGCTGCGTCGTCGTCCCGCAGGCCGACGGCGACCTGGGCACCCGGCTGGCGCACGCGTTCGCCGACGCGATGGCCGGCCCGGACGGTGCGCTGCCCACCCTGCTGATCGGGATGGACACCCCGCAGGTGACGCCGGAGCTGCTCGCCGACTGCCTGGCCCGGCTGGTCGAGGCCGGTCCGGGGACGGCGGTGCTCGGCGTCGCGCCGGACGGCGGCTGGTGGGCGCTGGGGCTGCACTCCCCCGACGGCGCGCAGGTGCTGCCCGCCGTCCCGATGTCCCGGGAGGACACCGCGGTCACCACCCGCGCCGCGCTGGAGGGAGCCGGGCTGACCGTGCTGGACCTGCCGCAGCTGACCGACATCGACCACTTCCCCGACGCGGTCGCGGTGGCCGCGCACTGCCCCCCGGACAGCCGCACCCGCCGGGTCGTCGACGAGGTGGCGGCGGGGCTGCCGTGACCCGTCCACTGGACCGGGTCCTCGGCGCGCGGCTGCCCGGCCCACCGGACGGGCTGCGGCGCGGCCCGTTCCAGCGCGGCGCGTTCACCAGCCCGCTGCACTCCGAGCGCCGCTCCGCCCGGGCCGGGGTGTGGCTGGGTGCGGCCTTCCTGACCTGCTTCCTCACCGGGCTGATCAGCCACTGGATCCAGGACCCGCCCGGCTGGTTCGGCTGGCCGGCCCGGCCGGTCTGGCTGTACGGGGTCACCCAGGGGCTGCACGTCACGGTCGGGCTCACCGCGATCCCGCTGCTGCTGGTGAAGCTGTGGACCGTCTACCCGAAGCTGTTCGAGTGGCCGCCGGCCGGGTCGCCGTCCCGGGCGGTCAGCCGGCTGTCGATCCTCGTGCTGGTCGGCGCCACGACGTTCCAGCTGCTCACCGGGCTGGTCAACATCGCCCAGTGGTACCCGTGGGGCTTCTTCTTCCCCGACACCCACTACTGGACCGGCTGGATCGCCATCGGCGCGGTCGCCGTGCACGTCGGCGCCAAGGCACCGGAGATCCGCCGCGGGCTGGCCCGCCGCGGGTCACCCGGGGCCGTCGCCGGGCTGGCCCCCGAGCAGGCCGCCGAGCTCACCGCCGACGACGAGTCCGCCGAGCACGCGGCCGTCTCCCGGCGCGCGTTCGTGCTCGCCGCCGGAGCCGGGGCCGGGGCGGTCACGCTGACCATGGTCGGGCAGACGTTCTCCCCGCTGGCCGACGTCTCCGTGCTCGCCCCGCGGCACCCCGGCGTCGGCCCGCAGGACCTCCCCGTTCGGCAGACCGCCGAGCGCGCCCAGGTCACCGAGACCGCCGTCGACCCGGCGTACCGGCTGACCGTCGAGGGCCCGGACCGGCTGGAGCTCACCCTCGCCGACCTGCAGGCGATGCCGCAGACCACCGTGGACCTGCCGATCACCTGCGTGGAGGGCTGGAGCGCGGGTGGCACGTGGACCGGCGTCCGGCTGGCCGACCTGCTCGCCGCCGCGGGACTGCCCCGGGACACCGAGGTCGTCGTCGAGTCGCTGCAGACCGGCGGGCTCTACCGGACGTCGGTCGTGGCCCCACCGCACGCCAGCAGCCCGCTGACCCTGCTGGCGCTGCAGCTGCAGGGTGAGCCGCTGGACCTCGACCACGGCTACCCGCTGCGGCTGATCGCGCCGAACCGGCCCGGGGTCATGCAGACCAAGTGGGTCACCGCGGTGCGGCCGGCATGAGCCTGGAGGGCGAGCGCAGCCGGGAGCACGACCCACGCGCCGCGGAGCTGGTGCCGGCCGACCCGTACGCCTCCGACCCCGACCGGCCGCTGACCTCGGCGCTGCGGCCGTGGTGGCGCTGGCTGTTCCTCGCCCCGGGGCTGGCTGCGGTGCTGTGGGGCGGCCACGGCCTGGTGACCGCCGGGGCCCGGATCCCGCTGGGGTCGTGGGCCACCTGGTTCCTCGGCAGTGCGCTGCTGCACGACCTGGTGATCGCGCCGCTGTGGATCGGGCTGGGCTGGCTGGCCACCCGGTTCCTGCCCCGTCCCGCCCGGCCGCCGGTCGTCGTGGCTGCGGTGGTCAGCGGGGTGCTCACCCTGGTGACGCTGCCGTTCCTGCTCACGCCCGGCGACGGCCCGGCGAACCCGTCGTTCCTGCCCCGCGCCGAGGGCCGCAACCTGCTGCTGATCGTGGCCGGGGTCTGGTTGGCCGCCGCGGTCTGGGCGGTGGTCGCCGTCCGCCGGGGCCGGACGACGTCCTCATGATCACCACGGGCTGAGCGCGGTCATCCCGGTGGCGAGACAGCGCTGAGCCCGAGGTGATCAGCGCGCTCAGCCGAGCGAGCGGGCCGCGCGGTCGACCATCCGGCGGCTGGCCGCGGTGCCGGCCAGCACCAGCGTGCACCCGACGAGGACGGAGCCGGCGAACAGCACCAGCCCCATCGGCTCCTGGGCCAGCATGTCGCTGAACGGGCTGATCATCAGCAGCGCGGTCACCGACGCCCCGCCCACGCACACGGCCAGCGGCAGGCCGGTCTCCCGCATCCGGGCGGCGTGCAGCACCGACACCTCGGTGCCGGCCAGGTGCAGGGCGCGGTACTCGGCGGCGGAGTCCAGCGCCCGGCCGGCCTGGGTCACCCCGGTGGAGACCGCGGCCAGCAGCGCGGCGATCACCAGGGTCACCGCCGTCCCGACCGCGATGTCGCTGCCCAGGTGCTCCTCGCCCTCGGCGCTGGCGCCCATCGCCGGGCTGACGCTGAGCACGCCGGCGACGAAGGCGATCAGCGCCACCCCGCCGACGCTGCGCCAGGCGGCCTTCGGGTCGTCGAGCAGCCGCCGCGCGGCCAGCAGCGTGGGCACGCTCTGCGCCCGGTGGACGGCGACCCGGCCGACCACCGTCACCAGCCAGGGCCCGACCAGGGTGAACACCCACATCGCCCCGGCGAGGCTGCCCAGGAGCACGGCGAGGAGCACCACGAGCTCGGCCTGGAGCATCCCGCTGGCGGTCCCCGCGAACACCCCGCCGAGCACGACCAGCGGCAGCAGCCGGGTCCAGGACAGCCCCTTCGGCGGCAGCCGGCGGGCCACGCCGAGCGGGGTGATCGCCACCCGGCGCAGCGCGGTCAGCGCGGAGAGCAGCGCCACGACCGGGACGGCGGGCAGGGCGATCGCCGCCCAGCTGCCGACCCACAGCTCGGCGACGTCGAAGGTGCGCCCCTGGAAGGGCAGCAGCGCGACCAGCGGCAGCGTCGCGCCGTGGAGCACCGCGCCGAGCAGCGCCCCGGCCACCGCCTGGGTCAGCGCCTCGGCCACCGCCATCGCCGACACCTGCCCGGTGGTCGCCCCGGCCAGCCGCAGCGCCGCCATCCGGGCGTTGCGCCGGGCGACCGCCAGCCGGGCCGCCGCCCCACCGAGCGTCACCAGCGGCACCAGGATCAGCGCCGCCGCGGTCAGCGCCAGCACCACGTAGATCTCGCCGATGCCCTCGCCCTGCCCCTCGGCGCGCCCGACGAAGGCCCGGACCCCGCCGAGGGTCGTCAGCAGCGCCCAGGTCACCGCGGTGAACGCGAGCACCGCCAGGCCGGTGGTCAGCCGGTCCCCGCCCTGCCGACGGGCCAGGCCCGCCCACAACCGCAGCGCGGCGATCACCGCGGCACCCCGCCCGCGACCGGGGTGGTGCGCCGGTCGTCGACCAGCCGGCCGTCGGCCATGGTCACCACCCGGTCGCACCCGGCCGCGACCCGGTCGTCGTGGGTGACGACGACGAGTGCGGCACCGGCGGCGCTCGTGGCGCTGACCAGCAGGCGCAGCACCTCGGAGCCGGTGGCGGCGTCCAGGGCACCCGTCGGCTCGTCGGCGAAGACCACCCCCGGCTCGCCCACCAGCGCGCGGGCGATGGCCACCCGCTGCCCCTGCCCGCCGGAGAGCTCCCCGGGCCGGCGCTGCTCCAGCCCGGCCAGGCCGAGGCGGCCCAGCCACTCCGCGGCCCGGGCGGTCGCCGTCCGGCGGCCGGCCCCGGCGAGCATCAGCGGCAGCGCGGCGTTCTCCACCGCCGGCAGCTCGGGCAGCAGCTGGCCGGACTGGAAGACGAACCCGAAGTCGGTGCGGCGCAGCGCAGTGCGCCGGGCGTCCGACAGCCGGGCCAGGTCCTGCCCGCGCCACGTCACCGAGCCCGCCGTGGGCCGCACGATGCCGGCCAGCACGTGCAGCAGCGTGGTCTTGCCCGAGCCCGACGGGCCCATCACCGCGAGCGAGCCCGGGCCCACGTCCAGGTCGACGCCGGCGAGCGCGTGGGCGGCGGTGGGGCCGGCGCCGTAGGTCATCCGCACGTCGCGGGCGGAGAGCACTGCAGTCATGACCTGATCGTCGGGCGAGCGGGTGCCCGGCCGCGTCGCCCCGGGGACGGATCCTGTGCGGACGGCGTCCCCCGGTGGTCGTACGACCGGCGGGCGTCGCCGAAGATCACCCCGGGCTGAGCGCGGTCATCCCGGCGGGGAGGCAGCGCTGGGCCCGGGGTGATCATCCCCCGTGCGCGGCGGGGCGTTTCCCGGGCCGCGAGGCCGGGCAGCGAGAGGCGACCGCCGCCGGCCGAGGGAGCCCCGTGACCGAGCCCGCACCCCGCGACCACCGCCGGCTGCTGTGGGCCGGCCTGCTGTTCGGCGCGGGGGCGATGGGCGCGGTCGACGAGATCGTCTTCCACCAGCTGCTGCACTGGCACCACTTCTACGACCGCGCCGGCGGTGACCTCGCGCTGGTCTCCGACGGCCTGCTGCACGCCGCCACCTGGTCGGCGACCGTCGCCGGGCTGGCGCTGCTGGCCGACGTCCGCCGGCGGCGCACCTTCGCGCGACGCCGCTGGTGGGGCGCGGTGCTCACCGGCGCCGGGGCGTTCCAGACCTTCGACGGCGTCGTCGACCACAAGGTGCTGCGGGTGCACCAGGTGCGCTACGGCGTCGACCTGTTGCCCTACGACGTGGTGTGGATCGGCACCGGCGTCGTGCTGCTGGCCGCCGGGCTGCTGTTGCTCGGACGGCGGCGCGCTGCCGCGGGCTCGTGACCGGCGCGGTCCTCGCCGTCCTGGCGCTGCTGGCGGTCGGCTACCTGCTGGCGGCGGTCGACCTGCGCTGGTCACCGCTGCGGACGGCGAGCTGGCTGGCCGGGCTGGCCGTGGCGGCGGCCGGGCTGACCGGGCCGCTCGCGCAGGCGCACGGCGACCTGCGGGCGCACCTGGCCGCCCACCTGCTCACCGGCATGGTCGCTCCGGTGCTGCTGGTGCTGGCCGCGCCGGTCACGCTGCTGCTGCGCGCGCTCCCGGTCTCCCGGGCGCGGGCGGTGAGCCGGCTGCTGCGCTCAGCCCCGGCCCGGGTGCTCGGCGACCCGTTCGTCGCGGTCGGGCTGAACGTCGGTGGGCTGTGGGTGCTGCACGGCAGCGGCCTGCTCGGCACGGTGGTCCACTCCCCAGGCTGGCACGTGCTGGTGTCGGTGCACGTGCTGCTGACCGGCTGGCTGGCCACCGCCGCCGTGCTGGCGGTCGACCCGGCACCGCACCGGCGCGGGGTCGTCGCCCGGGCCGTCGCGCTGGGCGCCGGGATGGCCGGGCACGACGTGCTGGCGAAGTGGCTCGCCGTCCACCCGCCGGCCGGGGTCACGCACGCCGAGGCCGGCGCCCGGCTGCTCTACGACGGCGGCACCGCGGTGCACGTGGTCGTCGCCGCACTGCTGTGGTCGGGGTGGTACCGCAGCCGGGCGGCGGTCCGGGACGCCGAGCAGGCTGCCGCTGGTCAGTGGGCGCGCGCGTAGGCGGCGAAGCGTCGCAGCGAGATCCGGTAGGCGTAGGCGATCACCGGGCGGACCAGCGGCCAGCCGGCCCGGCCGAACGCACCCAGCGGCAGGTCGACCACCTCGGTCCACACGAACGTCGACCCGCCAGCGCCGCGGGGCAGCACCTCGAAGGTGCCGGTGCCGCGCACGACCTTCCCGGTGTGCCGGACGTCGACCCGCCGGGGCGCCTCCCAGCGGGTGACCAGCATGGTGTCCAGCACGCCGAGCCGGCGCCCGCCGCGGAGCCCGAACGGCAGCCGGACGCCGGTGACCGCGGCGATCCGCCCACCCACGCCCTGCGCCCCGGAGCCCTCCTCGGGCTCGACGTCGGTGAAGAGCATCCACTCGCCCTGCCGCTCCCAGTCGACCAGCGCGGCGAACACCTGCTCCGGCGGTGCGTCGACCTCGATCCGCTCGACCAGCTCAGGCATCGGTCCGCTCCTCGTCCTCGGTGGTGGTGGACCGTTCGGTCGTGGGGTGCTCGGCGGTCGCGGCGGCGGCACGCAGTGCCGCGATCTCCGCGTCGCGTTCCTCCAGGGCCTGCGCGAACTGCTCCAGCAGCCAGTCGACCTCGCTCATCCGGTAGCCCCGCACCGTGACCGACATCCGCAGCGCGCGCACGTCGTCGGCGGTCACCGGCCGGTCGTCGGGCAGTTCGACCGGGGAGCGGTCCGGGTCGGCCGGCGGCTGGGTCTCCCCGCGGCCGAGCAGCAGCGAGCCACCGAGGAACAGCAGGCCGCCGACGACCAGCAGGCCGAGGACGAAGACGACCGCGGACACGGTCAGTCGTCGACCGGGGCCGGCGCCGGGGCGTCCGCGGCCGGGTCCCGCACCCGCTCGGCCTCGGCGGCGGAGATGATGGCCACCGCCTCGGCGACGTCGTCGGTGACGTGCAGCAGGTCCAGGTCCTTCGGGCCCACCGTGCCGGCCTCGGTCATCGTGGTGCGGATCCAGTCCAGCAGCCCGGACCAGTACTCCGAGCCGAAGAGGATCACCGGGAAGCGGGTGACCTTGCGGGTCTGCACCAGGGTGAGCGCCTCGAACAGCTCGTCGAGGGTGCCGAAGCCGCCGGGGAGGATGACGAAGGCCTGGGCGTACTTCACGAACATCGTCTTGCGCACGAAGAAGTAGCGGAAGCTGATGCCGACGTCGACCCACTCGTTGAGCTCCTGCTCGAACGGCAGCTCGATGCCCAGGCCGACCGACATGCCACCGGCGTCGCAGGCGCCCTTGTTCGCCGCCTCCATCGCCCCCGGCCCGCCGCCGGTGATCACCGCGTAGCCGGCCTCGGCCAGCGCGGCGCCCAGCTGCACCCCGGTCTCGTAGTACGGGGAGTCCCGCGGGGTGCGGGCGCTGCCGAAGACGCTCACCGCGCGCGGCAGCTCGGCGAGCAGGCCGAAGCCCTCGACGAACTCGCTCTGGATCCTGAGGACGCGCCACGGGTCGGTGTGCACCCAGTCGCTGGGGCCGCGCAGGTCCAGCAGCCGCTGGTCGGTGGTCGAGCCCTCGGCCTGCGGGTCGGGCTCACCCCCGCGCAGGGTGATCGGTCCCCGGTGCCGGGTGGGGCGCGGCCGTCGGCCGTTCTCGGTCGAGCTCATGCGTCGCTCCCGCTGAGGTAGGCGATCAGGGCGTCCTCGGCCGGCTGGAGCCGGTCGATGCGCGTGTACTCCCCGACCTGGTGGGCGAGGTTCGGGTCTCCCGGGCCGTAGTTGACCGCGGGGATGCCGAAGGCGGCGAACCGGGCCACGTCGGTCCAGCCGAGCTTGGCCCGCGGCGGCTGCCCGACAGCCGCGACGAAGTCTGCCGCGGCCGGCTCGCCGAGGCCGGGCAGCGCGCCGCCCGAGGAGTCGGTGACCTCGAGCGTCACCCCGGCGGCCAGCGCGTCGGCGAACACCTCGCGCACGTGCGCCTCGGCGGCGTCCTCGTCCCGGTCGGGGGCGTAGCGGAAGTTCACCGTCACCCGGCACTCGTCGGGGACGACGTTCCCGGCGACGCCGCCCTCGATCCGCACCGCGTTGAGCCCCTCCCGGTAGTGCAGGCCGTCGATCTCCACCTGGCGCGCGTCGTACCCGGCGAGGGTGGTGAGGATGCCCGCGGCGCCGTGCACGGCGTTGACGCCCAGCCACGACCGGGCGCTGTGCGCGCGCGTGCCGGGGACGGTGAGGACGACGCGCAGCGTGCCCTGGCAGCCGCCCTCGACGACGCCGTCGGTGGGTTCGAGCAGGATCGCGAGGTCGCCGTAGAGCCAGCCGCGCCGCTCCCGGGCCACCCGGCCCAGCCCGTTGCGCGTGGCCTCGACCTCCTCGTTGTCGTAGAAGACGAAGGTGAGGTCACGAGCCGGCCGGGCGCCGGGGACGCCGAAGCGGGCGGCCAGCCGCAGCATCACCGCGTCGCCGGCCTTCATGTCGCTGGTGCCGCAGCCGTAGAGCCGCTCCTCGCCGTCGACGGTCTCCACCCGGCTGGGCAGGTTGCCCGCGATCGGCACGGTGTCCAGGTGGCCGGCGAGCACGATCCGGGTGGGCAGGTCGAGGTTGGTGCGGGCCAGCACCGTGTTGCCGACCCGCTCGACCTCCAGCCCGCCCAGCCCGCGCAGCGCCGCCTCCACCGCGTCGGCCAGCGGCTGCTCCGCGCCCGACACCGACGGGGTGTCCACCAGCGCCCGGGTGAGGGTCAGCACGTCGGCGGTCAGGTCCAGCGGGGCAGGAGCGGTCACGGGCCGAGCCTAATCAGGCCCGGCCCGTGACCTGTCCGCGCGCGCGGGTTCGGTCAGCGCGCCCGCAGCCGGACGAACACACCACCCGGGCGGTACACGGCCTCGACCTGGCAGCTGCCGGTCGTCTCGACCACGGAGCCGAAGGTGCCGCGCACCGACGGGGCCAGCAGCACCGGCACCTCGCCGCCGTGCGCCCACCGGCGCGGGTCGGTGACGGTGAGCTCCAGCCGGCTGCCCGCCCCCAGGGTCGCCGTGCCGATCACCGACAGCGGCGGCTGCGCGCCCGAGCCGAAGGTCAGCTGCAGCGCACCACCGGCGAGGGTGACGTTCCCACGGGCCGCGACCACGGTCGCGCCGGCGTCCAGGCGCAGGGCCCCGCCGTCGACCTGGACGGGGCCGTTGCCCAGCGCGCCGTTGGACCGGGCCACCAGGGTGCCGTCGGTCACCCGGGTGCCCCCGGTGAAGGTGTTCGCCCCGGCCAGCTCGAGGGTCCCCGAGCCGGTCTTCACCAGGCGGCCGGGGCCGGCGATGTCGTTGCGCCAGGTGTCCCGGGCGGCGAACCCGGTGGCGGCGGCGTCCAGCGCGACCCGCACCTCGCCGTCGAAGCGGCCGTAGCCGTCCGCGGCGGTGAACAGGTCCAGCCGGCCCCAGTACTCGGGCCCGTCCAGCAGCGGGTGGCCCGACGGGAGGGCGGTGGTACGCAGCACCTCGCGCCGCTGCTCGGCGGTCAGGTAGGGCAGCCGGGTCTCCAGCAGCGCCTCGGCGCCCTTGGGCACCACCATCGGGACGGTCGTCGACCCGCGGGTGGGCAGCCCGTAGGTCAGCCGCTGCAGGTGCTGCCGGCGGGTCGCCTCCCGGTCGACGCCGGACTGCGCGAACTCGGCGAGCGTGTCGGCCGTCGTGCCGGTGCGGGCGGTGAAGTACGCCAGCGCCTGCGCCCGGGCCTCTGCCTTGACCTGGGCGTTGCCCGCCTCGTACAGCTTCGCCGCGGCCAGCGCGGTGCCCAGGATGCGGCCGCCGATCACGTCGACCGGGGAGTGCATGCCGGTGACGATCCGGTAGTCGGAGAGCCGGGAGGCCCAGGCCACCATCTCCTGGTAGCGCTCCGGCACCGCGTAGGCCAGGGCGAGCGACGCCAGCCAGGTCGCGTTCGTGTGACCGCTGGGGTAGCCGCCGTCGCGCTCCGGGGTCGTGCTGCGCTGGCGCAGCAGCTGCGGGGCGACCACCACGTCGGACCGGTACACCGGGTAGCCGAACTCGTCGGTGGCACCGGTGGGCACGACGGTGCTGGCGCTGGTCAGCCGCCAGGGGCGCGGGTACTGGTAGGTGTACTTGGTGGGGTTGCTCGAGGTGTTCGAGCCACGCAGCGTGTTGACCAGGTCGACCACCCGGCCGAGCTCGGAGGACGACGAGCCGGCGCCGGTCGACGAACCGGCGGGCGCATCGGCCGGCAGGACGTCGTCGACCTTGGTGGGCGGGGTGCCGTCAGGCGCGGAGGTGATGCTGGTGACCGCCTTGGCCCCGGTGCGGTAGAGCTCGGTCAGCGGGCCGAGGCCGCCGGTCACCGAGTAGCTCTGGTGCTGGCGGTCGTAGATGAACGACTGCTTGGCCTCGGCGGCGGTGCGCGCCCGGGTGACCTGCACGACGTGGGTGATGTTCTGCCGCAGCAGCGGGTCGATCGCCACGCCGTTGTCCCAGCTGGACCCGGTCACCCACAGGTCCTGCATCCCGGACAGGATGACGACAGCGGCGTTCGTCTCGGCGCTGAGGTTGTCGGTGGTGTTGGTGTCGTAGTGGTCGACGAACGGCAGCAGCGGGCTGTCGCTCGCCACCTGGGTCGCCTCTCCCGGGGCCGCCAGCGCCCGCGCCGGGCGGAACAACGTCGCCGGCGCGAGCAGCAGGGCCGAGCCCGCCGCGCCGACCTTGAGGAAGTTCCGCCGGTTGACGCCCTGCACGACCTGGCCGTCCGACGACGCGCGGTCCTTCACCTGCACTGCATGCCTCCTGGGTCCGGTGGCGGCCTGTCCGCCGCGCAGGACCCTGGCCGAGCAAGGCCACGGCACGGCCAACAGCGGGCGTCATGATCACCAACAAGCCGGGACCGCCGGCTCGGATCGGCTGCGGCGTCGATCACGGGGATGGGTAGCGTGGTCGCCCGTGACGACCCCTGCAGAGACCACCGGCGCGAACGGCGTCGGCATCGCCACCGTCAGCGCCGACGGCACCGTCCTCGACGTCTGGTTCCCGGCCCCCTCGCTGAGCTCCGCCGACCAGGGCGGCAGCGGCACCCAGCAGCTGGGCGTGCTGGAGCTCGAGGGGCTGCTCGGGCCGGACTTCTCCGGGCTGGTCCGCTCCGACGAGGTCCGCGGGGTCACCTCGATCGCCGTCGCCACCACCATCGCCGACCTCGCCGAGCCCCCGGCCGACGCCTACGACGCGTGGCTGCGGCTGCACCTGCTGTCGCACCGGCTCGTGCGGCCGCACGGGGCGAATCTGGACGGCGTGTTCGGTCTGCTGGCCAACGTGGCGTGGACCAGCGCAGGGCCGGTGCTCGCCACCGAGCTGGACGCCGTCCGGGCCCGGATGCGCTCCGCCCACGGCCAGCTGACCGTCTTCGGGGTCGACAAGTTCCCCCGGATGGTCGACTACGTCGTCCCCTCGGGCGTGCGGATCGCCGACGCCGACCGGGTGCGGCTGGGCGCACACCTGGCCGAGGGCACCACGGTGATGCACGAGGGGTTCGTCAACTTCAACGCCGGCACCCTCGGGCCCTCGATGGTGGAGGGCCGGATCAGCGCCGGCGTCGTGGTGGGCCGCGACTCCGACGTCGGCGGCGGCGCCTCGATCATGGGCACGCTGTCCGGCGGCGGGAAGCAGGTCATCTCCATCGGCGAGGGCTGCCTGCTGGGCGCCAACGCCGGCATCGGCATCTCCCTCGGGGACCGCTGCGTGGTCGAGGCCGGCTGCTACGTCACCACCGGCGCGAAGATCACCCTGCCCGACGGCTCGACGGTGAAGGCCGCGGAGCTCTCCGGCCGCGACGGCCTGCTGTTCCGGCGCAACTCGGTCACCGGGGCGCTGGAGGCCACGCCGCGGGACGGCGACTGGGGCTCGCTCAACGCCGCCCTGCACGCGAACTGAGGCCGTCCCGGCCCGTCGGCCCGGCTGCAGGGGCCCGCGCCGAGCGGAGCGAGGTGCGGGGGGCAGCCGGGTCCTCTCTCTAGCATCGACGGCGATGGCGAGCTCCCCGGCCGCGACGCGGCGCCCCCCGGCCCGGTCGGGGCGGCCCCCGGCCCGGCCGCCGGTGCGCGGCACCCGCCGGGCTCCGTCGCGGAAGCGCCGCCGGCGGCGGCCGGCCGGACCGGTGGTGCTGGTCCTGGCGTTGCTGCTCCTCGGTGGGCTGGCGGTCTGGCGGGGTGGGGACGAGGCTGCGTCCGTGGCCAGCGGCACCTGCACGGTGACCGGGTCCGACGTCACCGTGACCACCGAGCAGGCGGCCCACGCCGCCACGATCGCCGCCGTCGCCCGGTCCCGCGGGCTGCCGGCGCGGGCCACGGTGATCGCCCTGGCCACCGCGCAGCAGGAGTCCCGGCTGCGCAACCTGGACCACGGCGACCGGGACTCCCTGGGTCTGTTCCAGCAGCGCCCGTCCCAGGGCTGGGGCAGCCCGGAGCAGGTGCAGGACCCGGTGTACGCCGCCGGCAAGTTCTTCGACGGCCTGGTCGAGGTGCCCGGCTGGGAGACCGGCCGGCTCACCGAGGTGGCCCAGGCGGTCCAGCGCAGCGGCTTCCCGGAGGCCTACCAGCAGTGGGAGCCGCTGGGGCAGGCACTGGGCGGTGCGCTGCTGGCCGACGGCCCGGGAGCGCTGGCGTGCAGCTACGCCCCCACCGCCACCGGCACCCCGGCGGACCAGCGCATCGCCACGGTGGCCGAGACCGTGCGGCGGGAGGCCGGCCCCGCCGAGCTGGGCGTCGGCGGGGCCCTGACCGTGCCCGGGGAGGGCTGGCCGGCGGCCCACTGGGCGGTGGCGTCGGCCGAGCGGCTGCAGCTGGCCCGGGTGTCGCTGGACGGCTGGCGGTGGACGCTGGACGACGGGTGGACGGAGGCACCGGGCACCGGCGGGCGGCCGCTGCGCCTGGAGCTGACCAGCTGACGTCAGCCGGCGGCACCGACGGCGAGCAGCGCCGCGGCGGCCGTCGCGGCCAGCGCCCGGACGGTGTTCCAGCCGGTCCACCGGCGCACCCAGCCCGGCCAGCGCTCCCCCGCCGCGGCCGACCCGGCGTCCAGCCGGGCCAGCGCCTCGTTGAGCGGGACGTTCCCGGCCACCGTCACCCCGGCGACGCCGACCAGGTAGGCCGCCGCGCCGGCGAGCACCGCCGGCCTCCCGTCGCCGGCCAGCTCCCGCACCCCGATGACCAGGCAGAGCGCGGCGGTGCCGAACAGCAGCGTGAGGAAGGCCGGGCGCAGCGCCGTGCGGTTCACCGACTGCATCGCCGCCACGCCCTGGGCCGGCGGCAGCGCCGCCAGCGCCGGCAGCACCATGAGGCTGAAGACCGCGAAGGCGCCGCCGACCAGGCCGGCGCCGAGCGCGGTCACCCCGGGCAGCGGCTCCACCGGGTCAGGCCGGCACGGACGCCGCGCGGTGGACGTGCGCGGCGACGTCGGCCGGCTCCCGCCCCAGCACCCTGCGCACGCCGTCGGTGGCGGCGGAGTTGCGGCCGTCGAGCACCTCGGTGAACAGGTGGCGCATCAGCTCCCGGACGTCATCGGGCACCCCCGCGGCCGCCAGCCCGGCAAGGTGCTCCTCGACCGGCTCGGTCCGGAACCGCGCCGGCCGGCCGGTGGCCGCCGCGACGGCGGCCACCGCCTCGGCGAAGGTGAGCGACCGCGGCCCGGTCAGCTCGTGCACCCGGCCGGCGTGCCCGTCGCCCAGCAGCGCGGCGACCGCCACGTCGGCGATGTCGTCGGCGTCGATGAACGGCTCCCGCACCCCGGCCACCGGCAGCGCGAGCTCACCGGCGGCCATCGCCGGGGCGAACGCCCCCTCGGTGAAATTCTGCGCGAACCAGCTGCACCGGAGCACGGTCCAGTCCACCCCGCCGGCGTCCGCGGCCGCGGCGACCGCCTGCTCGGCGGCCTGCGCCCCCGGCTCGCCCCGGCCGGACAGCAGCACCACCCGGCGGGCGCCGGCTGCGGCGGCCCGGCCGGTGAACGCGGCGAGGGTCTCCCCCGAGCCGGGCACCGCCAGGTCGGGGGCGTACGCCAGGTAGACCGCCTGCACGCCGACCACGGCGTCGTCCCAGCCGCTGGGCTCGGACCAGTCCAGCCGGCGCGCACCGCCCCGGCTCGCCGGCACCGCCTGGTGGCCGGCCGCCCGCAGGCGCGCAGTCACGCGGCTGCCGGTGGTCCCGGTACCGCCCGTCACGAGGATCGTCGTCATGCCCTGGGTCGTCATGTCCTGAGTACAGCCGCGGCCGGGAGGACGGTCCATCGCCAGGACTCCCCCGCGCATGCGCCGGCGTCTACGGTCCCGGGCATGGACGCCGTCTCCGCGCTGCTGACCGCGCCGCGCGCGCAGGACGCCTTCCTGCTGCGCTCCGTGCTGCGAGCACCCTGGTCGCTGCGGGTCGCCGACGAGGCGCCGCTGACCGCGCTGGCGGTGCTGGCCGGGTCGGCCTGGGTGCTCGACGACGACGGCCGGTCCACCCGGGTGGACGCCGGGGACGTGGCCCTGCTGCGCGGTCCGCGGCCGTACACGATCGCCGACGACCCCGGCACCTCCCCGCAGGTCGTCGTCGGCCCCGGGCAGGAGTGCGCGGCGGTGCCCGGCAGCGGCACGGGGATGGCCGTGCTCGGGGTGCGCACCTGGGGCAACGACACCGCCGGTGAGACGGTGCTGCTCACCGGCACCTACCCCGATCCCGGCGAGGTCGGCCGGCGCCTGGTGCGGGCGCTGCCCGAGCTCGCCGTCGTCCCCGGGAACGCGGGCACCGGTGCCCTGGTCGGGCTGCTGGCCGACGAGCTGGCCCGGGAGGCACCCGGGCAGACCGCGGTGCTGGACCGGCTGCTCGACGTCACGCTGGTCTCCGCGCTGCGCTCCTGGTTCGACCGGCCCGGAGCCCGTGCGCCCGGCTGGTACTCGGCGCACGCCGATCCGGTGGTCGGCCCGGCGCTCACGCTGCTGCACGACGAGCCGGCCCGGCCGTGGACGGTCGACTCGCTGGCCACGGCGGTCGGCGTGGCCCGGGCGACCCTCGCCCGCCGGTTCAGCACGCTGGTCGGCGAGCCGCCGATGACCTACCTGACCGGCTGGCGGATCGCGCTCGCCACCGACCTGCTGCGCGACCCCGACCTCACCCTGGCCGCGATCGCCCGCCGCGTCGGCTACGCGACGCCGTTCGCGCTGAGCACCGCAGTGAAGCGCTCCACGGGGCGCAGCCCCGCCCAGCACCGCAGCGCGGCCGGCTGACCGGGCGGGTTCAGCCGGCCAGGCGGGCGACGGCTGCGTCGATGCGCTCGTCGGTGGCGGTGAGCGCCATCCGGACGTGACGGGCGCCCGCCGGGCCGTAGAAGGAGCCCGGGGCGGCCACGATGCCCAGGCCGGCGAGCCAGTCGATCGTCGTCCAGCAGTCCTCGTCGCGGGTGACCCACAGGTACAGCCCGGCCTCGGAGTGGTCGACCCGCGCACCGCTGGCCCGGACGGCGGCCACCAGCCGCTCCCGGCGCGAGCGGTACCGCTCCCGCTGGGCCTCGACGTGCGCGTCGTCGGCGAGCGCGGCGGCCATCGCCGCCTGCACCGGCGCGGGCACCAGCAGGCCCAGGTGACGGCGGACCTCCCACACCCGGCGGACCAGCGCCGGGTCACCGGAGAGCAGCCCGCCCCGGTAGCCCGCGGCGGTCGACTGCTTGGACAGGGAGTGCACCGCGAGCAGCCCGGTGTGGTCGCCGCCGGCGACGTCCGGGTGCAGCACCGACCGGGGCGCGACGTCCCAGCCCAGCTCGATGTAGCACTCGTCGGCCACCACCGGCACGCCGTGCTCACGTCCCCAGGCGACCCAGGCACGCAGCTCGTCGTCGCCGAGCACCCGGCCGTGCGGGTTGCCCGGCGAGTTCAGCCAGACCAGCACCGTGTCGCCGGCCTCGGCCGGCGGGGCGTCGGTGCGGACGACGTCCAGCCCGGCGACCACGCCGCCCACCTCGTAGGTCGGGTAGGCGACCTCGGGGACCAGCACCGTGCCGGAGTGCAGCCCGAGCATGGTGGGCAGCAGCGCGACCAGCTCCTTGGAGCCGATCGTCGGGATCACCGACGGGTCGGCGCCCAGCGGGTCGGCCAGCTGCACGCCGTGCCGGCGGGCGAGCCAGCCGGCCGCGGCACGGCGCAGGTCCGCCGTGCCCAGCGCGGTCGGGTAGCCGGGTGCGTTGCCCGCCGCGGCCAGCGCCTGGGTGAGGACGGCGGGGGTGTCGTCGACCGGCGTCCCGATGGACAGGTCGACGACGCCCCCGGCGTGCTCAGCCGCGCGGGTGCGGGCCGCGGCCAGCGAGTCCCACGGGAAGTCCGGCAGCTGCGGCCGGCCGGCGGGCCCGGTGGTGCTCAGTGACCCTCGCCCTGCGGCGGCAGGGCGGCGACCAGCGGGTGGTCCTTGGCGATCTTGCCGGTCTTGGCGGCGCCGCCGGGGCTGCCCAGGTCGGAGAAGAACTCCACGTTGGCGTTGTAGAAGTCCTTCCACTTGTCCGGGACGTCGTCCTCGTAGTAGATGGCCTCCACGGGGCAGACCGGCTCGCAGGCACCGCAGTCGACGCACTCGTCGGGGTGGATGTAGAGCATCCGCTCGCCCTCGTAGATGCAGTCCACCGGACACTCGTCGATGCACGCCTTGTCGAGGACGTCGACACAGGCCTGGGTGATGACGTAGGTCACGGGTCTCCTCCGGGACGTGCAGGGGCGGCGACCCCGGACTGACCAGGGGCGCAGCGGTACGCCCTCAAGTATCACCCGGCACCCCCGCGGTCAGCGCGACGGGTGGTCGGTCGGCCCCCCGGCGGGTGACCCGGCGGCGCGCACGGGAGGGGCACCGCGCAGGATCGGGAGCATGGGACAGAGACGGTCACCGCTCGGCGTGGTCGACCTGGAGCGGGTCGCCGCCCGGGGCTGGCGGGCCACGGAGGAGCAGCCGCTGGGCGACTGGCTGCTGCGGGCCGGCGGCGGGTTCACCGGCCGCGCCAACTCCGTGCTCGTCGCCGGTGACCCGGGGATGCCACTGCCGGAGGCGGTCGACGCCGTCCGCGGCTGGTACGCCGAGCGGGGCCTCCCGCCGGTCGCGCAGCTGCCCGGGGTGCAGTCGCGGGCCGCCGACGCGGCGTTCGCCGCGGCCGGCTGGGCCCGGGACGAGGACGTGCACGTGCTGACCGCCCCGCTGAGCGCGCCGCCGGCGCCCGACGTGCCGGTCGACCTCTCCCCCACCCCGGACGACGCGTGGCTCGCCGGCTACCGGCACCGCGGGCGGGCTCTGCCGCCGACGGCGCGGGAGGTGCTGGTCAACGCCGAGCAGGTGGCGTTCGCCTCGGTGCGGCTGGCCCCCGCGCCCGCCCCTCTGGCGGCGGTGGGCCGCGGGGTGCTCACCGACGGGTGGCTCGGCGTCAGCGCGGTGACCGTGGCCGAGGAGCACCGGCGACAGGGCCTGGCCACCGCGGTGATGGGCGCGCTGGAGCGCTGGGCCGCCGGGCACGGCGCCCACTCGGTGTACCTGCAGGTGACGACGAGCAACGCCCCGGCGCGGGCGCTCTACCGCCGGGCGGGCTTCATCGAGCACCACCGGTACCACTACCGGCGGCTCGCGGGCTGAGCCCCGGACGACGCGGGCCGCCGAGGGCCTGCCCCACGGCGAAGGCGGCGGAGACGACGCCGAGCAGCAGGAAGGCCAGGTTGACCGTGGTGGTGACCGCATCGCCGCCGGGCAGCAGCAGGTCGCCCTCCGGGCGGGGGCTCGACGCGGCCAGCACGATCACCAACCAGGTCAGCGCCGGCAGCACGCCGACCAGCCGGGAACCGGACAGCTCCCGGGCCGCCCGGCCCAGCAGCACGTTGCCGACCACGGCGGCCACGATCGCGACGGGCACCGGGATGCCGGCCAGGCGCCAGGGCAGCCAGAAGACCTCGACCAGGGCCAGCCAGCCGGAGACGACGACGGCGGCGACCGCCCAGCCCGCCAGTCGCAGCGCGCTCACCCGGGCAGCCCGGCGAACAGGTCGTCCTCCCAGCCCTGGGGGCCGGGCCCCGCCGGGCCGCGGACGCCGCGGACCAGCCGGTAGTGCTCGGTGGCCAGCACCTGCTGGCCCAGGTTGTTCGACAGCGCGAAGAACGGGCCGTCGACGGTCATCTGGGTGCGGTGGGCGCGCATCGCGGCCTCCTTGCGGGCCGCCTGCGCAGGCGCGTCGACCACCGTGGTGACGACGTCGTCGGGCACCGCGAACGGCACCTCGTCGAGGTCGCCCAGCGACGCGAAGGGTGACGCCTCCCCCAGCGCGGCCATCGCCTCGATCCCCTGCTGCACCACCGAGCGGGGCATCGCGTTCCAGTAGACCTTCGCCACCGTCCAGGCCGGGCCGAGGTCGGGTCGGTGGCCGGGGTCGGCGGCGGCGTCCACGGCCGCCATCGCCACCCGGTGGGCCTGGATGTGGTCGGGGTGGCCGTAGCCGCCGTTCTCGTCGTAGGTGACCAGCACCTGCGGGCGGACCTCGCGGACGACGGCGACGGCGGCGTCGACGGCCTCGGCCAGGTCGGCCCGCCAGAAGGCCCGCGGGGCGTCGTTGGCCGGGGTGCCCATCATCCCGGAGTCGCGGTACCGGCCGGCCCCGCCGAGGAACCGCCGGTCGGTGACCCCCAGGGCGTCCATCGCGGCGGCCAGCTCACCGATCCGGTACCCGCCCAGCTGGTCGGCCTGGTCGGCGGCGAGCTGGGCGAGCCCGGGCACCAGCACCTCACCCTCCTCGCCGAGGGTGCAGGTGAGCAGCGTGACCTGGACGCCGGCGTCGACAGCGGCGGCCATCGTGGCGCCGTTGTTGATCGTCTCGTCGTCGGGGTGGGCGTGCACGAGCAGCAGGCGACGATCAGCGGTCACCGGGACATTGTCGCGGGCGCCGACCCCAGGCGGTGACCCCGGTACGGAACACGCGCTGGAAGCGCTGTCGGCCCCCGGCGCGGGGCTCGGAGAGCTCCCGCCGGGGGCCGACGCAACGGCTCAGCGCAGGTGCGGCAGGGCACCTGGCCGCGGTGCGACGCGGGAGCGTCGCAGTGTCACGACCGCGATGTCACAGCACCGACTTGACCTCGGCGTAGTGGCAGGCGTTGAGGTGACCGGTGCCCCGCTCCTCGAGCGGCGGGTCGACGTCGATGCACTGCTGCCGCTGGGAGTCGGTGAGGACGTTGGCGAACTTCCAGCAGCGGGTGCGGAACCGGCAGCCCGAGGGCGGGTTCGCCGGGCTCGGGACGTCGCCGGAGATGATGATCCGCTGTCGCTGCCGCTCGCGGCGGGGGTCGGGCAGCGGGATCGCCGAGAGCAGCGCCTGCGTGTACGGGTGCGCCGGCCGGGTGAACAGGTCCTCCTGGTCGGCGACCTCGATGATCCGCCCCAGGTACATCACCGCGACCCGGTCGGAGATGTGCCGCACCACCGACAGGTCGTGGGCGATGAACAGGTAGCTCAGGCCCAGCTCGTTCTTCAGGTCCTCGAGCAGGTTGATCACACCGGCCTGGATCGAGACGTCCAGCGCGGACACCGGCTCGTCGAGCACGAGCACCTTCGGCTGCAGCGCGAGCGCCCGGGCGATGCCGATGCGCTGCCGCTGCCCACCGGAGAACTCCGCGGGGTAGCGGTTGGTGTGCTCGGGGTTGAGCCCGACGGTCTCCACCAGCTCGCGCACCCGGGCGCGCAGCTCGGTGTCGTCCTTGGTCAACCCGTGGATGATCAGCGGCTCGGCGATGATGTCGAAGACCGGCAGCCGCGGGTTCAGCGACGCGTAGGGGTCCTGGAAGACCAGCTGGATGTCCCGCCGCAGCGGCCGCATCTCCTTGCGGCCCAGGCCGACGAGCTCCCGGCCCTGGAACACCACCGACCCGGCCGTGGCCGGCTGGAGGTTCAGGATGGCCCGTCCGGTGGTCGACTTGCCGCAGCCGGACTCACCGACCAGCCCGAGCACCTCACCCGGGTACAGGTCCAGGTCGATCCCGTCGACGGCGCGCACGGCCCCGACGGTGCGCTTGATCAGCCCACCACCCTTGATCGGGAAGTGCTTCTCCAGCCCGCGCACGGAGAGGATCGGTTCGCGGGTGGTCGCGTCCCCGTCGGGACGCTGGGTCGTGGGGGCGCTCATGCCCGTCCTCCGTTGCTGCCACCGCGGTCGCTGACCACGCTGCCGGTGTCACTGCCGGCGCGCGCGGCACCGGGCTCGGTCTGGTCGGCCGGTGGGGTGCCGCGGTCGCCGGCACCTCCCGCGCCGTCGAGGCTGGCGGGGTCCGCGGTCGACGGCCCGCCGGTGAGGACGGCGTCGCCCGACGACTGGTCGAAGACCTCGGCGGCGTGCCCGTGGGCCGCGGCCACCTGCTCGGTGCGGATGCAGGCGGCCTCGTGCCCCGGGGACACCTGCAGCAGGGGCGGCTCCGCCTCGTCGCACGCCGCGACGTGCAGCGGGCAGCGCGGCGCGAACGGGCAGCCCGGCGGCAGGCTCACCAGCGACGGCGGGGCGCCGACGATCGGGGTCAGCCGCTCCCGGGTGCTGGCGTCCAGCCGCGGCAGCGACCCGAGCAGCCCGAGGGTGTAGGGCATCCGCGGCTCGTAGTAGATCTCCTCGACGCTGCCGATCTCGACCGGCCGGCCGGCGTACATGACCAGCACCCGGTCGGCGATCCCGGCGACGACGCCCAGGTCGTGGGTGATCATCACCATCGCCGCACCGGTCTCCTGCAGCGCCGTCTGCAGCACCTCGAGGATCTGGGCCTGCACGGTGACGTCCAGCGCCGTCGTCGGCTCGTCGGCGATGATCACCTCGGGCTGGTTCGCCATCGCGATGGCGATGACCACGCGCTGGCGCATGCCCCCGGAGAACTCGTGCGGGTAGGAGCGCACCCGCTCGGCGGCGTTGGGGATGCCGACGAGCTCCAGCAGGTCGACCGCCCGGGCCTCGGCGGCCTTCGACGACAGCGACTTGTCGTGGATCCGCAGCGTCTCCTCGATCTGCGCCCCGACCTTGTAGACCGGGTCCAGCGAGGTCATCGGGTCCTGGAAGATCATCGAGACGCCCTTGCCGCGGACGCGCGACATGCTGCGGTCGTTCTGCCCGAGGAGCTCCTGGCCGCGGTACTTGACCGAGCCGGTGACCCGGGCCGACGCCGGGAGCAGGCCCATGACCGCCAGCGAGGTGACGGACTTGCCCGAGCCGGACTCGCCGACGATGCCGAGCACCTCACCGGAGCGCAGCGTGTAGTCGACGCCGCGGACGGCGTGCACCAGGCCGTCCTCGGTGGGGAACCGGACGTTGAGGTCGACGACCTCCAGCAGCGGGGCGTTGGGGTCGACGCCGGTGCCGGCGGCGGTGGCGCGGGAGTCGCTGAGGCTGCCCAGCGAGGTCGCGCCGGCGTGGGTGGACCCTGTAGAGGTCGACATGGAGCTCTCCGTCTTCAGGACTGTCAGGCCCGCACGCGGCGGTTGCTCGGGTCGAAGGCGTCGCGGATGCCGTCGCCGATCAGGTTGATCGACAGCACGATCAGCAGCAGCGTGATGCCCGGGAAGTAGAAGAGCCACGGCCGGGTGGAGGCGGCCTGGACCCCGTCGGAGACCAGCCGGCCCAGCGACGTCTGGTTCGCCCCGTTCACACCGAAGCCCAGGTAGGTCAGCGACGCCTCGAGGATGATCGCGGTCGCCGCGGCCAGCGTCGTCCAGACGATGAGCGAGCCCAGCGCGTTGGGGATCAGGTGCTTGAAGATGATCCGCTTGTTCGACGCGCCCATCGCATGGGCGGCCTCGACGTACTCCTTCTCGCGCAGCGAGAGGAACTGGCTGCGCACGATGCGGGCCAGGTCGAGCCAGCCGAACAGGCCGAGGATGATGCCGACGCCCAGCGGCGTCCGGGAGCCGGGGAAGTTGCTGGCGACGACGATCAGCACGACCAGCAGCGGCACGGTGAGGATCAGGTCGACGAAGCGCATGAGCACGCTGTCGACCCACTTGCCGAAGTAGCCGGCCAGCGCCCCGACCAGCAGCCCCAGCGGGAAGGCGATCACGACGTACAGCAGGACGATGAACATCGACCGCTGCACGCCCTGCATCAGCCCGGCCAGCAGGTCGCGGCCGATCTCGTCGCTGCCCAGCGGGTAGCCGGCGACGCCCGGGCTCACCGACTGGGCGTTGCGGTTCAGGGTGCCGTACTCGGTGCCGTAGAGCAGCGGGCCGACGAAGCCGAACACGAGCAGCAGGACGAAGGCGACCAGCCCGGTCATGCCGACCTTGTTGTGCAGGAAGCGCCGGGCGATCTGCTGCCGCTGGCTGCGCGCCTTGACCCCGAACTCGCCGTCGACCCCGCCGCCGGTCGGTTGGCCCGGCTCGGCGGGCAGCGCACTGCTCGCGGTGGTGGTGGCCTGGGTGGTGGCCATGTCTGTCTTCTCTCTCTCGTGCCGCGGCGCGGTCAGCTGAGCCGGATCCGCGGGTCGAGCACCGCGTAGAGGATGTCGGCGATCAGGTTGAACACGACGACGAAGAACGCGCTGACCAGCAGCCAGCCGAGCACCACGTTGAGGTCGTTGTCCCCGATCCCGTCGTCGAGCAGGTAGCGACCCATGCCGTTCCAGACGAAGACCCGCTCGGTGATCACCGCCCCGCCGAGCAGCGTGCCGACGCCGAGGGCCACCACGGTGGTGAGCGGGATCAGCGCGTTCCGCAGGCCGTGCTTGACCACCGTGCGGCGGTAGGTCAGCCCCTTCGCCCGGGCCAGGCGCATGTAGTCGCTGCCCAGCACGTCGAGCATCGCCGAGCGCTGGAACCGGCTCCAGGCGGCGAAGGAGAGCAGCGCGAGGCTGATCGTCGGCAGCACCAGGTGACCGATCCGGTCGGCCCAGATCTCCCCGCTGGTGGCGTACAGCTCCAGCCCCGGGGTCTGCTCCCCGATCGTGTAGAGCACCTGCTGGCCGAACAGGTCGTTGACCCCGCCGGCCACGAACTCCTTCAGCAGCGCGGCGAACCAGAAGGTGGGCAACGCGATGAGCAGGTAGGCCAGGAAGGTGAAGGTGTAGTCGGAGGCCTTGTACTGCCGGACGGCGCCGATGACGCCGACCACGATCGCCAGCAGGACCGCGATGATCATCGCGGCCACCAGCATCCGGCCGGTGACCCCGATCCGGGTGACCAGCTGGCCCGCGACCGGCGTCCCGTTGATCGTCTCGCCGAAGTCGCCGGTGAGCACCCCGGACAGCCAGTCCCAGTACCGGACGAAGAACGGGTCGTTGAGCCCGAGGGACTCGGCGACGTTGTCCAGGTACTCCTGCGTCGGGGGCGGCTGGATCTGCCGGAACCGGGCCAGCGGGTCGAAGCTCGCCGCACAGAGCGCGAAGACGAGGAGCGAGCTGGCCAGCAGGACCAGCACGGATGCGATCAGCCGTCGCACCACGAAGAAGAACATCAGTGCACCTTACGCCGGGAGCGGACGTCCTCCGGCAGGCAGGACGGGCGCTCGGACGGTCTGCGGTCGGGCGGCGGTCGGGCGAGACGCCGTCCGGGGAACGCCTGGCGCTGGCGCCGTCACGAGGACGAAACACCGGCGCCGGGCACACCGCAGCCCCCGGTCAGGTGCACCGGGGGCTGCGGGTCGCGCGAGGGGTTCGTGCAGGGGGCGGCCGGCGGGGCCGGCCGGGGTGGCCGACGCCCCTGGGGTCAGGGACGCCGGCCGGCGATCACTGGGCCAGGGCCCACTGCTCGGAGTTCCAGAGCGGACCGGCCTGGCTCGAGTTGTCCTCGACGTTCTCGATGTTGGCCTGGTGCGCGATGAAGGTCGGCTTCTGGAACAGCGGCAGCGTCGCCATCTGCTCCCACAGCGCCACGTCGACCTGGTTGGCCAGCTCGGCGGCGGCGTCGGGGTCGGGCTCGGAGACCATCTGCGCCAGCAGCTGGTCGATCTCCTCGGTGCCGGTCCGGGAGTAGTTCTGCCCCAGGCCGTTGGCCGGCGAGTAGTAGATCGACTGGTTGGACGCGACGAACGGCGTGGACACCCAGGCGAACAGCGCGGCCTGGAAGCCACCGGCCACGAGGCTGGTGGGCTTGTCGACGTCGGCGAAGATGTCCGGGTTGGCGTTGAAGTTGGCGTCGATGCCCGCCGCCTCCAGCTGCGGGATCATGACCTCGATCGTGGTCTGCCGCAGCGGGTTGTTCGTCGTGGTGTCGATCGTGATCTCCAGCCGCCCGCGCTCCGGGTGGGTGTAGATGCCGTCGGCACCGCGGGTGTACCCGGACTGCTCGAGCAGCTGGGCCGCCTGCTCCGGGTTGGCGCCCTTGTACTCCTCAGGGGCGTTGTCCTGGTACTGCGGCTGGTTGTTCACGTACAGCCGGTTGTTCAGCACCTGGGCGTCGGAGGAGAACTGGCCCACGGTCTGGGCCACGATCTCCTCGCGGTCCAGCGCCATGGCGAACGCCTTGCGGACGTTCGGGTCCGCCAGGTGCACGTCCTGGGTGTTGAAGTCGACGTGCTCGAAGGACAGACCGAAGGTGATCTCGCTGACCACGTTCGGCTCCAGGTCGCGGACCTGGTTGACCAGGTCCAGCTGCGGCTGCGGGTAGATGACCCCCAGCTCCTGGTTCTGCAGGCCCTGGACCGCGGTCGTCGGGTCGTTGCCGATGTTCTGGATGACCAGCTGGTCCAGCTCGGGACCGTCGCCCCACCACTCGGGGTTCGGCGTCAGCACGACGACCTGGTTGCCCACGTCGATGTTGCTGGCCTTGACCTGCCACGGGCCACCGGAGATGTCCTCGGGCAGCCCCTCGGAGATCGGCCAGCCCTCGCTGGTGGTCGCGCAGCGCTCGGCGTCGTCCTCGGCGTCCATGAGGTGGGCCGGGAGGAGCCCGTCACCGAAGACCGACTGCCAGTCCGCGTACGGCTCGGCGTAGGTGACGGTGACGGTCTTGCCGTCGTCGGAGCCCTCGACGGACTCGATGTTGGCGTAGCCGTTGGTCGACAGCACCGTCTCGCAGCCGCCGTCGGCCGGGTCCGCGCTGCGGTTGGCCTCCCAGGTGAACGCGAAGTCGTCGGCGGAGATCGGGGTGCCGTCGCTCCAGACCGCCTCCTCGCGGATCGTGTAGACGTTCACCTGCTGGCCGCTGCTGGTGTCCAGCGTCGGCTCCTCGGTGAGCAGGTTCTCGTCCCACTCCACGTTGAAGTCGGCATCGACGTTGAACGGCGCCGGCAGGACCCGGCCCATGATCGTCTGCACCGAGGTCGCGTTGCCGGCGGAGATGTACCGGTAGAGGTTCTCCGGGAAGTCGGTGGACTCCCCGAACACCACGCGCCCGCCCGAGGCGTCGCCGCCGCCCCCACCGCTGTCACTGCTGCCCCCGCACGCGGACAGCACCATCGAGCCGGTGACCCCGGCAGCGATGAGCATCGCGCTGCGCTTGCTCAACTTCACGTTCGATTTCCTCCTCGACCCGCGACTGGCACGGGAGGCGGTCGGGAACCGGGACCTGCCGAGTGACGGCGAGGTGGCCGGTCGGTGACGAGTTCGTACGCATCTGGCAGACACGCGGTCGTGCAGAGCGGACGGGGAGGACAGTAAGCAGCCCCAGCAGGGGCGTCCACGACCGTCATCAACTTGTGACCTGTGCTCAGGATCCGGGTCGGCGGCCCGAAACATCGGTGCAACACCTGCTCCGCCAGCCACGGGATTTCCGCATGGAGACCCTGCCGGACGAACGATCTTCCGTGTGGGCGGGGACACACCCGAACACGCCGGCAACACGCCCGGTGTGCACCCCGAGCACGCTGGGTATCCGTCGTCCCAGTCGACCCGACGACGGCCGACCCGACAGAGGAGAGCGCATGAGCGCCATGGACAAGATGAAGAACAAGGCTCAGGAGCTCGGCGGTCAGGGCAAGGAGGCCGTCGGCAAGGCGACCGACGATCGCGAACTGCAGGCCGACGGGCAGAACGACCAGGCCGCCGGCAACCTGAAGCAGGCCGGCGAGAAGGTCAAGGACACCTTCAAGTGACCAGCTGAACCAGCAGGTCGAGAGCGCCGCACCCGGTCCGACGGGTGCGGCGCTCTCGTGCGTCCCGGGGCTTTCGGTACCGAGAACCCCGGGCTCTCTGTCCGAAAGCCCGGGGTGGGTCAGAGGCGGGTGAGGAGGGCGCGGACGGCGGGGAGCAGCGGGCGGTCGGCGGGGATCCAGTCGAGCTCCTCGAGCTCGTCCTCGCCCACCCAGCGCAGCTCGCTGTGCTCGTGCGCGACCAGCTCGCCGCCGGTCACCCGGCCCCACCACACCCGCAGGGTGGAGGCCCCGGGCGCACCACCGGCGACGACGCCGTCCAGCGGCACCTCACCCAGGAACGCCTGCGGGGAGATCGCGACGCCGAGCTCCTCGCGGCACTCGCGCACCAGCGCGTCCAGGTCCGGCTCCCCCGGCTCGACCTTGCCCCCGGGGAACTCCCACAGACCGGCCAGCGGCCCGGACCCGCGCCGCGCGACGAGCACCCGCCGACGGTCGTCGACCAGGGCGGCGCCGACCACCTGGGTCACCGCCAGTGCGCGCTCCGCCGCCGCCGCCGCGTAGGCGTCCAGGTGGGCCTGCATGGCGCGGACCACCCGGCGGCGCAGCAGCAGCTGGTCGACCAGCCCGCCCAGGGCGCCGGGCAGCGCGGTCTCCCAGTCGACCTGCTCCTCGACCAGGGTGCCGGCGCCGGTGGCCGAGAAGGACCGGGTGTGCACCAGCCGGCGCAGGCCCCGGCAGGGGCCCGCCTCGTAGACGTCGGACCACGGCCGGTCGGAGACGACCTCCTGCAAGGGCCGCGACCACGGCCGGCCGAGGGACCGCGCCACGTCGAAGGCCACGGTGAGCGGCGCCTCCACCAACGTGGTGAACCTCAGCTGGAACACGCGGCTCAGCCAACCATGCACGGCAGGATGAGCGCCGTGCGCATCTCAGCCCGGGTCGACTACGCGGTGCGGGCGGCCGTCGAGCTGGCCTCCGTGGCGCCGGAGTCGCTGACGTCGGAGCGGATCGCCCAGGCGCAGGGCATCCCGGCCCGGTTCCTGCAGGCGATCCTCGGCGACCTCCAGCACGCCCGGCTGGTCACCAGCCAGCGCGGCCGGGAGGGCGGCTACCGCCTGGCGCTGCCGCCCTCGGAGGTGTCCATCGCCCGGGTCATGCGGGTGGAGCAGGGCTTCCTCGCCGAGGTGCACGGCCAGCGCCCGGAGGACGTCGAGTACCCGGGGCCCGCCGCGTCGCTGGCCCCCGTGTGGGTCGCCGCCCGGGAGGCCTACCGCCGGGTGCTGGAGAACGTGACGCTGGCCGACGTCGTCGCCGGCACCATGCCCCCGCAGGTCGCCGAGCTCATCGAGCTGGAGAGCGCCTGGCGCTCCTTCGGCGTCACCTCGGCCGAGTGAGCGCCGCCGCGGGACCGGTGTGGCACCATCGAGTCGTGACGGACTGCGGCGCCCTGCTCGTGGCGCGCCTGCACGTCGACCTGGCGCGGGTCTCCAGCGCCGCCTGTCGCGCCGCGCGCTGACCCCGGCTCCGCTCCCCCGCAGCCTCCCTGCTGCACCCCACCGGCCGCGTCGCGCACGCTCCCCGTGCCGGCGCAGAGGAGAACGACTGACGTGTCGACCCCCACCCGCAGCAGCAACCGCCCGGTCCGCGGTCAGGGCCAGTGGGCGCTGGGCTACCGCGAACCGCTGAACCCGAACGAGCGGATGAAGAAGGACTCCGACGGGCTGGACGTCCGGCAGCGGATCCTCGACATCTACGCGCACACCGGCTTCGGCGGCATCGACCCCGGCGACCTCCGCGGCCGGATGCGCTGGATGGGGCTGTACACCCAGCGGGCCCAGGGCATCCCCGGCGGCAAGACCGCCGTGCTGGAGCCCGAGGAGCTCGAGGACGAGTACTTCATGATGCGGGTGCGCATCGACGGCGGGCAGCTGAGCACCGAGCAGCTGCGGGTCATCGGCGGCATCAGCACGGAGTTCGGTCGGGACGTCGCCGACGTGACCGACCGGCAGAACGTGCAGCTGCACTGGATCCGGATCGAGGACGTGCCGGAGATCTGGCGGCGACTGGAGTCGATCGGCCTGTCCACCACCGAGGCCTGCGGCGACGTCCCCCGGGTGATGCTCAACTGCCCGCTGGCCGGCGTGCTCGAGGACGAGGTGATCGACGCCTCCGAGGTGCTGGCCGAGACCGTGGCGAAGTACCTGGGCGACCCGCAGTTCAGCAACCTGCCGCGCAAGTGGAAGACCTCGATGTCCGGCTGCGTCGACCACTGCACCGAGCCCGAGATCGACGACGTCTCCTTCGTCGGCGTGGTGAACGAGGCCGGCGAGGCCGGCTACGACCTGTGGGTCGGTGGCGGGCTGTCGACCAACCCGATGTTCGCCAAGCGGATCGGGGTGTTCGTCCGCCCCGACCAGGTGACCGACGTGTGGGCGGCGTGCACCTCGATCTTCCGCGACTACGGCTACCGCCGGTCGCGCAACCACGCCCGGATCAAGTTCCTGATGGCCGACTGGGGCCCGGAGAAGTTCCGCCAGGTGCTGCAGGACGAGTACCTGCACGAGCAGCTGCCCGACGGCCCCGCCCCGGCGCCGGCGAAGCACGACCAGCGCGACCACGTCGGGGTCAGCAAGCAGAAGGACGGCAACAACGCCGTGGGCTTCGCGCTGCGCACCGGCCGGCTCAGCGGCACGCTGCTCACCCGGATCGCCGACCTCGCCGAGGAGTACGGCACCCAGGGCGGGCGCATCCGGACCACGACCCAGCAGAAGCTGGTCATCCTCGACGTCCCGGACGAGCGGGTCGAGGACCTGGTCGACGCGCTGGCCGAGCACGACCTGCTGGTGCGGCCCAGCGCCTTCCGCCGCGGCACCATGGCCTGCACCGGCCTGGAGTTCTGCAAGCTGGCGATCGTCGAGACCAAGCACCACGCCCAGGAGCTGTACGCCGAGCTCGAGCGACGGCTGCCGGACTTCGACGAGCCGATCGGGATCAACGTCAACGGCTGCCCGAACAGCTGCGCCCGCTTCCAGACCGCCGACATCGGTTTCAAGGGCATGATCGTCCGCAACGCGGCCGGCGAGAGCGTCGAGGGCTTCCAGGTGCACCTGGGCGGTCACCTCGGGGTCGAGGCCTCCTTCGGTCGCAAGTTCCGCGGCCACAAGATCACCAAGGAGGAGACCGCGGACTACTGCGAGCGGGTACTCCGCGGCTACCTCGAGCGCCGCGAGCCCGGCGAGCGGTTCGCCGCGTACGTCTCGCGCGCGGAGGAAGAGTGGCTGGTCTGACGTGACGGAGCCGACCGAGCCCACGCGGCCGGGAAGGACCCGCCAGCTCCCGGTGTTCCACTGCCCGTACTGCGGCGACGAGGACCTCGTCCCGGAGGGTGAGGGCTGGCACTGCGCGTCGTGCCTGCGCACCTTCACCGTGCACCTGACCGGAACTGGGGTGAACCGACCGTGACCACGTCCCTCGTCCAGCCGACACCGGAGCTCGCCGCCGAGGCCGACGCCCGTTTCGCGGGCATCGCCGACCCGGTGGAGCAGGCCCTCGCCGTGCTCACCTGGGCCGGAGAGACCTTCGGCGACGGGTTCGCGATCACCTCGAGCATGGCCGACGGGCTGCTGGCGCACCTGGCCAGCCGCGCCGTCCCCGGCGTGAACGTCGTCTTCCTCGACACCGGTTACCACTTCGCCGAGACGATCGGCACGCGTGACTGGATCACCGGGGTGCTGCCGATCACGCTGCACAACGTGCAGCCACTGCAGTCGGTGGCCGAGCAGGACGCCGCCCACGGCGCCAAGCTGTACGAGCGCGATCCGGACCTGTGCTGCTCGCTGCGCAAGGTGCAGCCGCTGGCGCAGGCGCTGGCGGGCTTCGTCGCCTGGGGCTCGGGCGTGCGCCGCGACGAGGCGGTCACCCGCGCGGGCACGAAGGTCGTCGACTGGGACGCCAAGCGGGGCATGGTGAAGGTCAACCCGCTGGCGGCGTGGACGCAGGAGCACGTCGACGCCTACATCGCCGAGCACCAGGTGCCGGTGAACCCGCTGCAGGAGATCGGCTACGCCTCCATCGGCTGCGCCCCGTGCACCCGCCCGGTCGCCCCGGGCGAGGACCCGCGCGCGGGTCGCTGGGCCGGCAAGAACAAGGTGGAGTGCGGCCTGCACCTCTGAGCGCCATGATCGGGGCATGGCCCGCCGCACCCCACTGACGCCCGACCAGCTCACCGCCGCGCTCGCCGAGCTGCCCGAGTGGTCCGGGGACACCTCCGGCATCGAGCGGACGGTGCAGGGGATCGACTTCGCCGACGCAGCCGAGGTGATGGCCGACCTCGCCCTGGCCGCGGACGAACTCGACCACCACCCCGACGTCGACGTCCGCTGGCGCACGCTGCGGGTCTTCCTGACCACGCACTCCGCCGGCGGTGTGACGGACCTGGACGTCGAGTACGCCCGCCGCACCGACGAGGCCCTGGCCCCGTTCACCGACACCGACCCGGAGCTCGCCGCGCAGGTCGACACCCTGCTGGCCCGGGACCGTCAGCCCGGCAGCGGTGCGTAGAGGTCGACCGCGTAGCCGTCGGGGTCGGCGACCGTGGCGTACCGCTGGCCCCACGGCGCGTTCCACGGCGCCGTCAGCACGGTGTGGCCGGCCGCGACCACCCGGGCCACGGCGTCGTCCACCTCCCCCGGACTGCCGCACCGGCACGCGAAGGCCGAGCCGGTGCCCGGCCGGGGCACCTCACCCAGCAGCTCGGTGAGCATGGCGACGGTGTCGATCATCAGCCGGGCGCCGGGACCGGGCTCGGTCTCCACGTGGTCCTCCCCGTCGTCGAACGGCGGGAACCGGAAGCCCAGCAGCTCGTAGAACGCGACGGCCCGGCGCAGGTCGGTGGCGGCGACGCCCACCGCGGTGATCTCCATGCCGGTGGTCTACCAGCGGGATCCGACAGGACCCGGGCTGCCGGCGGGGATCAGACGCGGACCACCCGGGTACCGGCCACGAGGTCGTGCAGGGCGCGGTGCGCCGGGTCGCGCCAGGCGATCGCGATGCTGACCGCCGGGATCACCAGCGACAGCGCGTACGTGGTCGCCACGGTGACCGGCGCGTCCACCCCGGCGATGATCCGCGCCACGCTCACGTGCGCCAGCTGCCAGGGCAGCAGCTTGACCGCGTTGCGGACGGCCACCCGGCCGGCACCGGCCCGTTCGCCGTCCCCGGCGACCACGGCGAGCCCGGTTCGCCGCTTGCCCCAGGTGCCGCGGCGGGGACCGGCCTCGGTGACGGTCAGGTGGGCCCAGACCGGCAGCACGGAGAAGCCGAACGCGACTGCGTCGGCGGCCACCGGCGGGATCGGGCCGGGGTGGGGGAACGCCCGCCGCACCGCCAGGCCCAGCACGGTGAGCACGGCCAGCCAGCCGAGGATGACCAGGTAGTCCCACCCGGAGGCGCGCCACCGGTCACCGCCGGGGGCGGCGGCCGGTGCGGTGGCGACCATCGGGTCACCGTAGGGCAGCCGAGTGCGCAGCTGCGGTCGCCGACCCGCGAGGACACGCCGCCCCGGGCCACCACGACTGCGCAGTCGGGGCTCAGCCCTCGACGGGCAGCACCAGCAACCGGAGCAGGCGGTCGGCCTCCGCGTCGGGGTCGACGGTGAGCCCGGTGTGCACCGGACCCGGCTGGACGACGGTGCTCCGCGGCGCGGTGAGCCAGCGGAACCGCGAGCCCAGCACCTCCCGGCCGGCCGCCCCCGCGGCGGGCTCGGCCGCGCAGACGTCGCCGGCCGCCTGGAGCGCGGCGCCGATGGCGGCCGGGTCGGCGGTCGGGTCGAGCGCGCGCAGCCGGTCGACGTCCAGGTGCAGCCGGGCGCCCAGGTAGTCCAGCTGGCGGCAGTAGACCAACACCCCGGCGTTGAGGCACTCCCCCCGCTCGACGCGAGGGACCACGCGCAGCACGGCGTACTCGAAGGTCTGCCTCACCGCTGCGTCACCCCCTCCGGTGGTGGCGGCCCCAGCCACGACGGCCGGTTCTCCCCCCGGGGCGCCGAGCGCCGCCCGGCACCACCGGTCCGGGCGGCGCCGACCAGGCCGGGCAGCCAGGCGTCGCGGGCGGCCAGCCGGGCCAGCAGCTGGTCGACGTAGCGGGCACGCACGATGGCGGGCCCGTCGTCGGGGGCGGGACCTTCCAGCCACGCGTCGGGCACCAGCGCGAGCACCTCGGCCAGCAGCTCCCGGGTGACCCGTGGGGCCAGCGCGGCGTCGGCGGCCGGCACGTCGGGCTCGCACTCGACCAGCGCGTGCTGGGCGGCGTCGTACGGGCGGGTGACCGCGGCGGCGGCCCCGGCCCAGTTGTGGTGGAAGGTGAGCGAGGCGCCGTGGTCGATCAGGTGCAGCCGGTCGTGCCAGAAGAGCATGTTCGGGTTGCGCCAGGACCGGTCGACGTTGCCGATGAGCGCGTCGAACCACAGCACCCGCCCGGCGAGCTCCGGCGACACCCGGGCCGCGCCGGCCTCGAAGTCCAGCGCCCCGGGCAGGTAGTCCATGCCCAGGTTCACCCCCGCCGAGTTCCGCAGCAGCTCCTGCACCTCGACGTCCGGCTCCCCCACCGCGAGCTCCGGGGCGACGTCGACGGTGACCAGGGCCGGCACCGGCAGCGACAGCCGGCGGGCCAGCTCGCCGCAGACCACCTCGGCGGCGAGCACCTTCACGCCCTGCCCGGCCGCCCGCCACTTGACCACGTAGGTGCCGAGGTCGTCGGCCTCCATCAGGCCGGGCAGCGAGCCACCCTCGCGCAACGGGGTGACGTAGCGGGTGGCGGTGACGGCGGGCAGCACAGTGGGCACAACGTACCGCCCCGGGCCGGCGCATCCCGCTCGCCTGAAGGGGTGACCGATCCCGGGATGCCTCAAGCCGGGACGGGTGGCGACCGACCGTGTACCGATGGGCACCCGATCACGGAACGGTCGGCGCCCCGGCCGACGGGGAGGCAGCGTGGGCGGGACGGGCAGGGACGTCGCCGGGTTGCGCCGCACCGTCCTGGTGGAGTTCGGTGTGGTCGCCCTCCTCACCCTCGCCCTGGGCGTGGCCAGCGTGGTCGGGGACCTGCCCGCCACCCTGGCCCGGTGGTCCCAGGGGCCGGTCCCGGTCGACCACCTGGTGGTGCTGCTGGCCGGCAGCCACCTGTTCATGATCGTCTTCGGGGCCCGGCGCGGTGCCCAGCTCAAGCGCGAGGCCCACCGCCGGGCGTGCGCCGAGTCCGACCTCTCCTACCGGGCCGGCCACGACCTGCTCACCGGACTGCTCAGCCGCGATGCCTTCACCACCGCGGTCGCCGACGCGCTGGCCCGGGAGGTGGCCCCGTCGCCGGCGGTGCTGTTCATCGACCTGGACGGGTTCGGCGACCTCAACGCCACCCTGGGCCACGACACCGCCAACGACCTGCTGCGCGCCGTCGGCGCCCGGCTGACCGCGGAGGCGCCCGCCGGCGCCCGGGTGGCCCGGGTGGGCGGCGACGAGTTCGGGGTGCTGCTCACCGGGCCGGCCGCCACCGACCCCGGCACGTCCGCGGCCGGCCTGTTGACCGCCCTGCAGCAACCGGTCCAGCTGGGCGACCTCGCCCTCGACGTGTCGGCCTGCGCCGGCCTGGCCGCCGGCCCGGCGAGCGATCCGATGGAGCTCCTGCGGCGGGCCGACGTCGCGTTCGCCGCCGCCCGGGCCCGCCGGACGGGGCTGGTCGTCTACTCCCCCGCGATCGACACCTTCGACGCCGAGCGGCTGGTGCTGCACGGCGAGCTGCGCCGGGCCGTCGGCGCCGGCGAGCTGCGTCTGCACTACCAGCCGCAGGTGTGCCTGCGCACCGGCCGGGTGGTCGGGGTGGAGGGCCTGCTGCGGTGGGAGCACCCCCGGCGCGGCCTGCTGCTGCCCGGGTCGTTCATCGACCTGGCAGAGCACACCGGGCTGATCCGCGAGCTGACCGACGCCGTGCTGGCGCAGGCCGTCAGCGACAGCCGGGCCTGGGCCGACGCCGGCCGCCCGCTCCGGATCGCCGTCAACCTGTCCGCGCGCAGCCTCGGCGACCTGGATCTGCCGGGACGCATCGCCACGCTGCTGCGCGAGGCCGGGGTCGCTCCGGAGGCGCTCGAGCTGGAGATCACCGAGACGGCCGTGATGGACGACCCGGAGCGGGCGCTGGAGGTGCTCCACCAGCTGCGGTCGCTCGGCGTCGGCCTGTCGGTGGACGACTTCGGCACCGGGCACGCCTCGCTGGCCTACCTCACACAGCTGCCGGTGCAGACGCTGAAGATCGACCGGTCGTTCGTGATGGGCATGCTGACCGACGCCGGTTCGCGGACGATCGTCAAGGCCCTCGTCGGGCTGGCCCACGACCTGGGGCTCCGGGTGGTCGCCGAGGGAGTGGAGACCGCCGCCACGTGGCGGGCGCTCCACGCGATGCGCTGTGACGAGATCCAGGGGTTCTGGCTCGGCGGGGCGATCCCCGCCGCCGGGCTGCCGGCGTTGATCGTCGAGCTGGAGCACCGGCTGCGGGCGCACAGCACGACATCCTGACGGGGCCGGGCACACTGGCCGCGTGGGAATCCTCCGCCGCACGACGCTCGCCCAGCTGGCCGACGCCCCGTTCACCTACCCCGAGGTGGGCGCCACCCGGGACGCCGAGCTGCCGGCCGGCTACCACCACGTGGACCGCCGCGAGCGGATCGGCTCGGGTCCCACGGAGTTCGACCGCGCCGCCGCTGCGGTGTTCCGCTGGGCCGCCCAGCGCGGCGCCGGCCTGCGGATCCAGGCCAGCGGCCCGGCCAGCACGCCCGGCACCGTCGTGCTGATGACCGCCGGGCTGCGCCGGCTCGGTCTGGACGTCCCCTGCCGCGTCGTGTGGGTGGTCGACGAGCCGGACCGGCGCGGGTTCGGGTACGGCACCCTGCCCGGTCACCCGGAGAGCGGCGAGGAGAGCTTCGTCGTCACCCGGGCGCCCGACGGCGAGGTGCACTACGAGCTGCGCGCCTTCTCCCGGCTCGCCTCCCCGCTGGCCCGCCTGGGGGCGCCGGTCAGCAACCGGGTGCAGTCGCTGGCGCTGGACCGCTACGTGACGGCGATGCGCCGGGCGGCACGCGGCTGACCCGTCAGTCCCCGGCAGCGGCTGCGGCCCGCTCCTCCTGGATCATCCCCTTGCTGCGCACCAGCCGGAGCAGGGTCACCACGAACAGGCCGCCGGCCATGTTGAGCAGCGTGGTGTACCAGAACCAGGCCAGCCAGTCGCCGTAGCCGAACGGCGCCCCGGCGTGCAGCGCCGCGAAGATGATCAGCGAGTCCAGGATCGAGTGGAACAGCTGCAGGCCGGCGAGTACCAGGGCGCCGGCGACCGCCGCCACGATCTTGGCCGGGTCGGACTCGGTGCCGTGCTGCATCCGGGTCATCAGCGTGATCGCGATGCCGGCCAGGAAGGCCAGCGAGGCCGACTGCAGGTCCAGCGGGGCGTCGACGAAGTGGACGGCGCTCTCGATCGCGGTGGCCCGCAGGTCGGGGAAGGCCCGGACGACCAGCCACATGAACATCCACCCGCCGAGCAGGTTCGTCAGCAGGGTGCCGCTCCACAGCTTCCCGAGCTGCCCGTAGCCGGCCCGGCCGGCGGCCACGGCGGTCACCGGCACGAGGAAGCCCTCGGTGAACAGCTCGCTGCGGGCCAGCAGCAGCGCGATGAAGCCCACCGAGAAGGCGAGCCCGGCCAGCAGGTGGCTCTCGGTCTCGGCGTACACGGCGAACAGCAGGAGCACGCCGGTGGCCACCTCGAGCCCGCCGGCGAAGCCGGTGGTGAGGACCTCCCGCCAGCTGCGGTGGAGGCGCTGGGCGCCGTCGCTGACGATGACGTCGAACGCCTGCTGCAGCTCGTCCTCGGTGGGGCCCGGCGTCTCGCCGAGCTCCTCCCGTGCGTCCTCCTCGCGGATGCTCACGGCGTTCCTCCCCTGACCGGTGGCCGGGCAGGGCTCGCCACGGTCCGGCCGCGCACTACCCACTGGGGCGCGGCGCACACCCCTCAGACGTCGCGGCGGACGAGGAGCACCGCGGCGAGCAGCCACACCCCGCCGGCCCAGGCGGCGGTCACGGCCAGGCCGACCGGCCAGCCCGGCCCGTCGGCCAGGAACGGCACCCCGCCGACCCGCAGCACCGGCAGCGCCTGCGCCAGCGACGTGGTGACGTCGCCGAACAGCGGCAGCACCAGCGGCAACCCGAACACCAGCCCGATGCCCGCGCCCACCCCGCCGGCGGTCGACCGCAGCGCGGCGCCCAATCCCACCGCCAGCACCGCGGTCAGTGCGGCCCCGGCGGTCTGCAGCAGCAGGGCGCCGCCCACGCCGGAGCCGGCGAGCGGGACACCGCCCGGCACGCCGGTGAGCGTCCGGGCCGCCACCCAGCAGACCAGCGAGAGCAGCGCGGTCAGCAGCCCGACCGCGCCGGCGACGACGACGGTCTTGCCCGCCAGCCACCGCACCCGGCGGGGAACCGCGGCGAGGGAGGCCAGCACCATGCCGCTGCCGAACTCCCCCGCGCCGGCGACGACGCCCAGCACGACCACCACGAGCTGGGCGAAGCCGAACCCGATCAGCGCGATCCCGACGGCGTCGCCCGCGTCGTCGGCGGACGGAGTGGTGGCGGCCGCCAGCCAGCCGAACCCGACCGCCAGCAGGGCGTACACCGCGACGGCCCACCAGGTGGAGCGCAGCGAGGCGAGCTTGGTCCACTCGCTGCGCAGCAGGCCGGTCACCGCGTGCCGGTCCGATACTCGACGTCGGCCCCGGTGAGCGCGTAGTAGGCCGCCTCCAGCGACGACGTCGTCCGGGTCAGCTCGTGGACCGGCACGCCGACGGCGAAGGCGACGTCGCCGACCTGCCCGGGGTCCAGCCCCCGCACGGACAGGGCACCGTCCGGCTCCACGGCGACCCGGGCGCCGGCCCGCTCCAGCGCCCCGGCGAGCGAGGCGCTCCGGGGCGAGCGCACCCGGACCGCGGCGTCCGCGCCGAGCAGCTCGGCCATCGGCACGTCGGCCAGCAGCCGGCCGCGGCCCATCACCAGCAGGTGGTCGGCAGTGTCCTGCATCTCGCTCATCAGGTGGCTGGAGACCAGCACGGTGCGCCCCTCGGCGGCCAGGTCGCGCAGCAGCTCCCGGACCCACCGGATGCCGTCGGGGTCCAGCCCGTTGACCGGCTCGTCGAGGACGAGCACCTCCGGGTCACCGAGCAGGGCGACGGCGATGCCCAGCCGCTGGCCCATGCCCAGCGAGAACCCGCGCACCCGCTCGTCGGCGACGTCGGCCAGCCCGACCAGGTCGACCACCTCGTCGACCCGGACCCGGGGCAGCGCGTTGCTCTGCGCGAGCGCCAGCAGGTGGCGGTAGGCGGTCCGCCCGGGGTGCCGGGCACGCGGGTCGACCAGTGCCCCGACGCTGCGCATCGGCTCGCGCAGCCCCGCGTAGGGCACGCCCAGCACGGTGGCGGTGCCCGCGGTGGGCCGGGTGAGCCCGAGCACGCAGCGCATCGTCGTGGTCTTGCCCGACCCGTTGGGGCCCAGGAAGCCGGTGACCCGGCCGGGTTCGACCCGGGCGGTGAGCTCCTCGACCGCCACACGCGCCCGGTACCGCTTGGTGAGGCCGTCGAGCTCGATCACCCCACCACCCCAGCAGACGCCGGCGCACCCCGGCGGCGACACGCGGGGCCCCGTGCCCCCACCCCGAGCGTCAGCCAGGGATGGGGCACGGGGGCTCTGCCTCAGCCGAGCGCGGGCACCTCGGTGGCCGGGTCGCCGTCGGCCGCGGCGGCCAGCGCCGGCACGACCTCGTCCAGCAGGTAGGGCATCGACAGCGGGCTGCCGAAGCCGAGCGCGGCGGCGACGTCACCGTCGTAGCCGCCCAGCAGGACCGTGCGCCCCTCGCTGACGACGTCCAGGCCGGAGAAGAGCGGATCGGCCGCCGCGTCCTCGGCGGTGTACCCGAGGACGGCGAGGACGTCGGCGTCGAGCAGGTCCAGCCGCTCCGGGCTGACGTCGGTGCTGGTCTCGGGGACGGTGAACCCGAGGTCGGTGAAGAACTGGGTGCGCAGGTCGTCCTCGCCGAGCAGGTAGTGGCCGGAGCCGACACCGGTCAGGTCGACCGCGATCGGCGTCCCGGCGAACCCGGGGTGCTCGCTCGTCGCCTGCTCGAACTGGCCTTCGACCTCGTCGACGAGCTGCTGCGCCGCGTCCTCCCGGCCCAGCGCCTGCCCGGTGAGCAGGGTCTGCTCCTGCCAGGGGGTGGCGCCGTCGGCGTACTCGTCGGTCTGCGCGAGCGTCGGGGCGATGCCGGACAGCTGGTCGTAGACGCCCTGGTCCATGAAGGAGTAGACCCCGACGATCAGGTCGGGGTCGAGCGCCGCGACGGCCTCGACGTCGATCTCCGCCCCGCCGATCGTCGGCAGTTCCGCACCGTCGAGCTGCTCGGCCGCCCAGGGGCGACTGGGGGCGTCGTAGTCCCCGAGGTTCTCGCGGACGCCGACCGGGGTCACGCCCAGGGCCAGCACGAAGTCCGCGTCGTTGAAGCCGACGGTGACCACCCGCTCGGGCTCGGCCGGGATCTCGGTGGTGCCGAACTTGTTCTCGATGGTGACCGGGAAGGCCTCCGAGGACGAGGACGACCCGGCGGCCGGCGCGGTGCCCTCCTCGTCGGAACCACCGCAGGCGGCCAGCCCGAGGACGGCGGTGAGGCCGGCGACCAGGACGGCGGCGCGGCGGACGGGACGGCGGGGCACGGCGGGCTCCTCAAGATCAACGACAGACGGGCAGAGGTTAGCCTTGCCTTGGTCGACCTGGGAAGCCGCCCCTTCTGTCAGCGCGCCGGCTGCTCCAGCGCCGAGGGGCCGAACCGCTCCACCCGGATCGAGGACGGGTCCAGGCCCAGCCCGACGAGCAGCTGGCTGGCGGCCTCGGCGAACGCCGCCGAGCCGCAGACGAACGCGGTCTGCCCCTCCTCCCAGAGCGGCAGCAGGTCCATCGCGGTCAGCCGGGCGGCCGGGCGGATGCCGTGCGCCTCCCGGGTGGTCGCGATCAGCGCGCCGGCCGCCGCGAGCTCGTCGGCATAGGGCAGCTCGGCCAGCGTGCGGGCGGAGACCGCCACCCGGAGCAGGTCGAGCCGCCCGATGTCGCGGGCGTGCCGCACCATCGCCACCAGCGGGACGACGCCCGTCCCGCCGCCGACCAGCAGCGCCGGGGTCCGCCCGTCCCAGACGAACCACCCGCCGATGGGCCCGCGCACCTCCAGCTCGTCGCCGGGCTCCACCACGTCGGCGAGGTAGGTGCTCACCTCACCGTCGTGCAGCCGCTCGACGAACAGCTCGACCAGCGGGTCGCCCGGCGCCGAGGCGACCGAGTAGGACCGCTGCGCCGTGTAGCCGTCCTCGGCGGTCAGCCGGACGACGTAGTGCTGGCCGGGCAGGTGGTCGACCCGGTCGTGCACGTCGAGCCGCAGCTCCACCGACCGGGCGATCGGCCGGCGCACCCCGGCGACGGTCGCAGCCCGCCAGCCACCGGCCGGAGCGGGGCTGCCGCCGGGCGGTCCACCCGCGGTGACCGACGTCGCGCCGGAGGTGGGCGTCACGGCGCCCGAGTCCGGTCCCGAGTCCGCCATCAGTCGCCCTGGTACCGCTGCTGCTTCCACGGGTCGCCCCGGTCGTGGTAGCCGTTCTGCTCCCAGAAGCCCGGCTGGTCGCGCTTGAGCAGGGTGATCTTGCTGATCCACTTGGCGCTCTTCCAGAAGTACAGGTGCGGGACGAGCATGCGCACGGGGCCGCCGTGCTCGATCGGCAGCGGCTGACCCTCGTACTCCCACACCAGCCAGGCCTTGCCGCCGGTGACGTCCTCCAGCGGCAGGTTGGTGGTGTAGCCGGTCTTCGACGTCGCCATCACGAACCGCCCCTCGGCGGTCGGCCTCGCGACGTCCAGCAGCGAGTCGACGCTGATCCCGGCGAAGTGGGTGTCGAACTTCGACCAGGTGGTGACGCAGTGGATGTCGCCGCTGTAGGCGGACGCCGGCAGCGCGTGCGCCTCGTCCCAGGTCCAGGTCGTCGGGTTCTCCACCTCGCCGTCGACGGTGATCGTCCAGGTCTCCGGGGCGATCCGCGGCGTGGGCTCGGCGGTGAGCACCGGCCAGTCACCACCGACGTCGTACTGGCCGGGTGGGAGCCGTGGGTCGCTGGGGCCGCGACGGCGGCCGAGGAAGCCGCGAGTGGGTCCGGGCACGTCCGAAGTTCCTCTCTGACCGGCCCTGGCGGGCGGGTGCGGGGCCGAACGGCGGAGATCATCCTCCTCCTCGGCCGCCGGCGTCGCCTCCGGGTCGCCGCCGCCGCGGACGACGCCACAGGTGAGGGTCGCCTTACATGAGCCGTGTCACGGCGGGTTCACCTGGGTGTCACTGGGCACAGGGAATACCTTGGGTCCCGTGGCGACGACGACGACGCAGCAGGCTCCACGGAGGGCCCCGAAGACCGGCCGGTTCAGCAACTCGGTCGTCAAGAAGACGGTGATGGCGGTCAGCGGGATCATCATGATCCTGTACTTGATCGCCCACATGATCGGCAACCTGCACGCCTTCGAGGGTGCCGAGTCCTTCAACCACTACTCCGGGTGGATCCGCAGCATCGGCGAGCCGGCCGTGCCGACCCAGACGGTGCTCTGGATCATCCGGCTCGTGCTGCTGGTGTCGGTGGTGGCGCACTTCTGGGCGGCCATCTCGCTGTGGCGCCAGGCCAAGCGCGCCCGCCCGGTGGCCTACGCGACGAAGAAGCGCGTCCAGCAGAGCTTCGCCTCGCGCACCGTCCGCTGGGGCGGCGTCATCCTCGCGCTGTTCATCATCTGGCACATCCTGGACCTGACGCTGGGCACCGTGAACCCGGCCGGGCACGACACCACGCCGTACGAGCGCCTGGTCGCGAGCTTCTCGAACATCCCGATCACGCTCTTCTACGTCGTGTCGATGCTGCTGCTGGGCCTGCACCTGCGGCACGGGATCTTCGCCGCCACCCAGACCCTCGGGCAGACCAACAAGAAGCGCGAGCGCGCTGTGAACGCCCTGGCCTACGTCGTCGCCACCGTGCTCACCGTGGGCTTCCTGCTCGTGCCGCTGTCCATCGCCTTCGGCCTGATCGACTGACGGGAACCCAGCCATGCCTCTCGAGCTCTTCACCGTCGGCGAGCCGATCGCCGACACCAAGGCCCCCCGCGACGTCCCCATCGCCCAGCGGTGGGAGGAGCGCAAGTTCCGCGCCCGGCTGGTCAACCCGGCCAACCGCCGGCGGCTGTCGGTCATCGTGGTCGGCACCGGCCTGGCCGGTGGCTCGGCGGCGGCGACGCTCGCCGAGATGGGCTACCGGGTCAAGAACTTCTGGTTCCAGGACAGCCCCCGCCGCGCCCACTCGGTCGCCGCGCAGGGCGGGATCAACGCCGCGAAGAACTACCGCAACGACGGCGACAGCGTGCACCGGCTGTTCTACGACACGGTCAAGGGCGGCGACTTCCGCTCCCGCGAGGACAACGTGCACCGCCTGGCCGAGGTGAGCACCAACATCATCGACCAGTGCGTCGCCCAGGGCGTCCCCTTCGCCCGCGAGTACGGCGGCCTGCTGGACAACCGCTCCTTCGGTGGCGCCCAGGTGTCGCGCACCTTCTACGCCCGCGGCCAGACGGGCCAGCAGCTGCTGTACGGCGCCTACCAGGCGCTGGAGCGGCAGATCGGGCTGGGCAACGTCGAGCAGCACCCGCGCACCGAGATGCTCGACCTGATCGTCGTCGACGGCCGCGCCCGGGGCATCGTCGTCCGGCACCTGATCACCGGAGAGATCACCTCGCACATGGCCGACGTCGTCGTGCTCGCCTCCGGCGGGTACAGCAACGTCTTCTACCTCTCCACGAACGCCAAGGGCTCCAACGTCACGGCGGCCTGGCGGGCGCACAAGCGGGGCGCGCTGTTCGCCAACCCCTGCTACACCCAGATCCACCCGACCTGCATCCCGGTCAGCGGCGACTACCAGTCGAAGCTGACGCTGATGAGCGAGTCGCTGCGCAACGACGGCCGCGTGTGGGTGCCCAAGGAGCGCGGCGACACCCGCGACCCGCGGCAGATCCCCGAGGACGAGCGCGACTACTACCTGGAGCGCATCTACCCGGCGTTCGGCAACCTGGTGCCCCGCGACATCGCCTCCCGCCAGGCCAAGAACGTCTGCGACGAGGGCCGCGGCGTGGGCCCGAACGGGCTGGGCGTGTACCTGGACTTCTCCGACGCCATCCAGCGGCTGGGCCGCAAGGCGATCGAGGCCAAGTACGGGAACCTCTTCGACATGTACAACCGGATCACCGGGGAAGATGCGTACGAGACCGGCATGCGCATCTACCCGGCGGTCCACTACACGATGGGCGGGTTGTGGGTCGACTACGACCTGCAGTCCACGATCCCGGGCCTGTTCGTGATCGGCGAGGCCAACTTCTCCGACCACGGTGCGAACCGCCTGGGTGCCAGCGCCCTCATGCAGGGGCTGGCGGACGGGTACTTCGTGCTGCCGAACACGATCAACGACTACCTCGCCGACGGCCCGTTCCCCAAGGTCGACACCACCCACCCCGCGGTGGTCGAGGCCGAGCAGGGCGTCCGGGCGCAGACCGAGAAGCTGCTGTCGATCAACGGCACCCGCACGGTCGCCTCCTTCCACCGTGAGCTCGGCAAGCTCATGTGGGACCTGTGCGGGATGGAGCGCTCGGAGGAGAGCCTGCGCAAGGCGCTGGACCGCATCCCGGAGATCCGCCAGGAGTTCTGGACCAACGTCAAGGTCTCCGGCGAGCAGGGCATCTTCAACCAGAACCTCGAGCACGCGGGCCGGGTGGCCGACTTCATCGAGCTCGCCGAGCTGATGTGCGTCGACGCCCTGCACCGCAACGAGAGCTGCGGCGGCCACTTCCGGGCCGAGAGCCAGACGCCTGAGGGTGAGGCGCTGCGCGACGACGAGAACTTCGCCTACGTCGCCGCGTGGGAGTACACCCCGGAGGGCGTGCCGCCGGTGCTGCACCGCGAGGCCCTCGAGTACGAAGTCGTCCACCTCGCACAGCGGAGCTACAAGTGACCACCACAGAGCCACGCATGATGAGCCTGACCCTGCGCATCTGGCGCCAGCGCGACCGGACGCAGAAGGGCAAGATGGTGACCTACCACGTCACCGACGTCTCGCCGGACATGTCCTTCCTCGAGATGCTCGACGTGCTCAACGAGAAGCTGATCCTCGACGGCGACGACCCGGTGGCCTTCGACCACGACTGCCGCGAGGGCATCTGCGGCTCCTGCGGTCTGATGATCAACGGCATCGCGCACGGCCCGGAGCAGGCGACCGTCTGCCAGCTGCACATGCGGTCGTTCTCCGACGGCGACGTGCTGGACATCGAGCCGTGGCGCTCCGGCGGGTTCCCGGTGGTCAAGGACCTCGCGGTCGACCGCTCGGCGTTCGACCGGATCATCTCCGCCGGCGGGTTCATCAGCGTCCCGACCGGCACCGCTCCCGACGCGCACGCCGTCCCGGTGCCGAAGAAGGACTCCGACGCGGCGTTCGACGCGGCGACCTGCATCGGCTGCGGCGCCTGCGTCGCCGCCTGCCCCAACGGCTCGGCGATGCTGTTCACCGCCGCCAAGGTGGCCCACCTCGGTCTGCTCCCCCAGGGGCAGCCGGAGCGCGACACCCGGGTGCTCCGGATGGTGGCCCAGCAGGACGCCGAGGACTTCGGCGGGTGCAGCAACATCGGCGAGTGCTCCGCGGTGTGCCCGAAGGGCATCTCGATGGAGACCATCTCCCGGCTCAACCACGACCTGCTCGGCGCCCTCCGCGCCGGGGCGGTGCCCACGAGCTGACGGAGGACCCCCTTCCAGGCGGGCGGGCACCCTCTCGGGGGTGCCCGCCCGTCGTCGTACGGGCCCGCGGGGCCGTTCCTCAGGCGGCGTCGGCCGCCCGGCGCGCCACCAGCGCCCGCAGGTGCGGGGCCAGCGCGTCGGCGACCAGCGCGTAGCCGGCCGAGGACGGGTGGAACCGGTCGGCGGAGAACAGCCCCGGCTCGGCGGCGAACCGGGCGGACAACGCGGGGGTGACCGGGGCGACGACTGCGCCGGCCGCCTCCGCGGCGGCGGTCTGCCGGGCGCGCGCCTGGTCGCAGACGGCCGCCACCGCGGAGCGGAACGCCGGCGGCACCCAGGCCACCGCGGACAGGTCGGGGGTCGGGACGACGAGCACCCCGGTCCCCCGCCGGCGCAGCTCGGCGACCGCGGCACCGAGGGCCGCGGCCCCCTGGACCGGCGGCACCTGCCGGGTCAGGTCGTTGGCGCCGATCACCAGCAGGGCGACGTCGGCGTCCTGCGGGGCCCGGCGCACCTGGACGTCGAGGTCCAGCGAGGTCGCCCCGGGGACGGCGGCCACGGTGCGGCGCACGCGGTGCCCCGCCGCCTCGAGCTCGCGGGTCAGCCGCGCACCGAGGGTGTCGTCCGGCGTGGCGGCACCGGTGCCGAAGGCCAGGGAGTCACCGAGGACGAGGAGGTGCAGGGTCACGCCGGGTACAACGGCGCACCGTCGTGCGGTGTTGCGTGAGCTGCGGCTCGGTCCGGCGTGCGTCAGCCGCCGCGGGCGAACAGCTCGGCGGCCATGGCGTCGTCGATGAACGGGTACTTCACCTTGAACTGCGCCAGCGCGTCGGCGACGGAGAGGACGTGGGTCTCCCGCCTCCCGGCGGCGTCCACGGTCTGCACCGTGACCATCTCGCCGTTGATCGGGACCCAGTGCGTCTCGGCGTAGTCGGTGAAGACGTTCACCCGACCATCCTCCCCCGCGATCGCGGGAGGACCACGCCGGCCCGGCACGGCGCCGGGCCGGCGCGGTCGAGCCGGGTCAGGCGGCCTTGCCGGTCATCCCGTGCGGGTCGATGACGTACTTGCGCGAGGCCCCGGAGTCGAACTCCTGGTACCCGCGCGGGGCGTCGTCGAGGCTGATCACCGTGGCGTTGACCGCCTTCGCGATCTGCACCTTGTCGGCGAGGATCGCCTTCATCAGGCCCAGGTTGTAGCGCATCACCGGGCACTGCCCGGTGGTGAACGACAGCGACTTCGCCCAGCCGGTGCCCAGGCTCAGCGACAGCGCGCCGACCTTCGCCGCCTCGTCGATGCCGCCGGGGTCGCCGGTGACGTAGAGGCCGGGGATGCCGATGGCGCCGCCGGCGGCGGTGACGTCCATCAGCGAGTTGAGCACCGTGGCCGGCGCCTCCGTCGCCGCACCCTCACCGTGCCCGCGGGCCTCGAAGCCGACGGCGTCCACCGCGGCATCGACCTCGGGCACCCCGAGCAGCTGCTCGACCTGGTCCTTCGGATCGCCCTTGCTGACGTCGACGGTCTCGCAGCCGAACGACCGGGCCTGCGCCAGGCGGTCCTCGTTCAGGTCCCCGACGATCACCACCGAGGCGCCCAGCAGCTGCGCGGAGACCGCCGCCGCCAGCCCGACCGGCCCGGCCCCGGCGATGTAGACCGTCGACCCCGTGGTGACCCCGGCGGTGTAGGCGCCGTGGTACCCGGTCGGGAAGATGTCCGAGAGCATCGTCAGGTCCAGGATCTTCTCCAGCGCCCGGTCCCGGTCGGGGAACTTCAGCAGGTTCCAGTCGGCGTAGGGCACGGTGACGTACTCGGCCTGCCCGCCGACCCAGCCGCCCATGTCGACGTAGCCGTAGGCCGCGCCGGGCCGGGCCGGGTTGACGTTCAGGCAGATGCCGGTCTTGCCCTCCTTGCAGTTGCGGCAACGCCCGCAGGCGATGTTGAACGGCACCGAGCAGATGTCACCGACGTCGATGAACTCGACGTCGCGGCCCTTCTCCACGACCTCCCCGGTGATCTCGTGGCCGAGCACGAGGTCCGGCGGAGCGGTGGTCCGGCCGCGGACCATGTGCTGGTCGCTGCCGCAGATGTTGGTGGTGACCACCTTGAGGATCACCCCGTGCTGCAGCTGCCGGCCGACGTTCGCCGGGTTCACCCCGGGACCGTCCTGCAGCTCCAGCTTGGGGTAGTCGATGTCCTGGACCTCGACCTTGCCCGGTTCGATGTACGCAACGCCTCTGTTGCCGGCCATCTTCTGGCTCCTCCTGCTCGGGGACCGTGCTCCGGTGCGACTCCCCGGCCGACGGGACCGGCCGGCGGGCCACGGCCCGATCCTGCTCCTCGGCCCCCTCCCGCGCAGCCCTTCCGGCACGGCGCCGTCGGCTCCCGCGCGAGAGCCCGGACGATCTCGATCCGCGCACCGGACTCCATTGCGGAGAGATCTGGATCACACCAAGCTGGGCTCCGTCCACCCGCCGCCGCGTTGGAGGGGACCGTGTCCGAGCCCGTCAAGCAGCGCACGCTCGCCGCCGAGATGGCCGCCGAGTTCGCCGGGACGTTGATCCTGATCCTGTTCGGCGTCGGCGTCGTCGCCCAGGTGGTGGCCGGCGGGCTGGGCGACCACGACAGCATCGCCTGGGCGTGGGGCCTGGGGGTGGTGCTGGGCGTCTACACCGCCGCCCGGGTCAGCGGCGCGCACATCAACCCGGCGGTCACCCTCGCCCTGGCGGTGTTCCGCGGCTTCCCGTGGCGGAAGGTCGGCCCGTACGCGCTGGCCCAGACGCTGGGCGCGATGGCCGGCGCGGCCCTGGTCCGCTGGAACTACAGCGAGGTCATCGCCGCGATCGACCCCGATCACACGATCGCCACCCAGGGGATCTTCTCCACGCTGCCGGGCAACGGCGAGCTGCCGGTCGGCACCTGGGGCGCCTTCCGCGACCAGGTCATCGGGACGGCGATCCTGCTGTTCCTGGTGCTGGCGGTGACCGACCTGCGCAACACCGCGCCCGGGGTCAACATGGGCCCCTTCGTGATCGGCCTGATCGTGGTGGCGATCGGCATGGCCTGGGGCACCAACGCCGGTTACGCGATCAACCCGGCCCGCGACTTCGGCCCCCGACTGGTCTCCTACCTGACCGGCTACGGCGGGGCCTGGCGGGATCAGAACGGCGACGTGTACTGGTGGGTGCCGATCGTCGGCCCGCTGGTCGGCGCCGTCGTCGGGGCCCTCCTCTACGACCTGCTGGTCGGCCGTCGCTTGCCGGTGGAGGACGAACCGGAGGCCGGCCGCGCACCCATCGAACCCGACGCGGTCACCGGCGACCGCACCACCGCACGCCCGCGGGCTGTCGCGGACGAGAGCCACCCGGCCGAGGCACGCGGGCGGCCCCGCGCCGCCGACGGACCCTGACCACCCGAGGAGACCCGTGCAGAAGCTGATCAACTCCCCCGCCGACGTCGTCGCCGAGTCGCTGCGCGGCCTGGCGATCGCCCACCCGGAACTGCGGGTCGACCACCCGAACCGGGTCGTCTTCCGCGGCGATGCCCCCGTCCGCGGCAAGGTCGGCATCGTCTCCGGCGGCGGGTCGGGGCACGAGCCGATGCACGGTGGGTTCGTGGGGTCCGGGATGCTCGACGCCGCCTGCGCCGGGGAGGTGTTCACCTCCCCGGTGCCCGACCAGATGGTCGCGGCGACCACCGGCGTCGACGGCGGTGCCGGGGTGCTGCACCTGGTGAAGAACTACACCGGCGACGTCATGAACTTCGAGATGGCCGCCGAGCTGGTCGCCGCCGAGGCCGGCACCGAGGTCGTCTCGGTGGTCGTCGACGACGACGTCGCGGTGCAGGACAGCCTCTACACCGCCGGACGGCGGGGTGTGGGGGCCACCGTGCTGGCCGAGAAGACCGCCGGGGCCGCCGCCGAGCAGGGGCGCCCGCTGGCCGAGGTGGCCGAGGTCGCCCGCACGGTGAACGCCCGCAGCCGCAGCATGGGCGTCGCGCTGACCTCGTGCACCGTGCCCAGCGCCGGCACCCCCACCTTCGAGCTGCCCGAGGGCGAGATGGAGGTGGGCATCGGCATCCACGGCGAGCCGGGCCGCCGCCGGGTGCCGGTGGCACCGGCCCGGGAGGTCGCGGAGATGCTGCTCGAGCCGGTGCTCGCCGACCTGGACTTCACCGCCGGGGACGGGACGCTGGTGTTCCTCAACGGCATGGGCGGCACCCCGCTGATCGAGCTGTACCTGGTGTTCGGCGAGGTCGCGCAGGTACTGGAGAAGGCCGGCGTGCAGGTGGCCCGCTCGCTGGTGGGCAACTACATGACCAGCCTGGAGATGGCCGGGTGCTCGGTGACCCTGCTCCGGATGGACGACGACCTGCTCCGGCTGTGGGACGCACCGGTGCGCACCCCGGCGCTGCGGTGGGGGGTGTGAGCGTGGCCGACGAGCTCTCCCTCGACGCGCTCCAGGCCTGGGTGCGGGCCTTCGCCCGGGCCGTCGCCGAGCACCGGGACGAGCTGACGCGGCTGGACCAGGCGATCGGCGACGGCGACCACGGCACGAACATGGACCGGGGCATGGCCGCGGTGGTGGCCGCGCTGGACGACGCGCCGCCGGCGGATGCCGCCGCGTTGTTCAAGCAGGTGGGGACCACGCTGGTGAGCAAGGTCGGGGGCGCCAGCGGCCCGCTGTACGGCACCTTCTTCCTGCGCCTGGCCGCCGCGGGCGGCCCCGGCACCTGGGACGCGGCGACCTTCGCGAAGGCGCTGCGCGCCGGGCTCGACGGCGTCGTGGCCCGAGGGAAGGCCGAGGCCGGGGACAAGACGATGCTCGACGCGCTCATCCCGGCGTGCGACGCGCTGGACGCGGGCCTGGCCGCCGGACAGCCGCTCGGCGAGGCGCTCGCGGCAGCCGCCGCGGCCGCCCGGGCGGGCCGGGACGCGACCGCACCGATGACCGCGCGCAAGGGCCGGGCCAGCTACCTCGGTGAGCGCAGCGCCGGCCACCAGGACCCGGGGGCCACCTCGACCACGCTGCTGGTCGAGGCCGCGGCCGCCGAGCTGGGCTGACCGGCGGTGGCGCAGGTCGGGATCGTGGTCGTCTCGCACAGCCGGCCGCTGGCCGAGGCGGCGGTGACACTGGCGCGGCAGATGCTCACCTCCCGGGACGTGCCGATCGAGGTGGCGGCCGGGCTGGACGACGGCGAGCTGGGCACCGATGCGGTGGCGATCTCCGCGGCGCTGACCGCGGCGGACCGCAGCGACGGCGTCGTGGTGCTGATGGACCTGGGCAGCGCGGTGCTCTCGGCGGAGACCGCGCTGGAGCTGCTCGACGACGAGCTGCGCGAGCGGGTGGTGCTCTCCCCCGGGCCGCTGGTCGAGGGGCTCGTGGGCGCCGCCGTCGTCGCCGCGGGCGGCGGCGACCGTGGGAAGGTCGCCGCCGAGGCGGCCCGCGGCCTGGCGCCCAAGCAGGCACACCTGGGCTGATCCGCGCCGCCGGCGCGGGTTGCTTGCGGCAACTCAGTTCACTCCCGCCTCTCAAGCACCTCCGGCACCACGCCGATCAGGTGGTCAGGTCACCCGGACGGGTGAACGGACCAGCTGAGGAGCGCGATCGTGAGCACGCAGGTGTCGGCCGGACGCGGGGTCGGAGCACGGCTGGCGCGCCGGGCGGCAGGCGTCGTCGCCGCGGTCGCCGTCGCGCTGGTGGTCGCACCGGGCGTCGCCGCCGCCACGCCGGGGAACCCGAGTGACGCCCAGCTGCAGGCCGCCGAGCAGGCCAAGGCCGACGCCGCCGGGCAGGTGGGCGTCGTCGCCGCCCAGCTGGCCGGCGCCCAGGCCGAGCTGGCCGCCGCCCAGGCGCAGTCGGCGATCGCGCTGGACACCTTCCAGGGCAAGCAGGCCGAGTACGAGGCGGCGCAGGCCGCCGCCGAGGAGGCCGCCGCGGCGGCACGCCAGGCCGCGGCCGACCTCGCCGACGCGCGCGGCGCGGTCGCGGCCTTCGCGCGCAGCAGCTACGTCCAGGGCAGCACCTCCCCCGGCATCACCGCCCTGCTGAGCGCCGGCGGCCCGGCCGAGGTGCTGGAGCGCGCCGCGCTGCTGGACGCCGCCGGGGCGCACCGGACCGACGTGCTCGCCCAGGTCACGGTCGCCGAGCAGCAGGCGACCGCGGCCGACACCGCAGCCCGGGACTCGCTGGCCCACGCCGAGGTCCTGCGCCAGGAGGCCGCCGGCGCGCTGGCCGCCGCCGAGCAGGTCGAGGCCGGCGCCCGCCAGCAGGCCGCCGCCCTCTCCGCCCAGCAGGGCCAGCTGCAGGACCAGCTGGACGCCGCCCAGCAGACGCTGTCCGGGCTGCAGGGGGCGCGGACCGCCGCCGAGCAGCTGCAGCGGCAGCAGGCCGCCGAGGCGCAGCGCAGGGCGCAGGCCCAGCCGGTGCGTCAGCAGGTCTCGTCCAGCGGTGGGACCACGAGCACCCCGACCGCGCCGCGGGCCGGGGCCGGGGCCGGCTCGGCCTCGGCCGTCGAGACCGCGATCGACGCGGCCGAGCGCCACCTGGGCACCATCTACTCCTGGGGCGGCGGCTCGCTGACCGGCCCGAGCGTCGGCTGGGGCGTGGACGCCGGCGTCGTCGGCTTCGACTGCTCGGGGCTCACCCGTTACGCCTACGCCCAGGCGGGGATCAGCATCCCGCGCAACAGCCGCGCCCAGTACGCGGCGCTGCCCAAGGTCGCCCGCGCCGACCTGCAGCGCGGCGACCTGGTGTTCTGGGCGACCGACACCAGCAACCCGGCGACCATCCACCACGTGGCCATCTACCTGGGCAGCGGGCAGATCCTCGAGGCCCCGCAGAGCGGCTCGGTCATCCGGGTCACCTCGATGCGCTGGGGCGGCTTCATCGGCGGCGTCCGCCCCAGCGCCTGAGCGTCAGTCGGCGACGGCCTCGGCGGTCAGCTCCACCGAGCGCAGCCGACCCTCGGTGGTGGGCGACTGGTGGGCGACGATCAGCTCGTCGGCGTCGGCCAGCTTCACGAACCGGTCGAGGAAGTCCCCGACCTGGGCCGGGGTGCCGACGGCGGTGTGGGTGAGCATCGAGCCCACGTGGTGGCCGGCGCCCTGCTCGAGCAGCACGTCCGCCTCCTCGTCGGTCAGCGGCCGGCCGCGGCCGAACAGCCCGATCGCCAGGTTCCGGCGCACCGCGACCAGGTTCTGCTGCGCGGCCTCCTCGGTGTCGGCGGCGACCACGTTCACCCCGGCGATCACGTACGGCTCGGCCAGCTGGTCCGAGGGCTTGAACTCCCGCCGGTAGGTGGCGACGGCGGCCTCCAGCGCCTGCGGGGCGAAGTGGCTGGCGAAGGCGTACGGCAGGCCCAGCGCCGCGGCGAGGTGCGCGCCGAAGAGCGAGGAGCCGAGGATGTACAGCGGCACGTCGGTGCCCTTGCCGGGGATCGCGTCCACGCCGGGGACCCGGGAGTTGCCGGTCAGGTAGGCCTGCAGCTCCAGCACGTCCTGCGGGAAGGTGTCCGCGGAGTTCGGGTCCCGCCGCAGCGCGTACATGGTGTTCTGGTCCGAGCCCGGGGCCCGGCCCAGGCCCAGGTCGATGCGGTCGGGGTACATCGCGGCGAGCGTGCCGAACTGCTCGGCGATCGTCAGCGGCGAGTGGTTGGGCAGCATGACGCCGCCGGCTCCGAGCCGGATGGAGCTGGTCTGCGCGCCCACGTGGGAGATCAGCACGCTTGTCGCCGAGGAGGCGATCGTGGGCATGTTGTGGTGCTCGGCGTACCAGACGCGCCGGTAACCGGCGGCCTCCGCGCGCTGGGCGAGGGCCACGCTGGCCGCGATGCTGCTGCTCACGGTCTCCCCGCGGGCGATCGGGGCGAGGTCGAGGACGGACAGCGGGATGCGCATGAGGTGCAGGCCTTCCAGTCGGTTGCCCGGCACAACGCGCAGGTCGCGGGGCTGCTTCCCGGCGAGCGGGTGCGCTGCCACACTGCGCCGGTGACCCGCCCGGACACCCGCCGTCCGCGACGGCGCGCACTCGGGCACGGGGCCGCGAGCTACGTGCTGGGCGTGGCGGTCTCCTTCGTGGGCGGCCCGCTCCTGCTGGGGGCGGCCTTCGGTGGGCCGACCTGGGTCCTGGGGGCGCTCGCCGTCGTCGTCGTGGTGACCGCCGCGGGCTGCTCCGCCCTCGACCGGTTCGCCGGCCCGCCCGATCCCGACCGCACGGGCGTCGTCCTGCGGGGCACCACCGTGGCGGTGGTCGGCTGCGGCACCGTGCTGCTCGGCGCCTGGGCCGGGCTGCAGCTGCGGGTGCACGACGTCGTCCCGGCGCCCCTGCTGTTCGCCGCGGCCGGCGTGCCGTTCGCGGCGGTGGCCACGCTGCAGTGGCCGGGGCGCCCGCGCCGGATCACCGTCGGGGTGCTCGCGCTCGCCGTCCTCGCGGCGGTGCTGCCGCAGGTCCCCGGCGCGCTGGACGCGGCCCGGGACCGCAGGGTGCTGGCCGTGGCCGGGACGCTGCAGCGCCCGTGGGTCACCGACGCCCCCGGGCTGGAGCTGGCGTCGGTGCACTACGACGGCAGCGAGGGCGTGCTGGCCAGCTACCTGCCGGTCGACGGCCCGGCCGGGGAGGAGATCACTCTCCGCGTCCAGCCGTCGACGGCAGCACCGGCCGGCTGCGGCTCCGCCGCGTCCCTGGTGTCCCGGTACTGGGAGGGCCTCCCCCTGGTCGACTGCCGGCCCGTCGCCGCCGGGGCCTGGCGGCGCACCAGCGCGGCGGGTCACGAGTTCCTCCGCGAGGTCGACGGGACGACGGTGGCCGTGGGCGCTTCCCTGGCGGTGCCCGCGGAGGTCCTCCGGACCGCCTTCGACGCCGCACGGCCGATGACCGACGACGAGCACTCCGCCTGGGTGGACGCCGAGGCCGCCGACTGAGCGGTGCGGAGATGGCCGGCGGGCGACGTCCCGTCTCGTCCGGCACGCGGGTCACATCCGTCGCGCGCCTCACCCGGCGTACATGATCAACGCCATACAGTCCGCCTCGTGCCGGATCTGGGGATGACGACGCTCGCGGGCGCACCGTTGGACATCGAGTTCTTCCACCTGGGCGAGTGGTTCCCCGCCGCCCTGCTGGGCTGGCGCCACGACGCCTGGGGGACCTGCGAGCTGCGGGTCCAGTTCGAGATCGGTGGGCTGAAGCGGGCCAGCTGGATGCCGCTGGCCGACGTCCGGCTCCCCCGGTGGCAGGCCGCCCGGTACACCCCACCGCCGGTTCCCCGGCACCGGGCCGACGACGACCTGGTCGTCCCGATCCGCTACGACCGCGGGTGGGACACCCCGGCGCCGGCGGAGTGGGACGTCCCCCGTCCGCGGACCGGGGAGCACTCCTACAGCTGGGCCTGAGCCCTTCCACCGGACGGGCACCGGTGGGACCCTCGGGAGACCACGCCCCGGCCGGAGCGCGCGTCTCGACGAGGAGCCGCCGTGTTGAGCCACAGCAGTTACAGCCAGGACCACATCGACGCGCGACGGGCCGCCGTCGACGCGCGGGTGGCCGCCTGGCGGCGACTGGTCGCCGCCGTCGGCGACCACGCCGCGCTGGACGAGTTCGAGCCGGTCTTCTTCAACGACCTGGTGCTGGTGCTGGAGGGCTCCTTCGTGCACCGTGGCCGCGACGTCGAGGGCGACGGCAACGCGCTGAGCGAGGTGCGGATCCTGGCCGCCTCGCTGCTGGGCGGCGGCCGGGTGCTCGCCGACCGGAACCTGCGCTGCCCCCCGGGACACAGCGTGCTGGGCCTCCGGGTGGGCGACGAGATCGCGCTGCGCGAGGCGGACTTCATCGCCCTGGCGAAGGCGTTCTTCGCCGAGCTGGAGGCCCGCTACCTCTGAGCCGGCGCCGGCTCCCCTGTGCGGCTCAGCGGCTCTGCAGCGCGTCCAGGGCCACGGCCATCGACGCGGCCACCCGGAAGTCCAGCCGCGGGTCGGGGACCGTCACGTGGTAGCGGTCGCGGATCGCCTTCTGCCGCTCGCTGACCAGCACCGGCTGACCCGTGGCGGTGTCGGTGAAGTCGAAGTGGAAGATGAACGGCACCGGGACGTCGCCGACCACCGGGAGCATGGTCCAGACCCGGCGGACGATCGCCAGCCCCGCACGCCGCTCCTGCCCGACCGCCTCGAGCCCGGGGACGGAGAGGTTCCAGGTGGAGCGCAGCAGGCTGGCGCCGAACTGCTTGCTGAACATGCCCAGCGGCTGGCCGTGCTCGTCGTACACGTCGTGCTCGGCCGCGACGTCCAGCCGCTGGCGGGCCTTGAAGGAGAACACCCGGCGGCTCTTGGACTCGTCGGCGAAGAAGACGACCTCCTCCTTGAGCTTCATCCGCTTCTGCTCGGCGAGAGCCAGCAGCTGCCCCTCGGAGCCGTCCGGGTTGGCGCCCAGGACCTCGTAGCGGTTGACCATCATGGTGACCCGCTGCTTCACGAAGAAGGCGGGCACGACCATGGCGGCGGGCTGGTGCTGCGGGCTGGTCACGGCTGAGGGCTCCCGTCGAGCGTCGGACGACGGGGCGATCCTGCCGCACAGCGCCGCCCGGCGGGGACAACCCGCGCGGTGGAACGCCCGCGCCGCACCGGCTAACGGGAGCTGCCGGAGTCCGGCGCGAGCTCCCCGACCGGGAACGTCCTGTCCAGCACCCGCGCGGCCAGGTGCTCGAGTGAGACCCCCTCCGCGTAGGCCCGGGCGCGGAGCAGGGCCAGCGCGTCCGGGCTGGACACCTCCAGGGCCGCGTTGACGACGCCGATCGCCCGCCAGACCGTGGAGCGCTGCTCCGCCGCCGGGGCGTCCAGCCAGCCCGGCCCGTCGGACCGCCCCCTCCTCCCCTGGCTCTGCGCGTGCAGCAGCGCGCCGATCTCGCCGCTGACCACCAGCGCGTCCTGCAGGCTCAGCGCGCCGACGTCGCGGGGCGGCACGAGGTAGAGGTCGAGGGCGCCGATGCCCCGCAGCTGGTCCCGCAACGGCAGCGAGATGGTGCCCCGGATCCGGGTGCGGGCGACCAGGGCGTCGTGGAAGCCCGGCCACCGGTCGCGGATGGTGGCCTCGTCGGCGAGCACGGGTTCACCGCTGACGTGGGCGGCCAGACACGGGCCCTCCCCGGAGGTGAACTGCAGCCGCTCGGCCAGCGCCGACTCCTCGTCGCTGGAGCCCAGCGGCAGCCGCCGGTCGTCGAGGAAGAAGAGGCTGATGCCGGCGCCGTCCACCGGCAGCACGCGGGCGCACGCCCGGGCGAGACGTTCGGGGAGCAGCTCGGCGCCGGGCAGGTCGGCCGCTGCGACGGCGAGGGCGTGGTGGAAGTCCTGGACGAGGGGCACGTCGCTCCGGCTGGTCGTGCGCCAGCGCGGGTGCCTGACGACTGCAGCCGGCAGGTCCTGCCGGCTCCCCGTGACTGTCCTGATCTCGCTGGTCGGAAACCCTGCGGTGGCCGCGGACCCGGCGTCCGGCCGGCGCTCAGTCCTGATCGCCGGACCACACCACCCGCTGGGGGAACGGGATGGTCATGCCCGCCCGGTCCAGCGCGGACTTGACCGAGATCGCGACACCGCTGCGCACGCGCCAGCGGCTGGCGATGTCCGCGGCGTGCCAGTAGCGGACCGCGAGGTTGATCGAGGAGTCGGCGAACTCCTCCACCCACACCTCCGGGGGCGGGGTGTCCGCCACGCCGTCCGCGGCCGCACAGGCGGCCAGCAGCACCTCCCGGGCCCGGGCCAGGTCGGTGTCGTAGGCCAGCCCGACCGTGAGCGACGTCCGGCTCAACGGGGTGCGGGTGTAGTTGATGATCGGGTTCTTCAGCACCTCGGCGTTGGGCAGGTACACGATCAGGCCGTCGTAGGTCTGCAGCACCGTCGTCCGCAGGTTGACGTCGGCGACGACGCCCTCGAAGTCGCCGCTGGCGACCTGGTCGCCCAGCCGCAGGGGACGGCGGATCTGCAGCATCACGCCGGCGATCAGGTTCTGCAGCATGTCCTGCGCGGCGAACGCGACCGCGATGCCGCCGACGCCGAGGGCACCGACCAGCGGGCCGATCTGCACGCCCAGCAGGTCCAGGCCGTACACGACGCCGACGGCGACCACGACCAGCCCGAGGAACCGGCCGGCGACGAGGCCGACGTGCCGGCTCGCGTCGTGGTCCAGGGCGCGCACCAGCAGCCGCCGCAGCAGCACGGCGAGCAGGATCGAGGCGAGGAAGACCCCGGTCGCCTGCAGCACCTCGGTGAGCGCGATCTCGTCCTCGACGACGACGTCGACGTCCTCGGTCGCGGCGAGGACGTCGGGCTGCGGGTCGACCGGCATCCCCGGTGGATGCTCAGCCGCGCCGCGGATCAGTCATGCCCTGCGTCCGCGGCCCTGCCGGGCGGGTCCCGCGCTACCGCTGCTGGCGTCGGGCGACGATGACGAGGGCGCCGAGCAGCACCACGATGGGCGCCCAGGACGGCAGCCCGAACGGTCCGATGACCACCTCGACGAGGAACAGGGCGAGCTGGAAGACGACCAGGAAGGCAACCGCCATCCCTGCCCAGAAGAGCAACGGCCGCTCGGCCTGCAACTGGCGCAGGTAGTCCATGGGTTCTCCTCGGTCGTGCGGTGCAGGTGACGACCCGACGTCCCGGGCCTGCGGGCACATCGGCAGCGCGTGGGGGTTCCTGGAGCCCAGCGCCCGGCCCGGGGTCGACCTCAGACGTTGAAGCGGAACTCCACGACGTCGCCGTCGGCCATGACGTAGTCCTTGCCCTCGATGCGCACCCAGCCGCGTGACTTGGCCTCGGCCATCGACCCGGCCTCCACCAGCTGGTCGAAGCCGACGATCTCGGCCTTGATGAAGCCGCGCTGGAAGTCGGTGTGGATGACGCCGGCCGCCTCGGGGGCGGTGGCGCCGACCGGGATGGTCCACGCCCGCGACTCCTTGGGCCCGGCGGTCAGGTAGGTCTGCAGGCCCAGGGTGCGGAAGCCGACCTTCGCCAGCTGGTCCAGGCCCGGCTCGTCCTGCCCGATCGAGGCCAGCAGCTCGGCGGCCTCGTCGGCGGGCAGCTCGATCAGCTCGGACTCGGTCTGCGCGTCGAGGAAGATCGCCTCGGCCGGCGCGACCAGGGCGCGCAGCTCGTCGAGCCTCGCCTCGTTGGCCAGCTCGTCGGCGTCGACGTTGAAGACGTACAGGAACGGCTTGGTCGTCAGCAGCGACAGCTCGCGCAGCGGCTCGGGGTCGACCCCGGCGGCGAAGAGGGTCTTCCCGGTGTTCAGCACCTCCTGCGCGGCGACGGCGGCGTCGTGCAGGACCTTGCGGTCCTTGTCCTTGCGCGACTCCTTCTCCAGCCGCGGAACGGCCTTCTCCAGGGTCTGCATGTCGGCGAGGACGAGCTCGGTGTTGATCGTCTCGATGTCGTCGGCGGGGTCGACCTTGCCCTCGACGTGCACCACGTCGGGGTCGGTGAACACCCGGATCACCTGGCAGATGGCGTCGCTCTCGCGGATGTTGGCCAGGAACTTGTTGCCCAGCCCCTGGCCCTCGCTGGCGCCACGGACGATGCCGGCGATGTCCACGAAGCTCACCGTGGCCGGGATGGTCTTCTGCGAGCCGAAGATCTCGGCCAGCTTCTCCAGGCGCGGGTCCGGGACGCCCACCACGCCGACGTTGGGCTCGATCGTCGCGAACGGGTAGTTCGCCGCGAGCACGTCGTTCTTGGTCAGGGCGTTGAACAGCGTCGACTTGCCGACGTTGGGCAGGCCGACGATGCCGATGGTGAGACTCACGGGGCAACAGCCTAGGTGCTGCACGCCAGGACGCCGCTGACGGCGGAACTGTCAGACCCCTCGCGCACACTCGTGGGCACCCGACCCACGGGCCCAGGGAGGCGCAGTGTTCGACGAACTCCGGGTGGCCGACCTCGACCTGACCGCCGTCGAGGGCGCGCTGCTGCGCGCCGCCGTCGGCGACTACGCGGCCGAGGCCGCGGTCCTCCTCCTCGCCAACGACGGCCACTGGCTGCCCCGGCTGCAGGCGGCCGGGCTGATCACCATCGCCCTGGACGGCGCCCTCGACGGCGGGCCCTGGGCCGCCGTGCTGTGGCCCGAGCTGGACGGCGCCCTGCGCACGGGGGTGCTCACCGGCACCGGCAGCCAGCGGCGCCTGCTGCGGGCCGCCGCGAGCCTCGCCGACGGCCGGTCCGTCGACCTCGGCGACCTGGCGGCCGGCCTCGACCGGAACGCCCTGACGCTGCTGCTGGCCGCGCTGTCCCACGCCGCCGGCAGCCACGAGCACCGCGCGGTCCACCACGACGCCGACGGCGTGCCGCACGAAGGGGAGCTGCTGGGGCCGGTCGTCCCGTGGGCGACCCGCGACTGAGGCAGGCCGGGCACCCGGGTCACCCCGGGCCGGGGCGAGCCAGAGCTGGGTCGCCAAGGCACGGGTGATCGAGGAACGTCGTCAGGTGAGCAGGGGCCCGATGAGGATCTCGGTGCCGTCGGGCCGCCACGTGCGCCATCGTCCGTCGGGTTGTCGCTCGATCCGGAACCCGTGATGCACCTTGGTGTGGTGCCGTTCGCACAGCAGGGCTGAGTTCTCCAGGCTGGTCTCGCCGCCGTGGATCCAGTGGATGAGGTGGTGCACGTCGCACCACCAGGTCGGCGCCCCGCACCCGGCGAACACGCAGCTCCTGTCGCGGCGCTCCACGGCCCGCCGCAGACCCGGTGTCACGACCCGGTGGTCCCGCCCTAGATCCAGCGGGGTGCCGTCGGGGCCCATCACGATCCGGGAGATGCTCCCGTCACACGCCAGGTAGCGGGCCCGGGCCGCGGAGATCGTCGCCCCGAACCCCATCTCCGCAGTGCCCGCGCCGGTGGCCGGGTCCACGAGGTCCTCGACGTCGATGCCGACGACGACGTGCGGCTTCACCGTGCGCAGCGTCGGCAGGCTGCCCGACGCCAGCTGGTTGTCGCACAGCTGCACGAGCGCGTCGGCGTTCTGCTGCGCCCGGGTCCGCCCATCACCCTTCGGGCGGTCGGCCTGCACGATCGACTCGATCGCCGCCTGCACCTTCTCCCCACCCACCGCGTCCAGGTCGAACCGGCCGGTCACCGAACCGTCGGCGTGCTTGGCGATCGACAGCCGCCTCCCCTCGGTGGGGTCCGGCTCGGGACCGTCGGGGTCCAGCGCCTCCTCGAACAGCGCGACCGCGGTCTTCAATGACTCATGCGGAGCGCCGGCGGCGATCACCGCCCAGTCCCGGTCGAAGGCGTCCAGGTCCACGCCCTGCTCGTGGGCCTGCGCGACCTCACCCGGCCCCACCTTCTCCGCGACCACGTTGACCTGCGCCGCGGTCACCGACCCCTCGGCGAAACCGGCCGTCAGAGCGGGGAGGGCCTCCAGCGCCCGACCGGCCCGCACGATCCGCGACGCCTCGACCGGGGCCAGCCGCACGTGCCCGATCAACCACGACCGCATGCTCGTCAATCCGTCGCGCTCCGCGGCCTGAGTCGTCTCCGCGTGCCGCACCGTGCGGGTCAGCTCGGCGTCCAGCCGGTTCCGCGCCGCCACCAACGCCGCCGTCCGGTCCAGCACCTGACCATCGGTCAGGCCGTGCAGCCCGGCCCCGGCCAACCCGTCGAGCACCGCGTTCAGCTGGCCCAGGCCCTCGGCCGGCAGCTCCGCGACCAGGTTCGGCGCGGGGGCATCCAGCGTCGCCGACCGGCTCACGGACACCCTCCCCACCCATTCGAACACACGTTCGAAGTCTAGCGGCTTCAAGGGGTTCCGGCCAGATGAATCCGCAGCTCAGAAGCCTGTCCACAGATCCGCGGAGGTCCTCGACGACCGGGCGTGCCGCCCGGTCAGCCGGACGACGCGCCCGGTCCCGGGAGCAGGCCGCGCTCGACCGCGACGAGCACCGCGCGGGTGCGGTCGTCGACCCCGAGTTTGGCGAACACCCGCAGCAGGTGCGTCTTCACCGTGGCCTCACCGATGAACAGCTCCCGGCCGATCTGCGCGTTGGTGAGCCCGCGCGCCACACCGCCGAGCACCTCCAGCTCCCGCGCGGTCGGCGCCTCGACCGCCGGCGCCCGCATCCGGGAGACCAGCCGGGCCGCCACTGGCGGAGCCAGCACCGTCTCCCCGCGGGCCGCCGCCCGCACCGCATCGGCCAGCTGCGGCAGCGGGGTGTCCTTGAGCAGGTAGCCGGCCGCGCCCGCCTCCACCGCGCGGACGATGTCGGCGTCGGTGTCGTAGGTGGTCAGCACGAGCACGCGGACGTCCGGGTGCGCGGTGACGATCCGGCCGGTCGCCGTCACGCCGTCCATCCGCGGCATCCGCAGGTCCATCAGGACGACGTCCGGCGCCTGCTCGGCCACCGCGGCCAGCGCCGCCAGCCCGTCACCGGCCTCGCCGACCACCTCGAGATCCGGCTGCGCGGCCAGCCATCCGACCAACCCACCCCGCACCACCGGGTGGTCGTCGACCACCAGCACCCGGGTGGTCACGGCGCCGGCACCCGGACGGTCACGCGGGTGCCCTCCCCCGGTGCGGAGACGACGTCGACCGCGCCCCCCACCTCCGCCGCCCGGTCGCGCAGCCCGGCCAGGCCCACGCCGGGCGCCGTGGCCGGGTCGAACCCCACCCCGTCGTCCGCTACGTGCACGGACACCTGCGCCGACTCCCCGGTCCCCACCCGGCTGACCTGCAGCACCACCGAGCTCGCCGCCGCGTGCCGGCGCACGTTCGCCAGCGCCTCCTGGGCGCCGCGCAGCAGCACGATCTCCTCGGCCCGGGTCAGCGCACCGGCCTCGTCCAGCGCCGCGAGGTCGACGCGGGTGGCGATCCCGGTCTCCCGGCCGAACCGCTCCGCCAGCCGCTGCAGCGCCTCCACCAGGGTGGCCGAGTCCAGCCCGGCCGGGGCGAACGCCGCCACCATCGCCCGGGCCTCGGCGAGGTTGTCCCGGGCCACCTCCTCGATCAGCGCCAGCCGTTCGGCCGCGGCCGCCGGGGCGATGGGCAGCTGGGCCGCGGCGGTCTGGGCCAGCACCACGATGCTCGTGTAGCCCTGCGCGAGGGTGTCGTGCACCTCGCGGGCCCATCGCTCCCGCTCGGCGGCGATCCCCTGCTGGTGGTGGGCGTCGGCGAGCTCCCCGCGGGTGGCCTCCAGCTCGGCGATCAGCCGGGCCCGCTCCCGGCTCTGCTGCAGCACGCGGCTCACCCACACGCCCAGCGCCAGGCTGAACAGCAGCCCGATGCCCGAGTCGAGCACCTCCGACAGCGGCTCGGCCCCGCGGGTCCAGGCAGTCGCCGGGCCCACCGCACTCGCCAGCGCGAGCAGCACCGTCCACACCGTGCCAGGACGGGGCGACTCGACGAGGAACCAGATCTGCGGATAGGCCAGGAAGAGCAGGAAGAGCAGTTGGGGCGCCTGCCAGCCCAGCACGCCGAAGACGGCGACGAGCACGGTCAGGTAGCCGACCGCGCGGGCCGGGCGCTCCTCGGCGAGTGCCGGCGCACCCAGGAACAGGTAGGCCACCGACAGGACGCCGAGCGCCGTCAGGGCCCAGCCCGTCGAGCCCTCGACCCGGCCGACCTGCGTGGCCAGCACCGCGAGGCCGAGCAGCGTCACGAACGCCACGTGGAAGCCGACGACGGTGGCCCGCCAGCCGCGCCCGGACAGCGGTGCGCCGCTGTCCTCACCCCGGGCGGGGAGGACAGCGGCCCGCAGCCGGGAACCGACGCTCAACGGTCGGCCCGGCTCAACGGTCGGCCCGACTCATCGATCGGCCTGGCGCCAGCGGAACGTCCGGGTGCACACCACGATGCCGATGATCACCCATCCGGCAAGCACCAGGGCGGTCCTGCCGTGCTCCCATCCCCCGGCCACCTCGAACGCCGCGGCCTGCTCGGGCAGGAAGGCCGACCGCATGCCCTGGGTCAGCCACTTCAGCGGGAACACCGCCGCCACCTGCTGCATCCAGCCGGGCAGCTCGGGGAAGGCGAAGAAGACCCCGCTGAAGAACTGCAGGACCACGGCGAATGCCGTCACCCCGGTGGTCAGCGACTGGGCGCTGCCCGGCAGCCCGGCGACGGCGATGCCGAGCACGGTGCCGGCCAGCGACCCGAGGACGGCGACCCAGCCGAACGTCGCCCAGTCCGCCGCGTCCGCGGGCATCGGGACGTCGTAGCCCCAGTGCGCCACCGGGAGCAGCAGGGCCAGCTGCACCGCCGCCGTCACCAGCACGAGCCCGGCCTTGCCGGCGAAGTACGCCACCGGCGGGGTGCCCAGCACCTGCAGCCGCTCCAGCTGGCCGGCCTCCCGCTCCGCGGCGATCGAGGTGGCGATCGACTGGAAGCTGGTCAGCATGATGCCGGTGGCGGCGATGCCGGCCAGGAAGTACTGCGGGAACGGGACGCCGCCGGGCAGCACGTCGCCGCCGAGCACCGAGCCGAAGACGACCATCATCACGATCGGGTAGGCGAAGGAGAACACCACCTGCTGGCGTTCCCGGGCGAACAGCCGCAGCTCCAGCCGGGTGCGGGCCAGCGCGATCCGGGCCGCCGAGGGCGGCGCCGGGCGGACGGGGGCGTCGAGCGTGGTGGTCACCGGTCTCCTCCGGGGGTGCTGACGAGCTGCAGGTACACGTCCTCGAGGCCGGGCCGGGTGACGGACAGGCCGGGCACCTCGTCGGCGGGGTGGGCGGCGAGCAGGTCGCGCAGGACGGCGCCGGGGCGCTCGGTGCGGACCTCGCGGCGCACGGTCCCCTCGGTCCACCGGACGGTGGCCCGGCGGCGCAGCGCGGCACCGAGCTCGTCGGGCGGTGCCACCTCGACCAGCCGGCCGCCGGCGATGACCCCGACCCGGTCGGCGAGCTCGGCGGCCTCGTCCAGGTAGTGGGTGGTCAGCAGCACCGTCGTCCCCTCGGCGCGCAGGCCGCGGACCAGCTCCCAGAACTGCCGCCGGGCCACCGGGTCCATCCCGGTGGTCGGCTCGTCGAGGAAGACCAGCTCCGGCCGGCCCTGCACGCCGAGTGCGACGGCCAGCCGACGGCGCTGTCCACCGGAGAGCCGGCCCACCCGGGTGCCGGCCTTCTCGTCCAGCCCCACCGCCGCCAGCAGCTCGGCCGTCGGGCGGGGACGGGCGTGGTAGGCGGCGAAGTGGTCCAGCGCCTCCCGCACGGTCAGCGCCTGCGCCGCCCCCTCCCCCTGGCTGACGACGCCGAGCCGCGCCCGCCAGGTGCGGCCGGCCCGGGCCGGGTCCGCACCGAGGACGGTGACCTCGCCGCCGTCCCGGTCGCGCACCCCCTCCAGGATCTCGATGGTGGTGGTCTTGCCCGCGCCGTTGGGTCCGAGCAGGGCGAAGCACTCCCCGCGGTGGACCTCCAGGTCCAGCCCGTCGAGCACCGCCCGGCCGCCGTAGCGCTTGCCCAGGCCCCGCACGGCGACCGCCGGCGGAGCCGCTGTGGTGGTCGGCGCGAGCGGCGCCGCCGCTGTCGTGGTCATGCCCCGAGCCTGTCCGCGGCGACGGTGTGCCGGGACCGCCGAACCGTGGGGCGTGCGTCCACCGACCGGTGGACGCCGCCGGTCCACCGCCGTGTCCGATACCCGCCAGTCGCCGGCCCGCGGTGGTGCCATGCTCGACGCCGTGACCGAGCTGCTGGACGCCGAGCGCTGCTACCGCGCCGTCGCCAGCCGGGACGCCCGTTTCGACGGCTGGTTCGTCACCGCGGTGCACAGCACGGGCATCTACTGCCGCCCCTCCTGCCCGGCGCGCACCCCGCTGCAGCGCAACGTCTCCTTCCACACCACCGCGGCCGGGGCGCAGGCGGCGGGCTTCCGCGCCTGCCGGCGGTGCCGGCCGGACGCCGTCCCCGGCTCGCCGGCGTGGGACGTGCGCGCCGACGTCGTCGCCCGGGCGATGCGGCTGATCGCCGACGGCGAGGTGGAGCGCGGCGGGGTGGGCGGGCTGGCCGCCCGGCTGGGCTACTCCGAGCGGCAGCTGCACCGGCTGCTCACCGCTGAGCTGGGGGTGGGTGCGCTGGCGCTGGCCCGGGCGCAGCGGGCGCAGACCGCGCGGGTGCTCATCGAGACGACCGCGCTGCCGATGGCCGACGTCGCCTTCGCCGCGGGCTTCGCCAGCATCCGGCAGTTCAACGACACGATCCGGGCGGTGTTCGCGACCACGCCCACCGCGCTGCGCCCGGCCAGCCCGCGCGGCGACGGCGGCGGCCCCGGCCGGCTGACCCTCCGACTGGCCGCCCGGGCACCGTTCGCCGCCGACGAGGTGCTGCTGTTCCTCGGCGCGCACGCCACCCCGGGGCTGGAGGAGTGGGACGGCACGACGTTCTCCCGGGTGCTCGCGCTGCCGCACGGCCCGGCCGTCGTCCACCTCTCCCCCGCACCCGACGGCGGGCCGGCGGTCACCGCGCAGCTGCGGCTCACCGACCTGCGCGACCTGGGGACCGCAGTGTCCCGCTGCCGCCGGCTGCTCGACCTCGACGCCGACCCGGCCGCCGTCGACGAGCTGCTCGGCGCCGACCCCGCGCTGGCCCCGCTGGTGGCCGGCGCCCCCGGACGCCGGGTGCCGGCCTCCCCCGACGCCGCGGAGCTCGCGGTGCGGGCGGTGCTCGGCCAGCAGGTCTCGGTCGCCGGCGCCCGCACGCTCACCGCCCGGCTGGTCACCGCGGCCGGACGTCCGCTCGCCGAGCCGGTCGGCACGCTCACCCACGCGTTCCCCTCCCCCGAGGCGCTGGCCGACGCCGACCTCTCCGCGGTGGGCCTGACCGGCGCCCGCCGGCGGACGGTCACCACCCTGGCCACCGCGCTCGCCGACGGCACGGTGACCCTCGGGCCCGGGGTGGACCGAGGCGAGGCCGAGCGGGCGCTGCTCGCCCTGCCCGGCATCGGCCCGTGGACCGCCGCCCTCGTCGGCCTCCGCGGCCTGGCCGACCCCGACGTCTGGCTGCCCGGCGACCTGGCGCTGCGCCGCAGCCTCGCCACGCTCGGCAGCTCCGACGCCGACGCCGCGACCCGCTGGCGGCCGTGGCGGTCCTACGCCGTGATGCACCTCTGGGCGCTCGCGGTGCCCGATCTGTTCACCCGCGGTCCCCTCTCCGAACGGAGCGCCTCATGACCGATGCCCGCGTGACCACCGCCCGGTACGCCACCGTCGCCACCCCGCCCGGCCCCTTCACCGTGCTCGTGAGCGGCGAGGACGACGCCGTGCTCGCCAGCGGCTGGACCGCCGACCTCGCCGACCTGCTGCCCGTCGTGCACCCGACGCTGCGGCCGGACTCGGTGGAGCGCGCCGACCGGCTGCCCGTGCTGGACGTGGTCGAGGCGTTCGGTGAGGGCGAGGTGGCCGCGATAGACGGGGTGCCGGTGCGGCAGCGCTCCGGTCCGTTCCTCACCGAGGCGTGGGAGGTGCTCCGCACCGTGCCCGCCGGGCGCCCGGACACCTACGCCCAGTTCGCCGGCCGCTGCGGTCGCCCGGCCGCCGTGCGCGCCGCGGCGGGCGCCTGCGCCCGCAACGCCGCGGCACTGTTCGTGCCGTGCCACCGGGTGCTGGCCACCGGGGGCGGGCTGGGCGGCTTCCGCTGGGGGACGCCGGTGAAGCGCTGGCTGCTGGACCACGAGGCCGCCTATGCCGCGGCGACCGTGGGCTGACCGGAACTGTCGGACCCCTCCGGCAGGGTGTCGCACCATGGACGCCGCCTCCCTGCTGCTCGGGCTTCTGCTCGGTGCTCTGCTGGCCACCGCGATCACCTTGGGCGTCGTCGCGCTGCGCGGCCGGTCCGGTGCGGCGCCCGACGCGCTGGAGCCGGTGCACGAGTCGCTCGACCACCTGCACCGGCTGCTGGCCGGCATCGAGCGCGACCGGGCCACCGCGCACGGGGAGCTGCGCGAGCAGGTCGGCACCATCGGCCAGACCTCCGCCCTGCTGCGCCAGGAGACGGCGGCGCTGGTCACCGCGCTGCGCACCCCGCACGTGCGCGGCCGGTGGGGCGAGCTCCAGCTGCGCCGGGTGGTCGAGGTGGCCGGTCTGCTCGAGCACTGCGACTTCGTCGAGCAGCCAGGCGCCACCACCGCCGAGGGCGCCGCCGTCCGGCCCGACCTGGTGGTCACCCTCGCCGACGGCCGCCAGGTGGTGGTCGACGCGAAGGTGCCGTTCACCGGCTACATCGAGGCCGTGCAGGCCACCGACCCGGCGGTGCGCGCCCAGCGGGTCGCCGACCACGCCCGCCAGCTGCGCACCCACGTCGACGCGCTGGCCGCCCGCCACTACCCCACGGCCTTCGGCTCGGCCGCGCCGTTCACCGTGCTGTTCGTCCCCTCCGACGGCTTCCTCACCACCGCCCTGGAGGCCGAGCCCGCGCTGCTCGAGCACGGCTTCGCCCGCGACGTCGTCATCGCCACCCCGAGCACGCTGCTGGCGCTGCTGCGCACCGTCGCCTACTCCTGGCGGCAGGAGCGGCTGGCCCGCGACGCCGCCGCGGTGCTGGAGGTGGGCCGCACCGTGCACGCCCGGCTGGGCACCCTCTCCGGCCACCTCACCCGGCTGGGCTCGGCGCTGGGCTCGGCCCTGACCCGGTACAACGAGACCGTGGGCTCCTACGAGCGCTCGGTCCTCGGCGCCGCCCGCCGCTTCGACGAGCTGGGCGTCGCCGCCGACCCGGTGCCCACCCCGCCGCCGGTGGAGACCGCGGTCCGCGCCCTGCGGTCGGTGCCCGACGTCCCACCGAGCACCCCCCGGCCCGCCGCGGCGCCCTCCGCCGGTGCGCCGGCCGACGAGCGGGACGGCACCAACGGCTGACCGCCCACCGGGCCGGGGCCGGGCCCGCTACGCCTGTGGTCACGGGGAGCGATGGTGCGGCTGGGACAGCACTCGACACAATCCGCCACCGGGGCCTGTCGGACACGGGCACATCTGACCCGCCGCTGTCCGCGGGCTGCAGCGTCTACTCAGGAAGGGCCGCTACCGTGGCCCGACCGGTGAGGGGCGCACCTCCTCTCGATGACGTGGGAGGTGCACCATCGCTCCGGTCAGTGTCGATGCCAGGCTCCAGGACAGGCGGGAGGACGCCGTGCGGGCAGAACGCAGCGACACCGGCGCAGCCGCAGGCCGCTCGTACCCCTCGCCGCGGGCATCCGGTGCCGCGCCGCGGGGTCGCCAGCCGCAGCCGCGGGACGTGCGCGGCGGCGCAGCCGAGCGCGGTCGCGCTCCCGAACGCCACCGGCCCGATCCGCGGCAGGCCGCCGGCTCGTACCGGCCGGCCGACCTGGACCCGCGCCGGTCCCGGGACTCCCGTCCGGTGCCCCCGCAGCGCCGCACGACCCCGCCGGTCGAGACGCCCCGTCGCGGCGGCTCCTCGGCAGCCGGCCGGCCGGCGCCGACCTCCGGCCCCCGGGTGCCCGGGCTGGTCGCGGTGCTCGGCGCGTTCCTGGTCACGCTCGCCGCAGCCGCCGGGGACTCCTACATCGGCATCGGCCTGGGCACGATCACCCTGGTGGTGCTCACCCTGAGCAGCGCCTTCGCCACCCTCGTCGTCCGCCGTCGGGACCTGATGACCGTGCTGGTCTCCCCGCCGCTGGTGTTCGTCGGCGTGGCCCTGCTCAACATCGCGCTGGCCCCCTCGGCCACGTTCACCGTGCCGACGCTGGCCACCCTGCTGGTGCGCGGCTTCCCGGCGATGGCGATCGCCACCGCCGCGGCCGTCGCCGTCTGGCTGTTCCGGCTGGTCACCCGCCGCTGACCAGCGGTCGCAGACGCCGACGGCCCGGCACCCCCACGGGGTGCCGGGCCGTCCGTCGTCCGTCGCCGCGGAGGGCGCCTACTCGGTGTCGACCGCGAGCGCCGCGCGGCGCGGCTTCAGCTCGTGCGGCAGCGCGAACACCAGCCGCTCCTCGGCGGCCTTGACCGTCTCGACGTCCGGGTAGCCGCGGGCCGCGAGCCAGTCGAGCACCTCACTGACCAGGATCTCCGGCACCGACGCACCGCTGGTCACCCCGACGGTCCCGACGCCGGCCAGCCACGCCTCGTCGATCTCGGAGGCGAAGTCGACCAGGTGCGAGTCGCGGGCGCCGGCCTCGAGGGCCACCTCGACCAGCCGGACGGAGTTCGACGAGTTCGTGGAGCCGACGACCAGCACCAGGTCGCACTCGGCGGCCATCTGCTTCACCGCCTGCTGACGGTTCTGCGTGGCATAGCAGATGTCGTCGCTGGGCGGGCTCTGCAGGCCGGGGAACCGGGTCTTCAGCGAGTCGACGGTCGTCAGCGTCTCGTCGACCGACAGCGTGGTCTGCGACAGCCAGACGACCTTCTCCGGGTCGCGCACCTGCACGTTGGCGACGTCCTCGGGGCCGTCGACGAGCTGGATGTGCTCGGGCGCCTCGCCGGAGGTGCCCTCGACCTCCTCGTGCCCGCGGTGGCCGATCAGCAGGATGTCGTAGTCGTCCTTGGCGAACCGCTTGGCCTCCATGTGCACCTTGGTCACCAGCGGGCAGGTCGCGTCGATCGTCCGCAGCGAGCGGGCCTGCGCCTCGGCCTTCACCGCCGGGGAGACCCCGTGCGCGCTGAACACCACGACCGAGCCCTCCGGCACCTCGTCGGTCTCGTCGACGAAGACCGCGCCACGCCGCTCGAGCGTGGCCACCACGTGCTTGTTGTGGACGATCTGCTTGCGGACGTAGACCGGTGCCCCGTGGATCTCCAGGGCGCGCTCGACCGCGACCACCGCCCGGTCCACGCCGGCGCAGTAGCCCCGGGGGTCGGCCAGCAGGACACGTCCGCGCGGTTCAACCATGCCCCCATGGTAAAGACCGGCCGCCACCTGCTCCCCCTGAGCGAGCAAGGACACTGGTCACGCTGCCGCGCGGCGCCTGGTACGGCACGCTGGGGACATGTCTCGAGAGATCCCCGAGGTGGTCCGCGCGGCCGCCGGACTGGCCGCCACCGTGCTGGACGAAGCGCGCAAGCTGCCCGAGACGCTGCCCGGACTGCCGGTGCGGCTGATCGGCCAGGCACTGCAGACGTCGCTGCGGCTGCAGCAGCAGTACTCGGGGCTGGTCGCCCGCGGCGACGAGGTGTTCACCGGCCTGCGCGGCGACGCCGAGCCGGGGCTGGCCACCTTCGACGACGACCTGCCGGCACCGCCCCCGCCGGCCGGCACCCCCGCCCCGCGCAGCTCCGCCTTCGACCGGGTCGCCGACCTCCCGGAGGAGACCGACGCCGACGAGCGCGCCGACGTGCTGGCCGACGACCTCGCGGTCGACGCGCTGCCGGTGGCCGACGCCGAGGTCCTCCCCGACGACGTCGCCGTCGCCGTGCTGGGCCAGGACGCGCCCGCCGCCGAGGAGATCACCCCCGCCGAGGTCGCCGCGCTGCCCGACGACCCGGCTGCCGACGCGATCACCGCGGTCGTCGACGAGCTGGCCGACGAGGTGGCCGACGAGATCTCCGAGGAGGTCCCCGACGCCCTGCCCGACGAGGTGCTGGCCGACCTCACCGCCGACACCGTCGCGGACGTCGCCGAGGACGAGCGGGCGATCGAGGACGCCGTCACCGACGAGGTGATCGCCGACGCCGCCGTCGGGGGCACGCCGCCCGGGGACGTCGCCGGCGCGCCGGCGGACACGGCGCCGGTGGAGGACGACCTCGGCCCCGACGTCCCCGCGCTCGAGGACGCGGCCGCGGAGCTCGTCGACCTCGGTGGCCCGGAAGCGGCGGAGAGCGTGACGCCGGGCAGCCCGGTCACCGACAGCGCCGCGAGCGATCCGCTGGTGCCCGCGGGCGACCAGCCCGCCGGCGCCCGACCCGCGGTGTCCGCCCCGGTCGAGGGCTACGACGGCTTCAGCATCCCGGCGCTGCGCGGACACCTGCGGTCCTACCCGGCCGAGACCGTCGCCGACCTGCTCGACTACGAGCGGGCCACCCGGGCGCGGGCGCCCTACGTGACGTTGCTGCAGAACCGGCTGGAGAAGCTCAGCGCCGACCGCGGCTGACCCGCACCACCGGCCGGACCGGACACCGCCGGGCGCAGCCCGCCGGCGGTGCCAGGATCGTGCCCGTCCGGCGGGTGGAGCCGGTCAGTCCACCGAGCGGGAGAAGCCAGTGACCGACAGCAGCAGGCCCGGCGGCACGCCACGGCGACGGCGGGCCCGGCTGCTCCGCCTGCTGCTCGCCCTGGCGGTCGTCGTCCTGGCGGTCGCCGCGGTCCTGGTGGTCCGTGAGGGCCGCGCGCCGTCGCCGGCCGTCACCGCCGTCACCACGCCCCCTCCGCAGCCCGCCGCGTCCCCGACGCCGCCGGCCGTCACCCCCGCGCCCAGCACGCCGGCCGAGCCGACCTTCGACCGCGGCCAGTTCTCCCTCGACGACCCGGCCAGCCCCTGGGTGGTGCTGAACAAGACCCGCCCGCTCACCCCGATCGACCACGCACCCACCGACCTGGTCCCGGTCGGCGACGGCTACCAGCTGCGCGCCGAGGCGGCGCAGGCGATGGAGGCGATGCTCGCCGCCGCCGCGGAGCAGGGCCTCTCCCTCAGCCTGCAGAGCGCGTACCGCTCCTACGACTACCAGGTCGGTCTCTTCGACGCCCAGGTCCGCCGGTTCGGTGAGCAGCGGGCCGAGGTCCAGGTGGCCCGCCCCGGCTACAGCGAGCACCAGACCGGGCTGGCGGCCGACGTCGGCGGCGGGGGCTGCGACATCGAGAGCTGCTTCGCGACCACGGCCGAGGGCCGGTGGGTGGCCGAGCACGGTCCGGAGTTCGGCTACGTCGTCCGGTACCCGGAGGGCGCGCAGGACGTGACCGGGTTCAAGTACGAACCCTGGCACGTGCGGTACGTGGGACCTGCGCTGGCCACCGAGCTGCAGCGCTCGGGGGTGTCGACCCTGGAGGAGTTCTTCGGGCTGCCCGCGGCCCCCGGGTACCCCGGCTGAAGCGCATGGCACCCTCGGTCCGGTGACCAGTCCGTCGTCGCCCGAGTCGCCGTGGCCGGTGCGCACCGTCGCCCGCAAGGTCGCCGAGTGGATCGGCCGGCTCGGCGAGGTGTGGGTCGAGGGGCAGGTGGCACAGCTGTCCCGCCGGGGCGCGGCGGCGACGGTCTTCCTGACCCTGCGCGACCCGGCGGCCGACCTGTCGGTGCCGGTCACCTGCCACCGCGACGTCGCCGACCGGCCCGGGCTGGAGCTGACCGAGGGCGCCCGGGTGATCGTCCGCGCCCGCCCGGACTACTACGTCGCCCGCGGCTCCTTCTCGCTGCGCGCCACCGAGATCCGCGCCGTCGGCCTGGGCGAGCTGCTGGCCCGGATCGAGCGGATCCGCCGGCTGCTGACCGCCGAGGGGCTGTTCGAGGCCCACCGCAAGCGGCCGCTGCCCTTCGCCCCCGCCGTCGTCGGGGTCATCACCGGGCGGGACAGCGCCGCCGAGCGGGACGTGCTGGTCACGGCCCGCCGCCGCTGGCCGGCGATCCGCTTCGCCGTGCACAACTGCGCGGTGCAGGGGCCCACCGCCGCGGAGTCGGTGATCGCCGGGCTGCAGCGACTTGACGCCGACCCGGCCGTCGAGGTCATCGTGATCGCCCGCGGCGGCGGCTCGGTGGAGGACCTGCTGCCCTTCTCCGACGAGGGGCTGGTGCGGGCCATCGCCGCCTGCCGCACCCCGGTGGTCACCGCTGTCGGCCACGAGACCGACACCACGCTGGTCGACCACGTCGCCGACGTCCGGGCCGCCACGCCGACCGACGCCGCCCACCGGGTGGTGCCCGAGATCGGTGAGCAGTCCCGGCTGGTCGAGGGGCTGCGGGCCCGTGCCCGGCACCTGGTCGGCGCGCGCCTGGAGCAGCAGGAGCGCTGGCTGGAGTCGGTCCGCAGCCGCCCGGTGCTGGCCGATCCGGGGCGGCTGCTGGCCGGCCGCGCCGACGACGTCACCGGGCTGCGGCAGCGCGCCACCCGGACGCTCACCCACCGGGTGGAGGTCGCCGAGCGCGATCTCGAGCACGCCCGTGCCCGGGTGACCGCCCTCTCCCCCGCCGCAACCCTCCAGCGCGGCTACGCGGTCGTGCAGCGGGCCGACGGTGCGCTGGTCCGCGACCCGGCGGAGGTCGGCGACGGGGAGCAGCTGCAGGTGCGGGTCGCCGGCGGCCGGCTGCCGGTGCGCGTGGACCGGACGGGCACCGGGGAGGATGACCGGTCATGAGCGAGTCCCCCACCCAGGAGCCGACCGGGCCGGAGCCGACCCAGACCTACGAGCAGGCCCGCGAGGAGCTCGCCGACGTCGTCCGGCGGCTGGAGGCGGGCGGTCTCACGCTGGAGGAGTCGCTCGCGCTGTGGGAGCGCGGCGAGCAGCTGGCCGAGCTGTGCCAGCACTGGCTGGACCGGGCCCGCGAGCGCCTCGCCGCCGCCACCCCCACCGACGGCGCCTGACCGCGGACCGCTCGCTCTCCACGCGCATCGGCTGCTCTCCACGAGGTGCAGCACGAGGAAGGCGCGGGAAGAGCGTGGGAAGCGCGGCCGGGGCGTTCTCCGGGGTGCCGCTCAGGGGTCCAGCGGCTCCACGGCGACGGCGAGCTCCTCGAGCTCGGCGTCGGACGCCGACCCGGTGACCAGCACCGTCGAGGGACCCTCGGTGCGGGTCAGCACCGTCTCCCCGCGCGCGCTGGTGAGCCGCTGCCACGTCTCGCCGTCCAGCTCGGTCGGGGTGCCGCCGGTCGCGTCGTCGAGCACGTCGGTGAGCGCTTCGGCGTCCGGGACGTCGCTCACCACGAACCCGGCGTACTCCTCCCCGGGGGTGTACCAGCCGATCTGGAGGATCACCGGCGCCTGGACGTTGCTGCGCACGCTGGTCGGCCGCCACGAGTCGGGCAGCCCCTGCGGCACCGGCAGCGGGTGACCGGCGGCGGTCGCGGTGCGCTCCACGGTGCCTGCGATGGCGACCTCCCGGATCGGGTCCTCCGGGTTCTGCCGCAGCGCGGTGAAGCCGACGATCACCAGGCAGATCACCACCAGCGGCAGCAGCGACCGGACCATGTTGGCCGGGGTGAACCGCTGCATGCGGTCGACCGGCGGCGCGCTCGCCCCGGCGGCAGGGGGCGCGGCGACGTCGGGCGCAGCGGTCGCGGCGGGCGGCTGGTGGCGGTGCTCGCCGGAACGCTGGGCGTCCTGGCCGGTCTCGGGCATGCCCCTAGGATCGCAGCACCGTTCCACCACCCCGCCGCACAGCGCCGTGCGGACGTCAGGAGGTCCCGTGTCCCTGCCCGTGCCCGACGGTCCCCTGCCGGCCCGGCCCCCGTCCACGCTGCGCGCCGACCGCCCCGCCCCCGACCGCAACCTGGCCCTGGAGCTGGTCCGGGTCACCGAGGCGGCCGCGCTGGCCGCCGGCCGGTGGGTCGGGCGCGGGGACAAGAACGGCGGCGACGGCGCGGCGGTCGACGCGATGCGCGCGCTGATCGGCACCGTCCACATGCGCGGCGTCGTCGTCATCGGCGAGGGCGAGAAGGACGAGGCGCCGATGCTCTACAACGGCGAGCACGTCGGCGACGGCTGGGGCAACGACTACGACGTCGCCGTCGACCCGATCGACGGCACCACGCTGATGGCCAAGGGCATGCCCAACGCGATCGCGGTGATGGCCGTCGCCGACCGGGGCGCGATGTACGACCCGTCGGCGGTCTTCTACATGGACAAGATCGCGACCGGGCCGGCCGCGGCCGACGTCGTCGACATCACCGCTCCGGTGGGCGAGAACATCCGCCGGGTCGCCAAGGCCAAGCGCAGCTCCGTCGGCGACGTCACGGTCTGCATCCTCGACCGGCCGCGACACGAGCAGCTGGTGAGCGAGGTCCGCCAGGCCGGTGCCCGGATCAAGTTCATCACCGACGGCGACGTCGCCGGCGCGATCGCCGCCGCCCGCGAGGGAACCGGCGTCGACCTGCTGATGGGCATCGGCGGCACCCCGGAGGGGATCATCACCGCCTGCGCCCTCAAGTGCATGGGCGGTGCGCTGCAGGGCCGGCTGTGGCCGCGCGACGACGCCGAGCGGCAGAAGGCGCTCGACGCCGGTCACGACCTGGACCGGGTGCTCACCATCGACGACCTGGTCCGCGGCGACGTCTTCTTCGTGGCCACCGGCATCACCGACGGCGAGCTGCTGCGCGGCGTGCAGTACCGGGCCGGCGGTGCCACCACGCAGTCGCTGGTCATGCGGTCGCGGTCGGGCACGATCCGCTCGATCGACAGCCTCCACTCGCTGGCCAAGCTCAACCAGTACTCGGCCGTGCCCTTCGGGGAGGACGACCAGGCATAGGAAGGTCTGCGCCCGGTTCCCAGGCGGAGACCGGGCGCAGGACTCCTATGCCGGGGGCGGCGGGGGTGTGTGCCGGGCCGCGAGCCGGTCCACGAGGCCGCGCCACCGGCTCGGTGACTCCCCCGGCGCCAGGCTGCGCAGCCGCAGGTCCCCGAAGACGGTCCAGCCGCGGACGACCACCAGCGGCGTGCCCGCCAGCCGGGGCACCGGCGCCAGCTGGGTCTTGCGGTCGCCGAACACCGTCCAGCCCTCGATCTCCGCGGCGACGCCCTCGCTGACGATCACGTCGACGTCGCCGAAGACGGTGCCCAGCTGCAGGTGCACGGTCTCCGCGGCCGTGCGCAGGCCACGCAGGTCGATCCGGACGTCGCCGAACACGGTGCTGGCCCGCTCCGGCACGCCGACCACCGGGGTCAGCATGACGTCACCGAACACGCTGGCGACCGCGCCGTTCGTCCGCTCCCCGACGATCTCCCCCACCGCCGGGAAGGCCGAGGCCGGCGAGGGGAGGTCGGCCAGCAGGGCGTCGAGCTCCGCGACCGTGGTCGCGGCGTAGGCGGCGTCGGCCCGCTGGGTGAACTCGTCCACGCCGATCCGGCCCTCACCGAGAGCGGTCTGCAGCCGGGTCACCACCGCTTCGCGGTCGGCGTCCCCGGCGCGGACCGCAGGGACCTCGGGTCCCGGTCGCTCGTCCATGCCCGCACCCTAGGGCCGACGGGCGCTCAGTCCAGCTCGGTGCAGGCGAGGACGGCGAACTCCTTGACCCGGCCACCGCAGGTGGTGGCGTAGCGCTCGTAGTCCGACAGCGGCGGCGCCCCGGCGTACAGGTCGTCGCAGGACTGCAGGTCGCCGTCGAAGCACTGCTGGGCGTAGGCGTCCAGCGCCGGGTCCGCGCCCAGTCCGGTCGGGGCGGTCGGGTCGAACTGCTCCACCGGCTCCGCGGCCCAGGGGTCCTCCGCACCCCAGCCGCCGCCGAGCCCGCCCATCACCTCGTCCATCGCCGCCATCGAGGACTCCCCCATCGCCTGGCCCATGCTGCGGCCCAGCTCGTCGGCCCCGGACCGCACCACCAGTGCGCCCAGCACGGCGGCCAGCACCAGGCCCACGGCGACCACGCCGGCGACCGCGAGGGCGACGCCCGTGGTGAGCCCGGGAGCCCGCCCCGCGGGAGCGGCAGCCGGCACCGCTGCCGGCTGCCAGGTGGGCGCCTGCGCAGCGGGCCACCACCCGGCCGGCTGCTGCGCGGGGAACTCGCCGGGGACACCGGGCGACGGCTGGTGGGGGTGCTGGGGCTCGGACACGGGTCCCTCCGGGGATCGTCCGGGACCCCGGACCGGCGGAGGTCGCCGGCGAGGGGGACCGGCTCGTCGTCGGGCGCAGCGTAGGGCCGGCACCCCGGCCGGACGGCCGGACACCGACCACTGCCCGGGCGGCGTCACCCCACGGGGTGTCTAGGGTCGCTGCCGGAGCACTGACACCATCCACACCACACCGGGAGCGCACCGTGGCCACCGAGACGGACTACCGCGTCGAGCACGACTCCATGGGGGAGGTCCGCGTCCCGTCCTGGGCGAAGTGGCGGGCCCAGACCCAGCGCGCCGTCGAGAACTTCCCCATCTCCGGCACCCCGATCGAGCGGGAGCTCATCGGCGCCCTGGCCTCGATCAAGGGCGCCGCTGCGACGGTCAACGCCTCCCTCGGCGTGCTGCCGCAGGAGGTCGCCGACGCCGTCTCCGCCGCCGCGGCCGAGGTCGCCACCGGGAAGTGGGACGCGCACTTCCCGATCGACGTCTTCCAGACCGGCTCGGGCACGTCGAGCAACATGAACACCAACGAGGTCATCGCCACCCTGGCCTCCGAGGCGCTGGGCTCGCCGGTGCACCCCAACGACCACGTCAACGCCTCGCAGTCGTCCAACGACGTCTTCCCCTCGGCGATCCACGTGGCGGCGACCCGGGCGATCGTGGTCGACCTGGTGCCGGCCCTGGAGCACCTCGCTGCCTCGCTGGAGCGCAAGGCCACCGAGTACGCCGAGGTCGTCAAGAGCGGCCGCACCCACCTGATGGACGCCACCCCGGTCACCCTGGGCCAGGAGTTCGGCGGGTACGCCGCCGCCGTCCGGTACGGCATCGAGCGGCTGCAGGCCTCCCTCCCCCGGATCGGCGAGCTGCCGCTGGGCGGCACCGCCGTCGGCACCGGGATCAACACCCCGCCCGGCTTCGCCGCCGCCATCATCGAGAAGCTCGCCGCCGACCTGGGCCTGCCGCTGTCCGAGGCGCGCGACCACTTCGAGGCGCAGAGCTCCCGGGACGCGCTCGTCGAGGGCTCGGGCCAGCTGAAGACCATCGCCGTCGGCCTGATCAAGATCGCCAACGACCTGCGGTGGATGGGCTCCGGCCCGCGCACCGGTCTGGGCGAGATCGCCCTGCCCGACCTGCAGCCGGGCAGCTCGATCATGCCGGGCAAGGTGAACCCGGTGATCCCCGAGGCGGTCATCCAGGTGGGCGCCCAGGTGATCGGCAACGACGCGGCGGTCACCTACGCCGGCACCACCGGCGTCTTCGAGCTGAACGTGACGCTGCCGCTGATGGCGCGCAACGTGCTGGAGTCGATCCGGCTGCTGGCCAACGTCAGCCGGCTGCTCGCCGACCGCTGCGTCGACGGCATCGTGGCCAACGTCGAGCAGTGCCGCGAGTACGCGGAGTCCTCGCCGTCGATCGTCACCCCGCTGAACAAGTACATCGGCTACGAGGAGGCGGCCAAGGTCGCCAAGCAGTCGCTGGCCGAGCAGAAGACCATCCGCCAGGTCGTCGTGGAGCGCGGCTACGTGGCGCAGGGGAAGCTCACCGAGGAGCAGCTGGACGCCGCCCTGGACGTGCTGTCCATGACCCACCCCTGATGAGCGACCCGGATGGTGTGCCGTCGGCAGAAATCCTGCCCCCTGGCACGCCATCCGGGGGCGCGGGGCAGTAGCGTCCAGAGCTGATGAGCGAGACAGCGAGCACCGACGACGTGGCCCTGCGCTTCCCCGGCGGCGAACTCCCCCTGCGGGAGATCCCCGCGACGGAGGGCGCGCCCGGCATCGACACCAGCAAGCTGCTGTCCACGACCGGCAGGGTCGCGTTGGACATCGGCTTCGTGAACACCGCGTCCTGCACCTCGGAGATCACCTACATCGACGGTGACGCCGGGATCCTGCGGTACCGGGGTTACCCGATCGACCAGCTGGCCGGGCAGGCCAGCTTCCTCGAGGTGTCGTACCTGCTGATCTACGGCGAGCTGCCCACCGCCGACCAGCTGGAGGCCTTCGACCAGCGGATCCGCCGGCACACCCTGCTGCACGAGGACCTCAAGCAGTTCTTCAACGGCTTCCCGCGCGACGCGCACCCGATGCCGGTGCTCTCCTCGGCGGTCAGCGCGCTGTCGACCTTCTACCAGGACTCGCTCGACCCGTTCAGCCCCGAGCAGGTGGAGCTCTCGACCGTCCGGCTGCTGGCCAAGCTGCCGACGATCGCGGCCTACGCCTACAAGAAGTCCGTGGGCCAGCCGATGCTGTACCCGGACAACTCGCTGGGCCTGGTGGAGAACTTCCTCCGGATGACCTTCGGCTTCCCGGCCGAGCCCTACGAGGCCGACCCGGAGCTGGTCAAGGCGCTGGACATGCTCTTCGTCCTGCACGCCGACCACGAGCAGAACTGCTCCACCTCCACGGTGCGCCTGGTCGGCTCCTCGCACGCCAACCTGTTCGCCTCCGTCTCCGCCGGCATCAACGCGCTGTTCGGCCCGCTGCACGGCGGCGCCAACCAGTCGGTGCTGGAGATGCTCGAGGCGATCAAGCGCGACGGCGGCGACATCCCGCGCTTCGTCGAGCGGGTGAAGAACAAGGAGCCCGGCGTCAAGCTGATGGGCTTCGGGCACCGGGTCTACAAGAACTACGACCCGCGCGCGGCGATCGTGAAGCAGACCGCCGACACGGTGCTGAGCAAGCTCGGCGGCAACAACGAGCTGCTCGACCTGGCCCGCCAGCTCGAGGAGATCGCCCTCTCCGACGACTACTTCATCGAGCGCAAGCTCTACCCGAACGTCGACTTCTACACCGGGCTGATCTACCGGGCGATGGGCTTCCCCGTCCGGATGTTCACCGTGCTGTTCGCGCTCGGCCGGGTGCCCGGCTGGATCGCCCAGTGGCGGGAGATGATCGAGGACCCGGCCACGAAGATCGGGCGTCCCCGGCAGGTCTACACCGGCCCCGCCGAGCGCTCCTTCCTGGAGATCGCCCAGCGCTGAGGAAGGACCTCCTCCCTCCCCACGCTTCGCACGCTCAGCGCGGGGCCCCTGGGAGGAGGCCGCTCCAGCACGTCACCTGGCCCCCGTCGTCCCCTGCGGACGGCGGGGGCCTCGTCGTCTCCGGGGGGTGTGAGACCGGGGCCCCAGTGAGCAGTACTCGCCGTCGCCGACGGCGAGTCCCGCTGTGTCGGCGACCGGAACTGCTCACTCGGTCTCCCGGGGCACCCCCCGTAGGGGTGAGACCGACCCCCCGAACGCGTGAGGACCCTCCACCCCCGGGCGGGGGAGGTCGATGGGATCAGGACACGGCTGCCACCCGGCAGCCCGACGATCCGGCCGACGACCCGAGGAGCCTCCGGTGCCCGCACCGCGCGCGCAGTCAGCTGCGCCACGGCCCCGCGCCCAGGCCCCCCGCCAGCGTCCGACCACCGGCACCCGCGCCACGGCCGGCCGCACCTCCGGCACCGGGCGGCCGCGCACCGCGGCTCGCCCCGCACCGCGGCGTCGGACGACCCCGCAGCGCCCGGCCCGGGCCACCGGCGCACTGCGGCTGTGGTGGCGGCGGCTCGGCGTGGTCACCGGGGCGACCGTCGCGATCGTGACCCTGATGGGCTCGGTCGTCCAGCCCCCGACCGAGGCCGGCCAGGTCGCCGACCCGGCGCGGACGTCGGGTACCGCCGCGGCGCTGGCCGACGCCGCCGCCCGCTACCGGGCCGCCGCCGAGACCGCGGCGCGCCACACCGCCCAGGCGCAGCAGGCTCGCGACGCCGGCGCCGCCGCACGGGCCGAGGTGGCCGCCGACCGGGTCGCCGTCGGCGAGATCGCGGCAACCGCCTACCGGCGGAGCACCGAGGAGCGGTGGCCGCTGGCCCAGCTCTCGCTGCACTCCCCTGCGACCACCGGCGACGTGCTGCACGCCCAGGGCCTCGCCGAGCAGCTCGCCGACGGCCAGGACGCCCGGGTGGCCCGGGTCGCGCAGGCGGCCGTGCACGCCGCGGAGTACACCGATGCCGCCACCACCGCCGAGGAACGCGCCACCGCCGCCCGGCGGGAGGCCACCGAGGTGCTCACCGAGGTGCGCTCCCTGGTCGCCGAACTCGACCCCCTCGCCGCCGCCTCGTGGGCCGGTTCTGCCGGCGCGCCGGTGGGTCCCGCCCAGGCGGCCGACAACGCAGCTGCGCTCTCCGGCTGGCAGGACTACCTCACCCGGCTGGCCGTCGCCGGGGTCACGCCGCCCGCCGCGGCCGAGCTCGCCTCCGCCGAGACGCTGCCGATCGGCCTGGCCGCCGTCCGGGACGCCGCCGGCGCCCCGGTGCCCGGTGTCGCCCTGACCTACGCCGCCGGATCGACGCTCACCGTGCTGCCCGCCGAGACCGTGGCCGCGGTCAGCGCCGGCTTCGCGCTCCTCGGCCGGCCGTACCTCCCCGGCCGCAGCGGCCCGGACGGCTTCGACTGCGGCGGCTTCACCTCCGCCGTCTGGGCGCACGGCGGATTCGGCCTGCCCGTCGGCCTGGCCGGCCAGTGGGCGCAGGGCACGCCCGTGCCCGAGGGCCAGCTGCAGGTCGGTGACCTGGTGTTCAGCACCGTCGGCGGCACCACCCTGGACGACGTCGGCATCTACGTCGGTGGCAGCAGCGTCCTGTCCGCCTCCGCCGACCGCTGGCAGGTCGCGGTGCGCGAGGTGCCCGACCTGCGCACCGCCGTCCGCGTGACCGTGCCGGCCGGCACCCCGACACCGCTGCCGGTCGCGGCGACCACCCCGCCCACCTGCAGCGCCCCGGTGCCCGCACCGGGCAGCGACCGGGCGCCGGTGAGCGGCGCGTGGGGCGGCTTCGCCAACGGCGAGATCCCCCGCGACCAGCTCTGCTCGATCGGGTACCCGCACCGCCTGCGCTGTGACGCGGCCGCCGCGTACTCCGCGATGTCCGCGGCCTACCAGGCGACGTTCGGCGCCCCGCTGTGCATCACCGACTCCTACCGGTCGCTCGGTGCCCAGATCGACGCCCACCACCGCAAGCCGCGCATCACCGCCGTCCCGGGCACCTCCAACCACGGCTGGGCCCTGGCGGTCGACCTCTGCGGCGGGATCAACGTCTTCGGCACCGTGCAGACCGCCTGGATGCAGGCCAACGCCGGCCGCTGGGGGTGGGTGCACCCCGACTGGGCGCAGGCCGATGGCAGCAACCCCGAGCCCTGGCACTGGGAGTACGGCACCCTCACCTGAGGCTCGGTGTCCGGGAGGACGGGGAGGTCAGGTCCAGCTGAGGTCGGCGACACGCCGCCAGGGCAGGGTGACGCTCTGGTCGGCTGCCTCGGCCACCAACCGGCGGGCGACGCCGGCCTCCGCGCAGGCGACCGGGCGCCGCGGCGTCACGACCACGTGCGCGTCGCGCAGACGCAGGCCACGCGCCGCCATCTCGCCCAGCATCCGCTCGGGGTGGACGAGGACCGCGGAGTCGGCGCCGGGGACGCTCGTGGTGGTCCACAGACCCACCGGGCCCTCGATCCGCAGCACCGCCTCCACCGCGGCCGACCGGTCCCACGCCGCGGAGCGGGTGCGGTGCACGTCGGGCAGCGAGGCGGTCCGGGACGGTCGCCAGGGCACCAGCAGGCCGGCCCGCCGGACCACCACCCGCCAGCCCAGCATCTCGGTACGGCCCTCGGCCCAGTCGAGCACGGCGACCCCGGCCGCGGCGGCCACGGGGTCGGGTACCGGCCGGTGGTCCAGCCAGGTGCGCAGCGCGGCCAGCACGGCGTCCGGGGTGCCGACGACGCGCGCTCGGGACATCTGGGCGGCCAGCTCGGTGAGCAGTGCCCGGCTGACCCGGCCGGCCTCCTCGACGACCAGCAGCGCGCCCCGTGGTCCCTCGGCCACCGACATCCGCAGCCCCGGCAGCCCGTGGGTCCCGGCCAGGTGGTCCACGGCGTCACGGACGTCGTCGACGTCCACCTCCGTGCGCACCAGCCGGCGCAGCAGCCCGGCCGGGGAGCCGAACGGTGAGTCGGTCACCGGCTGCGACCGCCGGTCAGGGCCGCCCGGGCGACGGGGGCGAGGCCGGTCAGCGACAGCACGCTGGCCAGCTCCACGGCGGAGAGCCGGACCGGGACGACGTCGTCGCCCCAGCCGGTCGCGCTGCGGACCCGCGCCACCGAGGCCGGCCAGACCAGCTCGCGGGCGGCCGCCACGTGCAGCTCGGTGAGCACGTCGCCGAGGTGGACGGCCGCCACGGGGTGCACCGGACCGCCGTCGAGGGCGGCCTGCACGGCCCGCTCGACCTCAGCGCGGTCGGCGGCGTCGAGCCAGTGCGGCACGAGGACGGGCTGCAGGGCGTCCTCGGCGGGCGGGACGCTCACGAGCCGCTCCCCCGGGCCTCCCGCGCGCGGCGGCGGGAGCGGTCCGGGGCGGTCACGAGAGGGATATCGGCAGGTCGGCGGCCAGATGGACCCGTGTCGGGGCACTTTCCCCGACGGCCCGACCGGGCCCGGAACGCCGACCGCCCGGCCACCCGGGTCGGGTGGCCGGGCGGTCGCCGGGCAGTGCGGCGGGGGTCAGCCGCCGAGCTCGGTGAGCCGGGTCTTCAGGGCCTTCTCGGCGCGGTCGGCGTGCACGTTCATGTTGCGCACCGAGGTGCCGAGGTCCGCCGAGAGCTGGGTCTTGGTCTTGCCGCCCCAGGTGGTCAGGTACCAGGTGGCCCAGCCCAGCACGTTGGGCTGGGCGGCGCGCTGGTCCCGTCGCGCGGTGGGGTCGGGGGCGCAGGCCGCGGTGAGCGCGTGCGAGAGCAACGTCTGCTCCGCCTCGCCCATGATCTCGTCGGGCACCTCCGAGCTGTCGGGCAGCACGAACTCCACGGCGTCGGCACCGCCGTCCAGCGACTGGAGGTTGCGCAGCCCGGTCAGCGTGGCGACGGTCTGGGAGTTGCGGCGCAGGGTGGCCACGCTCTGCCCCATGTAGGCGGCGAGCTCCTTCTCACTGGGCCGGCGCTGGTGCTCGGCGGTGAAGGCGGCGACGGCCTTCTGCTGCTTGTTCTCGGTGTCCGCGGCGGTGCGCCCGTAGGCGTTGCGGCCCAGGTCGTGCACCCACTTGGACAGCTGGGTGGCCAGGTAGGCACCGAACGGCACCGACTTGGTCTCGTCGTACGTGGACACCGCCTTGAGCACCCACTCGGCCACCTGCTGGTCGATGTCGTCGTTGTCCGGCAGGTGCAGCCGGATGGTGCTCATGTTCCGCTGCAGGCGCTTGAGGCTGACCCGGCAGTAGTGGCGGCACAGGTCGGCGAGGAAGGCCGGCGGCAGGTCACGGGGAGCGCGGCGGCGGACGCCGGCCTCCGGGCGCAGCCCGACGGTGGCGATCCCCTCCCCGGCACACCATCCCCGGACCAGGCCGGCGAGCGCCTCCCCCGTGCCCGGGCGGCCGTCGACCCGGTAGAGGCCCTCACCCTCGTCGTAGGTCACCTCGACCCCGGCGGGCAGGGCGGCCCGGAAGTCGGTCAGCGACAGCTCCCGGTCGGTGCGGAAGTGCACCCGGTCACGCGGGGTGATGGGTGCGATGGCCCACCCCTCGGCCTCGGACAGTCCGCCGAAGACCAGCGGTTCGCGGTTGCGGCCGCGCTCGTCGTCGGTCGCGGGGAAGCTGTCGACGGGGATGGTGGTGTGCTGGGGCACCGGGTCCTCCTGAGGGGAAGTGCAGGTGGGCGGGGTGACGGGTGGCCGGTCGTCGGGCGGTGCCCGACGACCGGTTCAGGCCGGGACGGGGATGCCGCGGAGGCCGGCGACCGCCGCACCCGTGACCGAGGACGGGGTCCGCGGCGTGGGGATGCGGGGCATCGGCGAACGAGGGGCGGGGGTCCGTCCCCCGCCGACGGCGTCGAGCACACCGGCCGCGGCGACCCGCTCGGCCTCGCTCGGCTCACCGACGTAGACCGGCATGAAGTCGTACAGATCGGTGAACAGGGCGTCGACGAAGGCGTAGGCCGCCTGCGCCTCCGTGGAGAACCGGGCGATCTGGTCGCGCGGCCCGAGCTCGACGCCGACCGTCACCCGCACCGCGCGGGCGTCACCGGACAGACCGGTCAGGGCGAAGGCGACCGTCTCGTGCCGTGCGGCCAGCGCGGTGAGCGCGGCGAGGCAGCGACGGGTGGCCGAGCGGCGCGGACGCAGCTGCACGTGCACCACGACCGTGTCCGACCAGGCGGCGTCCGGGCACACGAGGTGCTCGTCGCCGGCCGAGCGGTGCTGGTCGGCGGCGGTGGTGTCGTCGAGCAGGCCGACCGCATCGACCGTGCTCATGGTGCGTGCGCTGAGTGCCATCTTGGTCTCCCCCTGTAACTGGCGCGGTAGGGGAAGACTTGCGCACGATCCGGATGCCCAACGGCGAGACTCGCCGCCCTGTGACTACTGTGGCGAACGGGTCGAGCGGTTATTGGCCCGATATGACCAGGGTGTTGTCACTTCTTGCTGGACGCCTGCTCCGACTCTGGCGCGAATGCTGCCAAGGCACCCAGTGCGTCGGCGGCCACCTCGGCGGCGAGGGCGTTCGCCTCCGCGATCTGCCGGTAGACCTCCTCGCGGTGGATCGCCACCTCGCGAGGGGCCTTGAAGCCCAGTCGCACGGTGCCGCCGCGGACCTCGACGACGTAGACCTCGATGTCCTCGCCGATGCGGATGCTCTCGCCGACGCTGCGGGTGAGAGTGAGCATGTGACCCCTCCATGGGTGTGTGTGGCCATCCGTGGCACGCCCCGCCGGTGCGGGGCCGGACGCCGCCGCGCGGCGCCCTGCACTTCCCTTCTCGGCAGGTCAGGTGCCTGTCCGGCACCTGACCTGCCCCTGATCAGCGCAGGAAGTCCAGCAGGCTCGGCTGGATCGCCTTCGCCGTCGCCGACAGCGCGGCCTCGTAGCCGGTCTGCTGCATCTGCAGGTTCATGATGGTCTTGGCCAGGTCGACGTTCTCGATGTCGGCCGAGCGGCTGGTGAGCGAGAGCTGCTGGTCGGCGTTCACCTGCCGCGACGTCTCCAGCCGCGAGGTGCGGGTCCCGATGTCCGCGGCACCCTTGAGCATCCGGCTCAGCGCTTCATCGAGGGCGGCCAGGTGCCCCTCCAGCGCACCGAGGTCCGTTACGACGTCGGCCGCGATGTCCCCGACGATCGCGAACAGGTCACGGCTCGCCGGGGTGGCGCCGGGTGGAGTCGTCACGCCGAACACCTCCGGACCGGTGATGTCGATCCGGATGAGGTCGGCGTCGGAGACCTGCCGGTTGATCGGTGTGCCACCGTCGCCACTGCCCACGTATGCACCCGTCCCGACGTCGTACGCCGTGCTGCCGGCGGTGATCCCGCCGAAGATCGGCCGGTTCTGCACCGACGTGTTCGCCAGCCCGAGCAGGCTGTCCCGGATGCCGGCAACCTGGGTGGCGATGGCCGCGCGTGAGCTGTCCGAGGCGGCACCGTCGTTCAGCCCCGAGACGGTCAGCTCCCGCACCTTCTGCACCTGGACGATCATGTTCTGCAGCGCCGAGTCGGTGGCGTCCAGGAAGCCCATGCCGTCGGTGATGTTGCGGGCGTGCTGCGTCGCGGTGGCGAGCTCCTGCCGCGCGAGGATCGCGGCGTTGGTGCCGGCCGGGTCGTCCGATGGCTTGCTGATCGTCTTGCCGGAGGTCAGCTGCTGCTGCAGCTTCTGGATCGCGTCCATGTTCCGGTTCAGCCCCTGGAGGCTGGTGGTGACGACCGCCTTGTGGGTGATCCGCATCAGGTCACAGCCCCACGCGGCCGGTGCGGTTGATCAGCACGTCGAGCGTCTCGTCGATCGCGGTGATCATGCGGGCCGCCGCCGAGTAGGCGTGCTGGAACCGGAGCATGTTGGTCATCTCCTCATCGAGGTTCACCCCGGAGACCGACTCCCGGGAGGCGTCCACCTGGCTGGTGATCACCGTCTGCGTCTTCAGGTTGCCGGTGGCGACCGACGCCTCGACCCCGAGCTTCACGATCAGCTGCCGGTACGCGGCTGCCGTGCCGTCCGCCGCGCCCTGCAGCTTGGCGATCACCAGGGCGTTCGTGTTGTCCGTGCTCGGCGTGGCCCCCGTGGAGGCATCGGCGGCAGCGAGCTGGTCGGTGTCGCTGATGGCCAGGCGGAGCGTCCTCGCCGTGATGCCGGTCGGGGCGCCGGCCCCGCCGTCGAAGAGCGCACCACCGGGGTTGCCGTCCTTGTCCCGCCCCAGCGCGTGCTGCGCGTTGAACTCCCCGGCCAGCCTCTGTGCGAGGCCGTCGAGCTGCAGCCGGTAGCCGGGGATCGTCTCCCGCAGCGCGGCGAGCTGCCCACCGACGGTCCCACCGGGGTTCAGCGTCGTGCCACCGGGGTCGGCCACCAGCCGCGGGGGCGTCGTGCCCGCCTCCAGCGGGTCGTTGGTGCCCACGACCCGAACCCCGGTGGCAGACGCGCCGGAGATGAGCGTCGCCCCGCCCACCGCGACGTTGACGGCGCCGGAGTCGCCCATCGAGGAGGTGGCGCCGATCCACTGGGACAGCTTCAGCACCAGGGCATCGCGCTTGTCGGCCAGCTCGTTGCTCGGCAGGCCGGCCTGGGTGGCCTTCTTGATCGCGGAGTTGAGCTCGGCCACCTGCGTGATCGTCGTGTTGACGTCGTCGGCGAGCACGTCGAGGGCGTCCCGGGTCTGCACCCACGCCTTCTCCAAGGCCGCATCCGTGGTGTGGAACTCGGCGACCAGGGTGGCGGTCTTCTGCAGCACCGCGGTGCGGGCGCCGTCCTCGGTCGGGTTGTTGGCCAGGTCGCCCCAGGCCTTGAAGACGTCGGTGAGCTTGGCCTGGATGCCGGTCTCCCCCGGCTCCCGGAAGGCTTGCTCGATCTGCGCCAGCGTCGTGTCGTGCACGGTCATCGACGCGGTCTTGCCACTCTCGGCCTGGGCCCGGGCCTCCAGGAAGGCGTCCCGGATGCGGATGACCGTGTCGGCGTTGACGCCGCCGCCGACTCCGGTGCTGACCGACCAGACCGCCGGCACCGGGTTGCCGCCCACCGACTGCAGCTCCGCGCGCTGGCGGCTGTAGCCCTCGGTGTTGACGTTGGCGATGTTCTGGCCGGTGACGTCCAGCCCGCGCTGCTGGGCCCAGAGCGCCGTCGTCGCGGTGTTCAGCCCCCCGAAGGTGCCACTCACATCGCACCGTCCAGGGTGACCGAGCGGTAGGCGTTGCCCGCGGTGCGGCCGTTCTGGGTGTAGGTCCCGGACTGCGTCCCGGTGCGGGAGGACAGCAGCGCGTCGCCGATCACCGACAGACCACTCTCGATCAGCTCCTTGTTCGCGTCGGAGAGGCTGCGCAGCTCGGTGACGAGCGTCAGCAGCGCCTCGTGGTGCTTGGCGTAGAGGTCGTTCCACGGCGCGGGCGCGGAGTCGGCGAGCTGCCGCAGCGAGGGGTTGGCCTCCAGGCCCAGCCGCCCGGCGATCTGCTCGGTCGCGGCGGCACGCTCCACCTCGAGGGTGCGCAGCTGCTCCAGGACGACCTCGATCTCGTGCGCGATGCGGGGCAGCCAGCGGCTCTTCCCGGTGAGGATCAGGTACTGCTTCTCCTCGGCCTTGAACAGCAGCAGGTCCAGGAGCTCCTGCTCGCGCCACAGCAACGTCGACAGGTGCTGGTGGTCCATGCCGGCCGCCTTCCTCGTCCTCGTGTGTCCGTGTCCGTCTGCGGCACGGCCCCGGACGGGGCGTGCCGACGCCACTCCCATCGGCACCGCCCGCCGCCCGGTCAAGCCGAGCAGCGCGGTCGCACAGATTTCCGTGCACAGCCGGTCCCGGACCGGCTCCGGTCCGCCGAGAGAGGGGGCGTGACCGCAGCCAGCCCCACCCCCGTCGCCGGGGGCGAACGCCGACACCCCGACGTCGACGCACTGGTGACCACCCATCTCCCGCTGACGCACTTCGCGGTCAACGCGGTGGCCTCGCGCATCTCGTTGCCCAGCCACGTCAGCCGCGAGGACCTGCAGGCCTGTGCCCGCGTCGCGCTGGTCGAGGTGGCCCGCCGGTTCGACCCGACGGCCGGCGCGACCTTCGCCACCTACGCCCTGCCCCGGCTGCAGGGCGCCGTCCTCGACGAGCTGCGCTCCGGGGACTGGGCGAGCCGCTCGGTCCGGGCCGCCGCCCGGCGAACCGACGCCGCCACCGACGCGCTGACCATGAGCCTGGGCAGGCCCCCGACGCGCGCCGAGCTCGCCGCCAGCCTGGGCGTCGGGCGGGCCGAGCTGGACTCCCTCCAGGTCGACGTGCACCGCGCGGTGATGGTGAGCATCGACGCCGAGACCGGCGTCGATGGCACCTCCCTGGACCTCCCCGACACCGGCGACTCCCCCGAGCGCGCCCTGCTGCGCGCCGAGCGGGCCCGGCACCTGCACGAGGCGATCCGCGCGCTGCCGGACCGCCTCGACGAGGTCGTCGAGCGGAACTTCTTCGGTGACGAGTCGCTGACCGAGATCGCCGACTCCCTGGGCGTGACGCTCTCCCGGGTCTCGCAGATGCGCGCCCGCGCGCTGACCCTGCTGCACGCGGCGATGAGCGAGGTGTGGGACGGCGCTCCGGTCCAGGCCGACGGCGGGGTGCGCGCCCGCAACCAGCAGCGCGCCTACGTGGACCGGGTGGCCGCCCGGCAGCTCGCCGGCCGCGGACCGGTCACGCCCACCCCGGTTCCGCTGCCCCGGCCGCACCCGCGGAACGGCTGGTCGGCGCCCGCCCGGAGCACGGCAGCCCAGCCGGCCTGAGGAACTCGAAAGAAATCCTGCGGTTCGGGTCAAGCAGAGCCCGATCCCTGCCGTTACCAGTGAGGCAACGCCCCGCAGCACGGATGCAGCGGGTTCCACCAAGAAAACCCACTTCCACGGAGGAACACCATGGGTCTCAGCGTCAACACCAACATCGCGGCGATGAACTCGTACCGCAACCTGTCGGTCACCGACGGGCAGATGAACAAGTCGCTGGAGAAGCTCTCCTCCGGCTTCCGGATCAACCGCGCCGCCGACGACGCGGCCGGCCTGGCCATCTCGGAGGGCCTCCGGTCGCAGATCGGTGGCCTGAAGGTCGCCGCCCGCAACGCCCAGGACGGCATCTCGGTCGTGCAGACCGCAGAAGGCGCCCTGACGGAGACCCACTCCATCCTGCAGCGCATGCGTGACCTCGCCGTCCAGGCCTCCAACGATGGCGCCCTGAGCGACACCGACAAGGCCAAGGCCGACAAGGAGTTCCAGGAGCTGGCGCTGGAGCTGGACGACATCGCCACGAAGACCACCTTCAACGGCACCAACCTGCTCGACGGCACCTACACGGCCAAGAACTTCCAGGTCGGCGCCAACGCGGGTGAGACGCTGGCGGTCAGCATCGGTGACATGGGTGCCACCTCCGCCACCGGGCTCTTCGGCGGCACGGTCGGCGAGATCACCGATGTGACCACGGCCCAGGCGGCCCTGACCGCGGTGAACACCGCGATCGGCACGGTCTCCGACGCTCGCGCCGGGCTGGGTGCCACCCAGAACCGGCTCGAGCACAAGATCAACAACCTCAACGCCACCGTTGAGAACCTGTCGGCGTCCGAGAGCCGCATCCGCGACACCGACATGGCCCAGGAGATGACCAACTTCTCCCGGACCCAGATCCTGAGCCAGGCCGGCACGGCCATGCTGGCCCAGGCCAACCAGTCGTCTCAGGGCATCCTGAAGCTGCTGGGCTGATAGACCCGCACCACCGCACCACCCGGTGAGGGGGGAGGCCCCACGGCCTCCCCCCTCACTGCGTCACCCCCCGGACCGAGACCACAGGAGACCGACATGGCCGGCATGAGCGTGACCACGGGCCTGATCTCGGGCATCGACTACGACACGATGATCACCCAGCTGATGCAGATCGAGGCGAATCCGCAGACGCTGCTCAAGAACAAGCTGATCGACACCAAGGCCGACGCCGCCGCCTACCGCGCCGTCAACACCACGTTCGACGCGCTGCGCAGCGCCGCTGAGGCGCTCACCAAGGCCACCACCTGGGCTGCGGCGAAGGCCACGAGCACCAGTGCCGACGTGGTCGCCACCGCCGCCCCCACCGCCTCCCCCGGCGGCAGCGTCACCTTCTCGGTCACCTCGCTGGCCGCCACGCACACGCTGATGAGCCAGGCCGAGTGGAGCTCCAAGACCGCTCCCGCGGCCGACACGGGTCCGGGCTGGCCGCTGACGATCACCGACGGTGCGGGCAAGACCGCCACGGTGTCCCTGCCCGTGGACGGCACGATCACCGACGCCGCCGGCGCGATCAACTCTGCCGGGCTGGGCGTCAAGGCCACCGTGGTGCAGCTGGCCGCCGACCGGTTCCGTCTGCAGCTCACCTCCACGATCGGCGGCGCCGACGGTGAGTTCGTCGTCGAGAGCACGCCCCGCACCGACGGCGGCACCGACACCGCCTTCCTCGTCGCCGCTCAGGCGCAGGACGCCACCCTCGACCTGGGGAACGACATCGTCGCGAGCTCGGCGACCAACACCTTCACCGACCTGGTCCCCGGCGTGACGATCACCGTCGCCAAGGCCGACCCGGCAGCCAGCACGACCGTGAAGGTCGACAGCGACCCCGCCGTCCTCGCCAACGCGGTCAAGACGATGGTGAGCGCCGCCAACACCGTGCTGTCCACCATGGCCCGCTACGCCGACAGCAGCGCCGGCAGCACGGCCGTCCTCAAGGGCGACAGCACACTGCGCTCGCTCACCACCCAGGTGCTGGACACGATCTCCACCGCGATCGGCGGTACCGCGTCGGCCTCCAGCGCGGGTCTGAAGCTGACCCGGGACGGGCAGTTCACGTTCGACCCCGAGGTGTTCACCGCGAAGCTCGCCGCCGATCCGGCACTGGTGCAGCGCCTGGTCAACGGCGCGGACGCCACAAACGGGCCCAACCAGGTGGCCGGTGACGGCGACGACACCGCCGCGGTGCAGGGTGTGGCCCAGCGTCTGCTCGCGCTGGCGAAGCGCGCCACCGACACCACGACCGGCATCCTGGTGCTGCGGGCCAAGGGCGAGGACGAGAAGGGCGCCGGCCTGACCAGCCAGATCGAGGACTGGGACCGGCGGCTGGACCTGCGCAGGACCACCCTCTCCGCCCAGTTCACCGCCATGGAGACGGCGCTGGGCAGGTTGCAGAGCCAGTCGTCCTGGCTCAGCTCACAGCTGTCCTCGCTGCCCCGCTGGTCCTCGTCCGACTCCTGACCAACCGCTCCCCCGGAGGAACAACCGATGAGTGCCGCTGCCCTGCGGAACCGCTACCTCGGCGACGCGGTCACCACCGCCTCGCCCCAGCGCCTGCTCGTGATGCTCTACGACCGTCTGGCCCTGGACCTCGAGCGGGCGGAGGCGGCACTGGGCGCCGGCGACCGCGAGCAGGCCAACGAGCTCCTGCAGCACGCCCAGGACATCGTGCTCGAGCTGCACTCCAGCCTGCAGGTCGAGAGCTGGGACGGCGGGCCTCGGCTGTCCGCGCTCTACAGCTGGCTGCACGGTGAGCTGGTCCGGGCCAACGTCCGCCAGAACGCCCGGGTCGTCGCCGACTGCCGCAAGGTCGTCGAGCCGCTGCGGGACGCCTGGCGGGAGGCTGCGGCCTCCCTCACCGCCGCACCCGCATGACCGGCGACCGGGCGGGCGACGGGACCGCCCGCAACCGGGTCGGCGACTTCCCCGCGCTGGTGGACGAGGCGCGGAGCTGGCCCGCGGTCCTCGACGCGCTCGAGGGTGACGTGCACGACGCCGAGGCGACCCTCGCCCGCGGCCGGGCCGAGGAGATCGCGGCCTGGGGACGGCGGTCCACGGACTGGATCCCGCCGAGCAACCTGGGCCCGCTCCCCGACGACCTCCGCGAGCGCGCCGTCCGGCTGCTGCAGCACCAGCTGGCCGTGGCCGAGGCCCTCGTCGAGCGGATCACCCAGTCGCAGAAGCAGCGCGACGTCGCCGCCCGGATGAGCTACGCACCGTCACGTCCGGTGGCCTCCTTCATCGACCGGGCCCTCTGACCACTCCTCCCCCACGCACCTCCCCCGTCCCCCGGGGCAGAAATGACCATTTCTGCCCCGGGGGACGTGTGCTTTGTGTGACTGGAGGTGCACGATCGGGTGCACGTGGTCATGCCGGCAGCGGCTCCTGCCGATGACCCTGGTGCACGGAATGCACCACCTTCGCCACGGATCGGCGACCCCCCTCACGCGCGCAGGCCCACCTGCGTGCGCGTCCTCGCCGTACCCGGAGGTATCTCGTGCTCCGTCGCTCCACGCTGGGCGTCCGGTGATCACCGACCCGACCATGTCCGCGCTGCACGCCTCGCTCACCGGCCTGCAGCAGCGCCAGCGGGTCACCGCCGACAACATCGCCAACCTCCAGACCCCGGGCTACCTCGCCGGCCGGGTGGACTTCGAGTCCACCCTGCGCAGCGAGATCGCCAACGGGGAGGCTGCCCGCGGCGGGCAGAGCTCCGTGACCCGGTCGATGGACCCCACCCGGATGGACGGCAACAACGTCAACCTGGACACCGAGACGGTGATCGCCCAGGAGACCGGCCTGCGCTACCAGCTGGCGATCAACGCCCTCGACGGCAAGTACGCGCTGCTGCGTTCTGCCCTGCGGACGCAGTGATGAGCGTCTTCGACACCCTGCGCATCGGCGGCTCGTCGCTGTTCGTCCACCGCAAGTGGATGGACGCCGTCGCGGACAACATGGCCAACATCAACACGGTCCGCCCGGCCGGCGAGGACGCGTTCCAGGAACGCATGATCGTCGCCGAGGCCGTGCAGTACGGCTCGGGTGAGGGCGGCGTGCGGGTGGCCCGGACCGAGCTCGGCAGCGCCGAGGGCCGGATGGTCTACGAGCCGGACAACCCGCTGGCCGACGCCGAGGGCTACGTCCGCTACCCCGACATCGACCTGGGCGAGCAGATGACCCAGCTGCTGATGGCCCAGCGCGGCTACCAGGCCAACCTGGCCACCATCGAGCGCGCCACCTCGGCCTACCAGCAGGCCCTGCAGCTCGGGAAGGGCTGACCGTGACCTCCCCCATCGGGCCGATCTCCTTCGGCATGCCCACGGCCGGCGTCACCGGCGTCCAGGAGCTCACCGGCACCGCCGGGATCGCCTCCGCATCCGCCGTCCCGTCCACCAACGGGGCCGGCGGTTTCGCCGCCGTCCTCACCGGTGCCGTGGACAACCTCCAGTCGGTGCAGTCGACCGCGGACTCCCTGGCGCTGCAGGCCGCCACCGGCGACCTGCAGGACGCCCACGACTACATGATCGCCAGCGCTGAGGCCCGGCTCGCCACCGACACCGTGGTGACCCTGAAGAACTCCGCGGTGGCCGCGTTCACCGAGATCATGAGGATGCAGATCTGATGCCCGCCGCCCTCGCCGGCCCGCTGGACCGGGTCCGCTCGATGCTGACGACGATCAGCCTCGGCCAGAAGATCGTCATCGGTCTGCTGCTGGCCGGGCTGCTCCTCGGCGGCTTCTTCTTCACCCGGTGGATCACCGCGCCCACCATGTCGCCGCTGTTCAGCAACCTGTCCTCCACCGACGCCTCGGCGATCGTGGAGGAGCTGAACGCCCAGGGCGCGGCCTACCAGCTGGCCGACGGCGGCCAGACGATCATGGTGGCGCAGGACAAGGTGTACGACCTGCGGCTGGCGATGAGCGGCCAGGGCCTGCCGGCCGGCAACGAGACCGGCTACGCGCTGCTGGACGAGCAGGGCATCACCACCAGCGAGTTCCAGCAGCAGATCTCCTACCAGCGCGCGCTGGAGGGCGAGCTGTCCAGCACGCTGAAGTCGATCAGCGGCGTGCGGACGGCGGTGGTGCACGTCGCGCTGCCCAAGGACGAGGTGTTCGCCACCGACGAGGGCGAGCCGACCGCCTCGGTGCTGCTCGACCTCAAGCCCGGCACCTCCCTGTCCGGTGAGCAGATCCAGGCGGTCACCCACCTGGTCTCCTCCAGCGTGCAGGGCATGGCCCCGGAGGGCGTGACCGTCGCCGACTCGAACGGCGCGGTGCTCTCCGCCGCCGGTGAGGTCACCGGCGCCGGCGGCGACGCGCGCACCGAGATGGAGCAGACCTACGAGGCCCGGCTGGCCGACAACGCCCAGCAGATCCTCAACACCGTCGCCGGCCCCGGCAGGGCCGTGGTCAAGGTCCGCGCCGAGCTGGACTTCTCCAAGCGGGACACCACCACCGAGAGCTACCAGTACAACGAAGGCACCCCGGCGCTGTCGGAGTCGACCACCCGGGAGAACTACACCGGCACCGGCGGGGCCGTCGGTGGCGTGCTCGGCGCCGAGGACCTCGCGGTCAACGGCCAGGGCGAGTCGACCTACGAGAAGGAGTCGACCACCTCCAACAACGCCGTGGACAAGACGGTGGAGACCATCACCGGCTCCCCGGGCACGGTCAACCGGCTCACCGTCTCGGTGGTCATGGACGACGGCATCGCCGTCGACCAGGCCGCGGTGCAGCAGCTGGTCGGCAACGCCGTCGGCCTGGACGTCGCCCGCGGGGACGCGATCACCGTCGCGGCGATGCCGTTCGACACGACCGCCGCCGACCAGGCGGCCGCGGACCTCGCCGCCGCGGAGGAGGCCGAGAAGACCGCCGCGATGTGGTCGATGATCAAGACCGGCGGCATCGCGCTCGGCATCGCCCTGCTGGTGCTCGTCGTCTGGCTCCGCTCCCGCCGCAACCGCGAGGAGTACGAGGAGCTCGACGACGAGGTCGACGCGCTGGAGCAGGCGCGGATCCAGGTCGAGAGCATCCGCGACCCCGAGCTCGACGACGCGCAGGCGCGGCTGGAGTCCGCGCAGCGGGAGAAGGTCCGCGGCGAGATCTCCGAGATGGTCAGCGAGCGGCCGGACGAGGTCGCCACCATGCTGCGCGGCTGGTTCGCCGAGTCCAAGTGACCCACCTCCCGGGCCCCGTCGCACACCGACGGGGCCCGGGACTGCCGATGACGGGAGCGGGCGCCAGCGGGCGCTTCGAGAGCACCGGGGAGATCCGACAGTGAGCATCGCGAGCGTGGAGCAGATGGCCGGCATGCCGCCGGCCGTCCGGACCGGGGCGGCCGTCGCCCGCACGGACATGCCCGGGATCCGCAAGGCGGCGCTCTTCCTGGCCCAGCTGACCAAGGAGGAGGCCGGCACGATCCTCGCCCAGCTGCGCCCCTCCGAGGTCGAGAAGATCACCAGCGAGCTGATGCGCCTGGACAAGGTGGACGGCTCCGACGTCGACGACGTGCTGAGCGAGTTCCACGGGCTGATGATGGCCCGCCGGTTCGTCGGCACCGGGGGCATCGACTTCGCCCGTGAGGTCCTCGCCGCCGGCCTGGGCGAGGAGAAGGCCGACGGCATCCTGTCCCGGCTGAACGTCGTCTACACCGAGCTGCCGTTCGCCTCGCTGCGCAACAGCGACGTGCGTCAGCTGGTCACCTTCCTCAAGGACGAGCACCCGCAGGTCATCGCCCTGGTGCTGGCCCACCTGCCCGCTCCGCAGTCGGCGGAGGTCCTCTCCGGCTTCCCGCCGGACCAGCAGGCCGACGTCGCCTACCGGATCGCGATGATGGACCGCACCGCCCCGGAGATGGTCCGGATGGTCGAGGAGGAGCTCGGCCGCCGGATGGGCTCCCTGCTGGCCTACCAGGACATGGCCACCGTCGGTGGTGTGGACACCCTCGTCGAGATCATCAACCGCTCCCCCCGCCCGACCGAGCGCTCCATCCTGGAGTGGCTGGACAACAGCGACCCGGAGCTGGCCGAGCGGATCCGCTCCCAGATGTTCGTCTTCGAGGACATCGTCACCATCGACGACCGGTCCCTGCAGCTGGTGCTGCGCGACGTCGAGGCCAACGACCTGGCCACCGCGCTGAAGGGCGTCAAGCAGGACGTCCGGGACAAGGTGGTCCGCAACCTCTCCGAGCGCGCCGGCGAGAACCTGCTCGAGGAGATGGAGCTGCTCGGCCCCGTCCGCCAGCGCACCGTCGAGGAGTCGCAGGCGAAGGTCGTCGCCGTCATCCGCACGCTGGAGGAGCAGGGCGTGCTGACCATCTCGCGGGGCGGTGACGACGATTTCGTCGCCTGATGAAGGACCCCGTCCCCCCCACCCCTCACACGCTCGGGGCGGGCCCCTGGACGGGGCCACCAGGAGCGTTGCACCGAGCTCTCGGGAGTCGCTGCTGCTGCGCGGCTCGTCGGCGGCCGACGCCGTCCCCTACCAGCGCACCGGCGACGGCGCGCCGTGGGGACGCCGCACCCGCGACCAGCAAGCCGGTGCTCCCCCGCTCGCGCCCGCCCCGGCGGTGCCGGCTCCGGCCGCCCCCCTCGACTCCGCGTCCGCGGCCACGGTGACCGCGGCCGTGGACGCCGCCGTCGGCCGGTCCCAGCCGGCCGCCCCCGCCGTCGACCCCCGCCTCCCGCTGACCGCCGACCCGGAGCGGGCCCGCTCCTGGGCGCCGGCCGCCGCCCCGGCGGACACCGTCGCGCAGCAGACGGCGGCGCGCACCGGCCCGCGCCTGGGCGAGGTCTACGCCGAGCAGCTCGCGCGGTTGCGGGAGGAGGCCCGCCGCGAGGGCTGGGCCGCCGGGCACGCCGAGGGCCTGGTCGCCGCCGAGCAGGTCGTCGCCGCCGCCGAGCGCGCGGCCGAGGAGCGGCTGGCCGACGTGCAGGCCCGCTGGGAGCGTCGACTGGCCTCGGCCACCGCCGCGCTGGGTGCCGCGGTGGAGCGGCTGGACGCCACCGCCGCCCCGGTCGTCGACGAGCTCCGCGACGACGTCCTGGACGCGGTCGTGACCCTGGTCGGGGACCTGCTCGGCCGCGAGGTGGCCACCGCCGACGCCGCCGGGCTGGACGCCCTGCGCCGCGCGCTGACGCTGTGCCCGACCGACGTCCCCGTCGTCGTCCGGCTGCACCCCGACGACCTGGCCGAGGTGCCCCCGGCAGCCCTGGCCGACCTGCCGCCGTCGGTCCGGGTCATCGGCGACCCCGACGTCGAGCGGGCCGGTGCCCTGGCCGAGGCCGGGACCCTGCGGGTCGACGCCCAGCTCGGCGCCGCCTTCGAGCGGGTCCGCGCGGTGCTGCGCTCGTGAGCGTGCTCACCGGCGGCGTGCTCGCGCGGGCCCGGACCGCGGCCCGCCCGGAGCTCTCCGGCGTGGTCACCGGTGCCATGGGGCTCACCCTCACGGTGGAGGGCGTGCCCGCCGCCGTCGGGGACCTGGTGGAGGTCAGCTCCGGCCGCCGTCCGCTGCTGGCGGAGGTCGTCGCGGTGCAGCGGGAGCGGATGACCTGCCTGCCGCTGGGCGACCTGTCCGGCGTGCACGCCGGTGCCCGGGTCCGCCCCACCGGGCGGCCGCTGCAGGTGCCGGTCGGTGAAGCGCTGCTGGGCCGGGTGCTCGACGGGCTCGGCCGGCCGATGGACGGCGGCCCCCCGCTCGGCTCGCTGGTGTCCTGGGTGGACCTGACCAGTGAGACGCCCAACGCGCTGACCCGGGAACGGGTGCGCCGTCCGCTGGCCACCGGGGTGCGCGCGCTGGACACCATGGTGCCCGCCGGCCGCGGCCAGCGGCTGGGCATCTTCGCCGGCTCCGGCGTCGGCAAGTCGACCCTGCTGTCCCAGATCACCCGGGGCACCGACGCCGACATCCGGGTCATCGGGCTGATCGGCGAGCGTGGCCGCGAGGTGCGCGAGTTCATCGAGGAGGACCTCGGCCCGGAGGGGCTGGCGCGCAGCGTCGTCGTCGTCGCCACCTCCGACGAGCCGCCGCTGGTGCGGCTGAAGGCGGCCTTCGTGGCCACCCGGATCGCCGAGGCCTTCCGCGACCAGGGCCGCGACGTCCTGCTCATGATGGACTCGATCACCCGCACCGCGATGGCCCAGCGCGAGGTGGGCCTCTCCGCCGGCGAGCCGCCGGCCACCCGCGGGTACCCGCCGAGCGTCTTCGCGATGCTGCCCAAGCTGCTGGAGAAGGCCGGCACCAGCACCACCGGCTCGATCACCGGGCTCTACACGGTGCTGGTCGACGGCGACGACCACAACGAGCCGATCGCCGACACCGCCCGCTCCATCCTGGACGGCCACGTCGTGCTCAGCCGCCGGCTGGCCACCGCCGGCCACTTCCCGGCGATCGACGTGCTCGAGTCGATCTCCCGGGTGGCCACCGCCGTCGTCCCGCCGCCGCAGATGACCGACGCCCGAGAGCTGCGCCGCATGCTCGGGGCGCTGCGGGACGTGCGGGAGCTCATCGAGATCGGCGCCTACCAGGCCGGCACCGACCCGCTGGTCGACCGGGCCCGCCGCCTGCTGCCGGAGATCGACGCGTTCCTGCGCCAGGCGACGTCGGACTCCACCCCGCCGCCTGAGGCGTGGGCCCGGCTGCACGGCCTGGTCTCCGCCGCGTGAAACAGCCCGTCTTCCGGCTGGAGCCGGTGCTGCGCCTGCGCCGCACCGAGGAGCGGACCGCGGCGCTGGCCGCGGCCGCCGCCGCCCGCGACGCGGCCGAGGCCGCCCGGCGCGCCGAGGAGGACGCCGAGGCGCTGTCGGCCCGCCGGCTGCCCCCGGCCGTCTCCGGCGCCGCCTTCGTGGCCGCGATGGTCGCATCGTCGGCCGCGGCTGCCGATGTGTCAGCTGCACGGGCGCTCGCCGTCGCCCACGCGGAACAGGCCGAACTGGTCCGGGCCCGCTGGACGGCGGCCGCCCAGCGCACCAAGGGCCTGGAGAAGCTGCGCGAGCGGCACCTGGCAGCCGCGAGCGCAGCCGCCGCGGCAGCCGAGGAGCGCGCGGTCGACGACCTGGTGACCGGCCGCCACACGACGAGGACGAGGGAGGAGGAGACGTGGAGGGACTGACCGCGGTCCACAGCCGGATCAGCGAGATCCACGCCCGTTTCCTGCGCACCCCACCGACGCAGGACGCCGCCTGGTCCACCGCCGCGTCGGCAGCCGGTCTCACCGGCACCCCGTCGACGGCGTCGGCCGGTCTCACCGGCTTCGCCGCCACCGGCACCGGCGCGGAGGTCGTGGGCGCGGCGCAGAAGTACCTCGGCGTCCCCTACCGCTGGGGCGGCACCGACCCCACGAGCGGCCTGGACTGCTCCGGCTTCACCCAGCGCGTCTTCGCCGACCTCGGCATCAGCATCCCCCGGACCTCCTCCCAGCAGGCCACCGCCGGACGTCCGGTGGCGTCGCTCGCCGAGGCCCAACCCGGTGACCTGGTCTTCTTCGACAACTCCAGCAGCCGGCCGGGCATCGACCACGTCGGGCTCTACATCGGCGGCGGCAAGATGATCGCCGCCCCGCAGGAGGGCGACGTCGTCAAGGTGCAGGACGTCGGCAACCCCACGGTGATCCGCCGTGTGCTCCCCGACGGCGCCGCCTCCACCGCCTCCGCGACGACCGGCGGCAGCGGTCTCGGCGGCGTCCCGTACGCCGACCTGTTCCGCGCCGCCGGCAGCCGGCACGGGGTCGACCCGGCCGTGCTCGCCGCGATGGCCAAGACCGAGTCGAACTTCAGCACCACGGCGGTCTCCCCCGCCGGCGCGCAGGGGCTCATGCAGTTCATGCCGGCCACCGCGCGCGGCCTGGGCGTCGACCCCGGCGACCCGGCCTCCGCCATCGACGGGGCCGCCCGCTACCTGGCGAGCCTGACCGAGCAGTTCGGCTCCACGGAACTGGCGCTGGCGGCCTACAACGCCGGCCCCGGCGCCGTGCAGCGCTCCGGCGGCGTCCCGCCCTACGGCGAGACCCGGTCCTATGTCCAGAAGGTGACCAGCGCCGCGGAGGCCTACCGATGACAGCCCCCATGTCCGCCCTGCCGATGACGCCGGCCACCGGCCGCGCGGGCAGCTCCACCGGCGGTCCGGCCACCGGGTCCGCCGAGAACGCAGCCGGGTTCGCCAGCGCGCTGGACGACGTCCTGCACGGCGCCGGCAACCCCTCCCGCCGACCCGGGAACGGCACGGGTGGCGCATCGGACGGCGCCTCCGGCGAGGGGACCGGCGACGAGACCCCGGCGACGCCGGTCGCCGTCCCGATCGACGTGCCCCCGGGGTTGTGGGCGCTGCTCGCCGCCGGGGCGTCGCTGGGCACCACACCGGGCACCCAGCCGGAGACGGCCGCTGCCGCCGCCGCGCTCATCGGCGCGGTCACCGGCGCCACGGCGACCGGCGGGCAACCGGTCGCGGTCCCGCTGCCCGGCGCCGACCCGGCCGCCGGTGACCCGGACCTCCCGCTCCCCACCGCCGCCACTCCGGTGACCGGCCCGGCGTCCGCGTCCGTCCCCGGCACGCCGGCCGCGCTGCTGTCCGCCCTCGGGCTGGTCGCCCCGGCCGGCGCACAGGCCACGACCGCAGCTACCGGGACCACCGGGGCCGACCCCGCCGTACTCCCCGCCGACGTGTCCGTGGTCGTCGTCCCGGCGACCGCGGGCGACACCCCCGACGCCGGCACCGAGACCGGTCCGGGCAGCGGTGGCGCAGCCCCCGAGCCGGACGTGGTGGGTCTCGTCGGCGGCGCGACCGCCGCGCCGGTCGCGGCCCGCACCGACCCGCTCGGCGCCTCCGGCCCCACGGCGCCCGCGGCGGAGCCGCCGGTGGCCCAGCAGCTGGGCCGCCAGCTCGGGGTGCTCAGCAACGCGCCCGACGGCAGCTCGACGATGACCCTGGTGATCACCCCCGAGGAGCTCGGCCCGGTCTCCATCCAGGTCACGGTCGCCGACGGCACCCTCGACCTGACCCTGCAAGGCGGGTCGGACGCCGGCCGGCACGCACTCACCGACGCCCTGCCCGAACTGCGGCGGGAGCTGGAGGCGGCCGGCCTGACCCTGGGCCGCCTCGCCGTCGACGCCACCACCGCCGACCTCAGCAGCACACTGCGCTCGGCGCAGCAGCAGCTGCTCGACGCCCGCGCCGGCCAGCAGGGCCAGCTCTCCGGGCAGCAGACCTCCGGGCAGCAGGGCCAGCCGGGGCAGCCCGACGCCCGGCCCCGCGGCTGGGACTCCCCCGCCGACCAGCACGGGGGGGCAGCCGCCACCCCGACCACCGACCAGTCCACGTCCACCGGCGTGGACGTCCTCGCCTGAGACGGAGGAACGATGAGCAGCCCGGTCACCGGACCCACTGGTTCCGCCGGCGCCGTCACCACGGACGCCAGCCCCTCGGTCAACCGCGGCGACCAGATGGGGAAGGACGTCTTCCTCAAGCTCCTGGTCGCGCAGATGCGCTATCAGGACCCCAGCAACCCGACCAGCAGCAGCGAGTTCATGGCCCAGACGGCGACCTTCACCCAGGTGGAGAAGCTCGAGGAGATCGCCTCGCAGAACAAGGCCCTGGTCGGGCTGCAGCGCTCGCTCAGCGCCGGTGCACTGGTCGGCCACCAGGTGACCTACACCGACACCACCGGCGAGACGAAGACCGGGACGGTGAGCGCCGTCCGGATCGCCGGCAGCGGCACGGAGACCGAACCGCAGGCGGTCGTCGACGGCGTCACCGTCGCCCTCGGCCGGGTCACCGCGGTCACCCTGCCGACCACCTCCGCTCCGGCCACCGGCACCACCCAGCCGACCGCCTGACCACCCCCGACCCCAGGAGCTCTCCCGATGCTGCGTTCCATGTTCTCGGCCATCTCCGGCCTCAAGGCGCACCAGACCAAGCTGGACGTCGCCGGCAACAACATCGCCAACGTCAACACCGTCGGCTTCAAGGGCAGCCAGACCGTCTTCGAGGACACGCTGTCCCAGGTCCTGCGCAACGGCTCCGCCCCGCAGGGCGAGACCGCCGGCTCGAACCCGGCCGCGGTCGGCCTCGGCGTCAAGGTCGCCGGGATCACCACCAACTGGACGCAGGGCTCGGCGCAGAGCACCGGTCGCTCCAGCGACTTCATGATCACCGGCGACGGCTTCTTCATCACCCAGTCCGGGAACGAGAACCTCTACACCCGGGCCGGCTCCTTCGACACCGACGGCGTCGGCAACCTGGTCACCCCCGACGGCCTGGTGCTGCAGGGCTGGATGGCCCAGAACGGCGTCGTCGACCCCGACGGCCCGCTGGAGCCGCTGCGGATCCCGCAGGGGCAGGTGCTCCCCCCGGTGGCCACCACCGGGGCGAAGATCCAGGGCAACCTCTCCGCCACCGCCACGGTCGGCACCGAGGTGACCTCGCAGATCCGGATGTTCGACGACCTGGGCAACGCCCACGAGATGTCGGTGGTCCTGACCAACACCGGGACCAACACCTGGTCGGCGACCTTCAGCGAGGGCGGCCGGACGGTGACCCGCAACCTCACCTTCGGCGACGGCACCACTGGGCCCGTCGGCCAGCTCATCGCCGGGGGCCCGATCACCTTCGACCCGGACTCCGCCGACTTCGCCCCGCCGTACACCAGCTGGGCCCAGCCGGTGACGATCGACCTGACCGGGCTGACCCAGTTCGGCGGCGCCAGCACGGCGGCGGCCAAGACCAACGAGAACACCGGCTCCGCGCTGGGCGTGCTGGAGAGCTACTCGCTGAGCAACGACGGCACGATCGTGGGCCTGTACTCCAACGGGCTCCGGCAGAACATCGGCCAGCTCGCCCTGGCCTCCTTCGTCAACCCCGGTGGGCTGGAGAAGGCCGGCAACAGCTCGTTCCGCGCCGGGGACAACTCCGGCAATCCCGTCGTCGGCCGGGCCGGCACCGGCGGCCTCGGCCAGCTCTCGGCCGGCTCGCTGGAGATGTCCAACGTCGACCTCGCCGAGGAGTTCACCGGCCTGATCGTGGCGCAGCGTGGCTTCCAGGCCAACAGCCGGGTCATCACCACCTCCGACGAGATCCTCCAGGACCTGGTCCAGCTCAAGCGCTGATGAAGGCCCCCCTCCAGGGGCCGAGGGTCCCGGTCATCCCGACGGGTGACCGGGCCCTCTCAGCTCAAGCAGCCCCCCCGTCTCGCCGATGACTGCAGTGCGCCGCGACGACGCGCGCCCCGGCGGACCGCCACCCACGACCACTGGAGCACCACCGTGATCCGACTGACGCGCCTGAACGGTCAGCACTTCGTGCTCAGTGCCGATCTCATCCAGCGCGCCGAGGGCCACCCGGACACCGTGATCACCCTGGCCGACGACACGAAGTACGTCGTCACCGAGAGCGTCGACGAGGTGGTCCGGCAGATCCGCGACTGGCGGGCGAGCATCCAGGCGGTCGCCTTCCGCATGGACCGGGGCGAGTACCGCCTGACCACCACCGACCACCAGCAGGGCCCCGACGACTCCTCGGTCGTGCCCTTCCCGACCCGAGAAGAGCGCTGACCCATGGACCCCGCCACCCTGATCGGGTTCGTCATCTCCCTGATCGCCCTGGTCGTCTTCATGATCCTGGAGGGCGCGGACCCGACGTCGCTGATCTTCCTGCCGGCGATCGTCCTGGTCGTCATCGCCACCTTCGGCGCGGCGCTGGCCAGCCAGACGATGGACGACCTGAAGAAGATCCCCACCTGGTTCAAGATGGCCGTGCTGCCGGCCAAGGTGCCGCCGGCCACCGAGCAGATCCAGACCCTGGTCAGCCTCGCCGAGAAGGCCCGCAAGGAGGGCCTGCTCGCGCTGGAGGCCCAGGTCAAGGACATCGACGACCCGTTCCTCAAGCGCGGCCTGCAGATGAGCATCGACGGCACCGACCCCGAGGACCTGCGCGCCATCCTCGAAGGCGAGATCTCGGCCAAGAAGACCGAGGACAAGGTCGCCGCCAAGTTCATGAACAACATGGGCGGCTACGCACCGACCATCGGCATCCTGGGCTGCATCGTCGGCCTGATGAACGTGATGGGCAACCTCAGCAACCCCGAGCTGCTGGGCCCGATGGTCTCCGCGGCGTTCATCGCCACGCTCTGGGGCGTCATGGCCGCCAACTTCTGGTTCCTGCCGATGGGCGCCAAGATCCTGCGGGTCAGCGCACTGCAGGCCGCCCAGATGGAGCTGCTCGTCGAGGGGATCGCCGAGATCCAGGCGGGCACCAGCCCGCGCACCGTGCGCGCCAAGCTGACCTCCCTCGTGCCGCCCAGTGAGCAGGAGCGCGAGGCGGCATGAGCAAGAGCGGCGGGCACGGCGGCCACGGTGGTGGCCGCCGCAAGAAGCACGAGGAGCACGAGGAGCACGAGAACCACGAACGGTGGCTGGTGTCCGGCTTCGACATGATGACGCTGCTGTTCGTGCTGTTCGTGGTGCTCTACGCGATGAGCTCGATCGACCTGGCCAAGTTCACCGCCTTCGCCAACGGCGCCCGCGAGGGGGCCGGCGCGCCGGTCACCATCCTCAACGACGGGGCGGCCATCGACGCGCCGGTCGAGAACGACAGCCCGCTGAAGCCCGTCCAGGTGGCCGCGGAAGCAGCCATCGACGGCACCGAGCAGACCGAGGCGGAGAAGGCGGCCGCCGAGGCGGTGGCGAAGCAGCAGGCCCAGCAGACCGCCGCAGAGGCGCAGGCCGCCTACGACCAGCTCGCCGCCGCCCGCGCAGCGCTGCAGCAGGCGCTGGCCGCCGCCGGGATGTCCGGCGCCGCCGAGTTCGTCATCGACGAGCGGGGGCTGGTGGTGCACGTCGTCTCCGACCCGGTGCTGTTCGCCCCCGAGTCCGCGGTGCTCCAGCCGCAGGGGGTCGTCGTGCTCGACGCGATGGCCCCGACCCTCACTGCGCTGCCCAACGAGATCCGGGTGGAGGGGCACGCCAACTCGCTGCCCGTCACCCAGGGCGGGCCCTGGCCGTCGAACTGGGAGCTGTCCGCCATCCGGGCCACCACCGTGCTGCGGCACCTGATCGGCCAGGGCATGCCGGAGGACCGCATGGAGTCCGCCGGCCTGAGCGACACCCAGCCGCTGGTGCCCGACAGCGACCCGAGCTACGTCACGGTCAACCGGCGGGTGGACGTGATCCTGCTGTCCACCGGCTCCGCCAAGGCCAACGCCCTGCTGCCCGGGATCGAGGCGGCCGCCCAGGCCGCCGCCCGGACGCTCGGCAACTGAGCGGCACCCGCACCACCGGTTCCAGCCACACCGACCACAGCACCACCGAGAGGAGTCACCCATGGCCAAGAAGAAGAAGGCCGACGTCGAGGACGAGGAGTCCTCGGGCGGCGGCACGATGAAGCTGATGATCGTCGCGCTGGTCGCGGTGCTCGCGATCGGCGGTGGCGCGTACTTCTTCCTGTTCAGCGGCTCCGGCGAGGCCGAGGCAGAACCCGCTCCCGAGGCCGGCAGCGTGGTCCTCGCCATCGACCCGGTGGCGATCAACCTGGCCGGGGGCAGCTACCTCAAGCTCGGCTTCGCCCTGCAGTTCACCCTCGCCTACGACGAGAGCGCCGGCGGCGGGCACGGCGCCGGCGCGACGCCGGACGGGTCCAAGGCGATGGACATCGCCATCGCGCACTTCTCCGGCGCGGCCCTCAGCGACGTGCAGGTCAACCGCGAGGCGATGAAGGCCGCGCTGCAGGAGAAGATCGTCGAGGCGTACCACGGTGACGTCTACGAGATCAACTACACGGAGTACGTCACCCAGTAGCAGGACCCCCTTGTGCCTCCCAGCACGCACGAGCTCGCCGGGACCGGCACGGGGCCGTTCCAGCACCTCACGAGGGCGCTCCTCCCCCTCTGACCCCCTGGGGTCACACCCGTGCCAGCCGGTGCCGGAGCTTCCGGCGCCGGCTGGTCAGGGTCCGGCGGTCCCCCGCCGATGAGGACATGCGTGAGCCTGTCCGACACCGTGGCCGACGCGACGAGCGCGGCCCCCCGGAGCCCCGAGGGGCAGGGCCGCACGCGTCGTCGCGAGCCCCGCACCTACGACTTCCGGCGGCCGACGAAGCTCTCGCGCGAGCACGTCCGCATCCTGCAGATCACCCAGGAGTCCTTCGCCCGCCAGGCGACCACCACGCTGACCTCGCTGCTGCGCACCGGCGTCCGGGTCGAGCTGGTCGGGATCGAGCAGTTCTCCTACGACGACTACATCGCCACGCTGCCCACCTCGTACTTCGTGGCGACCTTCACCCTCGAGCCGCTGGCCGGCAAGGGCGTGCTCGCCTGGCCCCTCGACACCGCCATGGCGATGGTCGACCACATGCTCGGCGGCTCGGGCGGCGGCGAGCAGCCCGCCCGGCCGATGACCGGCATGGAGAGCGCGATCACCGGCCACCTGCTGGACCGGCTGCTCGACGAGCTCGGCGAGGCGTTCGCCCCGGTGGCCGCGCTGACCCCGGCGCTGGACGGCGTCGAGTACAACCCCCAGCTGGCCCAGGCCGCCTCCGGCTCGGAGACGGTCATGGTCGCCACCTACAGCATGCGCGTGGGCAGCCGGGAGCCCGACGTCACGCTGGTGCTGCCCTTCTCCTCCTTCGTCGGCCCGCTGAACAACGCCGCCTCCCCGCAGCTGTCGGAGTCCGCTCGGCACAAGCGGCAGCGGGCGTTCGAGGCGCTGACCGAGCGGCTCTTCGACGTCCCGGTCGACGTGAGCGTCCGGTTCAACCCGATCGAGGTGCCCTCCGGCGACCTGCTGTCCCTGGCGGTGGGCGACGTCCTGCTGCTGCGGCACGCGCAGGACAGCCCGCTGCAGGTCACCACCAACGACGTCACGTTCGCGCACGCCCTGCCCAGCAACCACCGGCGCCGCCTGGCCGCCGAGATCGTCCCCGACACCGCGACCGGCGGAAAGGACCCAGCATGACCACCGCCTTCGGCACCGACCGCTCGTCGGACTCCGAGACCATCGCTGCCGCGGTCGCGGCAGCGGCCCAGGCCGCTGCCGCCGCCCTCCCCGCCGAGCTGGACCTGCGCGCCGGGGCCCCGGTCAGCGACCCGGAGTCCGTCCCGCTGCCGGCCGAGCCCGGCATCGCGGTCACCGCCGCCCTGGGCGGTGAGGTCAGCGGCGACATCGTCCTGGTGCTCTCCGCCGAGATCGTCGCCGCGCTGACCAACTCCCCGGTCGGGCCGATGGACGTGCCCACGGCGCTCCGTCCGGCCCTGGAGGCCGCCGCCGCCGCGCTCGGCCGGGTGCGGGTCGCCGCCGAGCGCACGGAGGACGTCGTCGCGGCGCTGGACGGGCTGCGGGACAAGGGCGTCTTCCTCGCCGTCCCGCTGGCCGCCGGTGGCGAGGTCTCGGCCACCCTGGCGCTGCAGGTCACCCTGCCCCAGCCGCGCGAGCGGCGCGGCAGCCTGGACCTGCTGCGCAACGTGGCCATGGAGGTCACCGTCGAGATCGGCCGCACCCGGATGACCGTCTCTGAGCTGCTGTCGCTGCACCCGGGCGAGGTCATCGAGCTCGACCGCGCTGCCGGTGCCCCGGCCGACCTGCTGGTCAACGGCACCCTGATCGCCCGCGGCGAGATCGTCGTGGTCGACGAGGACTTCGGCCTGCGGATCAGCGAGATCGTGACCGAGGCCGGCGAGTACGGGCGGCCTCAATGACGTGGATGGTCATCCGGCTGGTGCTGTCGCTGGCCTTCGTCGCCGGGGTGCTGCTGTTCGCGGCCCGGATCGCCAAGAAGAAGGGCCTGGGCCAGGGCACCGGCGTCATCGAGGTGGTGAGCCGGCAGCGGATGGGCCGCGCCAGCAGCGTCTCGGTGCTGCGCGTCGCCGGCCGGGTGCTGGTGATCGGGTCGACCGAGGAGCAGGTGACCCTGCTCGCCGAGCTGGAGGACGAGGAGCTGCAGACCGCCCTCGCGGCCCAGCCCCGGTCCCAGGCGGTCACCGCCGACGGCGAGACCCGTGAGCTGCCCGCCGGGGTGCCCGCGCTGGCGCGCAGCAGCTCCGGCCCGCTGGCCGGCTCGGTGCTCGACCGCGGGACGTGGACGACGGTGGTGCAGGAGCTGCGCGACCGAACGGTGCGCCGGTCGTGAGCGCGCTCGCCGCGCCGGCCACCCGTGCCTGGGGCCGGCGGGCCGGCTGGGTCGCGCTGCTGAGCGTGCTGGCGGTGGTCGCGCTGGTGCTGCTGGCCGGCCCCGCGCTGGCGGCGCCGACCCCGCCCACCGAGCCGGTCGCCCCGGTCGCCCCGGTGGTCGACAACGGCGGGCTGGACATCAACATCGGGGGCAACAGCCCCAGCACCGCGGTCACCCTGCTGCTGGCGATCACCGCGCTGTCGATCGCGCCGTCGGCGCTGCTGCTGGTCACCTCGTTCACCAAGATCCTGGTGGTGCTGGCGCTGACCCGCAACGCCCTCGGGTTGCCCACCTCCCCGCCGAACCAGGTGCTCACCGGGATCGCGCTGTTCCTGACGATCTTCGTGATGGGCCCGGTGTTCAGCGACATCAACGACGTCGCGGTCCAGCCCTACCTGGACGGCGCGATCACCGCCTCGGCGGCCTACGACTCCGGCGTCGAGCCCTTGAAGGCCTTCCTGCTGGACAACACCCGCGACGACGAGCTCAAGCTGATGGTCGGGCTCTCCGGCGAGGAGCGGCCGGCCGACGCCGCATCGGTCAGCATGATGACCCTGGTCCCGGCGTTCGTGCTCTCCGAGCTCAAGAGCGCCTTCATCATCGGGCTGGTCGTGTTCATCCCGTTCCTGGTGCTCGACATGCTGGTCAGCGCCTCGCTGATGGCGATGGGCATGATGATGGTCCCGCCGACGGTGGTCTCCCTGCCGTTCAAGCTGCTGCTGTTCGTCATCGTCGACGGCTGGGCGCTGATCACCACGGCGCTCGTGGGGTCCTACACGTGAGCGCCCGCATGACCGGGGGCGAGCCGTGAGCGACGCCGACGTCACCGAGATCGCCACGCAGACCATGCTGATCGCGGCTAAGGTCGCCGCCCCGATCCTGCTGACCGCACTGCTGGTCGGCTTCATGATCTCGCTGTTCCAGGCGGCGACCCAGATCCAGGAACCGACGCTGTCGTTCGTGCCGAAGATGATCGCGGTGGCCATCGCGCTGCTGGTGACCGGCAACTGGGTGCTCGCGGAGCTGGTCTCCTTCACCGAGCACCTGTTCGAGTCGCTGCCGCGGTTGCTCGGCAGGAGCTGAGGCCGCGGTGGACCTCCAGGTCCCCTCGGCGACGCTGGCCGCGCTCCTGCTGGCCACCGTGCGCGCCGGTGGGTTCATCGTGCTGGCCCCGCCGTTCAACTCCAACGGCATCCCGCTGGCGGTCAAGGGCGCGCTCGCCGTGGCGCTGTCGCTGGTCGTGTTCCCGCAGCTCTCGGGCACCCTGCCGGAGATCACCGCCGGCTTCCTCGTCGTCTCGACGATCACCGAGGCGGTCATCGGGGCCGCGCTGGGCTTCGTCGTCCAGGTGCTGTTCACCGCCGTCCAGCTGGCCGGCGACCTCATCGACGTCACCGGGGGCTTCTCCCTGCAGCCGGCGTACGACCCGCTGTCGCTGACCACCAACGCGGCCATCGGCAAGCTGCACTACCTGCTGGCGATCACCCTGCTGTTCACCAGTGGTGGCCACCTGCTGCTGGTCCGCGGCTTCGTCACGTCGTACCAGGGGCTCCCGGTCGGCGGCTCCCTGCCCACCGACCAGCTGGGAGAGGCGCTGGTCACCGCGTTCTCGATGATGTTCCTGGCCGCGCTGCAGATCGCCGGGCCGATGGTGGCGGTGCTGCTGCTGGCCGACGTCGCGCTGGCGCTGCTGTCCCGCGCGGCCCCGGCGCTGAACATCTTCGCCATCGGTTTCCCGGTGAAGATCATGACCACCCTGGCCCTGCTGGGGCTCACCTTCCCGCTGCTCCCGCCCGCGCTCGACTCCCTGATGGAGACCGCGGTCCGGGCGATGACCTCGCTGCGGAGCGGCTAGTGGACGTCCGGGGAGGTGAGGACTGATGGCCAAGGACGGGCCCGGCGGTGAGAAGACAGAGAAGCCGACACCGCAGAAGCTCAAGCAGGCCCGCAAGGACGGCCAGATCCCGCGGACGCAGGAACTGGGCACGTGGCTGGGCGCCGCCGCGGCCAGCGTGCTGCTGCCGATGCTGGTGGGCCGTGCGTTCGACTCCGTGCAGGAGCTGTTCGTGCAGGTCGGCGCGGTGGCCAACAACCCGGAGCCGGCCGCGCTGTCGGAGCTGATGGGGCGCGCGCTGAGCGCGTTCCTCACCACCCTGCTGCCGATGGCGCTGGCCATGATGCTGATCGGCGCGCTGGCCTCCGCGTCCCAGGGCGGGGTCACCCTCGCCACCAAGGGGATGAAGCCGACGCTGAAGAAGCTCAACCCGTTCCCCGGGATGAAGCGGATGTTCGGCACGCACGGTCTGTGGGAGGCGGTCAAGGCCATCATCAAGACGGTCGCGCTCGCCACGGTCATCGTGGTCACCTCCGACGACGCCCAGCACCTGGTCTCCGCCTCCGGCGCCCTGCCGCTGTCGGAGATCACCCGGGTGTTCACCGACTCGGCCGTGCTGATGTTCCGCGTCGTCGGGTTCACCGGTCTGGCGATCGCGCTCGCGGACTACCTCGTCGTCCGCAAGCAGACGATGACCAAGCTCAAGATGAGCAAGTACGAGATCAAGCAGGAGCACAAGCAGTCCGAGGGCGACCCGCACATGAAGGCCCAGCGCCGGGCCACCCAGCTGTCGATGTCGCGCAACCGGATGATGTCGGAGATGGCCGACGCCGACGTGCTGCTGGTCAACCCCACGCACGTGGCGGTCGCGCTGAAGTACGACCCGATGAAGGGCGCCCCCCGGGTGGTCGCCAAGGGCGCCGGTGAGGTCGCCGCGCGGCTGCGTGCCCGGGCCGAGGAGTGCCGGGTGCCGATGGTGCAGGACGTGCCGCTGGCCCGCGCGCTGCACGGGTCGTGCGAGATCGGCCAGGAGGTGCCGCCCCAGCTGTTCACCGCCGTCGCCCGGGTGCTGGCCTTCGTCATGCACCTGTCCGCCCGCGGGGTGCGCGGCGGCGTGCACCGGCCGGGTTTCGAGGCGCCCTCGATCGAGGGGCTGCCCAAGGCCGGACGGCGCCGCTGATGAAGGACCCCGGCCAGGGGCCGTGCCTGGGGCCGGCGGCGCTGGTGTGACTGCCGGTGTGGCGCTCCACCGTGCGGTACCGGGCGTCCCCGGGACTGCCGAGAACGGCGGTGGAGGGGCGCTGCGGCGTCCCCGGTCACCGCCGGCACCGCACAGCACAGGAGAAGAGGTCTCGTGGGCAAGCTGACGAAGGCAGCCGTCCCCATCGGGGTCGTCTCCATCGTCCTGATGCTCGTGGTGCCGCTGCCGGCACCCGTGCTGGACCTGCTGCTCGCCCTGAACATCGTCGGGTCGCTGCTGATCCTGCTCGTCGCGATGAACATCAAGCGGCCGCTGGACTTCGCGATCTTCCCGTCCCTGGTGCTGATCGCGACGCTGATGCGCCTGGCGCTGAACGTCTCCTCGACCCGCCTGGTCCTCACCGACGGTTACGCCGGCAAGGTCATCGAGGCCTTCGGGCACTTCGTGATCGGCGGCTCGCTGATCGTCGGCCTGGTGATCTTCGTGATCCTGACGATCATCCAGTTCGTCGTCATCACCAACGGTGCCGGCCGCGTCGCCGAGGTCGGCGCCCGCTTCACCCTCGACGCGATGCCCGGCAAGCAGATGGCGATCGACGCCGACCTCAACGCCGGCCTGATCAACGAGAAGCAGGCCCGCAAGCGGCGCACCGAGGTCACCGCCGAGGCCGACTTCTACGGCTCGATGGACGGCGCCAGCAAGTTCGTCAAGGGCGACGCCATCGCGGCCATCATCGTCACGCTGATCAACCTCATCGGCGGCTTCGCGATCGGCGTGATGCAGCGCGGGATGGCGCCGGGCGAGGCGGTCACCACCTACTCGCTGCTGTCGGTCGGCGACGGCCTGGTCTCGCAGATCCCGGCGCTGCTGATCTCCACCGCCACCGGCCTGATCGTCACCCGCTCGGCCTCCCAGGGCGACATGGGCTCGGACCTGATCAGCCAGCTGAGCCGCAACAAGCAGCCGGTGCGGATCGCCGGCCTCGCCGCGCTGGCGCTGTGCCTGATCCCCGGCCTGCCCAAGCTGCCGTTCCTGCTGATCGGTGGCCTGGTCCTGTTCATCTCCACCCGGCTCACCGACCAGGTCGAGGAGGACGACGACGAGAGCACGCCCGGCGACGCCGCCGCGGCCGAGCCGCAGCCGGACTCCCCCGAGGCGATCGCCGACCGGATGCGGGTCGACCCGCTGGAGCTGGAGGTCGCCTTCGACCTGGTCGAGCTGGTCGACACCGCCCGCGGCGGGGACCTGCTGGACCGGGTGAAGGCCCTGCGGCGCAAGGTCGCCATGGAGACCGGGCTGGTCATCCCGCTGGTCCGCACCCGCGACAACCTGGACCTGCCGGCGTCGCAGTACGTCATCTGGCTCAACGGCGTCCCCGCGGCCAAGGGCAGCTCCCCCGCCGGCACGGTGCTCGCGATCGGCGACCACCTCGACGGGCTGCCCGGCAAGGCCACCCGCGAGCCGGTGTTCGGGCTGCCCGCCAAGTGGGTGCCCGCCGAGCTGCAGCGCCAGGCCGAGATGGCCGGGGCCACCGTCGTCGACCGCTCCTCGGTGATCACCACCCACCTGGCGGAGGTCGTCCGGCAGAACGCGTCGTCGCTGCTGGGCCGGGAGGACGTCAAGGTGCTGGTGGAGATGGTCCGCCGCACCCACCCGGCGGTCGTGGAGGAGCTCACCCCGACGCTGCTCAGCCTGGGCGAGGTGCAGCGCGTGCTGCAGGCCCTGCTGGACGAGGGCGTCTCCATCCGCGACCTGGTCCGCATCTTCGAAGCGCTCTCGTTGCGGGCCAAGATCTCCACCGACCTGGACGGCCTGGTCGAGGCGGTGCGCTCGGCGCTCGGGGCGGCGATCAGCCACCCCTACGTCACCCCCGACGAGCGGCTGCACGTGATCACCCTGGACCCGACCTTCGAGCAGCGACTGCTCGAGGCGGTCCGGCCGACCGAGGGCGGCCAGGTCCTGGCGCTGGACGGGCACACCGTCGACGCGCTGGTCCGCGGCTGCACCGACCTCCTCGAGGAGGCCGACCGGATGAACCTCTCCCCCGTCCTCGTGTGCTCGCCGCAGGTGCGCGCCGCGCTGTCCCGCCTGGTCCGCCAGGTCCTGCCCCGGCTGTCGGTCATCTCCTACAACGAGGTGTCCCGCACGGCCCAGATCGAGTCACTGGGAGTGGTGAGCGGTGCCGTCGCGATCCGTTGAGGCCGCCACGCGGGACGAGGCGATCGCCGCGGCACGCGAGGAGTTCGGGCCGGCCGCCCGCGTCGTCGGGGTCCGCCGGATCCGGTCCGGCGGGATGTTCGGCTTCTTCGCCTCCGAGCGCTACGTCGCCGAGGTCGAGCTGCCGCGCACCCCCGAGCCCGCCACGGCCACCCCGAAGGCCCCGCGCCGGGCCACCGCGGCCGCCGCCGCCCGCGCCGCCCAGCCGTCGCTGGCCGACCGGATGGACGAGCTCTCCGACCTGCTCGGCGACGGGCCCGCCGAGGAGCCGGCCGCCGGCCTGTACTCGCGCGTCGGTGCGGCCCGGGTCGAGGAGTCGCCCGCCGCCCCGTCCGCCGCCGCTGCCCCCGCCGCCCGGCCCGCCGCCGGGCTGTTCGGCACCAGCCTGCGCGAGCAGCCGGCCGAGCCGGCCCGCACCCCGGCATCGCCGTCTCGCGGCTCGTCGGCGGGCCAGCGCCGGCCGACCGAGGCCGCGCGCCCCGCGCAGCCGGCGGCCTCGGCCTCGACCGCCAAGCCCTTCACCCCCGCCCGGCACACCCTGATGCTGTCGCCCGACGAGCTCACCGCGCCCCCGGCGCAGGAGGCGGAGCCGGCGACCGGCGACGCCGCCCCGTCGCCGTTCGCCGCCGCCCTCACCCGGATGGTGTCCAGCGACGCACAGGTGCAGTCGGCGGTCGCCGACGTCGCCGAGGCCGAGGCCGCCGCCGCCGAAGCCGCGCGGCTGGAGTCCGCGGCGGCCGACGCCGCCCGCCGCGAGGCCGCTGACGCCGAGGCCGCCCGCATCGAGGCCGCCGCGGCCCAGGCCGTGGCCGCCGAGGCCGCCCGGCTGCAGGCCGCCCGGCTCGAGGCCGCCGCCGCCGAGGCCGCCCGCCTGGAGGCAGCCCGGATCACCGCCGAGGCCGAGGCCGCCGCCGCAGCCGAAGCCGCCCGGATCAAGGCCGAGGCGGAGGCCGAGGCAGCCGCCGAAGCGGCCCGCATCCGCGCCGAGGCCGAGGCCGAGGCCGCCGCCGAAGCCACCCGCATCCGCGCCGAGGCCGAGGCCGCAGCTGCCGAGGCAGCCGCCGAGGCAGCCCGGGTCCGCGAGGAGGCCGAGGCCGCCGCCGCAGCCGAGGCAGCCCGGCTGGAGGCCGCGCGCGTCGAGGCCGCCCAGCTGGAGGCGGCGCGGCTCGAGGCCGCCCGGGTGCAGGCCGAGGCGGAGGCCGCCGAGGCGAACGCCCGGGCCGCGGCCGAGGAGGCCCGCCAGGCCGCGGAGGCGGAGGCCGCCGCGGAAGCCGGGCGCCGGGCAGCTCCGCAGTCGATGGTCGACTCGGTGCGCAGCGCCGACGACGAGCTCGCCGACCTGCTCGAGCAGGTCCTCGCCGCCAACGGCTCCGGCCGCGGCCGGCACCGCTTCCCCGAGCCGGTCGCCGAGGTCCCCGCCGCCCCCGAGGCGCCGGCGACCACGGAGTTCGCGCTCCCCGGGCTGGCCGGTGCACGCCCCGCGGTGCCCCCGGTCCGCGACGTCCCGCAGCCGTGGGCCTACGCCCCCGCCGGGCTCGACGAGGACGTCGACGGCCCGGGTGCCGGGAACCTCGATGCCGACGAGTCCGCCACCGGCGCCTACGACACCGGCGCCTACCGGACCGACGACCGCGGCCAGTGGACCACCGCCACCACCGGCCCGCAGCGCGTCGTCGACGCCGTCCTCGTCGAGGAGGCGCCGCGGCGCCCCGTCGCGCGGGAGGCCGAGCCCCTCGCGGACCACCGCGTCGCCGCGCCCCTGGCGTCGGCCGCGCTGGCCCGCACCGCGAGCGACCCGGCTCCGCTGCCGCTGGACGCCACCACCGTCCTCCCCCCGCTGTCGCTGCTGCCCCCGCAGCACCACGGCGGTCCCGCCGGCGCGCCGCCGCTGCTGCGGTCCCGGCCCGCGGTGCCGCCGGCGCGCGGTGGCCGCCCGCCGGTGCCCCCGGTCCGCCCCGCCGGCAGCCGGCTGCCGCTGGTCACCCGGCCGGTGCGCATCGAGCTGCCCGCCGCGCCGACCCCGGCGGCCGACCCCGCGCCCGTCGCGGAGCCCGAGGGCCAGCTGGCCACCGTGACCCGGCTGGTGCCGGTGCGGTCGGCCGAGGTCGAGCCCTACGCGGTGAGCCTCGCCGAGGAGTTCGTCATCCGGCTGCTCACCCTCGGCGTGCCGCACACCCTGCTCGGCGCCGACTTCCTGGCCGACGTCGCCGCCCGCGGGGTCTACGCGGCCCTCACCCGGACCCTCGTGGAGAACCTGCCCCCGGCCCCCCGTTTCCCCGTCCAGCCGGGCGAGGTGCTGCTGGTCGTCGGCCCGGGCGCGGAGACCTTCGCGACGGCGCGCGCCCTGGCGCTCACGCTGCGGCTGGACCCCGAAACCGTGCAGTGGGCCAGCTCCGGTGCGCTCGCGCAGCTGGCCCCGGAGGCGAGCCGGATCAGCTCCCTGGAGACCGCGCTCGAGCGGCGCCGGGCCAGCGCCTCGGCCGGGACGGTCACGATCGTCGCCGTCGACGCACCGCTGCGCACCGCCGGCGGGCCGTGGCTGGAGCACATGCTGGCCGTCTGGTCGCCGACCGCGGTGTGGGCCGTGCTCGACTCGACCCGCAAGCCCGAGGACCTGGTGCCGTGGCTCGACGGGCTGCCCCGGGTCGACGCGGTGGTCGTGCAGGACACCGACTCCACCGCTGACCCGGCCGCCGTCCTCGGCCACCTGCAGGTGCCGGTGGCGCTGATCGACGGGGCCCGGGCCACCGCACACCGCTGGGCCTCGCTGCTGTGCGAGCGACTGGAGGAGCTGGAGGCGTGATCGGCCCGTTCCGCAAGGACGTGCTGGTGACCGGCTTCGTGCTGGCCATCCCCGTCCTCGCGCTCGGTCTCCGGGGCGACCTCAGCACCGACGAGGTGCTCACCCGCGTGCTGTGGTGCCTGGGCGCCGGGTGGGTGGCCGTCGGGCTGGTGCTCTGGGCCACCACCCCGGCCCGCCGTCCCCCGCGAACGCCGGCCGCGGCGCCGGTGCCCGAGCCCGAGCAGCCGACCACCTCCTGACCGGCCCGCCCGCGCGCGTCCCACGCTCTTCACCCGCGTTCCATGCGCCGCAGCACGGGGGTCGCGGGCGAAGAGCGTGGAACCCGGCGCCGAGGGGCCCCGCCGTCCACCCCTCGCGGCGTTGTCCACAACTGTCCCGGCGCTGCGGACCGGCGCCCCGAGGGGCGGCACCGTGGGCGTGTGGATCCCACGGCCGGCCCCCCGGGTCTCGTCCTGCGGCGGCAAGCGCTCGCCCGCGGCCTGGTCGACGACGAGATCCGCCGGCTCCGCCGGCGCGGCGAGTGGACGACGCTGCAGCGCGGCGCCTACCTGCCGGAACCGGGAGACCTCGATCGCCGGCAGCGGCATCTCCTGCGGGTGCGAGCCACCGTGGCCGGCCTGCGCACCCCAGCGGTGGTGAGTCACGCCTCGGCCGCGGTCGTGCACGGCCTCCCGCTGTGGGCCGTCCCGCTCGGTCACGTGCACGTCACCCGGCAGCCGCCCGCACGCGCCGTCCGGGAGAGCCGGCTGCACTCCCACGCCGCGCGCCTCGCGGCGGACGACGCAGTGGTGGTGGACGGACTTGCGGTCACCAGCGTGCCCCGCACGGTGGTCGACCTCGCGCGCTCCCTGCCCTTCGGGCCCGCGCTCGCCGTGGCCGACGCCGCACTGCACCGCGGCCTGACGACGCCCGCCGAGCTCGCCGACGTCGTGACGGCGGCGAGCGGCAACCGGGGCAGCCGAGGGGCCCGGCGGGTGGTGGCCGCCGCGGATCGGCGCAGCGAGAGCATCGGGGAGAGCCGCAGCCGGGCGGTGATGATCGAGGCCGGGCTGCCGGTGCCCGACCTCCAGGTGGAGGTTCGCCGTTCGGACGGCGGGTTCGTCGGCCGCAGCGACTTCGGCTGGCGGCAGCAGCGGCTGCTCGGGGAGTTCGACGGCCGCGTCAAGTACGGCCGACTGCTCCGTCCCGGGCAGTCACCCGGGGATGCCGTGTTCGAGGAGAAGCGGCGGGAGGACGCCCTCCGGGACGAGCGGTGGGGCGTCGTCCGCTGGGTGTGGGCCGAGCTGGACACCCGGCAGGTCGTCGTCGACCGGATCGACCGGGCACTCACCCGCCAGCTCCGATGACCTGCTTCCCACGCTCTTCGCGCTCTTCCCACGCGCCGGAGCACGTGGAGAGCGACCGAAGAGCGTGGGAAGTGCGGCGCCCGGCCCGGTACCGCAGGACCCGGGTCAGAGCGGGAGGTCCTCCAGCATCTCGGTGACCAGGGCGGCGATCGGCGAGCGCTCCGACCGGGTCAGGGTCACGTGCGCGAACAGCGGGTGCCCCTTGAGCGCCTCGATCACCGCGGTCACGCCGTCGTGCCGGCCGACCCGCAGGTTGTCCCGCTGCGCCACGTCATGGGTCAGCACGACGCGGGAGTTGGTGCCCAGCCGGGACAGCACGGTCAGCAGCACCCCGCGCTCCAGGGACTGCGCCTCGTCGACGATCACGAACGAGTCGTGCAGCGAGCGGCCGCGGATGTGCGTGAGCGGCAGCACCTCGATCAGGCCCCGGGCGAGGATCTCCTCGACGACGTCGCCGGAGACCAGGGCACCCAGGGTGTCGAAGACCGCCTGCGCCCAGGGCGCCATCTTCTCGCCCTCGCTGCCCGGCAGGTAGCCCAGCTCCTGCCCGCCCACGGCGTACAGCGGCCGGAAGATGACCACCTTCTTGTGCGCCCGCCGCTCCATGACCGAATCCAGGCCGGCGCACAGCGCCAGCGCCGACTTGCCGGTGCCGGCGCGCCCGCCCATGGACACGATCCCGATCTCGGGGTCGAGCAGCAGGTCGAGGGCGATCCGCTGCTCCGCCGAGCGACCGTGCAGGCCGAACGCCTCCCGGTCCCCGCGCACCAGACGCACGTGCTTGTCCGGGGTCACCCGGCCCAGCGCCGATCCGCGGGAGGACAGCAGCACCAGGCCGGTGTGCGTGGGCAGCTCGGCCGCGGCCGGCAGGAACACCGACCCGGCGTCGTAGAGCTCGGTGATCTCCGCGTCGTCCAGCGACAGCTCGGTCATCCCGGTCCACCCGGCGTCCACGATGCCCAGCCCGCGGTACTCCTCGGTGGGCAGCCCGACCGCAGCCGCCTTCACCCGCAGCGGCACGTCCTTGGTCACCAGGCAGACGTCGCGGCCCTCGGCCGCGAGGTTCAGCGCGACCACCATGATCCGGCTGTCGTTGCTGTCGTTGCGGAAGCCGGCCGGCAGCGCGGACGGATCGCTGTGGTTGAGCTCGACGTGCAGCGTGCCACCGGCCTCACCCACCGGGACGGGGGCGTCCAGCCGGCCGTGCTGGACGCGCAGGTCGTCCAGGCGGCGCAGCGTCTGCCGGGCGAACCAGCCCAGCTCCGGGTGGTCCCGCTTGTCCTCCAGCTCCCCGATGACCACCAGCGGGAGCACCACCTCGTGCTCCTCGAAGCGCAGCAGAGCGCCTGGGTCGGAGAGCAGGACGGAGGTGTCGAGGACGTACGTGCGACGGCGAGTGCTCACGAATCGACTCCCGTGGGGCGCCACCCTGCTGGCAGAGCGCACCCCGGCTCGAAGGTGACCGGGTCCCGGCGCAGGGGCCGGGATCCGGCCCCTCTGGTCGACGTTCGCTGTCGCACCAACCGGGCCTCCCGTGGACGGCGAGGCGGGCTCCCCGTCCACTGCGGACGCTAGGCCCTCGCACCGACGAACGCGCCGCCGTGACACGCGATGGGGTGAGTCGGAAGACGTTCGCCACCGGCTGTTCGCCTGCCCGAAACACCGCCCGGGTCAGCCCTCGCGGCGCGGGCGGACGGCGAGGGCGGCCCACAGCACCGGCACGAGCAGCACCGGCCACTGCAGCGAGAGGTCACCCAGCCACAGCAGCCCGGCCACCAGCAGCACGAACAGCCAGCCCGCCGTCCACAGCCCCAGCGTGCGCCGTTCCCGGGCGGCGTCCTCCCCCGCCGGCACGGTCAGGCGGCCGCGAGCTCGGTGGTGACCACCGCCGGCGTCAGGGGCTCGTCGAGCAGCCGGACGAAGCGGTCGGCCACCGGCTGGTCCACCGGCCGCGCCGCCAGCCACCGCGCCAGCAGGTCGTAGCCCTCGACGTAGGTGGTGATGTAGGCCCGCCACAGCGGATCGGTGAGGAAGCGCAGCTGCTGGACCGCCCGGTCGTGGCTGACCAGCGCCCACTGCTGCAGGTGGCGGATCACCTCGTCGGCGTCGGCGTTCCGGTCGTGCAGCAGGATCGCGGCGTCCTGCCGCACCCGGTTGAGCGGAGCCGCGGCGGCCGCGACCCGCTCCGCCAGCCCGCCGTCGAACCGCAGCCCCAGGTCGCCGAGCACCTCGGCGGACCAGGCCCCCCAGCCCTCGCCCACGGCGGCCTCCAGGCCCAGGTCGGCGAGCCCCTCGGCCATCAGGCACTCGGGGGTGTTCACCAGGAAGACGGTGTGCTCCGCGTGCTCGTCGCGCTCGACCAGGCCGCGTTCCTTGCGGCAGTGCTCGGTGTGGTGCCCGGGGTAGGACTCGTGGGCGACCAGGTGCGGCAGCTGGGCCATCCGGTGCGGCAGGTCGGCGTTGATCGCCACCCGCGACCGGTAGTCGCCCTCGTAGTAGTTGAAGCCCGACCACGGCTTGTCGGTGACCACCTCGTACCGGACCGTCTCCGCCTCGGGCAGGCCGTACCGGCCCCGCACCCGGTCCCGCAGGGCGGAGGAGAGCGCGTGGACGGCGGCCTCCAGCCGCTGCGGTGGGCACTCCTCCCGGCGGCGGTGTGCGGCGTAGCGCTCGGCGAGCGTGCCGCTGCCGGGCAGCAGCTCGCCCAGCGCCTCGTGCGCCGCGGCGTACTCGGCCGGGTCGCCGAGGGCGACGTCCACCTGGAAGTAGGCGCGCACCTCGACGAGGTAGCCGACCGGCTCCCCGCCCATCTTCCGGGCCGAGCACTCCAGCCCGGTGAGCTGGCCGCGGAGGAACTCGGCGCGGGCGGCGGGCAGCGCGGCGGAGTCCAGCTCGGCCAGCAGCGCCCGGGCCTGGTCGCGCAGGCCGGCCGGGGTGGGCGCCGGCTCGTCGGCGACCTGGGCGCGCAGCCGGGGGTCGCCGGTGTAGGCGTCGACGAAGCCGGGCTCCAGCCGGTCGAAGCGCAGCCCGAGTCGCACGTACTCCAGCGGGAGGTCGAGAGCGCCGGCGGTCATGCCCGGCAGTGTCTCAGCCGCTCCGGTCAGCTACCGAAGCGGCGGTGCCGGGCGGCGTAGGCGCGCAGCGCCCGCAGCAGGTCGACGCGGCGGAACTCCGGCCAGTAGACGTCGGTGAAGTGGAACTCCGAGTGGGCGGTCTGCCACAGCAGGAAGCCCGACAGCCGCTGCTCGCCGCTGGTCCGGATGACCAGGTCCGGGTCGGGCTGGCCGCGGGTGTACAGGTGCTCGGCGATGTGGTCGACGTCGAGGACCTCGACCAGCTCGTCCAGCGTCGTCCCGCGCGTGGCGTGCTCGGCCAGCAGCGACCGGACGGCGTCGGCGATCTCCCGCCGTCCGCCGTAGCCGACCGCCAGGTTGACCGACGCACCCGGCCGGTCGCGGGTGTCCTCCTCGGCCTGCTTCAGCACCGCCACGGTCTCCGCCGGCAGCAGCTCCAGCGCGCCGACCGCCCGCAGGTGCCAGCGGCGGTCCGGGCCGGCCAGGTCGCAGGCGACCCCCTCGATGATCCGCAGCAGCGGGGTCAGCTCCGGCTCGGGGCGCTGCAGGTTGTCGGTCGAGAGCAGGAAGAGGGTGACCACCTCGACGCCGGCCTCGTCGCACCAGCGCAGCAGGTCGGCGATCTTGTCCGCGCCGCGGCGATGGCCCTCGCTGACGTCCTCCAGCCCGATCGCCCGGGCCCACCGGCGGTTGCCGTCGATGATCACCCCGACGTGGCGGGGGGTGTCGGCACCGACCAGACCGCGCGCCAGCCGGCGCTCGTACAGGGCGGTGAGCACGTTCCGGACCCTCGCTCGCACCCCCACGGCGCTCACCCTAGGACCCGTCGGCCCCGACGGCTGGACGCGCGGCCGGACACCGGCAGGGAGGTTCCCGCCACCTGGAGGTGCCAGCGGACCTACGGCTTCGTAACCTCGCCTCATGAGCGCACCGCTGAACCGTCGTGAACCCGCCCGGGTGCAGACCGACGGCGCTGAGGTGGAAGGCCCGCTCGACCAGGCCCTGGACACCGTCGGCCGCGAGGGCGCGGAGGTCCAGGCGGTCGAGCAGGACGGCCGCTGGAGCGTCGCCGACTACGGCGACAAGGACTTCGACCACCCCGACACCCGGCCCCGGATGCGCGGCTGGCTGCACCTGTTCGCCTTCTTCGGGTCGATCGTCGCCGGCGCCGTGCTCATCCCGCTGGCGGCCGCCCAGGGCGCTCGCGCCGGCTGGTCGGTCGCGCTCTACTGCGTCACCATCCTCGGGCTGTTCGGGGTGAGCGCCACCTACCACCGCCGCCGCTGGTCCCCCCGCGGCTGGAAGCTGATGAAGCGCGCCGACCACTCGATGATCTTCGTGTTCATCGCCGGCACCTACACGCCCTTCGCGCTGCTGGCCGTCCCCGAGCCCACCGGCTGGTGGTTGCTGGCGACCGTGTGGTCCGGGGCCGCGCTCGGCGTGGCGCTGAAGGTGATCTGGCCGACCGCGCCCCGCTGGCTGGGGGTGCCGATCTACCTGGCGCTGGGCTGGGCCGCGGTGTTCGTGCTGGCCGACATCCTGCGGCTGGCCGGCGTCGCCGCACTGGTGCTGCTGGCCGCCGGGGGCCTGCTCTACAGCGCCGGCGCGATCGCCTACGCGAGCAAGCGCCCCAACCCCTGGCCGGGCACCTTCGGCTACCACGAGGTCTTCCACGCCATGACGATCGTGGCCGCCCTCTGCCACTACATCGCCATCTACTTCGTGATCTACAACAGCCCGTACACCTGAGCCGCTCAGGCTGAGCCACTCAGACGAACGGCGGTCGGGAGTCCAGCTTCAGGGAGAGCCTCCCGGCGGTGCGCCAGGCCCGGGCGACGACGTCGCGGTCGGCCTCGGTGACCAGGTTGCCCATCACCCGCAGCGCCACGGTCATCAGCACCCGCGAGCGCATCCCCACCGGCCCGGCCGCCGGGAGCAGCCGAGGCACGGTGAGCAGCCCCGCCAGCCGCCGGGCGATGGAGAACGCCTCGCCGTAGTGCCGGCGCAGCGTCGCCGGCCAGGCCTGCGACCAGTCGGCCTCGTCGAACAGCTCGACCACGCTGCGCCCGGTCTCCAGGCCGTAGTCGATGCCCTCGCCGTTGAGCGGGTTGACGCAGCCGGCGGCGTCGCCGACCAGCGCCCAGTTGCGCCCGGCCACCCCGGAGACGGCGCCCCCCATCGGCAGCAGCGCGCTCGCCGGCGCCCGGACGGCGCCCTCGATCTGCCACTCCTCGCGCCGCTGGTCGGTGTAGAGCTCCAGCAGGCTGCGCAGCCGGACGTCGGCCGGGCGCTTCCCGGTGGCCAGCGTGCCCACGCCGACGTTGACCTCACCGGCCGCCGCCCCCAGCGGGAACACCCAGCCGTAGCCGGACAGCAGCTCGCCCTCGGCGCCGCGCAGCTCCAGGTGGGAGGAGATCCACTCGTCGTCGCTGCGGCCCGAGCGCACGTAGCCCCGGGCGGCGACCCCGTAGGCGGTCTCCCGGTGCCACTCCCGGCCCAGCACCTTGCCCAGCGGGGAGCGCACCCCGTCGGCGACCACCAGCCGGCGGCAGGCCACCGTCGTCGTCGAGTCGTCGGGGCGGCGGAACACCACCGCGGCCACCCGGTCGCCGTCCCGCTCGACGTCCACCGCGCGGGCGCCCTCCAGCGGGGCCGCACCGGCGTCGACCGCCACCTCCCGGATCCGGGCGTCGAGCTCGGTGCGGGGCACCGCGCCGCCGTGGTCGGGCAGCGCCCCGCCGGGCCAGGGCAGCAGCAGCTCCTGGCCGAAGCCGGCGGCGCGCAACCCGCGGTTGCGGCCGCGGGCCCGCACCCAGTCGCCGAGCCCCAGGACGTCCAGCTCGGCCATCGCGCGCGGGGTCAGCCCGTCGCCGCAGGTCTTGTCGCGTGGGAAGACGGCGGCGTCGGCGAGGACGACCTCGGCGCCCGACCGCGCGGCCCAAGCGGCCGCCGCCGAGCCCGCCGGGCCGGCTCCGACCACGAGGACGTCGGTCTCGGTGGGCTCCGCGGTCGTCGGCACCCGCCCAGTGTCCCTGGTCGCCGCGGGCGCCCGGGGTCAGCCCGGGATCAGTCGCCGTCCCGCGGGGGCTCGATCGCCCGGGGGGCACGCCGCAGCGTGTCCAGCAGCTCCTCACCGGGGGCCCGCTCCGGCTGCTCGTCGACGAGCACGGCCGGGGTGTCGGGCACCTGGTCGGCCGGGTCGAAGCTGTTCGGCAACCGCTTCAGGTGGCGGGTCATCGACCGACCGATGAAGAGGATGGCGATCAGCAGGACGACGATCAGCAGCAGACCGAGCGGGCCGGACTTGCCGACGTCCTCCGGCAGCTGCTGCTGCTGGACGGCGAGGACGGTCAGCGCCCCGGTCACGCGGCACGCTCCGCGGTGCGCACGCCGGCGAAGAGGTCGTCCTCGGGCAGCGGGGAGTCGACCAGCGACCGGGCCAGCTCGTAGTCCTCGGTGGGCCAGGTCTCGGTCTGCACGTCGATCGGCACGGAGAACCAGCGCCCGGTCGGGTCGATCTGGGTGGCGTGCGCGATCAGTGCGGCGTCCCGGACCGGGAAGTACTCCGCGCAGGGCACCCGGGTGGTGACCCGGTGGGACATGTCCCGGCTCTCGTCCCAGGTCTCCAGCCACTCCGTGTACGGCGACTCCGCACCGGTGGCGAGCATCGCCTCGTGCAACGCCTTGTACCGGGGCAGCGTGAAGCTCATGTGGTAGTAGAGCTTGCTCGGCTGCCACGGCTCGCCCAGGTCCGGGTACCGGTCCGGGTCACCGGCCGCCTCGAAGGCGTGCACCGAGATCTCGTGGGTCTTGATGTGGTCGGGGTGGGGGTACCCGCCGCGCTCGTCGTAGGTGGTGATCACCTGCGGCTTGAACCGGCGGATCAGCGCCACCAGCGGGGCGGCGGCCTCCTCGATCGGCACCAGCGCGAAGCACCCCTCGGGCAGCGGCGGCAGCGGGTCACCCTCGGGCAGCCCCGAGTCGACGAAGCCGAGGAACTCCTGCTCGACGCCGAGGATCTCCCGCGCCCGGGCCATCTCCTCCATCCGGAGCTCGCTCATCCGCTCCCAGACCTCGGGACGGTCCATGGCGGGGTTGAGCACCGAGCCGCGCTCTCCCCCGGTGCAGGTGGCCACCATGACGCGGACACCCTCGGCGACGTACTTGGCCATGGTCGCGGCGCCCTTGCTCGACTCGTCGTCGGGATGGGCGTGCACCGCGAGCAGGCGCAGCTGATCCGGTTCGCTCACGCCGACCATCATCCCCCGAGGACGCCCGTCGTCACGCGCCCCCTCGACGTCTGGGACCGTGCGTGCGGTCACGTTCCGGTGTTACGTTGCTCGGATTGACCGCACGGTGACCCCCTGACCGGGGGTCGCATCATGAGCACCGGGAGTCATCCTTGTCCACCCCGACCGACGAGCAGGACCAGGGCGTCTGGCTGACGCAGGAGGCCCACGACCGGCTGCGCGCCGAGCTCGATGAGCTGGTGGCGAACCGTCCGGCCATGGCCAAGGAGATCAACGACCGCCGCGAAGAGGGCGACCTCAAGGAGAACGGCGGCTACCACGCGGCCCGCGAGGAGCAGGGCAAGCAGGAGGGCCGGATCCGCCAGCTCACCGACCTGCTGCGCAAGGCCCGGGTCGGCGAGCCGCCCCGGAAGGCGACCACGGCCGCCATCGGCACCGTGATCACCATCGCCTTCGACGGCGACGAGGACGACACCGAGAAGTTCCTGCTGGGCTCGCGCGAGATCGCCGGCACCACGGAGCTGACCGTCTACTCCCCCGAGTCGGCGCTCGGCGCGGCCATCGTGGGCGCCAAGCCGGGGGCCACGGTCACCTACACGGCACCCAACGGCAAGGACATCTCCGTGAAGGTCCTGGCCGTCGAGCCGTTCGTCCCCTGACCCAGCGGTGACCAGCACGGTGGACGGCGGGCGCGCACGGTCGCGGCGGGCGGAGAACACCTCGTTCGCCTGCGTGCACTGCTCGACCCCGGTGCCGGCCAACTCCGACGGGCACTACCGCAACCACTGCCCGTGGTGCCTGTGGTCGCTGCACGTCGACGACAAGCCCGGCGACCGGGCCAGCGAGTGCCGTGCGCCGATGCAGCCCGTCGGGCTGGTCGAGAAGTCCGGGAAGGGCTGGCAGGTGGTGCACCGCTGCACGCGGTGCGGCCACCGCCAGCCCAACCGGCTGGTGCGGGACGGCGCGGCCCCCGACGACCTGGACCTGGTGCTCGGGCTGCCCTGGCTCTGACATCGCGATCCTGCCGGGTCGCACCGCGGCCAGGTGCCGGTGCCGGCCCGGCTTTCCACGCTCTCCGCCTGCATCCCTCGCGCTGCGGCGCGAGGGATGCACCTGACGAGCGTGGGAAGGGCCCGGCCACGGCCCGGCCAGAGGAGCCGGGCGGGCGTCGCCCGCGCGGCTCCTCGAGTCCGCTCAGGCCGTGACCAGCCCGCGGCGGCGGAGCAGCGGGCCGGTGTCGGCGTCCCGGCCCCGGACGGCGCGGAAGGCGCCCAGCGGGTCGACGGAACCGCCGCGGGAGAGCAGCCGAGCCCGGAAGACGTCGCCGTTCTCCCGGCGCAGGCCGCCGTTCTCCTTGAACCACTCCACGGTGTCGGCGTCGAGCACCTCCGACCAGATGTAGGAGTAGTACCCGGCCGAGTAGCCGCCGGCGAAGACGTGCTGGAAGTACGTCGTCCGGTAGCGCGGTGGCACCAGCTCGTAGGCCACCCCGGCCTCGGCCAGGGCCCGGGCCTCGAACGCCTGCGGGTCGCTGACGTCGGTGTCCGGGGTGATCCGGTGCCAGGCCTGGTCGAGCAGGGTGGCGGCCAGGTACTCCAGCGTCGCGAACCCCTCGCCCCACAGCGCCGCGGCCTCCAGCGCGTCGACGACCTCCTGGCCCAGCGGCTCCCCGGTGTCGACGTGCCTGGCGTAGGAGGCCAGCACCTCGGGCCACAGCGCCCACATCTCGTTGACCTGGCTGGGGTACTCGACGAAGTCGCGCGGCACGCTGGTGCCGGAGAACCGCGGGTAGGTGACGTCGGAGAACAGGCCGTGCAGAGCGTGGCCGAACTCGTGGAAGAGGGTGTTCACCTCGTCCAGCGTGAGCAGGGTGGGCTCGCCGGCCGCGGGCTTGGTGACGTTGAGGTTGTTGAACACCACCGGGCTCGTGCCCAGCAGCCGCGCCTGGGTGACGAAGGCGCTCATCCAGGCGCCGCCGCGCTTGCCCTCCCGGGCGTAGAAGTCGCCCAGGTACAGGCCCACCGGCTGACCGTCGGCGCCGAAGACCTCCCACACCCGGGTGTCGGGGTGGTAGCCGACCAGGTCCGGCCGGGGGGAGAAGGTGTAGCCGTAGACCAGCTCGGCAGCCCGGAAGACCCCGTCGACGAGCACCCGGTCCAGCTCGAACCACGGCCGCAGCGCGGCGCTGTCGACGGCGTAGCGCTCGGCGCGGACCCGCTCGGCGTAGAACGCCCAGTCCCAGGCGGCGAGCTCGACGCCGTCGGTGGCAGCGAGCTCGGTGAGCACCGCGGCCTCGGCGTGCGCGTTGGCCACGGCGGGGGTGACGAGCTCACCGAGCAGGGCGTCGACCGCCGCGGAGGTGCGCGCGGTCTGGTCGGCGGCGACCAGGTCGGCGTGGGTGTCGAAGCCGAGCAGCCGGGCGCGCACCGCGCGGACGGTGGCGATCTCCGCGGCCACCGGGCCGTTGTCGTGCTCCCCGGACGACGCCCGGGTGACCGAGGCCTCGAACAGGCGGCGCCGCAGCTCGCGGTTGCGCAGCCGGGCGAGCGCGGGCTGCCCACTGGGCAGCACCAGGGTGAGCAGGTACGCCCCCTCGTGGCCGCGTTCGGCGGCGGCGCCGGCCGCCGCGGCGACCTGCGCCGGGGACAGCCCGTCGAGCTCGGCGGCGTCGGTGACCAGGACGGCGGCGGCCTCGGTGGCCAGCTGCAGGTTCTGATCGAAGCGGGTGTTCAGCTCGGCGAGCCGCTGGTTCAGCTCCCGCAGCTGGTCCCGGCCGGCGTCGTCCAGGGCAGCGCCGGAGAGGACGAAGTCGAGATGGTACCGCTCGACCAGCCGCAGCGCCTCCGGGTCGAGGCCCGCCTGGTGCCGCCCGGCGTGCACGGCGTCGACCCGGGCGAACAGCGCCGGGTCCAGCCGGAGGGCGTCGGCGTGCGCCGCGGCGAGCGGGGCGATCTCCCGCTCGACCTCGCGGACCCGCTCGGAGGAGACGGCCGAGGTCAGGTTGTGGAACACCCGTTCGGCGCGGGCGAGCAGCTGACCGGAGCGCTCCAGCGCCACGACCGTGTTGTCGAAGGTGGGCTCGGCCGGGTCGGCGACGATCGCCGCGACCTCCGCCCGCTGCTCGGCCATCCCGGCCAGCAGCGCCTCCCGCACCTGGTCGACGGTCAGGTCGGCGAACGGCGGCAACTGGTACGGCAGCGTGGACGGCGCCGCCAGCGGGTTCGACTCGGGCAGGGGTGCGGGGGCCGGCGAGGTGGCCGGGTCAACGGTGCTCATCGCCGACCATCCTCGTCCCCTCCCCCGGCCTCTCTGCAGGGGCCCGCCGCGAGCTTGCGCGCGGTGGGGCCCAGCCCCGTCCGGAGACTCCCCCTGAGCGTGCGACGGGTGAGTCTCCGGACGGGGTCCTCCTCCCCTCCTCAGCGGGTCGAGGTGCGCAGGTACTGGCGGACCGCCAGCGGGGCGAAGACCGCCAGCAGCACGACCATCCAGATCACGGTGTAGAGCACCGGGTTCTGCAGCGACCAGGCGTCGGTGGCCGGGAAGCCCGGGACGGAGTTGCCGAAGAGCTCCCGGGAGGCCTGCACCACCGCCGACACCGGGTTCCACTCGGCGATCGGGCGGAGCACCGAGGGGAACGCCACCAGCGGCACGAAGGTGATCGCCACGAACGTCAGCGGGAAGATCACGATGAAGCTGGCGTTGTTGACCACCTCCGGCGTCCGCACCGCCAACCCGACCACCGCCATCACCCAGCTGACCGCGAAGGCGAACAGCAGGAGCACCAGGAAGCCGGCGATCGCCTCCCCCACCGAGGTGTTGATCCGCCAGCCGACCACGAGCCCGGTCAGCGCCATCACCGCGATCGAGATGGCGTTCAGGCCCAGGTCGGCGACGGTGCGGCCGATGAGCACCGCCGAGCGGGACATCGGCAGCGAGCGGAACCGGTCGATCAGCCCCTTCTGCAGGTCCTCGGCGATGCTCGCGCCGGTGACCGTGGCACCGAACACCACCGTCTGGGCGAAGATCCCGGGCAGCAGGAACTCCGCGTAGCTGATCCCCGAGGGCAGGCTGCCCCCGATCGCGCCGCCGAAGACGTAGCGGAACAGCAGCACGAACATGATCGGCGAGAGCGTCGCGAAGACGATCAGGTCGGGCACCCGCTTGACCTTGATCAGGTTGCGCTTGGTGATCGTCCAGCTGTCGGACGCGGTCGCGGCCAGGGCGCTCATCGGGTTGCTCCTCCGCTGCGGGCCAGCGGGCGTTCGCCCTCGGCCTCGGTCGGGTCGTCGGGCTGGGGGCCGTCCTCGGTGGCGCGCCCGGTCAGGGTCAGGAAGACGTCGTCGAGGTCGGGGCGGCGCAACCCGATGTCGAGGACCTGGACGGCGCCGGCGTCGAGCCGGCGCAGCGCCTCGGCGAGGGTGCCGGTGCCGCCGGTGACCGGCACGGTCAGCCGGCGGGTCTGCTCGTCGCGGCGCAGCTCGCCGGCCGCCAGCGGGGCGAGGCAGTCGGCGGCGGTGCCGAGCTGCTCGGCCGAGGCGACGGTGAGCTCCAGCCGCTTCCCGCCCACCTGGGCCTTCAGCTCGTCGGCCGTGCCACGGGCGATGACCTGCCCGCGGTCGATGACCACCATCCGGTCGGCGAGCCGGTCGGCCTCCTCGAGGTACTGCGTGGTGAGCAGGATGGTCGTGCCCTCCCCGACCAGGTCGGCGATGAACTCCCACATGCCCAGCCGGCTGCGCGGGTCGAGCCCGGTGGTCGGCTCGTCGAGGAAGAGCACCCGCGGCCGGGCGATCAGCGACGCCGCGATGTCCAGCCGGCGGCGCATGCCCCCCGAGTAGGTCTTCGCCGGCCGGTTCGCCGCGTCGGTCAGGTCGAACCGCTCCAGCAGCTGACCGGCGCGGGACCGGGCCTCCCGCCCGCCGAGCCGGTAGAGCCGGCCCACCATCTCCAGGTTCTCCCGACCGGTGAGGTACTCGTCGACCGCGGCGTACTGACCGGTCAAGCCGATCGTGGCGCGGACCTGGTCGGCCTGGGTCACGACGTCGAGCCCGGCCACCTCCGCGCGGCCGCCGTCGGGGCGCAGCAGCGTGCTGAGCACCCGGACGACGGTGGTCTTGCCCGCTCCGTTGGGCCCGAGCAGCCCGAGGACGGTGCCCTCGGACACGGTGAGGTCGACCCCACCGAGCGCAGTGTGCTCGCCGAACCGCTTGACGAGCCCCTCGACCACGATGGCGTTGCTCATGCCCGGGACCGTAGGGCGCGGGTACGACAGATCCGAGCGGTTTTCGCGCCGGGCTCGGCAGCGTGCACGGTGGTCCCTCCAGACGACGACGGTCCGTGACGGACCGCCTCGGCGGTCCACCGGTCAGACCGGCGCGCTGCGCAGAACTCATCGGTGCCCGGCGGGCCCCGGTGCGGTCAGTCGGTGCGCGGGGCGTACCCGGCCGCGGTGAGCGCCGCGAGCACCTCCGTGGCGTGGTCGGGGCCCCGGGTCTCCAGGTGCACCGCGACCTCCACCTCGCCCAGGTCCAGCCGCGCCGTCGTCCGCTCGTGCTCGACCGCCAGCACGTTGGCCGCCAGCCCGGCCAGCTCGTGCAGCAGGGCGGCCAGCGAACCCGGCCGGTCGGGCACCTGCACCCGCAGCGAGAGGTAGCGGCCGGCGGCGGCCATGCCGTGCTGGACCACCTTCATCATCAGCACCGGGTCGATGTTGCCGCCGGAGACGACGGCGACCACCGGCGCCGGGAACGCCTGCGGGTCGGCCAGCACCGCGGCGACCGCGGCCACGCCCGCCGGCTCGACGACGAGCTTGGCCCGCTCCAGGCAGAACAGCAGCGCCCGGGACAGGTCACCCTCGGTGACCGTGCGCACCTCGTCGACCAGGCCGGCGACGTGCGCGAGGGTGAGGTCGCCGGGCGCGCCGACGGCGATCCCGTCGGCCATGGTGCTCATCGCGGTCAGCGGCACCGGCCGCCCGGCGGCGAGCGACGCGGGGAAGGCCGCGGCGCCGGCGGCCTGGACGGCGACGACGCGGACGTCGGGGCGCCGGGCCTTCACCGCGGCGGCGATGCCGGAGACCAGGCCGCCCCCGCCGGTGCACACCACGACGGTGGCCACCTCGGGGCACTGGTCGAGCAGCTCCAGCCCGACGGTGCCCTGCCCGGCGATCACGTCCGGGTGGTCGAAGGGGTGGATGAAGACCTTGCCGGTCTCCTCGGCGTGCACGAGCGCCGCGGCGATCGCCTCGGTGAGGGTGGCGCCGCCGAGGCGGGCGTCGGCCCCGTAGCCGCGGGTGGCGGCGACCTTGGGCAGCGGTGCGGACACCGGCATGAACACCGTGGCCGTCGTCCCGAGCTCGCGGGCGGCCAGCGCGACGCCCTGGGCGTGGTTGCCGGCGCTGGCGGCGACCACCCCGCGGGCCCGCTCGGCCTCGCTGAGCCGGGAGATCCGGGTGTAGGCGCCGCGCATCTTGAACGAGCCGGTGCGCTGCAGGTTCTCGCACTTGAGCCAGACCGGGCCGCCGACCCGCTCGGCCAGCGCACGGGAGTGCTCCAGCGGCGTGCGCCGGACGACGCCGTCGAGCAGCTGCGCGGCCGCCTCGACGTCGGCTCCGCTGACCAGGGGGACTGCACCGGGGACCGCCACGGCCACGATCTTCGCAGCCGAGGCCCTCCGGAACCGGCGAACACCCGGCTGTCACATCCCCGTCGTACCGTGGTCGAGGTGACGGACGCCGCACCGCTGGGGACCGCTCAGGTCCCGACTCCCCCCGCTCCCACGACGCTCGGCGAGCTCCGCGCTCGCGGGGCCACCGCCAAGCCGGTCAAGGCCGAGCTCCGCGACAACCTGCTGGCCCGGCTGAGCGCCGGGCAGCCCTCCCTCCCCGGCATCGTCGGGTTCGAGGACACCGTCGTCCCCGAGGTCGAGCGGGCGCTGATCGCCGGCCACGACCTGGTCCTGCTCGGCGAGCGCGGCCAGGGCAAGACCCGGTTGATCCGCACCCTGGTGGGCCTGCTCGACGAGTGGACGCCGGTGCTGGTCGGCAGCGAGCTCAACGAGCACCCGCTGGCCCCGATCAGCGTCTGGGCGCACCGGCAGATCGCCGAGCACGGCGACGCCACCCCGGTCGGCTGGCTGCACCGCAGCGAGCGGTTCGGCGAGAAGCTGGCCACCCCCGACACCAGCGTCGGCGACCTGATCGGTGACGTCGACCCGATCAAGGTGGCCGAGGGCCGCACCCTGGGCGACCCGGAGACGGTGCACTACGGGCTGGTGCCGCGCACCAACCGCGGCATCTTCAGCGTGAACGAGCTGCCCGACCTGGCCGAGCGCATCCAGGTGGCGCTGCTCAACGTGCTGGAGGAGCGCGACATCCAGATCCGCGGCTACCGGGTGCGGCTGCCGCTGGACCTGCTGCTGGTGGCCAGCGCCAACCCGGAGGACTACACCAACCGCGGCCGGATCATCACCCCGCTCAAGGACCGGTTCGGCGCGGAGGTCCGCACCCACTACCCGATCGAGCTGGCCGACGAGGTGCGGCTGCTGCACCAGGAGGCGCAGACCGGCTGGCTGACCGGCAACGGGCTGGACGCCCCGCTGGTGCCCGAGCACCTGGTGGAGATCGTCGCCCGGTTCACCCGGCTGGTCCGGGAGTCCAGCCACGTCGACCAGCGCTCCGGGGTGAGTGCGCGGTTCGCCATCGCCGGGCTGGAGACCGTGGCCGCCTCCGCCGTCCGCCGGGCCGCGGTGGCCGGGGAGACCCGGCCGGTGGCCCGGGTGGTCGACCTGCCCAGCATCGTCCCGGCCAGCCGGGGCAAGGTCGAGTTCGCCGACGCCGGCAGCGACCCCGACGACGAGCGCGACCTGGAGGTGCTCGAGCACCTGCTGCGGCAGGCCACCGCGCAGACGTTCCGCGCCCGCTGCGGCGGCCTGGACCTCACCGGGCTGCAGGAGCACTTCACCGGCGGGGACACCGTCGAGTCCGGTGACCTGGTGCCGGCGGCCGCCCTGCTGGGCCAGCTGGGCACCGTGCCGAACCTGGCGCAGCTGCTGGGCCGGCTCGGGGTGCCCGAGGGCGAGGAGTCGGCCGAACAGGCGGCGGCCGCGGTCGAGTTCGCCCTCGAGGGGCTCTACCTGACCCGCCGGCTGGCCAAGGACACCGACGGCGGCCGCACCGTCTACGGGGCCTGACCGTGACCGGGCGTCGGCCGAGGGGCTACCGGTACGGCCAGTGGCGGGGCGGGCCCGACCCGCTCGCGCCGCCCTACGACGTCGCCGCCGCCGTCGACGAGATCGGCGACCAGGTGCTCGCGGGCAGCGGCGTCCGGGAGGCGCTGCGCGACCTGCTGCGCCGGGGCGCCGACGGACGCCGGGGCCTGGACGCGCTGCGCCGTGACGTCCGCGACCGGCTGCGCCAGGCGCGGCAGGCCGGGCGGATGGACGGGACGCTGGAGCAGGTCCGCGAGCTGCTGGACCAGGCGGTCGAGGCCGAGCGGACGGCGCTGTTCCCCGACCCGGACGACGCCGCCCGGCTGGCCGAGGCCGAGCTGGACGCCCTCCCGCCGGACACCGCCGGTGCCGTCCGCGCGCTCAAGGACCACCAGTGGCGCTCCCCGGAGGCCGCCCAGGCCTACCGGCAGATCGAGGACCTGCTGCGCCAGGAGGTGCTGGACAGCTCGTTCCAGGGGATGAAGCAGGCGCTGCAGGCCATGCAGGAAGGCGACGGCGCCGCGATGCAGGCGGTCAAGGACATGGTCGCCGACCTGTCCGCGCTGGTCGACGCGCACAACCGGGGCGAGGACACCGACCAGCGGTTCACCGAGTTCATGGACCGGCACGGGCAGTTCTTCCCCGACGATCCCCAGTCGGTCGAGGAGCTGATCGACTCCCTCGCCCGCCGCGCCGCCGCCCAGGAGCGGATGATGGCCGGCCTCTCCCCCGAGCAGCGCGCCGAGCTGCAGGACCTGATGGGCCAGGCGATGGGCGACCTCGGGCTGCAGAGCGAGATGGCCCACCTCAACGACGCGCTGCGCCAGGCCCGCCCGGACCTGCCCTGGGGGCAGCGCGGCCCGGTGCCCGACGGCGAGCAGGGGCTGGGCATGGGCGACGCGACCACGGCGGTCGCCGAGCTGGCCGACCTGGAGTCGCTCTCCCAGCAGCTGTCCCAGGGGTACGCGGGCGCCTCGCTGGCCGACGTCGACGAGGAGCTGCTGGAGCAGGCGCTGGGCCGCTCGGCCGTCGACGACCTGCAGGCGCTGCGCCGGCTGGAGCGCGAGCTCGAGCGGCAGGGCTACCTCGACCGCAGCGAGGGGCGGCTGGAGCTCTCCCCCAAGGCGGTGCGCCGGCTCGGTGCCACCGCACTGCGCCGGGTGTTCGCGCAGCTCTCGGCGACCGGCCGCGGCGAGCACGACGTCGCCGACGCCGGGGCCGCCGGGGAGCTGACCGGGGCGTCGCGGGAGTGGCGGTTCGGTGACGAGCAGCCGCTGGACGTGGTCCGCACCGTGCGCAACGCGGTGCTGCGCAGCGCCGGCACGCCCCGGGGCGAGGGCGAGCGGCGGGTGCAGATCGCCGTGGAGGACTTCGAGGTGGTGGAGACCGAGCGGCGCACCGGCGCCGCGGTCGCGCTGCTGGTCGACCTCTCCTACTCGATGGCGCTGCGCGGCACCTGGGGCGCGGCGAAGTCGACCGCGATGGCGCTGCACTCGCTGGTGACCACGCAGTTCCCGCAGGACGCCATCGAGATCATCGGCTTCTCCTCCACCGCCCAGGTGCTCCGGCCGGAGACCCTCGCGGAGCTCAGCGTGGACACCCTGCAGGGCACGAACCTGCAGCACGGGCTGATGCTGGCCCGCCGCTTCCTGGCCCGGCACCGGGACGCCGAGCCGGTGGTCCTGGTGGTCACCGACGGCGAGCCGACCGCGCACCTGGAGGACGACGGGACGCCGTACTTCTGCTGGCCGCCGATGCCCGAGACGATCGCCCGCACCGTCGCCGAGGTGGAGCGGGTGGCCCGGTCGGGGGCGATGCTGAACGTGTTCGCCCTGGACCCCGAGCCGGGACTGGTGGAGTTCGTGCACGACATCACCGCCCGGGCCGGCGGCCGGGTGTTCTCCCCCGACACCGAGCGCCTCGGGGAGTACGTCGTCGCCGATTACCTGCGCGCCCGAAAGGGCCGCCGCGGCCGCTGAGGGTGTCCACCCCGGGGCGTGGGCTGGGTCACCCCGCGCCCGGACCGGCGTGCGGGTCGGGGAGACTGGTGGGGTGAGCACCGAGGCGGGCCGGGCGCCGGGGACCATCGGCACGATCACCATCGAGCAGGTCGACGCGGCGGCCACCTACCCGCTGCGCGCCCAGGAGCTCCGCCAGGGGCGCCCGGTGGAGATCGACGAGGACGACGCCCCGTACACGATCCACCTCGCCGCCCGGGTCGACGGCGGCGAGATCGTCGGCGTCGTCCGCTTCCACCCGCGTGACTGCCCGTGGCGCGAGGGCGAGGGCTCCTGGCAGCTGCGCGGCATGGCCACCGACCCGCGGGTGCGCGGGCTCGGCGCGGGCCGGGCGCTGGTCGCCGAGGGGCTGGTGCGGGTCGCCGCCCGCGGTGGCGACCTGGTCTGGTGCGACGCCCGCGCGGCCGCCGTCGGCTTCTACGAGCGGATCGGCTTCACCCCGGTCACCGAGGAGTACGACCTGCGGCCGGTGGGCCCGCACCGCGGCATGGTCATCGAGCTGCCGATCCGCTGACCCGCGGGGTCAGCGCACCGGGTGCGCCCCGCTGGAGCTGATCCCCGGGATCAGCCCGGCGCGGAAGGCGTCGACGAACAGCCGGTGGTCCTCCTGGGTCCGCCGTGCGTACCCGTGGGCGAACTCGACCAGGTCGGCGACGAACTCCTCCTGCCGCCTGCCGATCAGCGCGGTGATCGCCTCCTCGGTCTGGAACGGCACCAGGGTGTGGTCGCTGTCGGCGTCGCCGACGCAGTGCAGCTTCGCCGTCGCCCGGCCCAGCTGGTCGAGCACCGGGGCGATCTCCTCGGGCTCGGTCAGCTCCTCCCACTCGAGGTCGGTCTCGTACGGCGACAGCTCCGCGACGACGAAACCGACCCCGCCGATCTCGGTGTGCCCCAGGAACTGCGAGGCATTGGCCTGCAGCGCCCGCTGGCTGACCGCCGTGCGGTGGCCGTGGTGCTCGAAGTAGCTGCTCACCTCCGGGTCGCGGACCACCCGGCTGGGCGCGGCCACGTTGCCCTGCTTGACCGAGAGCACGACGTCGTTCTCCAGCGCCTCGTCGTAGCCCTCGAGCAGCACGTTGTAGGCGGGCAGCCCGGCGCTGCCGATCCCGAACCCGCCGGTGCCCACGAGGTCCTTCACCTCGTAGGCGACGTCCCGCCGGCGGCGCGGCGGGTGCACCGTCTGCCGCCAGCGCGCCAGGGCGGCCAGCACCTCGGCGCGCTCGTCGTCGCCGAGCCGGCGGTTGCGCGGCAGGTCGGCGAAGCGCCGCTCGTACCCGTCGACCACGGTCAGCCGGTCCAGCAGCCCGATCCGGGTGCGCGCCGTGGTCCGCAGGATGACCTCCCGCACGGCTCCCCGGGTGTTGTGCCGGGTCAGGGCGAACAGCCGGTCGGAGTCCGAGCGCGTGAAGGCCCCCACCTGGTCCAGCCAGCTGCCGAGGTAGCCGGCCAGCAGCTCCCCGATGACGTCGTCGGCCAGGGCCTTCCGCCAGGACAGCAGGGCGAAGCTGGCCGCGAACCGGCGCAGGTCCCAGGTGACGTGCCCGAGGTAGGCCTCGTCGAAGTCGTTCACGTCGAAGACGATTCGACCGGATCCGTCCATGTAGGTGCCGAAGTTCTCTGCGTGCAGGTCACCCTGGATCCACACGCGCGACGTCCGCTCGTCACACCAGCGGTCCTCCAGCGTCGCCATGTCCGCGTAGAACAGGCAGGCCGAACCGCGGTAGAAGGCGAAGGGATCGGCCGCCATCTTCCGGAACTTGGTCCGGAAGGCGTCGGCGTCGGCCGCCATGAGCGGGGCGAAGGCGTCGACCAGGACGTCGACGATCTGCTGCTGTCTGGTCTGGTCAGCTCGGGTGAGATCAGCGCGGGCGGCCACGGACCCACCGTAGGGGGTGGTTAGCCTGCTGATCAGTGCTCTGCTGCAGGACGCGACCGCGGGGCGGGACGAGAGGACGGGCCAGGTGACGCGAGCCAACCGCGCGCGACGACTGGCGACCGGTGCGGCGTACGGCGGCGGCGGCCTCGGGCTGGCCGGCGCCGGCCTGGTCACCCTGCTGCGCCAGGAGGCCCGCGCCGCCCGGCGCCGGGTCGTCGCCCGCACGGCGAAGGCCGACCCGCCCACCGGCGACGGCGTCTACGGCCGCGGCCGCAGCAAGCCGCTGGTCTTCACCGTGCTCGGCGACTCCAGCGCCGTCGGCCTCGGGGTGCACCGGGCCGCGGAGACCCCCGGCGTCCTGATCGCCGCGGCGCTGGCGGAGCTGGCCGAGCGGCCGGTCCGGCTGGTCCGGGTCGCCGTCTCCGGCGCCGTCTCCCGGGACCTCGCCGCCCAGGTGGAGCAGGCCCTCGCCGAGCGGCCCGACGTCGCCCTGATCATGATCGGCGCCAACGACGTCACCAGCCGGGCGAAGCCGGCCACCTCCGTCCGGCACCTGGCGGAGGCGGTGCGGGCACTGGTCGGCGCCGGCTGCCAGGTCGTCGTCGCCACCTGCCCGGACCTGGGCACCATCCGGCCGATCAGTCAGCCGCTGCGGCTGCTCGCCCGGCGCTGGAGCCGGCAGCTGGCGGCGGCCCAGACGATCGCCGTCGTCGCCGAGGGCGGACGCACCGTCTCCCTCGGCTCGGTGCTCGGCCCGTCCTTCGCCAGCGACCGGACGCTGTTCAGCATCGACGAGTTCCACCCGTCGGCCGCCGGCTACGCCGCCGCAGCGTCGGTGCTGCTGCCCTCGATCGCCGACGCTGTCGGCGTCTGGCCGGCAGCCGCCGACCGTGGTCTCCGGCTGCGCCGCGACAGCGTCCGCCCGATCGCCCAGGCCGCCGCCCGGGCCGCCGGCCGTCCCGGCACGGAGGTCCAACCGACCGAGGTGCGCGGTGAGGAGGCCGGGCCCCGCGGGCCGTGGGCCCGGCTGCGTCGCCGGCGGCCGCCGGAGATGCTCACCTCGGCGCAGGCCGACGAGGCCCGGGAGACGGTCGCCCGCTGAGCTCCGGCGGGGGCGGTCGCCGCTGCCTACCCGGGAGTAGGTTCGGGGGCGACCCGACGTCCGTCGCCGCCCGTGGTGGCGATCCTCAACGTGGAGGACCCATGCCCGAAGCCGTCATCGTCGCCGCCACCCGATCCCCGATCGGCCGCGCGTTCAAGGGGTCGCTCAAAGACCTGCGCCCGGACGACCTGACCGCCACCATCGTCCGCGCGGCCCTGGACCAGGTGCCGCAGCTGGACCCGACCGACATCGACGACCTGATGCTCGGCTGCGGACTGCCCGGCGGTGAGCAGGGCTTCAACATGGGCCGCATCGTCGCCGTCCTGATGGGCATGGACCACCTGCCCGGCACGACGGTCACCCGCTACTGCTCCTCGTCCCTGCAGACCACCCGGATGGCGCTGCACGCGATCCGGGCCGGCGAGGGCGACGTGTTCATCTCCGCGGGCGTGGAGATGGTCTCCCGGTTCGTCAAGGGCAGCTCCGACGCCATCCCGGACACCGAGAACCCCGCGTTCGCCGACGCCAAGGCCCGGGTGGCCAAGGCCGCCGAGAGCGGCGCGGACGCCTGGAGGGACCCCCGGGAGGACGGCGAGCTGCCCGACGCCTACATCGCGATGGGGCAGACCGCGGAGAACCTGGCGCTGCTCAAGGACGTCTCCCGGGCCGAGATGGACGAGTTCGCCGTCCGCAGCCAGAACCTCGCCGAGCAGGCGATCGCCGACGGCTTCTGGTCCCGGGAGATCACCCCGGTGACGCTGCCCGACGGCACGGTGGTCTCCACCGACGACGGCCCCCGCGCCGGCACCACCCTGGAGGGCATCAGCTCGCTCAAGCCGGTGTTCCGCCCCGACGGCCGGGTGACCGCCGGCAACGCCTGCCCGCTCAACGACGGGGCCGCTGCCCTGGTGATCATGAGCGACCGCAAGGCGCAGGACCTGGGTGTCACCCCGCTGGCCCGGGTGGTCTCGACCGGGGTCACCGGGCTCTCGCCGGAGATCATGGGCTACGGCCCGGTGGAGGCGTCGCAGCAGGCCCTGGCGCGGGCGGGCATGTCGATCTCGGACATGGACCTGGTGGAGATCAACGAGGCGTTCGCCGCCCAGGTCATCCCCAGCTACCGCGACCTGGGCATCGACATCGACAGGCTGAACGTGCACGGCGGCGCGATCGCCGTCGGCCATCCGTTCGGCATGACCGGCGCCCGGATCACCACGACGCTGCTCAACGGGCTGCGCGCCCGCGACGGCCAGTTCGGCCTGGAGACGATGTGCGTCGGCGGCGGCCAGGGCATGGCCATGGTGGTCGAGCGGCTCAGCTGAGCACGGCCCCGTCTGGGTCCTGCGCCGGGGGGCGAGCAGCCCTCCGACACGACCGTGGCCCGGCCCCCTGACGGGGACCGGGCCACGGTGCGTTCGAGCGGGGGTCACCCCACCCGCGGGAGCGTCACTCCCGGAAGTAGCTGAGCAGACGCAGGATCTCCAGGTACAGCCAGACGACCGTGATGAGCAGGCCGAAGGCGATGTACCAGGCGAACTTGGGCTCGACGCCGCGGCGGATCGCCTCGTCGGCCATGTCGAAGTCGAGCAGCAGCGTGAACGCCGCCACGCCGATCACGACCAGGCTGAAGATGATGGCGACCGGGCCACCGTCACGCAGCCCGAGACCGCCAGGGATGAAGAAGCCGGCGACCAGGTTGACGATGACGAGCGCGAGCACGCCGAACAGCGCGCCGACGATCCAGCGGGTCAGCTTGGGGGTGACCCGGATGGCACCGGTCTTGTAGGCGAACAGCATCCCGGCGAAGACACCGAAGGTACCGACGAGCGCCTGGACCACGATGCCCTGGAACTGGTCGTTGTAGGCCTCGCTGATGGCACCGAGCGCGACACCGTAGAGGGCGCCGTAGGACAGCGTCGCGACCGGGCTGGCGATCTGCTTGAACGAGATCACCAGGCCGAGCACGAGGGCGACGAGCACCGCCGGCAGGGCCAGGCCCATGGCCAGCCCGTCGGGGACGACCGCCCACGTGACGGCAGCGGAGATCACCGTCACCAGGAAGCTGAGGCCGGTCTTGGTGACGACGTCGTCCATCGTCATGTAGGCGCGGCCGGTGGCCGCGTACGGCGACGGCGCGGAGTACGGGTCGTGCTGGGTGGGTGCCCCGCCGTAGGTCTGCTGCGGGCCTGCACCCCACCCGGCAGACTGGCCGGTGCCGGCTGCCGGGAATCCCCGGAAGGCCGGGTTGCTGCTGGGCATCGTCATCTCCTCGAGGTGACTGGTCGGGCCGTGAGGTGCAGTTTCGCACCCCACGCTGCTGGTTCCAACGCCATCGGGGACCGGGTAGTTCCCGTCGGCCGCCGGTGCCCCCGGTCGGGTTCGAACCGACACTGGGACCCTTTTAAGGGGCCTGCCTCTGCCGATTGGGCTACGGGGGCGCACGCGCCGCGGCGCTGCCGGACCCTAGCCCGTGGACCGGCCCGTGGACCGCCCCGTCACCCCTCGGCCAGTTCCGTGGCGCGGGTGAGGACGGCGTCGAGCATCGGCTCGGTGAGCTTGCCGGTGAACGTGTTCTGCTGGCTGACGTGGTAGCTGCCCAGCAGGGTCAGCGGACCGCGCGGGCCGGCGAGGGTGACCTCGACGCCGTGGCCGAACGCCGGCCGCGGACGCGGGATCGCGTAGCCGGCCCCGGCGAGCACCGGCCACAGCGCCGTCCACCCGAACCCGCCGAGCACCACGACCACCCGCAGGCGAGGCAGCAGCGCGAGCTCCCGGGCCAGCCACGGCGAGCAGGTGTCCCGCTCCTCCGGCGTCGGGGCGTTGGCCGGCGGTGCGCATCGGACAGCGGCGGCCACCCGCACGTCGGTGAGCTCCAGTCCGTCGTCCCTGGCCACCGACGTCGGCTGGTTGGCCAGCCCGGCCCGCCAGAGCGCGGCGAAGATCCAGTCGCCGCTGCGGTCGCCGGTGAAGACCCGGCCGGTCCGGTTGCCCCCGTGCGCGGCGGGGGCCAGCCCGACCACGGCGATCCGGGCGTCGTCCGGGCCCAGTCCGGGGACCGGCCGGCCCCAGTACTCCTCGTGCCGGAACGAGGCCCGCTTGGTCACCGCGACCTCCTCGCGCCAGGCGACCAGCCGGGGGCAGGCGCGGCAGCCGGAGATCCGCTCGTCCAGCACGGCGAGCTCGCGGGTCGCTGCCGCGCCGCGGCGCACCCCCGCCGGGGTGCGGGTGACCGGATAGCCGTCGGGGTCGCGTGCCACCCGGACAGTCCACCACCGGTGCCCGGAGCGGCGGATCACCGGGCCCGGCGGGATGATCCACCCATGGCGAAGAAGCAGAGAGCCCCCCAGCCGCCCAAGCCGCCGCTGCTGTACAAGCTGCTCGGCGCGAGCCTGGCCATCCCCGCGGGGATCGTGTCCCGGAAGCTGATCACCGCGGCCTGGAGCAAGACCCGGGGCGGCCCCCCGCCGAAGAACCCGGCCGCACCGGGCGTCAGCTGGGCTGACGCACTGGGCTGGGCAGCGCTCTCCGGGGTGACGGTGGCCCTCGGCCGGCTGCTGGGCAACCGCGGCGCCACGGCCGTCTACCAGAAGCTGACCGGCGAGCTGCCGCCGGGCATCAACGCGGGCAGCGCCTGAGGAAGGCCCCCTCTGCCCCCACGCCTCGCAAGCTCGGCGCAGGCCCCTGCAGAGGGGCCTCACCGCTCCTGACGCCGCAGACGGCGTCAGGAGCGGGCGAGGCGCAGGGCGATGCCGTCGAGGATGTCGTGCTCGCTGACGACGACCTCGTCGAAGTCGAGCGCGTCCATGATCACCCGCAGCACCAGCGAGCCGGCGCCGATCACGTCGACCCGGCCGGGGTGCATCACCGGGGAGGCGGCCCGGCGTGCCCGGGTGGCCGACAGCAGCCCGGCGGTGACCGAGCGGACGGCGCCGACCGGGATCCGCGAGCCGTGGATGGCGTCCGGGTCGTAGCCGGGCAGCTCCAGGGCCAGCGCCGCAACGGTCGTCACCGACCCGGCGAGCCCCACCAGGGTGGCCGCCTCGCCGACCGGCACGGCCGCCCGCACCAGCTCCAGCGCCGCCCGGACGTCGGCCTCGGCGCCCTGCACCTCGTCCGGCGGGGGCGGGTCGCTGTGCAGGTGCCGCTCGGTGAGCCGGACGCAGCCCACGTCCACCGACCGGGCCGCCCGCACGCCGGTGGCGTCGCCGAGCACGAACTCGGTCGACCCGCCGCCGATGTCGACGACCAGGAACGGCGGGCGCGGCGCAGCGACCCCGTGTGCGGTCGCGGCGGCGGCCAGCGACGCGGTGGCGCCCAGGTAGGAGAGCTCCGCCTCCTCGACCCCCGGGACGACGTCGGGCAGCTGCCCGAGCGTCGCCAGCACCATCTGCTCGAAGTCCGCCCGGTTGGCGGCGTCCCGGGTGGCGCTGGTGGCGACCATCCGCACCCGTTCGGCGCCCAGCTCGCGGGCCTGCACGGCGTACTCGGCCAGCACCCGGCGGGTGCGCTCGATCGCCTCCGGCGCCAGCCGGCCGGTCGCGTCCACGCCCTGGCCGAGGCGGACCACCTCCATCCGCCGCAGCAGGTCGGTGTGCGCGCCCTCCGGCGGCACGTCGGCGACCAGCAGCCGGATCGAGTTGGTGCCGCAGTCGATCGCGGCCACCCGCGTCATCGCACGTCCTCCGGGTCGTCCGGGCTGGGCTGGGCGCAGGGCCCGGCGGACCACCACTCCCCCATCTGGGCCACGGCGCGGTCGCCGATCGGGTTCACCCCCGGCCCCACGGCCAGCGCGTGGCCGGCCAGGGCGTGCAGGCACTTGACCCGGTCGGGCATCCCGCCGGCGGTGGCCCGGGTGGGCAGCACGTCACGGGCGTCCCGGGTGGCCAGGTAGGACTCGTGCGCGGCCTGGTAGCCGGCGGCCAGCTCCGGGTCGGTGCCGAGCTCGGCCTGCCACTCCTTCATCCGGCCGGCCGACTCCAGCCGGCTCGCGGCGGCGCTGGCCCGTGGGCAGGTCAGGTAGTACAGCGTCGGGAACGGCGTGCCGTCCTCCAGCCGCGGCGAGGTCTCCACCACGTCCGGCTGCCCGCAGGGGCAGCGGTGGGCCACCCCCACCAGGGCGCGCGGCGGGCGGCCGAGCTGGCGGGCGACGACGGCGCGGTCCTCGGCCGTGACGGGCGGGGAGACCGGCGCCGGCTCAGGTGTGGACACCCCAAGAGTCTGCGGCAGCGCCTCGACCGTTCCGTCACGGCCCCCTCCCGGGCACCACCCTGAGCTCGCGAAGGGTGGTGAAGAGGGGCCTTCTGCTGCGGGAGGGGTCACTCCCCCGCTGCCGCGGGGTCGGCGTCGGCGGCTGCCACCGAGCCGAGCAGGCCCTCGTACCAGGGCACCGGGTCGTCGGAGCGGGGCGCCTGGGCGGGGGCGTCGGCGGTGTCCCCCGGGTCGCCGGCGTCCCCGACGACGACCAGCCGGTCACCGGGGAGCACGTAGGTGAGCCGCTCGCGGGCCCGCTGGGCGATGTAGGCGGGGTCGGTCTGCCGGTCGAGCTGGGCCTGCAGCTGCTCGGCCCGGGTGGCGAGCGCGTCGTGCTCGGCGGCGAGCTCGGCCAGCTGCTGACGGCCGGCGACGTACTGGCGCAGCGGGCCGGCCAGGGTGAGCGCGAGGAGCAGCACCAGGGCGCCGAGCAGGACGGCCCGGCCGGTGACACGGGGACCGCGGCGGGCGGTGGCGGCGCGGCCCGGGCTGCGCGTGCTGCGCCGTCCGGGCCGGCTGCCCCCGCTGCTGCGGGCAGCCGCCCGCACCGGCCGCGAGGAGGCCCGGCGGCGAGCGCCACCGGGCCGACCGCGGCGGGTGCGGGCGGTGCTCACGGCGTCGTCAGCTACGGGCCAGCCGCGGGAACGCGGCGGCGCCGGCGTAGCGCGCGGCGTCGTCCAGCTCCTCCTCGATCCGGAGCAGCTGGTTGTACTTGGCCACGCGCTCGCTGCGGGCCGGGGCGCCGGTCTTGATCTGCCCGCAGTCGGTGGCGACGGCGAGGTCGGCGATCGTGGTGTCCTCGGTCTCGCCGGAACGGTGGCTCATCATCGAGCGGTAGCCGCTGCGGTGGGCGAGGTTGACCGCGTCGAGGGTCTCGGTGAGCGTGCCGATCTGGTTGACCTTGACCAGCAGCGCGTTCGCCGCGCCCTTCTCGATGCCGTCGGCCAGCCGCGCGGGGTTGGTGACGAACAGGTCGTCGCCGACGATCTGCACGCGGTCGCCGAGCGCCTCGGTCATCGCGACCCAGCCGGCCCAGTCCTCCTCGGACAGCGGGTCCTCGATCGAGACGACCGGGTAGGCGTCGACCAGGCCGCGGTAGTACTCGACGAGCTGGTCGGCCGAGAGGGTCTTGCCCTCGAAGGCGTACCCGGCGTCGCTGTGGAACTCGGTCGCGGCGACGTCGAGGGCGAAGGCGATGTCGGTGCCGACGGTGTAGCCGGCCTTCTCCACCGCCTCGGCGATCAGGTCCAGGGCGTCCCGGTTGCTCGGCAGGTCGGGGGCGAATCCGCCCTCGTCGCCCAGCCCGGTGGCCAGGCCGCGCTTCTTCAGCACGGACTTCAGCGCGTGGTAGGTCTCCGCGCCGACCGACAGCGCCTCGGCGAAGGTGGCCGCCCCGATGGGGGCGATCATGAACTCCTGGACGTCGACGTTGCTGTCGGCGTGGGCGCCACCGTTGAGGATGTTCATCATCGGCACGGGGAGCAGGTGTGCCGAGGGCCCGCCGACGTAGCGGAACAGCGGCAGGCCGGCGGACTCGGCCGCGGCCTTGGCGACGGCGAGGCTGACGCCGAGGATCGCGTTGGCGCCCAGCCGCTCCTTGTTCGGGGTGCCGTCGAGGTCGAGCAGGCGCTGGTCGACCAGCCGCTGCTCGGACGCCTCGTAGCCGACGAGCTCCGGCCCGATGACGTCGAGGACGTTGTCGACGGCCTTGGTCACGCCCTTGCCGTTGTAGCGGTCGCCTCCGTCGCGGAGCTCGACCGCCTCGAATGCGCCGGTGGAGGCGCCGCTCGGGACCGCCGCACGGGTGATCGTGCCGTCGTCGAGGGCGACCTCGACCTCCACGGTCGGGTTACCGCGCGAGTCGAGGATCTCCCGCGCGCCTACTGCATCGATGCTGGCCACGGCTCGCAGCCTAGTCAGCCGCCGCCCGGGTGTGGCACTCCCTCGCCGGAGCCGCCGGCGCCCGGGCCGGGGACGCGCGCCCGACCTGCGGCGCCACCTGGGAACATGGCGCCGGTGAGCGCTCCCCCGACGCCGCGCCCGCACCGGCGGGCCGGCCGCCAGCTGCTGCTGGGCCTGGTGCCGCTGCTCGTCGTCGGGCTGGTGGCCCTGGCGCTGCTGGCGGCGCGCGTCCCCGAGCTGCGGGCGCCGCTGGCCGCCGCCGACACCACGACCGTCGCCACGGTCACCGGCGTCGGCGCCCCGCCCGGGGACCGCGGCCTGGTCCTGCGGTTCCCGGGTCCCGGAGGCACGGAGCTGACCGGCCGGCTGGAGCTGGCCGAGCCGCAGGACGTGCCGGTGGGCGCCCAGGTCACCGTCCGGTACGCCGCGAACGCGCTGGCGGACGGCGGCCCGGTGCCGCTGCACGCCGACGGGGACGCCGCCTCCGCCGCGCTGGCCGACGTCGTCTTCGGCCTGGTCGTGGTCGCCGTCGTCGTCCTGGCCGCCACCGCGCTGACCGTCGCCCGGCTGGTCGGCCGCCCCCGGCTGCGTCGGCGCCCGGCGACCCGGCTGCCGGCCGCGCACCTGGTCCTGCGGCAGGGCCTGCTGGTGCGCAGCTGGCTGGAGCTGTCCACCTCCGCCGGCCTGCGCTGGCTGCCGGTGCACTGGTCGCCGGAGCTGGCCCGGCTGGTCCCGGACACCACGGTCGAGGTCCACGGCGACCCGGCCCACGCCCGGCTGGTGCTGCCGGTGGTCGACGGCGCCGAGCTGTGGCCCTCCGGGCGGCTGCGCCGCCGTCCGCCGCGCGGTGAGCTGCGCCCGGCCCCGGTCGACCCGGCTGCCGGTGACGTCGGCCTGCTCCGGCAGGCGCGGGCCGACGCCGTGCTGCCCTTCGGCGCACCCGGTGTGGGCCTGCTGTGGGCCTACGTGATGGACAGCGGCACCGGCGGCTTCCTGCTGGCGACGGCGGTGTCGGCGGCCGTGCTGTTCTGGCTGCCCCAGCTGCTCGGCTCCGACCCGCAGGCCACCCGGGCGGGCTGAGCCCGGCCCCCGGTCACTCCCCCGTCGGCCGCCGCTCGGCCCGCTCGTCGTCCTCGCGGCTGCGCTCGGCCAGCTCCTCCTCGCTGGGACCGGTGAACGCCCGGGACCGCTCGAGGGCCTCGATGCTGCCGGTGAACAGGCCGGTCTGCGGCCCCGGGGCGGGCGCGGGCCGCTGCCCGTCGTCCACCGGGAGCGGGGTGGGCCGGGTGGGCGACGGGGCCGGTCGGGCCGGCTGGTCCGGCGCGGGCGGACCGGCGGCCGGCGACGGCGTCAGCGGGCCGGCGACGCCCTCGTAGCGCACCCGCGGGAGCCCGTCGGGGTGCTCCCGCTGCAGCCACCCGACCAGGCCCTCACGCACGTGGCAGCGCAGGTCGAACAGGGTGGGCCCGTCCTTGGCGCTGACCAGCACCCGGACCCGCACCACCGAGCCGACGGCGTCGGTCACCTGCAGCACCTGCACCCGCCCGTCCCACAGCTCGTTGCCCTCGACCAGCCGGACCAGCTCGGTGCGCATCTCGTCGAACGGGACGCGCCAGTCGACGTCGAGCTCCACCGACCCGAGGACGGCGGACTCCTTGCGGGTCCAGTTCTGGAACGGCGTGGTGGTGAAGTAGGTCGAGGGCAGCACCAGGCGCCGGTCGTCCCAGATGTGCACGACGACGTAGGTCAGCGTGATCTCCTCGATCCGCCCCCACTCGTCCTCGATGACCACCACGTCGTCGACCCGGATGGCGTCGGTGAAGGCCAGTTGCATCCCGGCGAAGACGTTGGCCAGTGAGGTCTGCGCGGCCAGCCCGGCGACGACGGAGAGCAGCCCGGCGCTGGCCAGGATGCTGGTGCCGGCGGCCCGGGCGGAGGGGAAGGTCAGCAGCATCCCGGCGACCGCGAGGACGGCGATCACCGCCACGGTGAGCCGGCGGACCAGGGTCACCTGGGTGCGCACCCGGCGGGCGTGCCGGTTGTCCACGACGTCGACGTCGTAGCGGGCCAGCGCCAGGTCCTCGACCACGAAGGCACCCGCGGCGACGAGCCAGGCGGCCACGCCGATCAGCGCCAGCCCGAGCACCCGCACGACGACGTCCCGCCAGGCGCCCACCCCGGGCGCCGCGTCGAGCACGACGGTGACCGCGAGCAGCACGCAGAACAGCCGGAACGGCCGGCGGCCGCGACGGGACAGGTCGGCCAGCGCCGGCGAGCGGCGGGCGAACCGGGCGATCACCACCCCGACGGCCAGGGCGATCAGCCAGGCGACCAGGGCGGCACCGGCGACGACCACCAGCAGCAGCCAGGTGCTGGTGGGCAGCGCCTCGGTCACGGTGCCGTCATCGGCGGCGAGCAGTGTCGTGGGCACGCGGGGCGACTCCTTCCGCACGGGGGAACTCGGCCAGCCCTCCACGCTAGGGGGGCCGCCACCGGCCCGCCGCGTCACCTCACCCGGCGGGGTGCTCCCCTGCCCGGGCGGCCGCTGCTGCGTCCAGCTCGTCGGCGTACCGGCGGACGGCGGCGCGCAGCGCGTCCTCGGCGTCCCAGCCGCGCCGGCGGGCGGCGACCACCAGCCCCAGCAGCAGCGTGCCGAGCTCGTCGGTGTCCCGGGCGGCCAGCTCCCCGGCCGGTGGCGTCGGCAGCCCGGCGCGCTCGGCCCGGCCGGCCAGGGCCGCGCCCCAGGAGGTCGCCGGCTGCGAGCGGGAGACGCCCTCGGTGGGCGAGCGCCGCTGCTTCTCGGCCTTCTTGATCTCGTCCCAGCCGGCCTCGACCTGCGCCACGTCCCGCGGTCCCGCGTCGGCGAAGACGTGCGGGTGGCGGCGCACCAGCTTGTCGACCAGCTCGGCGGCGACGTCGTCGACGTCGAAGCGCCGGCCCGGGGCGGCCTCCGCGGCGACCCGGGCGTGGAAGGCCACCTGCAGCAGCACGTCGCCGAGCTCCTCGCGCATCGCGACCGGGTCCTCGTCGACGATCGCGTCGTAGGCCTCGTGCGCCTCCTCGAGCAGGTAGCCGCGGAGGGAGGCGTGGGTCTGCTCGGCGTCCCACGGGCAGCCGCCGGGCGAGCGCAGCCGGTCCATCACGGCGACGACGTCCAGCAGCCGGGCGCCGGGCGGCTCGGGTGCACCGGCGACCCGTGGCACCACCGTCCAGCCGGCGGCCTCCTCCGGGGTGGCCAGCAGCACGGTGTCCGCGACCGGCGCCGCCGCGCTCGCCGCCTCGGCCGGGTCGGCCACGTCGGTGACCGGCTCGCCCTCGGCGCGCAGCGCGGCGGCCGTGGCCGCGGCTCCGGGCAGGGCCAGCACCAGCGGCGCGGTGGTGACCGCGCGCCAGCCGGCGGGGGCGAGCAGTCCGGGCAGACGGGGGCTGACGGTGACCAGCAGGGCGATCGGCACCCGCTCAGTCTCCGGCAGCCACCGCGTCGCCGTCGGCCGGGAGCTGGACCACGCCGTCGGGAAGGGTGACGACCCGGGCCTCGTCGAGGACCCCGTAGCGGGGGTTCACCACCGGGTCCAGGTCGTCGCGGACCTCGGCGACCACCGCGGCGCCCAGCTCCCCGGCCTCCTGCCGCGCCTGCTCGGCCAGCTGGTCGCGGACGTCGGCGAAGGACGGCTCGGTGCGGTCCGCGACGAACCCGACGACCACCCCGCCGGCCTGCTGCCGCGGCAGGGTGAAGCCCTGGCCGGCGGGGGTGGCGGCGAAGGCCTCGGCCAGCGGCCCGGTCACCGCCTGGGGCGTCGTGGTCTGCACCTGGGGCAGCGTGCCCTGGCCGGGGAACTCCGCGGCCACCGCCGGGTAGCCGGCCGGGTCGGCCACCAGCCGGGCGAGCACCGCGTCGGCGGTGGCCTGGTCGGGCACGGTGACGAAGCCGACGGCCAGCTGCTGCAGCTGCGGGCGGAGCTCCTCGTACCGGGCGCGCAGCCCGGCCTCGGAGAGGTCGGCCCGCCCGGCGGCCTCCGCCAGCCGGGGGCGCAGCAGCTCCTGGCGGACGCTGGAGAACACGTCCTCGGGGGTCGCACCCTGCTGCTCGGCGACCTGCGCGTACACGGCCTCGGGCGGGACGGGGCCGAGCAGCTCGGCGATCCGGTCGCGCACCTCGGCGTCGGTGACCTCGACGTCGAGCCGGCGGGCCGCCTCGTCGTGGACCTGCTCGTCGATGCGCAGGGACAGCACCTGCCGCGCGTAGTCGGCCCGCTCCCCCGCCGCGTACTCGGCGATCGCCGGGTCGGCCAGCCGCGAATCGACGGCGTCGTCCAGCTCCGTGACGCCGATCTGCTCCTCACCCACGTAGGCGGCGACCGTGGGTGAGGAGCGGCAGCCGGCCAGCGGGGCGACCGCGACCAGCCCGGCGGCGAGCACGGCGAGGGCTCTGCGGGGGGTCACGCGCCGCAGCGTCCCACAGGAGTGTGACCTGCGTCGCCCTCCGCTCGGGGCGTGGGTCAGGAGGCGACGGCCACCGGTGGCTCGAGCACGGCGGACAGCAGCGCGTGCAGCTTCTCCAGCAGGGCGACGTCGCGCAGCGGGGTGCGCCGGTCCGGCCCCACCGGCACCTTGAGCGACACGGTCCGGACGGCGGGCTTGTAGCTGGCGCCGTCGGCGAGCCGGGCCAGCTTCATCTGCTGGCTCTCCCGCAGGTCGACCGGGCCGACCCGGACGTTGCGCCCCTGCATCGACACCTCGGTGACGCCGAGCCGGCGCATCGCGGCGCGGAACCGGGCGACCGCGAGCAGGTTGAGCACCGGCGCCGGCGGGGCACCGTAGCGGTCGGTGAGCTCGTCGAGCACCGCCTGCGCCTGGTCGTCGTCCTGCACGCTCGCGACCTTGCGGTAGGCCTCCATCCGCAGCCGCTCGCCGGGGACGTAGTCGTGCGGCAGGTGCGCGTCGACCGGCAGGTCGACCCGGACCTCCAGCGGCTCGGCGGGCGCCTCCTCGCCGGAGATCTGCGCCCGGTAGTCGGTGACCGCCTCACCGACCAGCCGGACGTACAGGTCGAAGCCGACGCCGGCGATGTGGCCGGACTGCTCCCCGCCCAGCAGGTTGCCCGAGCCGCGGATCTCCAGGTCCTTCATCGCCACCGCCATGCCCGCGCCCAGGTCGGTGTTGTGCGCGATGGTGGTCAGCCGGTCGACCGAGGTCTCGGTCAGCGGCCGCGACGGGTCGTAGGTGAAGTAGGCGTAGGCCCGCTCCCGGCCACGGCCGACCCGGCCGCGGATCTGGTGCAGCTGGGAGAGGCCGAAGGTGTCGGCCCGGTCGACGATCAGGGTGTTGGCGTTGGGGATGTCCAGCCCCGACTCGACGATCGTGGTGGCGACCAGGACGTCGTACTCCTTCTCCCAGAAGCCGACCATGATCCTCTCGAGCTCGTGCTCCTTCATCTGCCCGTGGCCGACCGCCACCCGGGCCTCGGGCACCAGGGTGCGGATCTTCGCCGCGGCCTTGTCGATCGACTGCACCCGGTTGTGGATCACGAAGACCTGGCCGTCGCGCAGCAGCTCCCGGCGGATCGCCGCCGCCATCTGCTTGTCGTCCCAGGCCCCCACGTAGGTGAGCACCGGGTGCCGCTCCTCCGGCGGGGTGAGGATCGTCGACATCTCCCGGATGCCGGTGAGGCTCATCTCCAGGGTGCGCGGGATCGGCGTCGCGGACATCGACAGCACGTCCACCGCCGTCCGCATCGTCTTCAGGTACTCCTTGTGCTCGACGCCGAAGCGCTGCTCCTCGTCGACGATCACCAGCCCCAGCTCCTTGAACCGGGTGGTGGGCTGCAGCAGCCGGTGGGTGCCGACCAGGACGTCGATCTCACCGTCGGCCAGCTTGCGCAGCGTCTCGTTGGACTCCGCGGTCGACTGGAAGCGCGACAGGACGGCGACGGTCACCGGGAACTGGGCGAACCGCTCGGCGAAGGTCTTGTAGTGCTGGTTGGCCAGCAGCGTCGTCGGCACCAGGACGGCGACCTGCTTGCCGTCCTGCACGGCCTTGAACGCCGCCCGGACGGCGATCTCGGTCTTCCCGTAGCCGACGTCGCCGCAGATGATCCGGTCCATCGGGACCGGGTTCATCATGTCCGCCTTGACCTCGTCGATCGCGGCGAGCTGGTCGGGGGTCTCCTGGAAGGGGAAGGCGTCCTCCAGCTCGCGCTGCCAGACGGTGTCCGGGCCGAAGGCGTGCCCCTTCGTGGCCATCCGGGCCGAGTACAGCCGGATCAGCTCCGCGGCGATCTGCTTGACCGCCTTGCGCGCCTGGTTCTTCGTCTTGGTCCAGTCGGCGCCGCCGAGCTTGGACAGCGCCGGGGCCTCCCCGCCGACGTAGCGGGTGAGCTGGTCCAGGGAGTCGGTCGGCACGAACAGCCGGTCCGGCGGCTGGTTCCGCTTGCCCGGCGCGTACTCGACGATCAGGTAGTCGCGCTGCCCGCCGTGCACGGTGCGGCTGACCATCTCCACGTACCGGCCGATGCCGTGCTGCTCGTGCACCACCAGGTCGCCGGGCTGCAGCTGCACCAGGTCGACGGCGTTGCGCCGCCGGGCCGGCATCTTGGTGGCGTCCTTCATCGACGTGCCCCGCTGGCCGGTGAGGTCGCCCTCGGTGACCAGCGCGATCCCGACGCCGGGGAACGCGAAGCCGGTCTCCAGGTTGCCCTGGGTGACGAACGGCGCCCCGGCCTCGGGGGCGGTCTCGATGCCCGGCACCAGCCGGGCGCCCAGGTCGGCCTCGGTGAGCTGGTCGGCGGCGCGCTGGGCGGGGCCCGGGCCGGCGAAGGTGAGCACGGTGCGCCAGCCGTCGCGGCCCCACCGGCGGAACTGGTCGAAGGCGCGCTCCTGGTCGCCGTGGAACCGCTCGACGCCGGTGGCGTCCAGGGTCACCTGCGCATCGTCGTCGTCCGGGGCCAGGGTGAACACGCCCGTCGTCCACCAGGGCAGCCCGCGGCCGCGCGCGGCGTCGGCGACGTCGGCCAGGTCCCGGAAGGACGACGCGCCCAGGTCGATCGGCGCCTGCCCGGCCTCCGCGGCGGTCTGCCAGGAGGCGGCGAGGAACTCCTCGGCGGTGCGCACCAGGTCCGCGGCGCGGCTGCGCACCCGCTCGGGGTCGCAGACCAGCACGTGCGTGCCGCGGGCGACGAGGTCGGTGAGCAGCTCCATCCGGGAGTCGCCGATCAGCGCGGGGGTGAGCGACTCCATGCCCTCCACCGCGATGCCCTCGGCGAGCTTGCCGGCGACCTCGGCGAGCTCCGGGTGGTCGACCGCCAGCTGGGCGGCGCGGGCCCGGACGTCGGCGGTGAGCAGCAGCTCCCGGCACGGCGGTGCCCACAGCCGGTCGGGCCGCTCGTCCAGGGAGCGCTGGTCGGCGGCGGAGAAGTACCGCAGCTCGTCGACCTCGTCGCCCCAGAACTCCACGCGCACCGGGTGCGGCTCGGTGGGCGGGAAGACGTCGACCAGGCCACCGCGGACGGCGAACTCGCCGCGCTTCTCCACCAGCTCGACGCGGGTGTAGGCGGCGTCGGCCAGCGCCCGGGCGACGTCGTCGAGGTCGGCGGTCTGCCCGGGTGCCAGCTCCACCGGCACCAGGTCGCCCAGGCCGGGGGCCAGCGGCTGCAGCACGCTGCGCACCGGGGCGACCAGCACGTCGATCGTGCCGTTCTCCCCGGGGTGCGTCAGGTCGCGCAGCACGGCCAGGCGCCGGCCGACGGTGTCCGCGCGGGGGCTGAGCCGCTCGTGCGGCAGCGTCTCCCAGGCGGGGAACACCTCGACCCGGCGGTCGGGGACGAAGCAGCGCAGCTGGGCGGCGACCGCGTCGGCGTCGCGCTCCCCCGCGGTGACCACCAGCACGGGCACCCCGGCACCCGGCCGGTCGGCGGCCAGGGCGGCGGCGACCAGCGGCTGCACCGCCGGCGGGGCGGTGACGGCCAGCTCGGCAGAGCCGGCCCGTCCCACCAGGGAGGCAACACCGGCGTCGGTCAGGACGACGTCGAGCACGCCGCGCAAGCTCACGGGGGCAACTCCTGGGTCGGCGGCCCGCCTCAGCCGTCACCGGGACTCCGACCGGTGGCGGGGCGCGCCTGATGCGCGCGCGGGGGCCGCATCCAGGTTAGACCGGCTGCCAGGGGCGCGCGGGGCCGCTCCGGCCTCGTCGGACGCGACCCGGCGGCGCCGGTGCGGGCCTCCCCCGAGGGAGTGCCCCCGGCGCCGGCATTCCTGCCCTCCACCCCGCTCCATCGGGTGAACGTGCAGGTGGAGAGGGGTCCGGGCGACCTGAGCCGACCTAGCATCGACAGCAGGCTCCGGCGCCGGGCGTGCACGCTGCCCGGGCACCGGCCGGACATTCGAGGAACGGGGCGAACGTGGACCACGGGATCGTGCGATGAGCGGCGGCCATCGCATCGGCTACACGACCGGCGTCTACGACCTGTTCCACATCGGTCACCTGAACCTGCTGGAGCGGGCCAGGGCCGAGTGCACCCAGCTCGTCGTCGGCGTCACCACCGACGAGCTGTCCCTCGCGGTGAAGGGCAAGACCCCGGTGGTCCCCTTCGCCGAGCGCCGGCGCATCGTGGAGAGCGTCCGCCACGTGGACCGGGTCGTGGCGCAGACCTCCATGGACAAGTTCGCCGCCTGGCAGGAGATCGGCTTCGACGTCATGTTCGTGGGCGACGACTGGCGCGGGACCCCCAAGTGGAACGCCCTCGAGCAGCAGTTCGCCGAGGTGGGCGTGAGCATCCACTACTTCCCCTACACCGAGCACACGTCCAGCACGATCCTGCGCGACGCCCTCTCCCGGATCTGACCCCTGCGGCCCGGACGGGCTCGCGGCCCGGGCGGGCTCGCGGCCCGGGCGGGCAGCCGTCACGGCCACCTCGTCGGGCCGGGCGGCGCACGCCGGCCGGCGGCTCAGTCCGGCAGTGCCCCGTCGTCCCCGGCCGGGACGGACGCGGGTGCCCCGCGCATCGCGCGCACCAGGTCGTCGACCGCGCCACGCACCGCCCGCACGGCGAGTGCGTAGGCCTCGTCGCCGCGGCCGTAGGGGTCCTCGATGTCGCTGGGGCCCGGGGTGCGCAGCGGCCGGACCGCCGGCACCGCGGCCAGCAGTGCCCGCAGCCGCCGCGAGTCCGGGCCCTCCGCCGCGAACGCCCGGCCGGCGGACGCGAGGCGCGCGAGGTCGGCCAGGTCCCGCGCGGTGAAGGTCCGGCGCACGGCAGCGGGAACGGCCGAGACGACCGCCTGGCGCTGGTCCCTGGTCATGGTCAGCACGAGGTCGGCGGCGACCAGGGCGTCCCGGGTCACCTGCCGGGCGACGAACCCGTCGAACGGGACGTCGACGAGCCGGGCGATGCGCGGGTCGACCGCGTCCCCCACCCGGGCGTGGACCCCGGCGCTGGTCACCTGCACGTCGCTGCCGTCGCCCAGTCCGCGACGCAGCAGCGCCTCGTACAGCGGCGACCGGCAGACGTTGCCGGTGCAGACCACCAGCACCGAGAAGGGGCGCGTGGCCGCGGCGCCCTGGCCGTCGGCGGGGCTCACCGCCCGCTGCTCCGTCCCCGGGAACCGGCGCCGACGCGGGCGTCCGGGAGCGCGGCGCCGGGCCGGGCCGGGCCGGCCCCGGCCACCCGCTGGCCGGGGCCGGCCGGCTCCTCCGGCCGGGGGGACGACGGCGGTGCATCGGGGATGACGTCGACGACGCCGTCGTCCTGGCGGCGCTGGTAGGCGTACACCTGCTCGTCCCGCCGGACGCCGTTGAGGACCACGCCGAGCACCCGGGCGCCGACCTTCTCCAGGTTCTCGAGCGCTTCGGCGAGCTGGGGACGGCGGGCCTGCCGGACGTTGGCGACCAGCACGGTGCCGTCGGTGCGGTGGGCGAGCACCGCCGCGTCGGCGACCGCCAGCAAGGGGGCGGCGTCCAGGACCACGAACTCGTAGGCGCCGGCCATCTCGTCCAGCAGCCTGATCATCGCGGGCGACCCGAGCAGCTCGGTGGGGTTCGGCGGGGTCGTCCCCGAGGTGAGCACGTCCAGCCGCATCGGCCCCCAGGGCTGGACCACGTCGGCCAGGGCGGCCCGGCCGCTGAGCACCGTGGTGAGCCCCGCGGCGCCCTCCAGGCCGAGGAGGCCGGCCACCGTCGGCCGGCGGAGGTCGGCGTCGACGAGCAGGACTCGCGCCCCGGTCTCGGCCATCGCCACCGCCAGGTTGGCCGCCACGGTCGACTTGCCCTCGCCCGCCCGGGCCGAGGTGACCACCAGGGTCCGGGGACCGCCATCGGCACCGGAGACCGGGTCCGGCGACAGGCCGAGGAACTGCAGGTTCGTCCGGAGCTGGCGGAAGGACTCCGCCTGCGGGCTGTGCGGGTCGACCTGGACCACCACCGGGCGGGTGCCGTGGCCGGCCAGGTCGCCGATGCTGCCGATGAGCGGCAGCTGGGTCACCTTGGCCAGCCCGGCCTGGTCGCGCACCCGGGTGTCGAGGGTCTCGCGCAGCCAGGCGCACAGCAGGCCGAGCGCGAGGCCCAGCACCAGGCCGGCCGCGACGTTCACCCGGGTGTTCGGCGAGGACGCGAACTCCGGGACCGCCGCCGGCGCGACGGTGGTCACCCGGACCGTCGCCCTGCCCTCGGTGCCCGCCGGAGCGACCTCCTCGATGACCCGGGAGAGCTGGCCGGCCACCGCGTTGGCGATGCCGGCCGCCTCGGTCGCCGACCCGGAGGTCGCCTCGACCTGCAGGATGACCGTGTCGTTGGCCGGGGAGGCGCTGACCTGCCGCGCGAGTGCGCGGGCGTCGGTGTCCAGGCCGAGCTCGGCGATCACCGGCTCCAGCACCGCCGGCGTGGTGGCCAGGGTGCTGTAGGAGGCCATCTGGTCGCGGGTGAACGTGGAGCCCTGCGCGAGGTCGTTGGCCGAGCCGGCGGCCTCGAGGGAGACGAACAGCGAGGCCTGCGAGGTGTACGCCGGCGTGGCCAGCAGGCTCAGCGCCAGCGCCCCGCCCCCGCCCAGGGCGGTGCAGACCACCAGGACCAGGAGGTACCGCCTCACGATCGTCACCAGACCGTGCACCGTCACGATGACGTCCTCCCCCGTGTCGTGACCCGGTCGATCACTCCCTGCGACGAACGTAACCGGCGGTGGAGCCGGCGGAAGGTCCGTTCACCAGCACGGGTGAGGCCTGTTCACCGGCTCGCGCCGACGCTCCCGCCGGGTCATCGCCCGCCGCGCCCGCCACCGGCCGGCGGTCACCCGCGGTGAGGACCTGGCTGGCCACCGCGAGGCCCGCCACGAACCACAGCCAGCCGGAGTACTGGGTGATCAGGGCGACCGAGACCAGCGCGGGCACCTGGGCCACCAGGGCGATCGTCGGCGCGGTCGCCCGCCGGGACAGCACCGCCCCCACGGCGAGCAGCAGGGCCAGCAGCAGGCACACCAGCGGGATCCAGCCGTAGGTCAGCCCGAGCAGCAGCAGGCTGTTGTCGATCGACCGGAAGGCGCCGTAGGTGACCTCCCCCGTCGGCGAGCGCGCGTAGAGCGGGGACAGGCCCAGCGGCCGGATGCCGCCGACCAGCTCGAGCAGGTCCCGCCGGTAGCCGGCGCTCCCGGTGGCCTCGTCGCCGGCGGCGGCGAAGACCCGGCTCAGCAGCGGGCCGACCGCGGCGCCCACCACGACCAGACCGCCGGTCAGCACCACCCGCAGCCGGGTCGGCAGGGACGTGCGCGCAGCGATCAGCGACAGGGCGATCCCCAGGGCGGCGGTGCCCAGCCCGATCCGGCTGAAGGTGCCGGCGCAGGCCGCGGCCATGAGCAGCGCCATGGCGAGCCGGACGCCGGACCGGAACGGCGCCGCCAGCGTGATGGGCAGCGCGAGCGCCAGGCTCCCACCCAGCGCGATCGAGTGGCCGAAGGCCCCCTCGGCCCGGGGCAGCCCACCCCGGTCCTGGATGGGTGACCAGGCGTCGTGCAGCGCGCCACCGCCCGGCAGGGAGACGAACGGGTTCCAGTGCACGGCGAACTCGACCAGCGCGAGCACCGCCACCACCGAGAAGGCCACCGCGATCGCGCCCTGCACCCAGGCCAGGCTCAGCCGGTGGACCACCAGCCGGCCCAGTGCGTAGGCGCCCGCCCACTGCACCAGCAGCACGAAGACCGCACTCAGCGTCGCCCCGCCCAGCGCAACGGGGACCAGCGCCGACCCGAGGAAGCCCAGCACCAGGACGTCGGCGCCCGAGAGCCGGACCGGGAGCGCCCGCCGCAGGGGGAACAGCGCCGCCAGCACCGCGAGCGTCATCAGCACCTGGGGCTCGAAGTACACGCCCACCTGGATCCCGACCCACACCGGCGCCGCGCAGAGCACGAGCAGCCAGCCGGCGAAGGCCAGCCGGGGCGCCCGGCGGAGCACGAGCATGCCCAGCACGGCGACGGCGGCGGCAGCCGCCATCCGGACGAGCGAGTCCACCTCCGCGCCGGCCAGGGCCAGCCCTCCGCTCACCGGGGCCCCCGCCCGCCGTCCGGATCGCCGCCGGGGCGTGCGGAGCGGCGCCGCAGGGCGAGCCGGGCGATGTCCAGCACCCCGCGCTCGTCGTCGCGGAACGGCCCGGGGGCGAGCCCCAGCAGGAGGAGGACCGCGGCGCCGGCCACCGCGGCGGCACCGAGCGCCGCCACCGGCGGGCCGGGCACGGCGAGGGTGGCCCCCCAGGAGGCGCTGCCGACCACCGCGGCCACCAGCACGATCCGGGCGCCGCCGGCGAGCAGGGCGGGCAACGGGATCGGCGCGTGCCGCGACAGCCACCAGAAGGACAGCGGCCAGGTCAGCGCGGGCGCGAGGGCGAACCCGGCGGCGACCCCGGTCAGCCCGAACCCGCTGCCCACCACGATGCACGCGATGCGCACCGAGGTCTCGAACAGCGAGAAGCGCACGAGCTGCCCGGTCAGGCCGCGGGACAGGTACACCCAGTAGCCGACGAACGCCAGCGTCTGGAACCCGCCCCCGAGCGCGAGCAGCCGCAGCAGCGGGGTCACCTCGTCCCACTGCGGGCCGAGGAACACCGCCGTCACCGGGTCGGCGGCGCCGGCCACCGCCCCCATCCCGACCACGAGGGTGTAGCCGAGCGCGAGCTGACCCCGCCGCAGGTAGGTCGCGTAGCGCTCCGGGTCCTCCTGCAGGGAGGACAGCACCGGCAGGGCCACCTGGGTGGTGGGCGCCCGCAGCTGGCCCAGCGGGACCATGAGCAGCTGGAACGCGCGGTTGTACAGCCCCAGCGCGCCGGCGCCGAAGCGGCCGCCGATCAGCAGCGAGTCGACGTTCTTGCCCGCGTAGCCGATCAGCTCGATGCCGACCATGTTCCAGCCGAAGCGGAGCAGCCCCCCCATGTCGGTCCGCCGGTCCGGCCGGCGCGGGAGCCACCGCCCGGCGGAGACGACGAGCAGCATCACCACCAGGTACTGCACCAGCTGCTGCACGACCAGGGCCCAGTACCCGGCCCCCAGCAGCGCCGCGGACACCGCGGCCAGCAGCGCCACGACCGGCGCCGCCACGTCGGCGACGGCGAGCCGGGCGAACTGCAGCCGGCGGGTCAGGTCGGCGCGGTACTGGGTGGTCAGGCCGTTGAGCAGGAACACCGGCGCCAGCGCCCGGGCCATGTCGGTGAGCTCGGGCTGGCCGTAGGCGGCCGCCAGCAGGGGCGCCACGGCGACGGTGGTGGCGCTGAGCAGCAGGCCGACGGCGGTGTTGATCCAGAACAGGTTGCTGCGCTGCTGCGCCGAGAGCGACCGCGCCTGCACCGCCGCCGTGGAGAGCCCAAGGTCGCGGAAGACGTCCGCGACGCCGATCACCGCCATCACCATCGCCAGCAGGCCGTAGTCCCGCGGTGCGAGGAGCCGGGCGAGGACGACGACGGACAGCACCTGCACGCCGATGCGCAGGCCCTGGGCGGTGAGGGCCACGGCGGCGCCACGGGCGGCGCGACCGCCCAGCGCGCGGCCGTCCACCGCGGCGACCGGGCCGGTGGGGCCGGCCGGTTCCGCCGGGCCCGCGGGGCCGGTGGGGCCGTCGCCGGGCGGGTGGAGGAGTGCTGACACCTGCTCCTCCGTCGCGATAGGGCCTGCCCGGGCACACCGGGACACGCCCCAGGCCGGACCATGCAAGCACGGTGCGGCAGGCGGGCAGCCCGTTCCGGACGGGAAGACCCCCGGAAGGGGGAAGCCCCGCGCGGCCCCGGCGGGGAGGATCGCTGGCGGGATCCGCGTCGCCGCCCGGCGGCCCCGACCACCCGTCAACGCCCCCCGTCGCGGGGGCACCCGGAGGAGCAACGTGTCGTCACGGCCACAGGGCCCGTTCGTGGTGCTGCAGTCCTTCCCGCAGCCGAGACCGACGACCAACCCCTACCTGGTGATGCTCGGCCGCAGCCTGGCGGCGCTGCCCGACGTCGAGCTCTGGACGTTCAGCCGGGCCCGGGCGCTGTTCGGCTCGTACGACGTCTTCCACGTGCACTGGCCCGAGACGCTGGTCACCGGTTCGACGCCGCTCCGGAAGCTGGTCCGCCAGCTGTTCTTCGTGCTGCTGCTGCTCCGGCTGAGCCTCACCCGCACCCCGCTGGTGCGCACGGTGCACAACCTGGACCTGCCCCAGGGCATCTCCCGGCGGGAGGTGCTGCTGCTGCGCTGGGCCGAACGCCGGACGGCGCTGCGGATCGCCCTCAACGAGTCGACGCCGGTGGCCGGGCCGGCACCGGTGGTGACGATCGTGCACGGGCACTACCGGGACTGGTTCGCCCCGCACCAGCGGGCGGAGGCGGTCCGGGGACGGCTGGCCTTCGTCGGGCTGATCCGCCGGTACAAGAACGTCGACGGTCTGGTCGCCGCGTTCGCCGAGACCGCTGCCGCGGCGGAGGGCCTGACCCTCCGGGTCGCCGGTCAGCCCTCCACCGACGACCTCGCCGAGGCCCTGCGCAGCGCGGCCGCCCGGGACGACCGGCTCTCGCTGGCGCTGACGTTCCTCGACGACGCCGAGCTGGTCACCGAGATCACCGGCGCGGAGCTCGTGGTGCTCCCCTACCGGGAGATGCACAACTCCGGCGGGGTCCTGGCCGCGCTGTCCCTGGACCGCCCGGTGCTCGTCCCCGACAACCCCGTCAACCGGCGGCTGGCGGAGGAGGTCGGGCCGGGCTGGGTGCACCGCTACCGGGGCAGCCTCACCGGTGCGCACCTGCTGGACGCCCTGGCGGCACTCCGGGCGACGCCACCGGCCCGGAGGCCGGACCTGCACCGCCGTGACTGGGACGCCACCGGTCGGGCGCACCTGGCCGCCTACCGCCAGGCCGTGCAGGCCGTCCGGTCCCGCCGGTCCTGACCGCCGGCCGTCCGGCCGGAGACACTCAGCGGCCGGGCGCGCTCAGCGGCTGAACCGGGGCGCCTTCACCAGGTCGCCGCTGGCCAGCGCGTCCCCCAGCGACCGGGCGGACAGCGACCGCTGGGCCAGGCCGCGCAGCACCCGGTCGACGAGATCGCCGCGGTCCACGACCGGCGGCGGGCCGTCGTCCACGCCGTCGTCCGGGCCGGCGATCCCGTCGTGCGCCAGCAGGACGGCACCGGCGGTCGACCCCGACAGGGCCTTCGCCACCCGTTCCTCCTGCGGGACGTCCCGCCAGTCCCAGGTCGTGGCCCCCCACATGACGGGCACCAGGCCGGCGCTGCGCACGGCCAGCCAGGACTGCGGCGTCTGCCGGCCGTAGGGCGGGCGGAACCACCGGACGGCGCGGCCCGTGCGGTCCTCGAGCGCGGCACGGCCGGCGCGGGTGCGCCGCGCGACCTCGGTGGCCCGGAAGTCCGGCAGCGGGCGGTGGTCCACCCCGTGCAGGCCGATCTCGTGGCCGGCCGCGACGACCTCGTCGAGCAGTCCCCCGTGCCGGGCCACCCTGGTCAGCAGCACGAAGAACGTCGCCGTCGCGCCGTGCTGGGCCAGCGCGGCGAGCACCCGGTCGGTCCCCCCGGGCTCCGGGCCGTCGTCGAAGGTCAGCACGACGTGCGGGGCGGCGGTGCGGACGCCGACGACCGACCCCGCGGGCGCGGCGAGGCGGTGGACCAGCCGGCCGGCCGCGCTCACGCCCGCACCGTCGACCACAGTGCCCAGCGTCGCTCACCGGCTCGGGCGTACTCCTGGTAGACCAGCCCGAGGGCACCGCCGACCATGCCGGCGCCGCGCAACAGCGTGCGCAGCCCCCGGGCCTGGTGCCGGGGCGAGCGCAGCAGCAGCCCCGCGCTCCAGCGGGCGGCGCCGCCGGCCACCCGGGTCGCACCGCGGGCGCAGCCCCGGGCCCGTGCCCGCAGCCGGTCCGCCCGGCCGTCGGCCAGCCGCAGGTCGGTCAGGGTGGTCGCGTTGCCGTGGCTCCAGGCGCGGGTCAGCACCCAGCGCCGGGTCATCCGCTCGGCCGGCACCTGGTCCACGACGACGGCCTCGTCGCACCAGACCATCGCGGCGCCGGCCCGGGCCAGGGACCGGCTGAACAGGGTGTCCTCGGCGCCGCCGAGCCCGAGGCCGGCGTCGAAGCGGACGCCGTGCGCGCGGACCTGACGGAGGTCCAGCAGCAGGTTGCCGGTGGCGGCGGTCCCGATCGCGGTGCCGGTGGGCAGGCTGCGCCGGCGGAAGAACTCCCCGGCGCGCAGCCACGGGTCCAGTTCGCCCTGGTACTCGGCCAGCACCCGCCCGGACACCGCGGCCGCCCGGCTCCGGTCCCACGTCGCCAGCAGCAGCTCCAGCCAGCGGTCCTGCGGCAGCTCGTCGTCGTCGATGAAGGCCAGCAGCGCCGACCCGGCGGCCTCGTCCAGCGCGCGGTTGCGCACGGCGGCGATGCCCGGGCGGGGCTCGGTCACGTAGCGCACCCCCGACGCCGCCCACGCCGCGGCGACGGCGGCGGCGGACCCGTCGGGGTCGTTGTCGACCACGAGCACCTCGACCGGGTGCCGGCCACCGGACCCGGCGGTCACCGCACGGGCCTGTTCCAGCAGCACCGGCAGCAGGGCGCGCAGGTCGTCCGGCCGCCGGAAGGTGGGCACGGCCACCGTGACGGGCAACGGGCGTTCGTCGGGCACGACCGTCATTCGACCACCGCGGACGCGCGAAGGCGTCCCCCGAAGGGGCTGGTCCGCCGCGCTCACCGGCGAGCGGACAGCGCGGCGACCGCGGCGACGACCTCCGCGCCGTACCGGCCCGGTGCGTGCCGCGCGCGGGCGGTGCCGGCGTCGGCGGTCGCGACCGCCCGCAGCTGGGACCAGCGAGCGGCCACGGACTCCAGCGCATCGGCCCAGGCGTCCACCGCCGCCGGCTCGACGACGGTCACGCAGCCGTACCCCGTGGTCGCCTCGCGGAGACCGTCGATCGAGCTGACCACCACCGGTCGCGCCGCGAGGACGCCCTCCACGGCGGTGTTGCCGAAGGACTCGTCGGTCTGCGACGGCACGAGCACGACGTCGGCGTCGGCGGTCATCGCCCAGATGTCGCGGTGGAAGCCGAGGAAGCGGACCTGCCCGGTCAGCCCGAGGGCGTCCACGGACTCCCGCAGCTCCCGCTCGTACCACTCGTAGCCCGCGAAGACCGCGCCGACCAGCGTCAGGTGCGCCTCGACCCCGCGGTCGCGCAGCGCGGCGAGCGCCGCGACGGCCACGTGTGGGCCCTTCCGCGGCGAGAGGCGGCCCACGTAGAGCAGCTGGAGCGGGCCGGTCAGCTCGGCACGCGGCGGGACCAGCACCGGGGGGCCGGCGACCGCGTTGCGGACGACCACGGTGCGGTCGAGGAGACCCGGCTGGACCTCACCGAGGACGTCGCGGGTGGTCGTGCTGTTGACGACCACCGTGCGGGCCAGCCGCAGCGGGAGCGCCATCGCCGTGCGGACCGCCCGCGGGGTCGACCGCTCCGCCTCGTGCACGTGGACCAGCACCGGGCGGCGGGCGAGCCGGCCGAGCACCGTCCAGGACGGGATGGTCACGGTGTTGACGTACACCCCGCCGCGGCCGTGCCGGCGGACCAGCCGCAGGGCCCGGGGCAGCGAGCGCACCGTGTCGGCCACCAGGCGCAGCAGGCCGGCCGGCCGCAGGGCCGATCGGCGCAGCACCGGCATCGGGCAGCAGACCACCTGCGCGCCCCGGGCCTCGAGCTCGGTGACCAGCGGGCCCGGCCCGGGGACGACGACGGTGACCGGGCGGGTCCGGGCCAGGGCCCCGACGGACTCCAGGAGCACCCGGTCCGAGCCGTAGAGCTCGGCGCCGGGGTGGGCGACGAGCACCGGCGCGGGCCCCGGGGTGGGCCGCCGCCCGCCGGCCGGGCCGGTGACGAGCGCCCGCAGGGCGATCAGCAGGCCGGCCAGGCTGCCGCGGACCGCGGCCAGCAGCGGCCCCGGTGACTCCACCAGCTGCCGGCGGCCGCCCCGCAGGAGGATGTCCCAGCTCTCGGCCGGGGTGCGCAGCACCCAGGCGAGGACCCTGCGGCGGGGCAGGTTCCGGGCGGCGAAGACCAGCCGGTTGCGGCAGTTGTACCGGTAGTACAGGTCGGACTTGGCGGTCCCGCTGCGCTCGCCCTGGGTGCCGCCCTCGTCGTGCACGGCGACCAGGTCCTCGCGCACGACCAGCCGGCCCCCGACGGCCAGCACGCGCGTGCTGAGCTCGACGTCCTCCCAGTAGAGGAAGTAGTCGTCGGCGAACCCGCCGGTCCGGTCGACCAGCTCTGCGTGCAGCACGAAGCAGGCGCCGGTCAGCCACTCCTGGACCGGCCCGCGCAGCGGGGTGCCGCTCTGCGGGGACCGGATCCGGCCGGAGGCCAGTGAGAGCAGCGAGCCGGCGAAGACGGTGCGGCCGGTGGAGTCGGTGATCCGGGGGGCGATCATCGCCAGGGGGTCGGCGAGGCTGGCCCGGCGCAGCTGGTCCAGCACCTCCGGGGAGACCACGGCGTCCGGGTTCAGGCAGCAGAAGGTGGTGCAGCCCAGCTCCCGGGCCCGCGCGATGCCGGCGTTGCTCCCCACGCCGAACCCGCGGTTGCCGGGCAGCTCGACCAGCGTCCAGCCCAGCTCGCCGGTCAGCTCGCGCACCGCGTCCCGCTCGGCGACGGTGCTCGCGTTGTCCACGACCACCACCCGCACGTGCGGGCCGAGCGGGCCGGCCGCGCCCAGGTTGCGGCGGATCAGCGCGGCGGAGGCGTAGTTGACCACCACGACGCCGAGCAGCCCGCCGTCCGCCGGCCGGCCCGTTGCCGGGGCGGTCACCCTTCGACCGGCGCGGTCCCGGCCCGGCCCGCCCACAGGTTGTCGATGCGCACGGTCGAGGCGGTGGTCGCCGAGCCGGAGACGTACGCCTGGAGGAACAGGGCCCCGGTCCGCGCCGAGCCCGGGGTGGCGTCCACCGCGGTCAGCGTCCACTCCACCGGCTCCTCCGCCGTCGCCGACCACACCTTGGCGCGCAGCGAGGTGGTGTCGGTGCCGCTGGCGTCGAAGCGGACCCGCAGCACCTCACCCGGCACGTAGGTGCCCGGCAGCAGGCGCCCGTTCAGCACCGTCTCGACCCCGTCGACGACCCGGATCAGCATGACGTCCACCGTGCCATCGGCGTGGAACCACAGCTTCACGCGGTGGTCGCTGGACCCTGCGCGCTGGGTGGCCAGGCTGAGGTAGGTGCCGCCACCGGTCGGCACCGTCGGCAGGGTGACGTCGACCTGCACGGCCACCTGCTGCTCGGCGAAGCTGCCCAGCAGCGCGGTCGCGCTCTGTCCGGCAGCGGCGCTCAGCTGGCCGGCGCCGTCGGTCACCGAGACCGTCCCCGGTGTCCCGGTCGTCGTCCACGCGCCGCCGCTGTCGGCCGTGCCCCACCCGGAGGGCACCTCCCGGTCGAAGCTGTCCGCGGCGAGGGGGGCCGGCGCCTCCGGGGTCCCCGGCTCCGGAGCCGCTGCCACGGTCACGTCGTGCGCCACCGTGCCGGTCGCACCGGCGCCGTCGGTGACCGTCAGCCGGACGGTGTGGGTCCCGGCCGCGGTGTAGGTGTGGGTCACCGTCGCGCCGGTGCCGGTGGTGCCGTCGCCGAAGTCCCAGGCGTGGGCGGCGACCGCGCCGTCCGGGTCGGCGGAGGCGGTGCCGTCCAGCGTGACCGTCAGCCCGGCGACGGACGAGGTGAACGACGCCGACGGCGCCTGGTTCTCCGCCACCGGCGGCTCCTCCCCGGCCGGCGGCTCCTCCCCGGCCGGCGGCTCCTCCCCGGCCGGCGGCTCCTCGCCGGTCCGCGGCGAGGTGACCGCCAGGTCGTCCACGGAGACCCGCATCTCGGCGGTGGCCGAGCCGGACTGGTAGATCGACACGCCCACCCCGCCGGGCCGCTGCAGCGCCGCGGCGGTGTCGGTGGCGCTGACCTGCCAGTCCGCCGGCTCGGCCGTCCCGGTCGCCCAGGCCTTCGCCGCCAGCGTGGTGGTGCCGGTGCCGGTCAGGTCGAGGCGCACCTGCAGCGGCGTGCCGGCCGTGTAGGTCAGGCCGGGCACCGTCACCGAGCGCAGCTCGGTCTGCGTGCCCGAGTCCACGCGCATCAGGGTCAGCACGACGAAGCCCTGGGAGCTGAACCGCGTCACCACCCGGTAGTCGGTGGAGCCGACGTGGCGGCCGACCACCGAGGCGTAGGTGCCGCCACCGGTGGCGGCCCGGTCCAGCGAGAGGGACGTGCGGATCGAGACGTCGCCGGCCGAGACCGAGTCCAGGAAGGCCGCCGTCGTCTGACCGGCCGGCACCTGGAGCACCGCGGTCCCGCCGGAGACCGAGGTGCGCGCCGTCGGGCTGGTCGTCCACGCGCCGCCGAGATCGGCGGCGCCGAGGCCCGCGGCGACCGAGCGCCCGAAGGCGTCCGTGGCGACGGACACCGTGGCGACCGGAACGGTCACCGTGACCGTCTGCACCCGCCGGGCCGTCGCGCCGTCGTCGTCGGTGACGGTCAGCGCCACCTCGTACGCGCCGGCGGCGGTGTAGGTGTGCGAGGTCGTCGCACCGGTGCCGCTGGTGCCGTCACCGAAGTCCCAGGCGTAGGAGGCCACCGTGCCGTCGGCGTCGGTGGAGCCGGTGGCGTCGAGCGTGACGGCCAGGCCGGAGACGGCCGAGGCGAAGGCCGCGACCGGTGCCTCGTTCGCCGGCGCCGGCGGTTGCCAGCCGGGCACCGGTGCGGTGCCGGCCGGGCCGGCCCAGACGTCGTCCACCCCGACCGTGGCCACGCTGGTGGCCGAGCCGGACTGGTAGATCGACACGCCCACGCCCCCGGCACGCTGCAGCGCCGCGGCGGTGTCCGTCGCCGTCACCTGCCAGGTGGCGGGCTCGGCGGAGCCGCTCAGCCACGCCTTGGCCCCCAGCGCGGTGGAGTCGGAGCCGCTGGCGTCCAGCCGCACGACGAGCCGGTCGCCGGCGGTGTAGCGCAGGCCCGGGACGGTGACCGTCCGGAGGTCGGTCTGGACCCCGGCCTCGACCCGCATCAGGGTGAGCACCACGGAGCCGTCGGCGGCGAACCGCGTGACCACCCGGTGGTCGGTCGAGCCGACGTGGCGGGCCACCAGGGAGGCGTAGACGCCACCCCCGGTCGGGGCCCGGTCCAGGGAGAAGGTCGTCTGCACCGCGGTGTCGCGGACGGAGACGGCGTCCAGCCACGCGGCGGTGGTCTGACCCGCCGGCACCTGCAGCCGGGCGAGGCCCTCGGACACCCGGGTCGCGGCCGTCGAGGAGACCGTCCACGCTCCGCCGACCGTGGCGGAGCCGAGGCCGGCCGACGTCGTGCGGCCGAAGGAGTCCGCGGCGAGCACCACCGGGGTGGCCACGGTCACCGGGCGCACCACGGTGCCGGTGGCCCCGTCGTCGTCGGTGACGGTGAGCCGGACCTGGTAGGTGCCGTCCGCGGCGTAGGTGTGCGTGGCCGTGGCGCCGGTGCCGGTGGCCCCGTCACCGAAGTCCCAGGCGTGGGCGGCGACCGTGCCGTCGGCGTCGGTGGAGCCGGTGCCGTCGAAGGAGACGCCCAGGCCGGCGACCGTGCTCGTGAAGGCCGCCTGCGGCGCCTGGTTCGGCGGCGGAGCGGTCACCGTCACGCGGCTGGTGTGCGTGGCCGTGGCACCCCGGTCGTCGGTCACGGTGAGGGTGACGTCGTAGGTGCCCGGCGCCGCGTACGTGTGGCTGGGGGTCACCCCGCCGCCGGTGGCACCGTCACCGAAGGCCCAGGCGTAGGAGGCCACGGTGCCGTCCCGGTCCGTGGAGCCCGAGGCGTCGAACGACGCCGTCAGGTCACGGACGTCGACGGCGTAGGCGGCCGTCGGCGCGAGGTTCGGTGCCGTGCCCGTCGCACCCAGGGTGTGGTGGGCGGCGACCACGTCGGCAGGCAGGACCGTGGGGTACACGGCGACCTCGTCGACCAGGCCGGCGAAGTAGCTCGCGCCGCTCCAGCTGCTGTCGCCGCCGATCCGCCAGTAGCCGCGGTAGGGCTCGGCGCTCGTGGCGTCGGTCCGCGAGCCGACGAGCGTGCCGTCGACGTACAGCGCCATCCCGGTGGAGCCCAGCGAGGCCACGACGTGGTGCCACTTGCCGTCGTTGTAGGCCGCCGAGCTGGTGACCACCCGCTCGACACCGGGGTAGACGCCGAAGTTCAGGCGCCCGCGGGTGTCCATGTAGACGTGCCGGTCGTAGCTGCGGCTCGCGCCGCTCGACGAGCTGCCGAAGCCGACGATCTTGCCGCCCGACCTGGTCGTGGTCTGGAACCACGCCTCGACCGTGAAGGTGTTCGGGCCCTGGACGGCGGTGGTCGTGGCGGCCAGGCCGCTGCTCTGGCCGTTGAACCGGTAGGCGGTGTCCGCGTCGCGGGTGAGGGCGCCCTTCTGGCCGCGCGTCACACCAGAGCCGACCCGCAGGTCAGCGGCGCCGACGTGGTCGAACCCGGCGCTGCCGGAGGTTTCGCCCAGCGGCCAGTACGACTGGGCACCGTCCGCCCGCACGGTGTCCGCGTACGGCCGGGGGGTGCTGGTGCCGCCGGTGGCGACGTCGACCGTCGTCCAGCCGGAGGTGACCGTGTTGCCGGCGGCGTCCGACGCCGTCACCAGGTAGCGGTGGCTCCCGGCGGCCAGGCCGGTGTCCACGTGGCCAAGGGTCGGCACGTCCCACCAGAGCGACGGGGCGGTCGTCTCGTACACCGGAGTGGTCGTGTTGCCGTCCCGGTACAGGCGGTAGACCAGGTGGTGGTCGTCGCGGTCGACCAGCCCCTGCCAGGTGACGCGCACGGTCCCGGCGGACAGGACCTTGGTGGTCGGGGTGAAGCCGGAGGTCTGCTTCGGTCCGATCGCGTTCGGCGCGATGCTGGGGACGGCGAACCGGACCAGCCCCTGCTGGTAGCTGGAGTTGACCGCGGGGAACTCACCGCCGTAGACGACGTACTCGCTGTTGCCGGCCACGCTCCAGCCCGCCTGGCCCTGCCCGGTGTAGCTGCCCGAGTAGAAGGTGGGCGACCAGGCCAGCAGCGAGGGCGCGGGCAGGCCGAGGAGGTTGTCGTTGGCGATGGTCGGCCGGGTCACCTTCCCGGTGGCCACCAGGCTGACCGCGGTGCCGTACATGTGGATCCGCGGGTTCTGCTCCACGAACGCGCCGATCCCCTCGCACGTGTGCGAGTGGCCGGCCGCGTAGAGGGCGCCGCCCATGGGGAAGCTCGAGTACGTGTCACCGTGGCAGTTGTTGATCCACTGGACCTCGCCACCTTCGGCGGTGGCGGCGAACGAGCCCTCGAGGTTGCCCGGCCCGTAGAAGTCGTAGGCGGTGCCGTAGACGTTCGTGCCGTCGGTGCTCAGGCTGTAGACGGCGGAGTTGACGCCCTGGTTGGTGAGCAGCCGGCCGATGGCGAAGGGCCGGGTCGCACCGGTCGAGGCGTCCAGGGCCCCGACGCCGGTGGACTTGACGCCGTTCAGGGTGTCGAACCGGCCGGCGGCCACGACCTGCTTGCCGCCGTGGGTCAGCACCAGCGCCATGACCGTGTTGCTCGTCGCCCGGTTGCCGTCGTCGTTGCCGTCGGTCGGCCCGGTGCCGGGCACCGGCGCCCAGGGCAGCAGGGAGCCGTCGGCGGCCGAGACGGCCGCCAGCCGGCTGCGCGCCGCGGAGCCGACCGCGTTGAACCAGCCACCGGCGTAGACCGTCTCGTTCGTCGCCGCGATCGCGGTCACCTGGCTGTTGAAGGCCGGCCGGAAGTCGCCGACCAGCTGGCCGGTCGCGGTGCTGTAGGCGGCGATCCGGTCGCGCGGCTGACCGTCGGCCTGGGTGAAGTCGCCGCCGACGTAGATCCGGGACCCGTCGGGCGAGGCCGTCACCACGAGGGCCTGAGCGTTCAGGCTCGGCGCGAAGGAGGTGATGAGCTCACCGGTGCGGATGTCGTAGGCGAGCAGGTTGTTGCGGGGCGTCTCCTGCTGACCGGCGGCGGCACCCGCCGGGCGTGCGCTGGTGAACTTGCCCGCCACGTAGACGGTGTTGCCGACCACCACCTGGGACCAGGCGACGCCGTTGATCTGCACCGTGGGCAGCGCGTCGGCGGTCACCGTGGCCGGGTCGGCCGCGGTGGGCGCGGGGAGGGCCACGGTGGTCGCGGCGGAGGCGGCGCCGGGCGCCACCAGGCCGCCCACCACACCGGTGAAGAGGAAGAGGCTGAGCAGTCCGGCCAGGACGGACCTGGACGTCACCGCGCGTGGTGCAGACATGGGGTTCCTCGCTCGCCGAGTGTGATGACGCAGGCCGTGCCGGCCAGCACGAGAACACTAAGCGTGAGGAGAGGGGGGCAACCATCCCTCTATGCGGTGACCGAACGCAGTCGACGGGCCCCCGAACGGGCGGATCAGCCACAGATTGTGACTTCTTGTTTTCCCGCGATCGCTCTCGGTCACCGCCCGGCACTGTGCGCGCAGTAACGCCGACGGCCCCCTCGACCAAGGTCGAGGGGGCCGTCGGCGTAGCGGACGTGCTGGAGTGCGGTGCCTCAGCGGGCCGCGCCGCGGAACACCGCCACGGGTGCGCCGGGCCGGTGACCGACCTCGACCGTCACCATGTCCCGGGCCGCCACCGGCACGCTGAAGACGTACACGCCCTCCGCGGTGTCGCCGGGTGCCAGCGTGCCGGCGAACGGCGCGGCCGACGGGTCGCGGAGCGGCGAGGCGGGAGTCTCGTCCGCACCGGTGGAGAGGTTGACCGAGACGGCGTCGAGGTCCTGGGGGGCCTCCGTGCCGTTGCGGGCGCGGACGGTGACGCGCAGCGCCGGGCCGGCCACGTTGCCCACTCCCACTCCGGTGCCGTCGATGGCCTCCACGGACACCACGGAGAGCGTGACCTCGTCGACGACGACCGGCTCGTCCAGCTGCACCGCCGCCAGCGAGGGCGGCGGCGCGTCCAGGTCACCGGTCGCCTGGTCCCCTTCGGGGGTGGCCACCGGCGCCTCGCTCGCGGCCGGGCCCTCGGTGGCCGGCGCCGACGAGCTCGCCGCGGCGCCGGACGAGGGGGCCGCGGTGGCGGTGCCGGCGGCCGCGCCACCGGACTCCCCGGAACCGCGGCCGAGCACCAGCGCCAGCACGACGGCGGCCACGACGACCACCACCCCGGCGGCGAGCGCCGCCCGCCGGCGGGTGGCGCGGTCCCGCGCCCCGGCGTCCGGGCCGTCGGTGGGTGCGTTCTCCGTCATCACGGCAACCTCGACATCTCACGGAACCAGCGGACCGAGGCGGCCGCCAGGTAGCCGGTCATGGCCAGGAACAGGACTGCGTAGCCGGCCAGGAAGAACGGGCCCGCACCGGCCAGCAGGAACACCCAGCACAGCGACCCGTAGTCGGTGGGGAGCACCACCAGCGACCGCAGCACGCTCGCCCGTTCCCCGGTCGGCTGCGCCCGGGTGGTCACACCGTGCTGGGCGCGCAGCGCCTCGTTGAGCATGATGCCGAAGAAGAAGACCGCGGCGACCACGCAGAACGCCAGCGGCAGCAGCAGCAGCGGGCCGCGCTCGAACCACTCGAAGCGGTACCAACCGATCAGGACGGCCAGGTGCAGGCTCGAGGTCTTCAGCGCGTCGACCATGTGGTCCAGCCACTCACCCGCCGGCGACCCACCGCCCCGCAGCCGGGCCAGCTGACCGTCGGCGGAGTCGAAGGCGTAGCCGACGGCCAGGCAGGAGCTGACCAGCAGGCCCATCCACCCCGAGGGCGGCAGCAGCGCCAGCGCGGCGATCCCCGAGAAGGTGAACAGCGCGCTGATGCCGGTGACCGCGTTCGGGGTCAGCCGGGCGTGGAAGGCGAGCGCGGCCAGCAGCCGGCCGAGCTTGCGGTTGACGAACCGCGAGTAGGCCGGTGCGCCCTTGGCGCCCTTCTGCGCCGAGCCCAGCCGGTGGAGCGTCTCCCGCAGCGTCTCCTCGCCCGGCCGGGGCCGGGCGGCCGGGGCCGGCGTCGTCGCCGGGCGGTCCAGGATCCCGCTCATGCCCCGGCCGACCGGACGGAGGGCGCATCGGCGGCCGCGGGGGCGGACGAGCGCTTCGAGTACTCGTCCGATGTGCGGGGGCCCGGCGACACCGCCGGCCGCGGCGGGGCGGGGACGGGCTCACCCGGGGTCGCGGCCGGGCCGAGCCGGAGCCGCCGGCCGCTGGGCCGCGACCGCGGGAAGTCCCGGGCCGCCAGCCGCTGGCACAGCGCCTCGTAGGCGGCGGCCACGTGGTCCCAGTCGTAGCGCACCGACAGCAGCCGGGCGCGCTTGCCGCGGCGTCGCGTGCCGGGGACGTCGGCCTCGGCCGCGGCGAGCGCCGCGGCGACGTCGCCGGCGGTCCGGAAGTACTGACCGCTGGTCTCCAGCACCTCGCGGTTGAAGGAGACGTCGTAGGCGATGGTGGCCGCGCCGGCGCCGATGGCGCGCAGCAGCGAGGGGTTGGTCCCGCCCACCGAGTGCCCGTGCAGGTAGGTGTGGCAGTGCCGGTAGAGCTGGTCGAGCAGCTCCTGGTCCCAGACGCCACCCAGGAACCGCACCCGGTCGTCGGCGAGTGCGTGCACGCGGCGGGTGTAGTCGTCGGCGTAGGGGGCCGAGCCCACGACGACCAACGGCAGGCGGGCGTCGCTGCGCCGGTACCCGTCGACGATGACGTCGACGTGGTTCTCCGGCTCGAAGCGGGCGACGACCAGGTGGAAGCCACCGGGGGTGAGGCCGGCGGCGGCGAGCTTGTCGGCGGCCGGGTCGTCGAGCTTCGGGGCGCCGTAGGCGATCTGCTCGGTGGGCGCGGAGAACTCGTCCCGGTAGTAGTCGGCGATGCCCTGCGCGTCGGCGATCAGCGCGTCGGACCAGCGGACCGACAGCGCCTCGACGACGCGGTAGTAGCGCTTCCCGACCCCACCCCACTTGGCGCGCTGCCACTCCAGGCCGTCCACGTGGGTGGCGACCGGGATCCGGGCGGCGCGCAGCAGCGGCAGCCAGGGCGCGTTCGCCGCGTTGAACACCACCGCGGCGTCCACCCGGTGGGCGAGCAGGTGGGCCACCGACAGCCCGGTGTGGCTCAGCGTCTCCAGCGAGCGCCGGCGCAGCGCCGGCAGGTGCACCAGGCGCATGCCCAGGTGCGTGGCCGGGCGCGGCTGGTCGGCCGCCGTCCGGCAGTAGACGACGACGTCGTGGCCGGCGTCGGCCAGCCGGCGGCCGACCTCCTCGACGGCGGTCTCGAAGCCGCCGTACCGGGCCGGGACGCCGCGGGTCCCCACCAGCGCGATGCGGAGCGGGTCCGACCTCCTGGATGGCATGGTCTGCGGCTCCGTTTCTCCCCGTGCTGCTGCTGACGCCCCTCGTCGAGGACGCCGCGTCCCGGTCCGGGACGGGCCCGGACGCGGAGGCCGGTGCCTGGGACCGGCCGTTCCTGGTCCGACCATCCCCCGACGGGGCGCCGGAGTCGCCTTCTGCGACGCCACCGTCACCCGGAGGGAGGAAGGGGCCGGCGGGGTTCCCGTCACCCGACCGGGTCCGCCGCGGCGGTCAGTACGCCCCGCTGGCGGAGACCACCGCGCGGGCGGTCTTCCAGAGGATCTGGGCGTCCAGCGCCAGCGACCAGTTCTCCACGTAGCGCAGGTCCAGCCGGACCGCCTCCTCCCAGGAGAGGTCGCTGCGGCCGGAGATCTGCCACAGGCCGGTGAGCCCGGGCCGGACCAGCAGGCGCCGGCTCACCGAGGAGTCGTAGCGGGCGACCTCCTCCGGCAGCGGCGGCCTCGGCCCGACCAGCGACATCGACCCGGTGAGCACGTTGACCAGCTGCGGGAGCTCGTCCAGCGAGAGGCGGCGCAGCCACCGGCCGACCGGGGTGACGCGGGGGTCCGAGCGCATCTTGAACAGCAGGCCGTCGGCGTCGTTGCCGTCGGAGAGCCCGGCGACCTGCCGGTGTGCGCCGTCGACCATGCTGCGGAACTTGAGCATGGTGAACTCGGCGCCCCCGACGCCCACCCGCTGCTGGCGGAAGAAGACCGGGCCGGGGCCGGAGAGCCGCACGGCCACCGCGAGGACGGCGAACACCGGGGCGAGCGCCACCAGGGCGGTCAGCGCGACCGAACGGTCCAGGGCGCCCTTGACCACCCGCCGCCAGCCCTCGAACCGGGGCTGTTCCACCGCGAGCAGCGGCAGGCCCTCGAAGGGGCGGATGTGCAGCCGGGGACCGGCCACCTCGACCAGGCCGGGGGCGACGAGCAGCTCCAGGCCGGTGCCCTCGAGCTGCCAGGACAGCGACCGCAGGTACTGGGCGGCGGTCTCCGAGGCAGAGGTCACCGCGATGGTGTCGGCACCGGTCCGGACGGCGGTCGCCACCACCTCGTCCAGCCCGGCGACGGGCAGGTCGACGGCCTGGGCCACCCGGCCGCGGTCGGCCGGGGTGACGCACAGGGCGACGACGTCCAGCCCGGCGTGGCGGGTGGTGCGCAGCCGGTCGACCAGCTCCAGGGCGGCGCCGCCGCGGCCCACGACGACGACCCGCTTGACGCACTCCCCGCGCATGCGGCGGCGGTGCAGCACCCGACGGGCGGCGTACCGCAGGACGAGGGTCGCCAGGGTCAGCAGCGGGACGGCGATGACGACCAGCGCCCGGCTCAGCTCGAGCGCGGCGGCGTAGCTGACGAAGCCGAGGCCGGCGAGCAGCAGCAGGCCGGCGCGACCGATGCGGCGGAACTCGTCGCTGCCCACGCCGAGGACCCGCTCGTGGTGCGCCCCGGTGGCACCCAGCAGCAGGGGCCAGACGACCACCAGCGACAGGCAGGCCCACCAGAGCGCGCCGCCGGCGACGCCCTCCCGGGCGACCAGCACGGCGGTGCCGGCGACGGCGGCCAGCGCTGCCTCGAGCCCCACCAGGCCGAGCCGGTGCCGGCGGACCCAGGCGGTCCCGGGGCGGTCGGCCCGCGGGGCGACCGCGAGCCGGGGGACGCGCGCGTCGCCGTTCCCGCGGGGCGCCGGCACGAGGGCCTCGCCGGCCTCCGTGGACTCGGTGCGCAGCAGCAGCATCGTTCCCCCTCAGACGGTCGTCTCGCTCACCCAGCGTGTGGGCGCTGCCGGCGGAACCGCACCGATCGGGTGTGGGTGACCGAGGAGCGGCCTCTGCAGCAACGCACAGTGACGATCACAGGACGTCACGGCCGGCAGCAATCGAGCGGGGGGACGTTCACCCGTTGGGACGCCGGAGTCACCCGTCTGCACCGGCGGGTGGTGACCGGTGGTTCAGCTGCGGGGGTGCACCACGTTCTGCGCGGCCTCCAGGCCGCGCTCCAGGAGCAGCTCGGTGGCGTCGGCGGCCTCCGCGACCAGCAGGTCGAGCGTCTTGCGCTCGGTGGCGGAGAAGTCCTTGAGGACGAAGTCGGCGGGGTCCTGACGCCCGGGCGGGCGGCCGATCCCGACGCGGACGCGCAGGTAGTCCCTGGTGCCGGTGGCGCGGGTGATGGAGCGCAGCCCGTTGTGGCCGCCCTCTCCCCCACCCCGCTTGAGCCGCACCGCCTCGAACGCGATGTCCAGCTCGTCGTGGACGACGACGAGGTCGGTGGCGGGGAGGTGGTGGTAGTCCAGCAGGCCGCGCACGGGGCTGCCGGACTCGTTCATGTAGGTCAGCGGCACGGCGAGGACGACCCGGCGGCCGGCCAGGCGGCCCTCACCGGACATCGCCCGCGAGCGGGGTCCCTTGCCGGCCGACAGCTTCACCCCGGCCCGCGCGGCCAGCTCGGCGAGCACCATGGCGCCCACGTTGTGCCGGTTGCCGGCGTAGCCGGGGCCGGGGTTGCCCAGCCCGACGACGAGGAAGGGCCCCTCGGAGACGGGAGACGCCGCAGGGGCGCCGGCAGCGCCGGCGCCCCTGCGGGTCGTGCTCTCGGTCAGCGGTTGCCTCAGTCGTCGCTGGACTTCTCGGCGGAGTCCATCGACTCGCCGCTGCCCTGGTCCAGGGGCTCGGGGACGACGTCGCCCTCGGGCGCCTCGGTCGCGTCGCTGCCCAGGTCGGCCTCGAGCTCGGCCGCGGACGGCGCACCCAGGAAGCCGATGACGAGCGCCTCGGGGTCGGTGATCAGCGTGGCCCCGGCGGGCAGCGTCAGGTCGGCGGCGGTGATGTTCTCGCCGGCGCCGCGGCCGGTGATGTCGACCTCGATCGACTCGGGGAGGTTCGTCGCGTCGGCCTCGAGGGAGACGGCGTTCAGCTGGTGGTTGCTGATCGCGTCGGGGGCCGCCTGGCCGGTGATGAGCACCGGCACGTCGACGGTGACCTTCTCGCCCCGGCGGACGACCACCAGGTCGACGTGCTCGTGCACGCGGGTCACCGGGTCGCGCTGCACGGCCTTGATCAGCGCGAGCTGCTCCTTGCCGTCCAGCGCGACGGAGATCAGCGCGTTGGTGCCGCCGTTGCGGAGCACCGCGGCGAACTCGAGCGCCGGCAGGGACAGGTGGACGACGTCCTGGCCGTGCCCGTAGAGGACGGCGGGGACGCGCCCGGCCCGGCGGGTGCGGCGGGCGCTGCCCTTGCCGAACTCGGTGCGGGGCTCGGCGACGAGACGGAAGTCGGCCACGGTGGTGTGCTCCTCAACAGGTGGATCGGGTCTGTGTGCTCAGCGCACGAGCGCGGCACACCCCGGAGGGCACACGCACGTCGATCACGGAGTCGGAGAACCGCTCCCTCGCCGGGCAACGGGAGCCAGGCTACACGCCGGGGACCATGACCCTGGAGCCGGGGACGGACGAACGTGACCAGCGCCCAACGGCTCAGCTCAGGTCGGGCACGGCTCCAGGCCGCGGTGCGATCCAGAGGATCGCCGACTAGCTAGCCCCACCGAACAGGCTCGTCACCGAGCCGTCCTCGAAGACCTCCTTGATCGCCCGGCCGAGCAGCGGGGCGATGGAGAGCACGGTGAGCTTGTCGAACTGGCGGGCCGGCTCGATGGGCAGCGTGTTGGTGACGATGACCTCGCTGACCCGGCTGTTCTTGAGCCGGTCGACGGCCGGACCGGAGAGCACCCCGTGCGTGGCGGCGATGATCACGTCCGCCGCGCCGGAGTCGAACAGCGTCTCGGCGGCCTTCGCGATGGTGCCGCCGGTGTCGATCATGTCGTCGACCAGGATGCAGACCCGGCCCTCGACCTCACCGACGACGCGGTTGGCGACGACCTCGTTGGGGCGGGTGACGTCCCGGGTCTTGTGGATGAAGGCCAGCGGGGTGCCGCCGAGCTTGTCGCTCCACCGCTCGGAGACGCGGACGCGTCCGGAGTCCGGGGAGACCACGGTGAGGTCGCAGTGCCCCCACTTGCGCTTGACCTCCTCGATGAGGAGGTCCATGGCGAACAGGTGGTCGACCGGCCCGTCGAAGAAGCCCTGGATCTGCGCGGTGTGCAGGTCGACGGTCATCAGCCGGTCGGCGCCGGCGGTCTTGAACATGTCGGCGACCAGCCGCGCGGAGATGGGCTCGCGGCCGCGGTGCTTCTTGTCCTGGCGGGCGTACGGGAAGAACGGCGCCACGACGGTGATCCGCTTGGCCGAGGCGCGCTTGAGCGCGTCGACCATGATCAGCTGCTCCATGAGCCAGGTGTTGATCGGCGCCGTGTGGCTCTGCACCACGAAGGCGTCGCACCCGCGCACCGACTCCTCGAACCGCACGAACAGCTCGCCGTTGGCGAACTCGTAGGCCGCGGTCGGGGTGGGGGTGACGCCCAGGTGCCCGGCGATCTCGTCGGTCAGCTCCGGGTACGCACGCCCGGAGAAGAGCATCAGGCTCTTGTTGGTGGTCTGCCGGATGGCGCTCATTGCCCCGCCCCTACTGGTCGGCCCCCGAGGCAGCGGACGGGGTGGTGCCCTCGTCCGTCGTCGGGATCGGTCCTGCGCCCGCCGCGTCCGCGGCCGGTGCTGCTGCTCGCTGCGCCGCTTCCGCGGCCTGCGCCGCGGGGGAACCCGGACGCCTGCGACTCACCCAGCCTGCCACATTCCGCTGAGTGGCCCGGGCCACGCCCATGGCACCCGGGGGGACGTCGCCGGTGATCACGGACCCGGCGGCGGTGTAGGCCCCGTCCCCGACCGTGACCGGCGCCACGAGCATCGTGTCCGAGCCGATCCGGACGTGGTCGCCCACGGTGGTGTGGTGCTTGGCGACGCCGTCGTAGTTCACGAACACGGTGGCGGCCCCGATGTTGGTGCCCTCGCCGATCGTCGCGTCGCCCACGTAGGACAGGTGCGGCACCTTGGACCCCGCCCCGACCTGCACGTTCTTCGTCTCCACGTACGCACCCACCTTCGCCCCGCGGGCCAGCGAGGTGCCCGGGCGGAGGTAGCTGAACGGGCCGACGGTCGCGTCGGGGCCGATCTCCGCGAGCTGGACGTGCGACCGGACCACCGAGGCGCCCTCGCCGACCTCGGTGTCGACGAGCGTGCTGTCCGGCCCGACGACCGCACCGGCGGCGACGCGGGTGGCCCCCAGCAGCTGGGTGCCCGGGTGCAGCACCGCTTCGGGGCCGACCTCGACGGTGACGTCGACCCAGGTGGTCAGCGGGTCGACGACGACGACGCCGGCCCGCATCAGCCGGTCGAGCACCCGGTCGTTGAGGGTGCGGCGGCGTGCGGCCAGCTCACGCTGGTCGTTGCAGCCGAGGGTGTCGGCCGGGTCGTCGGCCCGGTGCCCGGCGACCGGCCGGCCGTCGGCGACCAGCAGGCCGAGGACGTCGGTGAGGTACTGCTCCCCCTGCTGGTTGGCCGACCCGACGCGGGTCAGCGCCTCCCGGACGGCGGCGGCGTCGCCCACGTAGACGCCGGCGTTGACCTCGACGATGGCCCGCTGGGCGGCGTCGGCGTCCTTCTCCTCGACGATGGCGCGCACGGCGCCGTCGTCGTCCCGGAGGATCCGCCCGAGACCGGTCGGGTCGTCGACCTCGGCGGTGAGCACGGTGAGCACGGCCCTGGAGGCGCGGTGGGCGGCGACCAGCCCGGTGAGGGTCTCCGGGCGCACCAGCGGGGCGTCGCCGGTGAGGATGACCACCGAGCCGGTCAGCTCGGGGAGGGCGTCGAGGGCGACGGCGGCGGCGTGGCCGGAGCCACGCTGCTCCTCCTGCACGACCGGCCGGGCCAGCGGGGCCGTCCGCGCCAGGTGCTCCTCGACGGCCTCGCGCCCGGAGCCGACGACGACGACGGTCTGCGCGGCGCCCAGCGGCTCGGCCGCGGCCAGCACGTGCCCGAGCAGGCTGCGTCCGCCGATCTCGTGCAGCACCTTCGGCGTGCGCGAGCGCATCCGGGTGCCCTGCCCGGCGGCGAGGACGATGACCGTGTCGACTGCGGCAAGGGGGGCGGACGGGCTCACGGGTCTCCTCGGCGGGGTGCGGTGGTCGGCGCTGGCTGGGGGACTCGGACTCGAACCGAGACTTCCCGGCTCCAAAGGCCGGCGGGCTGCCGATTACCCCATCCCCCATCCGCCCGGGCCTCCGCGGAGCCCCGGGCGGGTGGCGCGGCCGGCGGTCGCGAGCGACCGGGGCCGCCCTGAGCGTAGGGCCGCGCCCCCATCGGGGCATCCACCACCGCCCGGCGCCCGCCGTGCGCGCGGACCCGGGTGGCCGCCCCCCACCGGCGCGACCCGGGCACGATGGGGCCATGAGCACCCCGGGACCGGCGGCCGGCAGCGCACCGACCGGGGGCGGCGCAGGCCGCCCCCGGGTGCGGATGACCGGTGCCCAGCGGCGCCGGCAGCTGCTCGACGTGGGCCGTGAGCTGTTCGCCGAGCGCGGCTACGAGGCCACCTCCATCGAGGAGATCGCCGCCCGCGCCGACGTCTCCAAGCCGGTGGTCTACGAGCACTTCGGTGGCAAGGAGGGGCTCTACGCCGTCGTCGTCGACCGGGAGATGCAGCAGCTGCTGGACCGGTTCAACTCCGCCCTGTCGATCGGTGGGCACCCGCGCGCGCTGACCGAGCGGGCTGCGCTGGTGCTGCTGGACTACATCGAGGCGGAGACCGACGGCTTCCGGGTGCTGGTGCGCGACTCCCCCGTCGCCGGCACGCGGGGCAGCTTCTCCTCGCTGATCAGCGAGGTCGCCAGCAAGGTGGAGCACATCCTGGGGGAGAACTTCGCGCTGCGCGGCTACGACCCGCGATTCGCCGAGCTCTACAGCCAGGCGCTCGTCGGCATGGTCGCGCTGACCGGCCAGTGGTGGCTGGACACCCGCTCACCGGACAAGCGCGAGGTGGCGGCCCACCTGGTGAACCTGGCCTACCACGGGCTGTCCCACCTCGACCCGGAGCCGCGGCTCGTCGACCGCCGCTGAGGCGGACGGGGCCTTCACCCGACCAGGCGCGCACCGTGGACCGGCCCGTGCACCGCCCGGACCGTCCGGAACACCCCGGCCCCGGCCAGCTCCGCAGCCAGCCGGACGGCGGCGTCGGAGCCCTCGGCGAGCGCGGCGACGGTCGGGCCCGAGCCGCTGACCAGCGCGGCGCGGGCGCCGGCCCCGGTGGCGGCGCGCAGTGCCCGGCCGAGCTCGGGGCGCAGCCGCAGCGCGGGGGCCTGCAGGTCGTTGGCGAGCACCGCGGCCAGCGCCGAGGGCGGCCCGCTGCGCAGGGCGGCGATCACCGGCTCGGTGCCGGCGTCCGCGCCACCGGGCGGCAGGGCACCGGACTCCCGCATGGCGTCGAGCTCGCGGTAGACGGTCGGCGTGGACAGGCCGTCCCCGGCGATGCCGAGCACCCAGTCCCAGCGGCGCCGGGCCAGCACCGGGGACAGCTGCTCCCCCCGCCCAGTGCCCAGCGCGACGCCGCCGAGCAGGCTGAAGGGGACGTCGCTGCCGAGCTCGGCGGCGAGCCGGGCCAGGTCCCCGCGGGTCGCGCGGGTGCCCCACAGCGCGTCCAGCGCGACCAGCGCGGCGGCGGCGTCGGCGCTGCCCCCGGCCAGGCCGGCCGCGGCCGGGATCGACTTGTCGATCTCCAGGTGGGCGTCGGGCCGCACCCCGGCGTGCCGGGCCAGCAGCTCGGCGGCCTGCCACACCAGGTTGCCCCGGTCGGTGGGCACGCTGCCCGCACCGGCCCCGGCCGCACTGCCCTCCCCGCGCACGCTCAGCGACAGCCCGTCGCCGGGACGCACCGTCACGGTGTCGAACAGCGAGACGGCGAGGAAGACCGTCTCCAGCTCGTGGAAGCCGTCCGGGCGCAGCGGCCCGACACCCAGGTGGACGTTGATCTTGGCCGGCGCCCGTGCGCTCACCGCACCGTTGCCGGCGATCCGGCCGGGCCCGCCGGCGGTCGCGTTGCTCACCGGAGCACCCTGCACGTCGACGCCGGCACGCGCTACCCGCCCGCCGGGTCGGTCGCCGCCAGCCGGGCGAACTGCTCGACGGAGAGCTGCTCACCGCGGGTGGTGGGGTCGATGCCCGCGGCCCGCAACCGCTGCTCGGCGGCGGCCGGGCTGCCCGCCCAGCGGGCCAGCGCCGCCCGCAGGCCCTTGCGCCGGGTGGCGAAGGCGGCGTCGACGGCGGCGAAGGTGGCGGCCCGGTCGCCGGGCGGGTGCGGGCGGCGAGCCAGGGCCACCAGCCCGGAGTCGACGTTGGGCACCGGCCAGAAGACCGGCCGCGGCACGTTGCCCGCCCGGCGGACGTCGGCATACCAGGCGGCCTTGACGCTGGGCACCCCGTAGGCGGGGCTGCCGGGCCCGGCGGCGAGCCGGTCGGCCACCTCGGCCTGCACCAGCACCAGGGCGGTGCGCAGCGACGGCAGCAGCTCCAGCAGGTGCAGCAGCACCGGCACGGCCACGTTGTAGGGCAGGTTGGCCACCAGCGCGGTGGGCGCCGGGCCGGGCAGCTCGGTGACCCGCAGGGCGTCGGCGGTCACCACGGTGAGCCGGTCGGCCAGGTGCGGCGCCCGGTCGGCGACCGTGCGCGGCAGCTGGTCGGCCAACCGGGGGTCGATCTCCACCGCGGTGACGTGCGCGCACGCGCCGAGCAGCCCCAGGGTCAGCGAGCCCAGGCCGGGGCCGACCTCCAGGACGACGTCGTCGTCGGTGAGGTCGGCGGTCCGCACGATCCGCCGGATGGTGTTGGCGTCGTGCAGGAAGTTCTGGCCGAGGGTCTTGGTCGGGCGCAGGTCGAGCTGCTGGGCCAGCTCGCGGATGGCGGCCGGGCCCAGCAGCCCGTCGGACTGCTCCGGGGTGGCGCTCAGCGGAGGCCGAGCTTGCGGGTGCAGCTGGGCCAGGCACCCCAGCCCTGCGAGGCCTGGACCCGCTCGGCGACGGCGATCTGCTCCTCGCGGCTGGCCTGGTGGGGCATGCCCGTGCCGCCGTTGGCCCGCCACGTGCCGGGATTGAACTGGAGGCCGCCGTAGTAGCCGTTGCCCGTGTTGGCAGCCCAGTTGCCGCCGGCCTCGCACTTGGCGAGCGCGTCCCAGACCCCGCCACCGGCGACCGCCGGAGCGGCCGGCTTCTCCTTGGTGCCGACGGTGACCAGCTGGTCGACCGGGGCCTTGGTGACGACGGAGGACACCTGCTCGCGACCGGTCTCCGCCCCGTCGGTGACGGTGACCCGCCAGGTGACGGTCCGCTCGCCGGGCACGCCCTGCTGGGTCACGGTCTTCTCACCGGTGAACGCGTCGGCGTCCGGGGTCTCCACGGTGGCGAAGTCGACCGGCTGCACCTCGGCGACCTCGGCGACCTGCACCCGGGTCACCTGCAGCACCATGGCGTCCAGCAGCGGCTGGGTCGGGTAGAGCGAGATGCGGTCGGTCGCCGACAGGGCGATCCCCTGCTCGGCGAGCAGGTCACCGGCGGTCGCGGCGGTGGTGGTGACGGTCCGCCGCTGCCCGTCGGCGACGAGCGTGACGTCCTTGCTGGTGGTGATCGCCAGGTCCATGCCGTCCAGCGGCACGCGCTCGCTGCGGGAGGCCGAGAGGACCAGGTTGTCGGAGCGGAAGCCGAGCTCGGTCAGCGCACCGTCGACCGAGAGGGCCGTGGTGTGCACCTCGCTGCGCACCCCGTCGACCGTCAGCGTCAGCGGGCGGGCCCGGTTGAGCACGACGGTGTCGCCGTCGTGCACCGCCGAGTCGGCCGTCGGCAGGACCACGTCGTGCGCGGCCGGCGTCAGCCCCTCGTCGGCGAGCACCTCACCGGCGGTGCCGGCGTAGGTGCTGATCTCCCGGGACTGGCCGTCGATGGTGAGGGTCACCGACTTCTGGGCGAGGTAGAAGGCAGCGGAGCCGCCCACCAGGCCCAGCAGGACCAGGGCGAACAGGCTGACTCGGAGCGATCGGCGCACAACACATCCAGGTTCACAGGACCCGGGCAGGGGAACCGGGCAGCAGGCGGTGGGCTCCACCGGAGGGTGGCGCCCGGGACCATGCGGACCCGTCGTCGTCGTGGCCCCCGGTCTCCCGGGACGGTGGACGACCACCTGGGCGTTCCCCACCCCGGCTGTCGGTCACGACACGATAACGAACGGGCTCGCTGACACAACCGTGCTGGAACAGCAGATCACCGTGTCGACACGTCGCTTCGCAGGCACGCCGACACGAGCCGTGACACTGGACGGCGTGTCGGCGGGTCGTCCACGGACCGGCGGCGTGGGCAAGCGCACAGGCCTGCCCGCCCCAGGAGGGTCAGGCCAGCGCCGGGGAGCGCTGCTGGACCGGCCGCAGCCAGGTGACCAGGAACCCGGCCACCGCCAGCCCGGCCACCAGGGTGGAGAAGCCACCGGCCACCAGCGCCACCGGCACCAGCCCCCCGGCGTCGGAGGTGACCCGGTCGTCGAGGTCGATGGCCGCCCGCAGCAGCAGCACCCCGGCCGGCAGCAGGGCGAGCACGCTGGCCGCCGAGACCACCAGGTGCGCTGTCCAGGTGCGCTGGGCCTCGTCGACCGGCACGTCGGCCCCCTCGGCGGGCAGCGACCGCAGCAGCACCCGCAGCAGCGCGACCTCGGCCAGCAGCCAGCCGACGAGCGGGACGGCCAGAGCCGCCGCCAGGACCGGTGCCGTGAGGTCGTCGCGCAGCAGCAGGGCGGTCACCACCTCGCCGGCCACGACGCCGCGCATCGTCCACAGCAGCCACGGGGAGATCTGGTCGGACCGGTGCGGACGGCGGGCCGGGGTGGCGTCGGCCCAGCGCGGGCGCGGGCGGGTGGCCTCGGCCAGCAGCACGCCGGCCAGCAGCCCGACGGCCAGCACCGGCACCCAGAGGAAGACCGACGCCTCGGCGAGCAGCACGACCGAGGCGACCACCCCGGCGATGCCGAGCACCAGCCCCAGCCGGCGCAGCCGGCGGCCGTGGGCCGCCTGGCGCTGCAGCTCCGCTGCCGTCCCGGCGCTCACCGGGACGAACGCGACGGCGGCCGCCGCGACGGCCCGCCGGCCGGCGGCGTGCACCCACGCCCGGACGAGCAGCGCAGCGGGTGCCATCAGGGCGATGAAGAGCACGACGGCGATGAGGCGACCCACGCGTCCAGTGTCCCCCGGATCGGCGGCAGGGGGGGTCCTTCGACTACCAGGGGCCGAAGACCCGCTCCGCGGTGGCGGTGAGGGCGCCGCACAGCTGCTCGAGGTCGGTGCCGGTGACCTCGGCCAGCGCCCGCACCGTGTGCGGCACCAGCCGTGCGGCGTTGGGCCGGCCGCGCAGCGGCACCGGGGTGAGGAACGGCGCGTCCGTCTCGACCAGCAGCTGGTCGCGCGGGGTCAGCGCGGCGGCCTCCCGCAGGTACCCGGCGCTGCCGAACGTGAGCGTCCCGGCGAAGGAGAGGACGTAGCCGCGGTCGATGCACTGCCGGGCGAAGGCCGCGTCGCCGGAGAAGCAGTGCAGCACCGTGTGCTCGGGCGCCCCCTCCTCCTCCAGCACCCGCAGCACGTGCTCGTGCGCGTCGCGGTCGTGGATGACCAGGGCGATGCCGTGCCGCTTGGCGATGTCGATGTGCGCCCGGAAGGAGGCCTCCTGGGCCGCCCAGCCGTCCTCGCCGGTGCGGTAGCGGTCCAGGCCCGTCTCCCCCACCGCCCGCACCCGCGGCTGCGCCGCGAGCCGGTCGATCTCGGCCAGCGCCGCCTCGGTGGCCGCGCCGGCCCCGGCGTCGTTGGGGTGCAGCGCGACGGCGGCGAGCACCTCCGGACGGCGGGCGGCGAGCTCGGCCGACCAGCGGGAGGAGGCGACGTCGACGCCGACCTGGACCAGCCGGGGCACACCGACGGCGACGGCCGCGTCGACCGCCTCGTCGACCTCCGCCTCGGTGGGTGCGCGGTCCTCGCCACCGACGGCGATGTCGAAGTGGGTGTGGCTGTCGACCGCCGGGGCCGGCAGTGGCTCCGGGAACGGCGGCGGCTCACCCCGCCGGTTGGCCCGGGACGCGGCCGAGCGGCTCATGCCTCCCCGTTCGCCGAGCCGCCCTGGCCGCCCTCCTCGAGCCGCCGGAGCTCCTCCTCCACGATCGAGTCGTCGAGCTTGGTGAAGACCGGCTTCGGCGGGGCGAGGGGGGTGCCCGACGGCGGCAGCGGGGTGGACGCCCAGACGGCCTGGCCGGCGGCGTAGTCGCCGGTGATGACCGGGTACGGCGCCCCGTCGTCCAGGTCCTCGGTCTCCACCACGCTCGGCGCGACCGACCAGCTGCCCGTGCCCCCGAGCAGCTCGTGCACCTGCTGCGCGGAGTGCGGGAGGAACGGCGTCAGCAGCGCGTTGCAGTCCTTGATCGCCTGCAGCGCGGTGTGCAGCACGGTGTCCCGGCGGGCCGGGTCCTCCTTGAGCTTCCACGGCGCCTGGTCCGACAGGTACCGGTTGGCCTCGGTGACCACCCGCATCGCCTCGGTGGCGGCCGCCTTCTGCCGGTTGCGCCCCAGCAGCTCGCCGATCGGGGCGAACGCGCCGGAGGTGGTGGCCAGCAGTGCCCGGTCGGCGTCGGTCAGCTCACCGGGGGTGGGGACGGCGCCGACGTTCTTCGCCGCCATCGACACCGTGCGGTTGACCAGGTTGCCCCAGCCGGCGACCAGCTCGTCGTTGTTGCGGCGCAGGAACTCCGCCCAGGTGAAGTCGGTGTCCTGGTTCTCCGGGCCGGCGACGGCGATGAAGTAGCGCAGCGCGTCGGCGTCGTAGCGGGACAGGAAGTCCCGGACGTAGATCACCACGTTGCGCGAGGAGGAGAACTTGCGCCCCTCCATGGTGAGGAACTCGCTGGAGACCACCTCGGTGGGCAGGTTGAGCCGCCCGTAGGAGCCCGGCGTCCCGCCCTTGTCACCCTCGCCGTTGTAGCCGAGCAGCTGGGCCGGCCAGATCTCGGAGTGGAAGACGATGTTGTCCTTGCCCATGAAGTAGTAGGCGTCGGCGTCCGGCGACTGCCACCACTGCCGCCAGGCCTCGGGGTCCCCGGAGCGGCGGGCCCACTCGATGGACGCCGACAGGTAGCCGACCACGGCGTCGAACCACACGTAGATCCGCTTGTCGTTGCGGTCGCGCCAGCCCTCCAGCGGCACCGGCACGCCCCAGTCGATGTCCCGGGTGTAGCTGCGCGGCTTGAGGTCCTCCAGCAGGTTGACGCTGAAGTTGAGCACGTTGGGCCGCCAGCTCGCGCGGGTCGCCAGCCAGTCACCCAGCGCCCGGGTGAACGCCGGCAGGTCGAGGAAGTAGTGCTCGCTCTCGACGAACTTCGGGGTCTCGCCGTTGATCCGGCTGACCGGGTTGACCAGGTCCGTCGGGTCGAGCTGGTTGCCGCAGTTGTCGCACTGGTCGCCGCGGGCACCGTCGTAGCCGCAGATCGGGCAGGTGCCCTCGATGTAGCGGTCGGGCAGGGTCCGCCCGGTCGACGGGCTGATCGCGCCCAGCGTCGTCTGCGGGAAGACGTAGCCGTTCTTCAGCAGCCCCAGGAAGATCTCCTGGCTCACCGCGCGGTGGTTGGCCGTCGTCGTCCGGGTGAAGAGGTCGTAGCTCAGCCCGAGGCTGGCCAGGTCGTTCACGATCACCCGGTTGTTGCGGTCGGCGATCTCCCGCGGGGTGATCCCCTCGGCGTCGGCGGCGACCGTGATCGGCGTCCCGTGCTCGTCGGTGCCGCTGACCATCAGCACCTGGTCACCGCTCATCCGGTGGAACCGGCTGAACACGTCCGAGGGGACGCCGAAGCCGGAGACGTGGCCGATGTGCCGCGGGCCGTTGGCGTAGGGCCACGCGACGGCGGTGAGGATGTGCCGATCAGTCACGGCACGAGGGTACGGGGAGGTCAGGGGGCGTCGACGACGGCGGCGGTGCTGGGCGCCGGGACCTCCGCGGCCGGGGCGCCCAGGAGGGCGACGGCGGTGAGCGCCAGGCCGATGCAGGCGACGGTGACCAGGCGGACCTGGCGGTGCTCCACGACGGGGGCGGCGCGCCGTGCCGGGCGGGGGCGTCCACCGGCGGCGACCCAGGCCGCGGCCGACGGGCTGGTGGCCAGCAGCAGCTTCCCGGTCGGGACGCCCAGGGCGACCAGCGCCAGGCCGGGCAGGGGCAGGCCCCCGGCAACGGTGAGCTCGGCACCCAGCAGACCGGCGCCGCCGAGCACCGCCAGCAGCGCGATCTCCGCGCAGCTGACGCCGACCAGCAGGCCGCGGCCCGCGCCGTCGACCAGGCTGGCCCCGCCACCGGCGGCGAGCACCACCCAGCCGGCCAGCACCAGCAGGCTGACCGCCACCAGGGCCCCCGAGGGCCGGATGCCGGTGCCGAAGACGCCGTCCAGCCCGGCCAGGCCGAGCGCGAGCAGGCCGAGCGCCTGCACCACCGCCAGCAGCCCCGCGGCGGCCACGGTGGCGGGCAGCCGGAGCGGGCGTGCCGCGGCCGGCGCCGACGGGCCGGCGACCGGGCGGGGGACGTCGAGGACTGCGCTGGTCACGGGGGATCGCTCCTGGCCGGGGACGGGTGTCACCGCTCAGGTCGTCCTGCCCCGGCGGGCGCCCGAGGACCGCGGACGGGCACCTCACCCGCAGGGGTGAGGCGCTGGTGCAGGGCTCGCTGGGCAGCGCCGGGCAGGAGCGGTGATCATCGACCTGGGAACGGGCCCGGGTCCCGGCAGGCGCCACCCCCCGTCCCACGACCACGAGGAGAACCGTGAGCGACACCCAGACCAGCCACGCGCGCCCGACCGGTGCCCCGCCGGCGGCGACGCTCCCGGAGACGGTCCGTCCACGACCGGCCGGGGCACCGCGGCTGCCCCGGGAGACGACGCGGGACACCCCCGACCCGGTCGTCGACTGCGCCGTCTACGTGCGGGGCGAGCGGCACGACGTCCCGCCCGAGCGGGCGCTCGAGGTGGCCCGCGAGCAGGGCGGGTACGTGTGGCTGGGGCTGTTCGAGCCCACCGAGGAGGAGCTCACCACGATCGGTGAGCACTACGGCCTGCACCCGCTCGCCGTGGAGGACGCCGTCTACGCCCACCAGCGCCCCAAGCTGGAGCGGTACGAGGACGCGCTGTTCATGGTGCTGAAGACGGCGCGGTACGTGGAGCACGACGAACTGACCGCCACCAGCGAGGTGGTGATGACCGGCGAGATCATGGTGTTCGTCGGCGCCGACCACGTGATCACCGTCCGGCACGGCAACCACAGCGAGCTCAGCCAGCTGCGCAAGGCGCTGGAGCAGCAGCCGGACCTGCTCTGCCACGGCCCGGCCGCCGTCCTCTACGCCATCGCCGACCACGTCGTCGACGACTTCGTCGAGGTGGCCGAGGCGGTCGAGGACGACGTCGAGGAGCTCGAGGTCTCGGTGTTCAGCCCGGCCCGGACCGACGACACCCCGCGCATCTACCAGCTCAAGCGCGAGCTGATGCAGCTGCGCCGGGCGGTCAGCCCGCTGGAGCTGCCGCTGTCCACGCTGACGGACCGGCCGCTGGAGCTGGTGCCCGAGGGCATGCGCTCGTACTTCCGCGACGTGCAGGACAACGCGCTGCGCACCCGGGACCAGGTCACCGGGCTCGACGAGCTGCTGTCGAACATCCTGCAGGCGGCGCTGGCCCGGATCTCGGTCGCGCAGAACGAGGACATGCGGAAGATCTCGGCCTGGGCCGGCATCATCGCCACCCCGACCCTCATCGCCGGCGTCTACGGGATGAACTTCCACTACATGCCCGAGCTGGACGAGGTGTGGGGCTACCCGGCGGCGCTGCTGCTGATGGTCGCCGTCTGCTTCGGCCTGTACCGCGGCTTCAAGCGCAGCGGCTGGATCTGACCTTCCCGCTTCTCGCCTCGTTCACTCCGCCGTTGTGCGCTGATCGTCGGCCCGCCGCTGCCGGACCGACGACCAGCGCACAACGGACGGCCTCTGTGGACGGTGACGGCGGGACCCCGGCCGGGACCGGCAGGGTGCTGCGGTGCTGCCCGTCCCCGAACACCTCCGTTCCGTCCCGTTCCGCGGCTCCGCGGCCGTCCGGGACGGCGCCCTGACCCCTGCGCAGTTGCGGAGGCGCTGCTGGGTCCGCCTCTTCCCCGACGTCTACGTGCACCGGGACGTCGAGGTCACGCACGAGCTGCGGGCTCGCGCGGCCGGCGCCCTGCTGTTCCCCGACGACGTGGTCACCGGCGTCAGCGCGGCCGTCCTGTGGGGTGTCCCGCTCGCGAACGCGGTCGACGACGTGGAGGTCACCCGCTGGCGCGGCAGCCACCCGGTACGCGTGCCGGGGCTGCACGTACGGCGCGCGGAGCTCGAGGACCGGACCGTGGTCTGGGACCGCGGCGTCCACGTGACGACGCCTGAGGCGACCGCCGTCCGGCTGGCTGCGGCGCTTCCGCTGGACGACGCCGTCATCGCGGTCGACCAGCTGGTGGTGGCCGGCGCCCAGCTGGACGAGGTGCGCTGGCAGGCCGGCATCGCGACGGGCCCCGGCTGCCGTCGTGCGCGGCGGGCGGTGGCGCTGGCCGACGGGCTGGCCGGCTCGCCGCAGGAGACGCGGGTGCGGCTGCTGATCGGCCGCAGTCCGCTCCCCGTCCCGGTCGCCCAGTTCGAGGTCCGGCACGACGGCCGGTTCGTGGCGCGGGTGGACTTCGCCTGGCCGGCACAGCGCCTGGCCCTGGAGTACGACGGGCTCTGGCACGCCGAGCCGGGCCAGTTCGCCCGCGACCGCGAACGGCTCAACCGGCTACGGGAGGCGGGCTGGCGGGTGGTGTTCGTGACCGCGGCGGACCTGCGGTGTCCCGAGCGGCTGGTCGCCCGCATCGCCGCTGCCCTCGCCGTTGTGCGGTGATCGTCGGTCCGGGCACGACGAACTGACGATCAGCGCACAACGGCGCACGGGGTCAGGAGGACTTGGCCGCGACCACGGCGTCGTAGACGACCCGGCGGGGCATCCCGGTGCGCTCGACGACAGCGCGGATGGCGTCCTTGCGGGTGGCCCCGGCGGCCTCCTCGGCGGCGACCTCGGCCGCCAGCTCCGCCGGCTCCAGCGACATCGGCCCGGCGACCGCACCGGCCACCACGAGGGTGATCTCCCCGCGCACGCCCTCGGCGGCCCACGCGGCCAGCTCCCCCAGCCCGCCGCGGCGGACCTCCTCGTGGGTCTTGGTCAGCTCCCGGCAGACGGCGGCCGGCCGGTCGGTACCGAAGGCCCCCACCGCGTCGGTGAGCGCGTCGGCCAGCCGGTGCGGGGACTCGTAGAAGACCATCGTCCGCTGCTCGGTGGCCAGCGCGGCCAGCGTCGAGCGCCGCTCGCCGCCCTTGCGCGGCAGGAAGCCCTCGAAGGTGAACCGGTCGCAGGGCAGCCCGGAGACGGCCAGGGCGGTGACGACGGCGGAGGGCCCGGGCACCGACGTGACCTCGATGCCGGCCTCGATGGCGGCGCGCACCAGCGTGTACCCGGGGTCGGAGACCGACGGCATGCCGGCGTCGGTGATCAGCAGCACGGTGCGGCCCTCGGTCATGGTGGCCACCAGCCCGGGCAGCCGGGCCCGCTCCACGGACTCGTGGAAGGTGACCACCTTCCCGCTGATGGTCACCTCGAGGTCCTTGGCCAGCCGGTGCAGGCGCCGGGTGTCCTCGACCGCCAGGACGTCGGCCTCGGCCATCGCCTGCCGCAGCCGCGGGCCGACGTCGCCGGGCTGGCCCAGCGGCGCGCCGCCGAGCACGAGTCGTCCAGTCACGGTGTCGAGCCTGTCACGCCCGGGCCCACCGGCCCGCCTGCAGGGGCCCGGCGCGAGCGGGCGAGTGCCGGGGGGCGGGCGGGTCCTTTGTCTACCCTGACCCGCATGGCGGTGCTGGCCCCGGAGCGGACCGAGTCGGCACCGGTGGACCCGGCCCCGGCGCGCCGGCGCATCCGTCCGCCGCGGCCGCGCCGGCAGGCGGTCCCCGCACTGCCCGGCGACCGCGTGCTGGCCGCGGTGCTCACCGCGCTGCTGGGCGTGGCCACGCTGATCTCCCGGCTGTGGGGCATCACCTACCCCCAGGACCTGGTGTTCGACGAGGCCTACTACCCGCCGGAGGGCGCCGAGCTGCTGGAGCTCGGCTACGAGTACAACCGCGGCTACACGTTCATCGTCCACCCGCCGCTGGGCAAGTGGCTGATCGCGGTGGGCGAGCAGCTCTTCGGCTACGACTCCCTCGGCTGGCGGTTCCCCAGCGCCGTCGCCGGGACGATCGCCGTCGTCGTGCTGGCCCGGCTGACCCGGCGGCTGACCGGGTCCACGCTGCTGGGCCTGGTCGCCGGCCTGCTGCTGGCCCTGGACGGGTTCTCCTTCACCCTCAGCCGGATCGGCCTGCTCGACGTCTTCCTGCAGGTCTTCGTGGTCTCCGCGGTCGCCTGCCTGGTGGTCGACCGCGACCGGGTGGCCCAGCGGGTCCGCGACGGCGCCGACCGGGTGACCGCGACCGGGTTCCGGCTCGGGCCGCGGGGCTGGCGGATCGCCGCGGGCGTGCTGTTCGGCTGCGCCTGCGGGGTGAAGTGGAGCGGCGTGTGGTTCCTGGCCGCCTTCGCCGTCCTGTCGCTGTGGTGGGACCGGGCGGCCTGGCGCGAGGCGGGCGCGGCGCGGCCGACGCTCGCCGCGCTGCGCCGCGGGCTGCCCGGCGCCACCTGGGCGCTGGCGGTCGTGCCGGTGCTCACCTACCTGGCCACCTTCACCGGCTGGTTCCGCGGCGAGAACGCGCAGGGCCGGCACTGGGCCGAGCAGAACCCGGACACCGACTGGCCGTTCGTCCCGGGCGCGCTGCGGGCGCTGTGGCACATGCACGGCGAGTGGCTGACGTTCCACAACGGGCTGTCCAGCCCGCACCCGTGGGAGTCCGGGCCGTGGTCGTGGATCGTCGACGGCCGGCCGATCCTGCTGTGGAACCCGCAGGGGCTCACCGACGCCGACGGCGGCCAGGTGGTCCGGTACATCCTCATGCTCGGCACGCCGACGCTGTGGTGGCTGTTCCTGCCGGCGACGCTGTGGCTGCTCTGGCGGATCGTCGCCCGCCACGACCGCGCCGCGGGGGTCGCCGCGGCCGGGATCGCCGCCGGGTGGCTGACCTGGTTCATCAACACCGACCGGACGATGTTCATCTTCTACATGGCCCCGGCGGTGCCGTTCTTCGTGCTGGCGGTGACGCTGGTGCTGCAGGACGTGCTGGGTCGCCCCGGCGCGGGGACGTTCCGCCGGCAACTGGGCCTGGGCGCGGTGTCCCTCTACCTCGCGGTGGTGGTGATGACGTTCGTCTTCTTCCACCCGGTGCTCACCGGCTCACCGCTGTCGCACCCGGAGTGGCTGCAGCGGATGTGGTTCCCCTCCTGGTTCTAGGAGCCGCCCGGCGCTGCTCCCCCTGACGTGGGACGGACCAGCCCCGGGAGGACGACGAGACCGGGCTGGCCGCCGAGGCCGCCACCGGCCCCGAGGACCAGGAGGGGTCCGGGCCGCCGCCGCGGGCTGCCCGGCCGACCTCCGCGGCACCGCCCGCGCCCCTGGTCCTGCCTGGGGAACGTAACAGGCCGGGCCCCTGATGGGACCCGGCCTGGGTGGTGGAGCTGAGGGGATTTGAACCCCTGACCCCCTCGATGCGAACGAGGTGCGCTACCGGTCTGCGCCACAGCCCCGTGGTGCGGGAACGAGGTTACCTCCCGCTCCCGCCGGCGCTGCCACGGGGGGTTGGCCCTCCTGCAGGGGCCCGCTGCGAGCCTGCGAGCAGTGGGGGGCAGGAGGGTCCTTCTTCAGCCGTTCGCGACCCGGCGCGGCTGGTAGACGTCGACGTCGGCGAAGCCGATGTCGTCGTCGTCCAGGCCCACGACCGCGCTGTGCTGCCAGCCGGCGGGCGCGGGGGTGCGGGCGGCGACGACCCGGCCGGGGCGCAGCGGGTGCACCGGGGCCAGCGGCAGGCTGGGGTGCTGCGCCGCCGGACCCTGCGGGGGGACGACGGTCGCGGCCGGACGGGCGTCGTCCCAGCCGGCGGCGGGACGGGCGCTCGGGTGGGCCGCCGGACGCGGCGCCGGTCGGCGCACCGGCCGGGAGGCGGCGCGGGCCGCGCGGCGGGCCGCGGCACGGCGCTCCCGCTGGGCGGCGGCGCGGGTCACCATCAGGTAGCCGACGACGGCGACGTCCAGCAGCACCTGAGGCGCCCACATCCAGCTGCGCCAGGCCAGCGCGCCCACGAGCGCCACCAGCGCGAGCGCGACCAGACCCGCCAGCGTGCGGCGGCGCAGCGCGTGCACGTCGACCTGCAGCTCACCGCTGCTGCGCAGCAGGGCGCGGTCGATGGACACCCGCTCGGTCTCGGCGTGGACCACCGGGTCCACCGCCCGCCGGCGCTGGAGAGTGCGCCCCGCGTCAGGAGCCGCCGTCCTGCCGGAGCCGTCGCCCCGGGTGACCACCATCGGCACCAGGACCACGAACCACAACACGACGAGAGCGGCCAGCAGTACGCCTGATCCCATCACGAACACCCCGATCCATCCCTGGCACCACGACACGACCCCGATCCCTGGGGCCACACGAGTCACATCAGTCACTCGCGTGAGTCAAGGTAAGGGCGCGGTCTGCCGATGAACGGGACGTTCACCGGTGTGTCGGCGCGATGCCTGCGCACACCGGCGTGTCGGCGTCCCCGGCGGATCTCGGACCGGTAACGCTGCGGCGCCGGCCGATCACGTCCGGTCGATGCCCGACCCCTGGTGGGGAGCGTCCGGAACGCGGGAGCGCCAGCGGCCGAGCACCCCGGCCGGCGCCTCCTCGGCGAGCAGTGCGTAGGCCAGGTGGTCCCGCCAGGCGCCGTCGATGTCCAGGTAGCGGCGGAGCAGCCCCTCCTGCCGGAACCCGAGCCGTTCCACCAGCCGCCGGCTGGGCCGGTTCTCCGGGCGGATGTCGGCCTGCAGCCGGTGGAGCCCCACCGGGCCGAACGCGTGGTCGCAGACCAGCGCCACCGCGAGCGAGGCGACCCCGCGCCCGGCGACGGAGCGGTCGACCCAGTAGCCCAGGTGCCCCGAGCGCAGCGCGCCGCGCACGATGTTGTCCACCGTCACCTGACCGACCAGCCGCCCCTGCCAGCGGATCGCGAACGGCAGCGAGCTGCCCGTCCGGGCCCGCCGCCCGGCGATCCGCCGCGTGGCCCGGTAGGCCGCCGGGGTGTGCCGCTGCGACCAGGGCACCTCCGACGTCGGCTCCCACGGCGCCAGCCACTGCTCGTTGTCCAACCGCAGCCGGGCCCAGGCTGCGGCGTCGGCGCGCCGCAGCGGGTGCAGCTCGACCGCACCCCAGGCCAGCCGCGCCGGCCAGCCCGGGTGCGGGACCGGGTCCAGCTCAGCCGCCCAGCAGCATGGGCATGACGGTCACCAGCCCGCCGGCGGCGACCTCGGTGACGTCCTCGTCCACGACGATCAGGCAGTTGGCCTTGGCCATCCGGGCGAGCATCGCCTGGTCGCCGTCGCCGATCGGCTCGACCACGTAGCCGCCGTCGGGGTGGCGCATGACCTGGCCGTGCAGGTACTGGCGGTAGCCCAGCGGGGAGAGCAGCTGCTGCGCGGAGACCGCCTGGACGGTGCGGCGGAACAGCTGCCGCTTGCCCAGCATGAGGCGGATCGCCGGGCGCACGAACACCTCGAAGGCGACCAGCGCGGCGACCGGCTCCCCCGGCACGCAGATCACCGGCACGTCGTTGGGCCCGAGCTTGCCGAAGGCGTGCACCGGGCCGGGGTGCATGGCGACCTGGGTGAACGCCAGCCCACCGAGCTCGGCGAGCGCCTCCTGCAGCAGGTCGGGGCCGGCGTTGGCGAAGGTGCCGGCGATGAGCACGACGTCGCTGCGCAGCGTCTGCCCCTCGATCAGCTCGACCATCCGGCGCCGGTCCTGGGGCAGGATGCCGGCACGGTAGGCCTCGGCCCCGGCGTCCCGGGCCGCGGCGGCCAGGGCGTAGCTGTTGACGTCGACCACCCGGCCGGGTGCCGGCGGGGTGCCCACGTCGACCAGTTCCTCACCGGCGGAGAGCACCGAGATCCGCGGCCGCGGGCGCACCGCGACCCGCTCGCGGCCGACCGCGGCCAGCAGGCTGATCTGGGCCGGGCCGATCGGGGTGCCGACCTGCACCGCGACGTCACCCGGGGCGACGTCGTCGCCGACCCGGCGCACGTAGCTGCCGGGCGCCAGGGCGGCGAACACCCGGACCCGGGCGACGCCCTGGTCGGTCCAGGCGGCCGGGACGACGACGTCGGCACCGGCGGGCAGCATCGCGCCCACGGCCACCCGCACCGCCAGCCCGGCGGAGATCGCCGGGGCCCCGGCCGATCCGGCCTCGGTGTCCCCGACGACCGCGAGGTCGACCGGCTCCTCCACGGTGGCGGCGGCGATGTCGACCGACCGCACCGCGTACCCGTCCAGACCGGCCTGGTCGAACGCCGGCAGCGCCAGCTCGCTGGCCACGAGCTCGGCGCAGAGCAACCCCTGCGCGTCGAGCACCGCCAGCTCGATCGGGTCCGGCTGGGGCACGGCACCGAGGATCACGTCGAGGTGGTGCTCCACCGTGCGCAGCCGCACCCCGGAGACGTCGACCGACCCGGTGTCGGCCTGCGGGTCGGGGGTGCGGTCCCCGGTGGCGATCGCCGGGGAGGGCACCCGGTCGGAGGTGAACACCGACCGGTCGACCTGCACGGTGTCCCGGCTCGGCGCCCGCGGACCGCTGCCGGGGCCGATCAGCTGGGTGTCCCGCGGTGCGGTCACGCCCACCGCCCCGGTCACCGGTCCGCCCGCCTCCCGGGTCCCAGCGGCCAACCAGCCTCGGGTGTCGTCCTCGCTCATCCCCACCACCGTCGTCCGACCGTCGTCGGTCATCTCCCGCCGGCCGGAGTGCCCGGCCGGGCCGCCGCTCGACGGACTGCTCCTGACGATGGTGCCCTCTGCGGGGTCCGGTCAGGCGGGCGACGCGCCCTCGGCGGGCAGGTCGGCGACGAACTCACGCAGCCAGGGCCCGAATGCCGGGCCGAGATCCGCGCGCTCGGAGGCCAGCCGGACGACGGCCTTGAGGTAGTCCAGCTTGTCCCCGGTGTCGTAGCGGCGGCCGGAGAAGACGACGCCGTGCACCGGGACGCCGTCCTCGACCAGCTTCAGCAGCGCGTCGGTCAGCTGGATCTCCCCGCCCCGGCCGGGCGGGGTGTCGCGGATGGCCGGGAAGACCTCCGGCGGGAGCACGTACCGGCCGATGATCGCCAGCGAGCTGGGCGCCTCGTCGGCCGGGGGCTTCTCCACCATGCCGGTCACCCGGAACACCTGGTCGCCGGCGGCGTCGCCGGACACCTGCGCGTCCTCGACAGCGACCGCGCCGTACTTGGAGATGTTCTCGGCCCCGACGTCCAGCAGGGCGATCACCGCGCCGCCGTGCTCGGCCTGGACGGCGAGCATCTGCTCCAGCAGGTGGTCCCGGGCGTCGATGATGTCGTCGCCGAGGAGCACGGCGAAGGGCTCGTTCCCGACGAAGCCGTCGGCCTGCAGCACGGCATGACCCAGGCCCTTGGCCTCGCCCTGGCGGACGAAGAAGACCTGGGCGACGTCGGTGGACTCGGCGACGGCGTCCAGCCGGCCCTGGTCTCCCTTGGCCTCCAGCGCCCGCTCCAGCTCCGGGGTCCGGTCGAAGTGGTCCTCGATGGCGCCCTTGTTGCGGCCGGTGACCATGAGCACCTGGCCCAGGCCGGCGCGGGCCGCCTCCTCGACGATGTACTGCACGGCCGGGCGGTCGACGACCGGCAGCAGCTCCTTGGGCACCGACTTGGTCGCGGGGAGGAACCGGGTCCCCATCCCGGCGACCGGGATGACGGCCTTCGTCGTGGTCGGGCGCTCGGCAGACTGGCTCGGCATGCGGGCCACCCTAACGAGCCTGCTCGCGCGGTCGACTCCCCCGAGGTGGTGAAGCGGGACGCGACGGTGCGCACACGTCACCGGGCACATGCCGGAGCACCCGCCACCGGGCACCCGGGCGTGCACGCGCGCGGACCGTGAGAGAAGGTGACCTCCGTCTCCGGGCGCCCAGCCCGTAAGAGCACCGCCCTGGAGGTCCCGTGTCACCCGAGATCATCTCGATCATCGCGCTGGTGGTGATCTTCGCGATCGCCACCGTCCTGCCGATCAACATGGGTGCGCTGGCGTTCGTCGCCGCGTTCGGGGTCGGCACCCTCGCGGTGGGCATGACCACCGACGACATCATCGCCGGCTTCCCCGGCGAGCTGGTGCTGACGCTCATCGGCGTCACCTACCTGTTCGCCATCGCGCAGAACAACGGCACCGTCGACCTGCTGGTCCGGGGCGCCGTGCGGCTCGTCGGCGGGCACGTGGCGGCGATCCCCTGGGTCATGTTCTTCGTCACCGCGGTGCTCACCGCCATCGGTGCGCTCTCCCCCGCGGCCGTGGCGATCATCGCGCCGATCGCGCTCGGGTTCGCCGCGCGGTACGACATCAGCCCCCTGCTGATGGGGATGATGGTCGTCCACGGCGCCCAGGGCGGCGGCTTCTCACCGATCAGCGTCTACGGCGTCACCGTCAACGACATCGTCGACCGGTCCGACCTCGAGGGCAGCCCCCTCGCGGTCTTCCTCGGCGCGCTGCTGTTCAACATCGCGATCGCCCTGGTGCTGTTCTTCGTGCTGGGTGGCCGCACGCTCCTCGGCCGCAGGGTCGCCGCCGGGCCCGTACCGCACACCGAGCACGCCCACGGCACCGTCGTCCGCGGGCACGGGGCCGCCCCCGGGCCGGGCGTGGGCGGCGACGACGACGAACACGTGCACCCCGACCAGCCCGGGCCGATCCGGGTCGAGCAGGTCCTCACACTGGTCGGCCTGGCGGCGCTCGCCGTCCTGGCGCTGGTCTTCAAGCTCGACATCGGCTTCGTCTCCATCACCGTCGCCGTGGTCCTGGCGCTGTTCTCCGCGCAGAAGCACAAGGGCGCCGTCGCGCAGATCAGCTGGTCGACCGTCCTGCTCATCGCCGGCGTGCTGACGTTCGTCTTCGTGCTGGAGGAGGCGGGCACCATCGACTACGTCGGCGACGCGGTCATCGGCCTGGGCGCACCCCTGCTGATCGCCCTGCTGCTGGCCTACATCGGCGGCGTGGTCTCGGCGTTCGCCTCGTCGACGGCGATCATCGGCGTCGCCATCTCCCTCGCCGTGCCGTTCCTGCTCGCCGGGGACATCGGGGCGGTGGGCGTCGTGGTCGCCGTGTCGGTGGCCTCGACGATCGTCGACGTCAGCCCGTTCTCCACCAACGGCGCGCTCGTCCTGGCGAACGCCCAGGACGTCGACCGCGACCGCTTCTACAAGCAGATGCTCGGCTACTCCGGGATCGTCGTCGCCGCCGGGCCGCTGCTGGCCTGGCTGGTCTTCGTCGTCCCGGGCTGGCTGTGACCCCTCGCAGACCCGCACCCAGGAGAGGACGACCGTGACCGGACAGCTGGAGGGCGTGCTCGTCGTCGACCTGACCCGGGCGCTGGCCGGGCCGCACGCCGGGATGATGCTCGGCGACCTGGGCGCCCGGGTGATCAAGGTGGAGAACCCCGGCAGCGGGGACGACAGCCGCGGCTGGGGCCCGCCGTTCGTGGAGACCGGCGAGGGGCGGGAGTCCACCTACTTCTTCTCCGCCAACCGGAACAAGGAGTCGATCACCCTCGACCTCAAGGACGACGGCGACAAGGCGGTGCTCACCGAGCTGCTGCGCCGGGCCGACGTGCTGCTGGAGAACTTCCGGCCGGGCACGCTGGCCCGCCTGGGGTTCGGCACCGACGTGCTCGCCGAGCTGAACCCGCGGCTGGTGCAGCTGTCGATCAGCGGGTTCGGGCACGACGGGCCCGAGGGGCAGCGGGCCGGCTACGACCAGATCGCCCAGGGCGAGGCCGGGCTGATGTCGCTGACCGGCCCGGGCCCGGAGGACCCGCAGAAGGTCGGCGTGCCGATCGGCGACCTGCTCGCCGGGATGTACGGCGCCTACGGAGTGCTGGCCGCGCTGTACGAGCGGGAGCGCACCGGCCGCGGCCAGGTGGTGCGCACCTCGCTGCTCGCCTCGGTCGTCGGCGTGCACGCCTTCCAGGGGACGGCGCACACGGTGGCCGGCCGGGTGCCCCGCGCCCAGGGCAACCACCACCCCTCGATCGCCCCGTACGGGCTCTTCCGGTGCGCCGGTGGCAGCGTGCAGCTGTCCTGCGGCAGCGAGGGGCTGTGGCGACGGCTGTGCGCCGAGTTCGGGCTGGACCCGGCGGCGCCGGGGATGGCCACCAACGGCGAACGGGTCGAGCACCGCGAGCAGGTGATCGAGCTGCTGGAGGGTGCCTTCGCCGAGATCCCCGCCGCCGAGCTGCTCGCCCGGCTGGACGCCGCCGGGGTGCCGGCGGGCAAGGTGCGCACCCTCGACGAGGTCTACGCCTGGGACCAGGTCGAGTCCCAGGGGCTGAAGGTCCGGGTCGAGCACGCGACCGCCGGCGAGCTGACGCTGCCCGGGCCGCCGCTGCGCTTCTTCGCCCCGGGCCCGGACGGCGAGACCGAGACCACCCGCCGCGACCACACCGCTCCCCCGGTGCTCGGCGCCGACGGCGACGCGATCCGGGCGTGGCTGGGCCTGCCGTGACCCGGCTGGACGCCCGCGCGCTGCGCGACCTGGTGCTCGATGCCGGGTCGTGGCGCAACTGGGACACCCCCGTGCAGCCACGGGACGCCGACGACGACTACGCCCGCGACCTCGCCCGCGCCGCCGAACGCACCGGGCAGGACGAGGCGGTGGTGACCGGCGAGGGGCTGCTGCGCGGACGGCGGGTGGCCGTGGTCGCCGGGGAGTTCGGCTTCCTGGCCGGCTCCATCGGCGTCGCCACCGCCGAGCGGCTGATGACCGCCGTCGAGCGGGCCACCGCCGAGGGCCTGCCGCTGCTGGCGGCCCCGGTGTCCGGCGGCACCCGGATGCAGGAGGGCACGGTCGCCTTCCTGCAGATGATCGGCATTACCCAGGCGATCGCCCGGCACAAGGAGGCCGGGCTCCCCTACCTGGTCTACCTGCGCGACCCCACGTTCGGCGGGGTGCTCGCCTCCTGGGGCTCCCTGGGGCACGTGACGATCGCCGAACCGGGGGCAGCGATCGGCTTCCTCGGCCCGCGGGTGTTCTCCGCGCTCTACGGCGAGGCGTTCCCGGAGGGCGTGCAGACCTCGGAGAACCTCGCCGCGCACGGCGTGATCGACGGCGTCGTGCCGCACGAGGAGGTCGCGGAGGTGGCCGACCGGGCGCTGCGGGTGCTCGCGGCCCGGGAGACCTGGCACCGCGGCGCGTCGGTCGAGGGCACGGTCGACGGCGACGGAACCGACGCCGACGACCCGGAGGACGGCCGCACCGCCTGGCAGGTGGTCACCGCCTCCCGGCGCACCGACCGGCCCGGTGTCCGGCAGCTGCTGCGCACCGCGGCGACCGACGTCGTCACGCTGTCGGGCACCGGCGCCGGGGAGAAGGACCCCGGGCTGCTGCTGGCGCTGGCCCGCTTCGGCGGGGCCCCGTGCGTGGTGCTCGGGCAGGACCGGCGCGGGCAGTCGCTGACCGCGCCGCTGGGGCCGGCGGCGCTGCGGGAGGCCCGGCGGGGCATGCGGCTGGCCGCCGAGCTGCGGCTGCCGCTGCTCACGCTGATCGACACCCCCGGCGCCGCGCTGTCGGCGGCGGCCGAGGAGGGCGGGCTGGCCGGGGAGATCGCCCGCTGCCTGCAGGACCTCGTGATGCTGCCCGCCCCCACGCTCACCGTGCTGCTGGGGCAGGGCACCGGCGGCGGCGCGCTGGCCCTCGTGCCGGCCGACCGCGTGCTGGCCACGGCCAACGGCTGGCTGGGTCCGCTGCCGCCCGAGGGCGCCTCGGCGATCGTGCACCGCACCGTCGACCGGGCCGACGAGCTGGCCGCCTCGCAGGGCGTGCGGGCCACCGACCTCTGGCGGGCCGGGATCGTCGACCGGGTCGTGCCCGAGCGGCCCGACGCCGCCGACGAGCCGGTGGAGTTCTGCCGGCGCCTGGGCCGGGTGCTCGCCGAGGAGCTCGCCGGGCTGCTGGGCCGGGACGACGTCGAGCGGATGCGCAGCCGCACCCGCCGGTACCGCCACCTCGGCCGCTGACGGAGGACCCCACTCCCCCTGCAACGGGGCCACCGTCGTACCCCCGGGCCAGGATGGCCGGCGTGGACCAGCGACCGATCCGCCGGATCAAGCCCGACCGCACCGCGCCACCCACCGCCGAGCAGCGGGCGCGCTGGCCGCTGACCGTGCCGGCGGTGGCCCAGCTGGTCGACGAGGGGCTGGAGCTGCCTGCCGGGGCGCTGGTGCTGGTCGGCGAGAACGGGTCGGGGAAGTCGACGGTGATGGAGCTGCTCGCGGTCACCCTGGGGCTGAACCCGGAGGGCGGCTCGGCGAACGTCCGGCACCGCACCCGGCCCAGCGAACCGGAGTCGCTGGGGCTGCTGGTCGAGCGCAGCCCGGGCGCCTCGCGCTGGGGCTACTTCCTGCGCGAGGAGACGCTGCACGGTCTCTACAGCTACCTGGAGTCGGTCGGCGGCGGCCCCGCCCTCCACGAGCTGTCCCACGGCGAGGCGTTCCTCGAGGTGCTCACCAGCCGGGCGAGCGGCCAGGGCACGTACCTGCTGGACGAGCCGGACGCCGCGCTGTCCTTCGGCGGCAGCCTGGCCCTGGTCGCGCACCTGCTGGCGCTGCTCGACCGGGGCGCGCAGGTGGTCATCGCCACCCACTCCCCCGTCGTCGCGGCGCTGCCCGGCGCCACGTTGCTGGAGGTCGGCGAGTGGGGCATGCGGCCGGCGGTCTGGTCCGAGCTGGAGCTCACCGCGAGCTGGCGGCAGTTCCTCGCCGGCCCCGAGCCGTTCCTGCGCCACCTGCGCTGACCCGCCACCGCACCAGCTGTGACGCGGCCCACTGTCCCGGGTCGGGTGTCCGGCGTGGACGGCGCGGGCACCCGCGGCGCATCATTGGCAGTCGCCGGGGTCGAGTGCCAGCCCGGCCACGAGACGAGGAGCTCACAGCACCGTGCCCACCTACCAGTACGTCTGCACCAACCCCGAGGTCAAGCACGAGTTCGAGCGCGTGCAGTCCTTCAGCGACCCCGCGGTCACGACCTGCCCCGAGTGCGAGGCACCGGTGCGCAAGGTCTACGGCTCGGTCGGTGTGGTGTTCAAGGGCTCGGGCTTCTACCGCACCGACAGCCGCTCCGGGAACGGCAGCAAGGACGCCGGCACCAGCTCCTCGAGCACCTCGACGGCGAAGAGCGGCGACTCCAGTTCCAGTTCCAGCTCGACGAGCAGCTCCAGCTCCAGCAGCAGCTCCTCGGGGTCGAGCAGCACCTCCGGCTCGGGCAGCAAGGCCGCCAGCTGAGCTGACGCCGGCCGGCCCCCGCCGACCGTCGTCCACAACCGGCCCCTCCGTCCCCAGGCCCCGGCACGACGGCGACAACCGCTCGCGCCGGGGCGACGCTGGGCCGGTGATCCGCCTCCGCCGCCCACGCTCCCCCGCACACCTGGTCCGCCAGGTGGCCGCCGCCGCGCTCGCCGGGCTGGCCCTGGTGCTCGCCCTGCAGCCGGCACCGACGCCCCCGGCCGGGCCGGTCACCGTGCCGGTCGTGGTCGCGGCTGCCGACCTGCCGGCCGGCACGGCGCTGACCGCCGATGCGCTCACCGTCGCCCGGCTGCCCGACACCGCGGCGCCCGCCGGCGCCGCCGCCGGGCCAGACGCGCTAGCCGGGCAGGTGCTCGCGTCCCCGGTGCGCGCCGGGGAGCCGGTCACCGACGTCCGGCTGGTCGGGCCCGGGCTGTGGTCGGCGGTCCCCGCCGGCCAGGTCGCCGCCCCGGTGCGGCTGGCCGACCTCGCGGTGGCCACCCTGCTGCGCCCGGGTGACCGGGTCGACGTGCTGGCCACCGTCGACCGGGGCGACCCGACCGAGCCGACGGTCGAGGTGGTGACCACGGGAGCCCTGGTGCTCACCACCCCCGCCCCGGCGGACGACGGCCCGGCCCCGGGCGCCGGCGGCGGCCTGCTGGTCCTGGCCGTCACCACGGACACCGCGGCGCGGCTGGCCGCCACCGCGGCCACCGGCACGCTCACGGTTACCCTCGGCCGGCCGTGAGCGCGGGGCCGCCACGGGCGCCCGCCCGACCGAGGGGTGCACCGATGCTGAGGGGCTTCAAGGACTTCCTGCTGCGCGGGAACGTCGTCGACCTGGCCGTCGCGGTGGTGATCGGCGCCGCGTTCACCGCGGTCGTCAACGCCTTCGGCGACTCGTTCCTCACCCCGTTGCTCGGCCTGCTGGGCGGCGGCGGGGAGCTCGGCGGCGAGGTCGTCATCGACGGGCAGCGCTTCACCTGGGGTGCGTTCCTCAGCCAGGTGATCTCGTTCCTGCTGACCGCCGCGGTGCTGTACTTCGTCGTGCTGCTGCCGATGCGCGCGCTGGTCGAGCGGCGCGAGCGCGGCGAGGAACCGGGGCCGGCCGCCCCTACCGACGTGGAGCTGCTCACCGAGATCCGCGACCTGCTCCGCGCCCAGCAGGGCACCAGCACGTCCGGGACGGCGACGCCGGCCGAGGGTCGCTGAGGCTCAGTCGCTGCCCCAGTGCGGCGGGCGGTCCTCCAGGTACCGCCGGTCCGCGTCGTCGGGGTCGGTCAGCCGCTCGCCCCAGCCGATGTCGCTGTCGTCCGGTGCCCGCTCGGGCCGGGGCGGCTGCACGGCGGGGCGGCGGGGCTGGTCGTCGGGTCCGGTCACGCGACGAGGGTAGGTCGGCTCGATCAGCCGACCGGCTGCCCCAGGCCCTCGAGCACCTCGGCGCCGGGGAGGCCGGCCAGCACCGCGCCGGGCACCGCGAGCTTGCTCCCCCGGGTGCCCGAGCCGATCACCAGCAGGTCGCTGGCGGCCACCGCGGCGTCGACCAGCACCGGCCACCCGGCCGGCAGCCCCACCGGCGTGATGCCGCCGTAGGCCATGCCGCTCTCGGCGACGGCGACGTCCTGCGGGGCGAAGGAGACCTTGCGCGCGCCCAGGTGCCGGCGGACCAGCCCGTTCACGTCAGCGCGCGTGGTGGCCAGCACCAGGCAGGCGGCCAGCGTGGTCTCCCCCGCCCGCCGGGCGGCGACCACCACGCAGTTGGCCGAGGCGGCCAGCGGCACCTGGTAGGTGTCGGTGAAGTCGGCGGTGTCGGCCGCGCCGTCGTCGATCGCGGCGACCCACGCCGGGCCGGTCAGCGACGGGACGGCGGCGGCCACGGGGGCGGCCAGCAGCTCGGGGTGCTCGGCGGCGGGCAGCCAGCTCAGCGTGCCCAGGGACGGTGCGACGTCGGCCATGCCCCGATCGTGCGGCACGCCCCGCCCCGGCGAGCGGCCGGGGTGCTGCGGTCGGTGGCCGGACCACCGCTGTCGCGGGCCGGGCACCCGGGAGAGGATGCCGGTCATGATCGGTCAGCTGCACTCGGTGGTCATCGACGCACCCGACGCCCACGCCCTGGCGACCTTCTACGCGGGCCTGCTCGGCATGGAGGTGCACGGCTCCCCCGGGGACGACTGGGTCACCGTCACCGGCGCCGGGTACCGGATCTCCTTCCAGCAGGCCCCCGACCTGGTGCCGCCGGACTGGCCCGACCCGGCCCGCCCGCAGCAGTTCCACCTCGACATCCGGGTGGCCGACATCGATGCCGCGGAGCCACAGGTGCTCGAGCTCGGCGCGCGGCGGCTGCCCGGCGGCGGTGGCGACTTCCGCGTCTACGCCGACCCGGTGGGCCACCCGTTCTGCCTGGTCTGGGACGCCGCGTGACGCCGGACCTGAGCACCGCCAGCGCGTTCGTCGCCGCCAGCGGGCTGGAGCTCGCCGAGGTCAGCGGCAGCCGCGTCACCGGCTCGGTGGAGCTGGGGCCGCAGCACCACACGCCGTGGGGCGTGGTGCACGGCGGCGTCTACTGCACGCTCGTCGAGTCCGCCGCGAGCATCGGTGCCAGCCTCGCGGTCACCGAGCGCGGACAGTTCGCCGTCGGGGTGAACAACAACACCGACTTCCTGCGCCCGGTCACCGCCGGCCGGGTCGAGGTGCTGGCCGAACCGGTCCAGCAGGGGAAGACGCTGCAGCTGTGGCTGGTCACCCTCACCCGCGCCGACGACGGCAAGGTCGTCGCCCGCGGGCAGGTGCGGCTGCAGAACGTGCCGCTGCCGGCGGAGTGACCGCCTCCGCGGATCAGGCGGTCGCCGCCGCGGTCGCCGTCGCCCGGCAGCACGGCATCCGGGTCGAGGACCCCGCGCTGCTGTCCTGGGGGGTCAACGCGGTGGTGCACCTGCCTCCGGCGCCGCTGGTGGCCCGGGTCGCGGTCTACACGCCGCTGCTCCGCCCGCAGGTCCAGGAGCCGTTCGCCCGGGAGGTGGCGCTGGGGACGGCGCTGGCCGCGGCCGGGGCGGCGGTCGTCCCGCCGTCGGACCTGCTGCCACCGGGCCCGCACCAGCACGACGGACTGACCGTGTCGTTCTGGCGACATGTCGACGTGTCGCCGGATCGACCGACGGCCCAGGAGGCCGGCCGTGCGCTGGCCGAGCTGCACGAGGTGCTCGAGACCCTGCCGCCGTTGTGGACCGGCTCGCCGCTGGACCGGCCGCTGGCGGACCTGGCCGTCTTCCTCGACCGCGGCACGGAGCTGGGCGCCGACCCCGCGGTGCTGCAGCAGGCCGGCGACCTGCTGGCCGAGCTGCGGCCGCGGCTGAGCGGCGAGGAGATGACCCTGCACGGCGACACCCACCCCGGGAACCTGCTGGTCACTGCCGACGGGCTGCGCTGGACCGACCTGGAGGACACCTCCCGCGGCCCCCGGGCCTGGGACCTGGCCAGCCTGCGCAGCACCGCCCGCCTCGACGGCCGGGCCGCGCTGGACGCCATGCCCGACCCGGTGCACGACGCCGAGCTGGCGCCGTTCGTCTGGTTCCGGCAGCTCTACGCGAGCGCCTGGTGGTTCGTGCACGCGGCGCGCGAGCCGGCGGACCTGCCCGAGGCCCGCACCCGGCTGGCCGCCGCGATCGCGGAGGTCGGCGCCGGCCTCCGGTGAGCCCCGGTCAGCTCTTCTCGGCCGCGATCTGGATCAGGTTGCCGCACGTGTCGTCGAGCACGGCGGTGGTGACCACGCCCATGTCCGTCGGCGGCTGGGTGAACCGCACGCCCAGCGCGGTCAGCCGGTCGTACTCCGCGGCCACGTCCGCGACGAGGAAGGACGTGAACGGGATGCCGTCGGCGACGAGCGCCTGCTTGAACGGCCGCGCCGCCGGGTGCTCGTCGGGTTCGAGGGAGAGCTCGGTGCCGTCGGGGTCCTCGGGTGAGACGACGGTGAGCCAGGAGTGCTCCCCGAGCGGGATCTCCCGCTTCGGCACGAAGCCGAGCACGTCGGTGTAGAAGCGCAGCGCCTTGGCCTGGTCGTCGACCAGCACGCTCATGACGTTGATCCTCATGGGTCCTCCTCCGGGTGGGGACCCGTCCACCGCCGTGTCAGCTCGCGCAGCGGCGCCGGGTCGAGATGGTGGAACGTGTAGCGGCCCTCCCGCCTGGTCCGCACGAGACCGGCCGACGTCAGGACGCCGACGTGTTGCGAGACCGCCTGCCTGCTCGACCCCAGGCCGTGCTTCGTGGCGAGGCGGGCGCAGAGCTCGAACAGCGTCTGCCCGTCCCGGTCCGTGAGCTCGTCGAGGATCGCCCTGCGGGTGGGATCGGCGATCGCCTTGAACACGTCACCCACGGGACGAGACGTTAGGCAAGCAGCGACTTGCCTGTCAACGGGTCCTGGCGCCGCAGGCCCTCGGGGACTGCACCCGGGTCCAGCACCACCCGGAACAGTGCCCGCGGGTCCTGCAGGGTGGCCGGTGGCCGGGCCGCCGCACGGGGCACCACCGAGGTGAACCGGGCCGCGCGCCGGTGCGGCAGCAGCTCGCGGCCGGCGAAGGCGTAGTCGCCGACCACCTCACCGAGCAGCAGCCCGGCGCCGTGCTCGATCGGCAGGCCGACCAGGTCACCGGGGGCCACCTCGTCCAGGAAGGCCGACAGCTGCCGCAGGTCCTTGGCCGGACGGCGGCCGGACAGCTCCTTGGACAGCGCCCGCAGCTCGGCCGGTGACATCCCGGTCGCGTCGACGTCGACGCCGGACTGGGTGCCCAGCCCGACCACCCCGGTGGCCAGCGCGGCACCCAGCTCGTTGTGCGCCCGCGGTCGCACGACCCACACCGGCACGCCCTCGGGCGCGGGGACCGGCGGGACGTCGTCCGCGCCGGGCCACTTGTAGGGCAGGTCGTCGGGGTCGGCGGGGAAGCGCGCGCGGTAGAAGCCCGGGTCCTTGGCCAGCAGGTTCGACCGGTGCGACAGGTGCAGCTCCTCGTCCCCCACCCAGCTCGGCAGCAGCCCGGCCGCGGCCGCCTCGGCCTGGGTCATCCGCGCCGCGTCCGGGGCGAACTCGCTGATGAGCGTCTCGGTGCTGTCGGCGAAGCCACGTTCGCGCCAGACGCGCACCATCGCCAGCGCGTAGACGACCAGCCCCGCCGTGTGCCCGCGCCACATGGTGACGACCGGGTGGTTGGCCCAGCCGTAGTCGGGCAGTTCCAGGGCGCGCAGCACCTGCAGGCACTCCACCCGCTGCTTGCCGAGGCGGGGGTTGTCCAGGAGCCGGGCGGACTCGGTGAAGTCGGCGACCGGCAGGAAGGTCTGCATCACCGTCCATCCTCGGTCAGCCGGCCGCGGCCCGCCGGTTCAGCGGCCGTCGTCGATGCGCCCCACCCGGCGGCTCATCCCAGCCGGCGGGCCAGCTCGGGCAGGACGACGCCGAGGGGCGCGTCGACCCGGACGGTGGCCTTCGCGTCGCCGCGGGTGGCCCCGGAGTTGACGATCCCCACCGGGATGCCGCGCTTGGCCGCGGCGATGACGAACCGGTAACCGCTCATCACGGTCAACGACGAGCCCAGCACCAGCAGCGACCGGGCCTCGTCGACCAGCGCGAAGCAGGTGTCCACCCGGTCGCGCGGCACCGTCTCGCCGAAGAAGACGACGTCGGGCTTGAGCGGGCCGCCGCCGCAGGCCAGGCAGTCGACCATCACGAACCCCGCCAGCGCCTCGTCGGGCAGCTCGACGTCGCCGTCCGGATTCACCTCATCGGTGACCTCCGGCCGGAAGCCGGGGTTGACCGCGCGCAGCCGGGCGTCCAGTTCGGCCCGGTCGGCGACGTCGCCGCAGGCCAGGCAGATGGTCCGGTCCAGCCCGCCGTGCAGCTCCAGCACGTCGCGGGCACCGCCGGCCTGGTGCAGCCCGTCGACGTTCTGGGTGATGACCGGGCCCACCGCGCCGGCGGCCTGCAGAGCGGCGACGGCGACGTGGACGGCGTTGGGCCGCGCCCCGGCGATCTGCCGCCAGCCGATGTGGCTGCGCGCCCAGTAGCGGTGCCGGCCCCGCGGGTCCCCGGTGAAGGTCTGCCAGGTCATCGGGGTGTGCCGGCGCAGCGAGCCGGTGGCGCCGCGGTAGTCCGGGATGCCGGAGTCGGTGGACAGCCCGGCGCCGGAGAGCACCAGCACGCCGCCGTCGGTGAGCAGGCCGGTGAGCTCGTCGAGGCCGTCGACGGCCGGAGGTGCTGCGGTCACCGCACCATCGTCCCCGGCAGAGGCCCGGCGCGCCCGTGCCGCGGTGGCTCAGCCGGCGGTGGCCAGCACGCCGCCGTCGACCAGCAGCCCGGTGACGTCGTCGGCGTCGACCGCCGGGGCGAACAGCCAGCCCTGGGCGGTGCGACAGCCCAGCCGCAGCAGCGCGTCGCGCTGCGGCTCGGTCTCCACGCCCTCGGCGATCACCGCCAGGCCCGCGGCCTCGGACAGGGCGAGCACCGCGCGGACGATGCCGGTGCTCAGCCGGGCGTCGTCGCCGTCCGTCCCGAGCTCGGCGACGAAGGACCGGTCGATCTTGAGGGTGTCGACCGGCAGGTCGCGCAGGTGCGCCAGGTTGGAGTAGGAGACGCCGAAGTCGTCGAGGACCAGGCCCACCCCCGCGGCCCGCAGCCGGTGCAGCTCAGCGAGCTGGCCGGCGGTCTTCTCCAGGCTCTCGGTGACCTCCAGCCGCAGCGAGCCGGGAGGTACGCCGTGCCGCCGCACGGTGTCCAGCACCCGGTCCACGAACAGCGGGTCCTCCAGCTGGACCGCGGACAGGTTCACCGACGCCCGCAGGTGCTCGGCGTCGGGCAGGGCGCGCCAGCGGGCCAGCTCGTGGCAGGTCTGCTCGACCACCCAGTCGCCGATCGGGCCGATCGCGCCGGTCTCCTCGGCCAGCGGCACGAAGACGTCCGGCGGGACGTCGCCGACGCCGGGGCGCCGCCAGCGCAGCAGCGCCTCGACGCCCTCGAGCCGCCCGTTGGCCAGCGCGACCATCGGCTGGAAGACCACGCGGAGCTCCCCGCGGGCCAGCGCCCCCTGCACCTCCTGGCGCAGCGAGAGCCGCTGCACCGACCGCTGGGCGGCGGCGGCGTCGAAGACCTGCACCCGCCCGCGCCCGGCCCGCTTGGCCTCGTACATCGCGGCATCCGCGTCGCGCAGCAGGTCGCTGACCGCCGCCGGGCCGGCCCGGTCGCCGAGCGCACCGCCGACGCTGGCCCCGATCCGGACCAGCTCGTCGTCGAGGGAGAACGGCCGGCGCAGCGCGCCCAGCATCCGCTCCCCGACGGTGGCCAGCACGGTCCGGTCCGCGTCGTCGGCCAGCACCACGACGAACTCGTCCCCGCCGAGGCGGGCCAGCAGGTCGCCGGGGCGGAGGCACTCGCGCAGCCGGTCGGCCACCTGGCACAGCAGGTCGTCCCCGGCCTCGTGGCCCAGCCGGTCGTTGACCGCCTTGAACTCGTCGAGGTCGCAGAAGAGCACCCCCACCGGGCCGGTCCGCGGCCCGGCCAGCCGGTCGGCCAGCACCCGGCGCACCAGGGCCCGGTTGGCCAGGCCGGTGAGCGGGTCAGAGGTGGCCTGCAGCCGCAGCTCGTCCTCCAGCCGGCGGCGCTCGCCGACGAAGCGGGAGGACAGCACGGTGCTGTCGGCGTCGCCGGGGGCGACCGCCAGCCGGGTCTCCACCCAGGCCCAGTCATCGGTGCCCTGGCGCAGCCGGTGCTCGACGCTGCTCACGTCCGGGCAGGCGGCGAGCGCCTCCCGGACGGCGGTGCGGTCGTCGGGGTGCACCCGGTCCAGCCAGTCGGTGCCGACCAGCTCCGAGGGGCCGGCGCCCAGCCCGCGGGCGTAGGACGGGGACGCCCAGCGGACCGTGCCGGGCCGCTCGACGACGGCGACCATGTCGCTGATCGCGTCGGTGAGCACCCGCAGCCGGGACTCGCTGTCGGCCAGGGCGGAGTACAGCCGGGCGTTGACCAGGGCCGCGGCGACGTAGCCGGCCAGCAGGCAGGCGGCGTCCACCGCGGCGGAGGTGAAGGCCCCGGGCCGGGGGTCGACCGCGTACAGCAGCGCCACCGGCTCGGCGTCCACGACCACCGGGATGCACAGCAGTGCCCGGCCGTCACCCCGCAGGTGTGCGGGCAGCGCACCCGGGCCGGCGGCCATGTCGTGGATGACGTGCGGCTCACCGCGGCAGGCCGCCGGCCAGGCCCGCAGCTCCTGGACCGGGCGGGGCCACAGCGCGACGTCGCCATCCGGCCACGCCGCCCGGGCGGTGAGCGACGCGACGCCGTTCTCGACGGTGACCGCGCTCGTCCAGCGGGCGTCGCTGACGGTGGCGAGGATCCGTGCCGCCTCCTCCAGCAGCGGCTGGCGCGTGAGGTGGCGGGTGAGCCGCGAGCCCGCGGCGGCCAGCCGCTCGACCGTGCGCCGCCGGTCGGCGTCCTCCAGGGAGGAGCGCAGCCGCTGGGCGATGGCGCGCAGCATGAGCAGGTCGGCCGGGCCCAGGCCCGACGGGGTGGAGAACAGCAGGAGCAGCGCCGGCCCCGGCTGGTCGCCCATCGCCACCGGGACGAGCACCACCTGCTCAACGGCCACCCCCGCGACGACCGGCGGGCGGGCGCCGGGCGGGGGCGACCACGTCACCGGGGTGCGGGCTGTGAACAGGTCGGCGGCACCGGGCAGCTCCGGCAGGGCGATGGCGTGCTGGTCCCCGAAACCGCAGGCGGCGGCGACGTCCATCCCGTCGGGGCCGGTGCGCCCCCACAGCACGAGGTCGGCGGAGAAGACCTCCGACAGCGCCTCGACCGCCCGGGCGGCCAGCTGCTCGGGGTTCCCGCCCTGTCCGATGACGTCCAGCATGCGGACCAGGCCGGCGGAGTGCCGGTAGGCGTCCTGTGCGGCCGACTGCGCCTGGGCGATCATCGCCCACAGCTCGCCGGACTCCGGCTCGGCTGCTGCCGAGCTGCCTCGCCACCGCAGCCGGGGCGGGGCAGCGGGGTCGGCGGTCACAACGCCAGCGCGGTCAGGGTGGCGTTGTGCACGCCACCGGCGCCGCGGGAACGGGAGAACTCGCCGTAGGTGTAGAGCCCGAACGCGGTGGCCTCGCCCGCCGCGCGCTGCAGCCGGTCGATCTCCGCCACGACGTCGTCGCCGAGGATGGACTGCCGAGCTGCGCAGTCGAAGGTGAGCAGCACCCGCTCCTGTCCGGTGGTCAGCGCCTGGGCGGCGACGTCGTCGACGACCGAGAGCAGCACGTCCCGCTCGGCGCTCATCACCTGGACGGCGGCGAAGGTGGGCACGGGCTCGAAGCAGGTCAGGTCGCCGGACTCGGCGGTGAAGACCGCCCGGACCAGGTGCGACCCGTCGGGTTCGAGGACCCCGAGGGCGTAGGAGCTCTCGACGGCAGCCTCGCTGAGCCCGCGGCGCAGCAACTCGTCCCGATCGACGGCCTCGCCGTAGACGGCGGCACCGGGCCGGCCGCCGATCTCGTGGATGACGGCCTGCTCGGCGTGGGTGACCAGCTGTGGTGGCCCGATCGGGGCCCAGCCGTGCGCGGTGGCCACGTGCAGCGGGCGCGGGGAGGCGATCCACACCCCGACGGCGACGTCGGTACGGGCGGCGCCGTCGACGAGGACGCTGGTGCGGGTCAGCTGCCAGTCGTCACCGGCGGTCCCGCCGACGATCGGCACGCTGGCCCCGGCCGCCCGGTGCGCCCCCGCGACGACCGACTGCTGGCCGCCGACCAGGCCGTCGGTGAGCAGCAGCAGCGCGGCGTGCGGCAGGTCGTGGTCGCCGCTGGCGGCGCGCGCGGCGCGGACCACCTCGGCACCGACCTCGGTGGGCCGGGTGCTCATGCCCTCGGCCCAGCCGACCCCGAAGCGGTAGTCCCCACCGGCGAGGACCAGGACGGCGACGCCGGTGCCCGGGCCCGCGACCTGCGCGCCGGCGAAGTGCCCGCAGCTGGAGGCCCCGACGAGCGGGGCGTCGCCGGTCACCGAGCGGACACCGGCCAGCAGCTCGGTGAGGTCGTAGCGGACCGAGGTGTAGACCAGCACGAGAGCGGGGCTCCCCGACGGCAGCCCGGCGACCGCCGCCGCGGCGGCGGCGCGGCCGGCCTCGGTGGCGTCCGGGTCCGAGCTGAGCCCGGTGCCGTGTCGGAGAGCGTTCACGGGGGTGTTGTCGACAGGTGCCCCCGGCTCCCTGACGGGGGCCTCATCCCCAGGGGGGAGACCGCTCAGCCGGTGGTGACGGCCTGCTCCAGCCGGTCGAGCACCGCGGTGTGGATCCGGCCGAGCCCCTTGGGTGCGAAGGTCCGCTCGAAGAACCCGCCGACGCCGCCGGCGCCGGTCCAGGTGCTGGTCACCCGCACCGTGCTCACCCCGTCGTCGGCGCGGGAGACGCGCCAGGTGGTGACCATGCTGGAGTTCGCGTCGGTCTCCACCAGCGAGCCGTCGGGACCTTCGCTGACGGTGACGTCCTGCACCCGCGCCCGCTTGGACGTCGCCTGCAGCCGCCAGTGCGCGCGGGTGCCGGCACCGGTCCCGCCGGCGTCCACCCGGTACTCGCTGTACTGCTCGGGGAGGATCCGCGGGCGGGTGACGGCGTAGTCGGCGAGCGCGGCGCGCACCTGCTCGGCGGGCGCGCGGACGATCCGTTCGGTGGTGGCGACGACCTGACCCATGCCGGCCATCCTCCCCCGCCGGGGTCAGGCCCCGCCCAGGCCCTCCTCGTTGTTGAGGTACTGGCAGCGGAACCGGGCGCCGGCCATCGCCTCGGTGAAGCGGGCCTCCCACAGCGGGTCACGGGCCGGGAACGTCTCGAAGACCCGCTCCTCGAGCACCTCGGGCCGTCCGTCCGGGCCGGTGCAGGCCCGGCGCAGCAACACCCGGGTCACGCCGTCGACCTCGTCGTGGGCGGTCGTCCAGCGCGCCGCGGCGATCGCCTGGGCGCGCAGGGCCCGATCACGGTCGTTGAGCGCCGGGGGCCCGCCCGGGCCGCGCAGCGCCACCGCACCCAAGGCCACGATGACGCCGAGCAGGGCCAGCACCACGACGACCGCGATCACCGCACCCATCCCTGCACGGTAACCAGCCGCGGTGCCCGGTGCTCCTGCTCAGGCGGCCGTGCGTGGCGTCAGGCCAGCTCCTGCACCACGGGGCGGAGTTCGGTCACCAGCGCCGTCGGGTCCCGGAGCAGCCCCGGTGACACGAGGACGTGCGCGTCCGCCACCCGTCGCCACGTCCGACCGGCGACGGGGACCTCGTCGATGCGCAGGGTGAACGGCTCGGCCGGTCGTCCCAGGGCCAGCTCGACCTCCGCGACCAACTCCCCGAGGGGCAGCCGGCGGCCGATCATGTACTCGGCATGGTCGCGCCTGCCGTTGCTCGACCAGCGCACGGCGACGTCGAAGTGCTGCCGCAGCAGCCGTTGCACGGCCGGGGCTGCGTCGAACGCCGGGAAGTCGGGCGGCTGCAGCTCCACCACTGCCCCCGGCCCGGTGGTGAGGGCGCGAGACCACCATGCGTCCCAGTCCGCCCTGGTCCCGGCGGGGGCGGAGGCGGCTTCGCTGCGTGCGACCGGCGGTGAGACCCCGGGCAGGTCGGCCGGGCCGGTCTCGCTGACCAAGCCGGCGACGTCCCGGATGTACAGCGCGATGGCGAGCACCTGCGGATGGTCGACGACGATCTGCCAGCTCGGTCTCCCCGCTTCTCGCACACCGACTCCCTTCCGTCACCGCTGGTGACGCCTGGGCTGCTCGCGACCGCTCGCTGCCGAACCTAGTCGGCGGCGAGCTCGGGGACGACGACCTCGGCGACCCGCTTCTCCACCCGACGCTGGGTCTCGACGTCGAAGACCTGGGCGAACTTCTCCCGGGGGCGGTGCACCAGCGGGCCGATGTTGTCGCCCTTCCAGGTCTCGAAGTCCTTGATCAGCGCCTGCGCCGCCCCGGCCCGCCCGGCGACCATCGCCGGGTCGTACGGCAGGCCGACGTCGGCGCAGGCCGAGCGGAGGACCTGCTCGGGGTGCCGGGCCAGCTGCGCGTAGGACAGCACGGTGTGCCCGGGCCGGCCGCGGTGCTCGGCGGTGATCGCCGCGCACTCGGCCCACAGGTCGACCGCCTGGTCGGGGGTGTAACTGCTCCCCCACCCCGCGGAGACCGAGCACAGGCTGGCCGCGACGTCGGCGCCGTCCCGCACGATGTGCAGGAACCGGGCGCCGGGCACCAGCTGCTGGATGCGGTCGACCGCGTAGAGGTTGGCCGGGGTCTTCTCCACCCAGGTGGTCCGGCCCCGGGACCGGGTCACCTCCTCCGCCGTCGCCAGGAACGCCTCCGCCGTGGCCCGTCCCGTCGCGGGCTCCGGCCAGTGCATCCCCGGCCGGCCGAGGAAGCCGGCGATCCCCGGCAGGTCGCGCGCCAGGTCCGGCGCCACGAGGGCGTCGAGGTCGGCCGGGAGCCGGTAGAAGAAGTGGGTCTCCGGGAACGCCTGCACGGCCGGGTGGGCGGCGAGGAAGGACTGCAGCAGCGTCGTGCCCGAGCGCGGGCAGCCGAGGACGAACAACCGCGGCAGGGTCTCCGGTGGCACGGAGGGTGATGCTCCCGGCCCGCCGGGGCGGCCGCCAGGCGAGCTGATCCGGGCGGGGCGGTCAGGCCGTCGCGGCGAGCGCACCGCGGGAGCGGACGTCGACGGTCAGCACGCTGGGGATGCGGTGCAGCCGCGCCTCCAGCAGGTCGAGCTCGTCCGGGTCGGCGATGACGTCGAGCCGGACGCTCCACCGCCCGGCGCCGGCCTCCTCGGCGTCGCACCGGGTGAGGGTGTGGTTGCGACCGATCAGCAGGGTGAGGACGCGCTGGACGCCGGGCAGGTCGGCGACCAGGACGTGCAGGACGGCGGCGTTCGGGGTGTGGCTGTGGCGTGGGAACACGGGGATACCTCCGAGTCCACTGGACTCCGGTCGGCGGGGGGCGCCCTCGGGAGCAGAGCTCACGGACCCGCCGGCACGAGGGTCACCCGCCGGCGAGCCCGCAGGTAATCAGCAGCCCGGCCACGGCGGCAGCGTACGTCGCCGGACGACGCGGGGCCAGGCCCGCGGCCTCGCGTCGTGAGGTGCCCCCGGCAGGATTCGAACCTGCGGCACACGGTTTAGGAAACCGATGCTCTATCCCCTGAGCTACGGGGGCGGCGGCGTCCATCCTGGCATGCGGCCCGCCCGCGCCCGACGAGGCGCGGGGCCGGGACGGGCGAGGGGCCCGACGGCGTCGCCGTCGGGCCCCTCACTGTCGCCGCGGTGGACGCGGCGGACGATCAGCTCTGCAGGGAGTCCACGAAGTCCGGGTTCTCCTCGAGCCAGGCGTCGACGGCCTCGGCGTAACGGCCCTCGCCGTACTCGTTGACGACCATGTTCTCCAGCGAGCCGTACTGCTCGTCGGTCAGGGAGAAGTTCTCCATCATCGACGCGACGTCGGCGCACCGGTCGGAGAAGCCCTCGGTGGCCAGGGTGTGCAGCCCCTCGGCGTCACCCAGCGCACCCTGCGGGTCCTCGAGGTCCTTGACCGGGAACTCGCTGTTGGCCCAGAACGGCCGCCACAGCGTGACGACGATGTCCTCGTTGGCCTCGGTGGCCGACTGGAGCTCGGCCAGCATCGCCGTGGTCGAGGACTCGACCAGGGTGTAGTCGCCCTCCAGCCCGTAGGCCGGCATGACGCTCTCCTTCGTCGTCCGGGTCAGCCCGGCACCGGGCTCGATGCCGACGATCCGGCCGTCGAACATCTCGGCGTTGCCGGCCAGGTCCTCGATCGAGGAGATGTCGGTGTACTCGGGGACGGCGAAGGTCAGCTTCGCGCCGTCGTACCAGGCGCCGAGGTCCTCGAGCTGGTCGCCGTACTCGGCCATGTAGTCGGCGTGGGTGACCTCGGACCAGGCGGAGGGGTAGACGTCGACGTCGCCACCGGCCAGGCCGGCGTAGAGCGGCGCGGCGTCGGCGATCTCGGTCATCTCGACCTCGATGCCCTGCTCGTCGAGGATGCCGTCCCACAGCCAGGCGATGCTCAGCCCGTCGGTCCAGGACGGGATGAAGCCCAGGTCCACCGACTCGCAGGCCGCGCCGCTGGTGGCGCCGCCGTCCGCGCTGGCGTCGGTGTCGCTGTCCCCGCCGCAGGCGGTCGCGGTGAGGGCGACCGCGGCGAGGCCGGCGGCGATCCGGGTGGTGCGGGTGGTCAGGTGCTTGTTCATCTGTTCCTCTCGTACGGGTGCCGGTCGAGTGCCCCGGCACCACTGGTGCTCCGGTCCACGGAGGGCCGCCCACGGGGTGGGCGGCCCGTGCGGTCACCGGGCAGGTTCGGGTTGCGGCGTCTCGGAGTGCGCCGTGGGCTGCTGCGTCGTGGGCTGCTGAGCGGGGGGCTGCGCGGCGCGCGAGGTGGTGCTGCTCCCCCGCCCGAGGAAGGTGCGGAAGCCGGCCAACCGACCCCGCCGCTGGCCGAACGCCCCGGTCAACCGGTCCAGGTAGATGGCGAGGATGACCACGGCAAGGCCCGCCTCGGAGCCGAGGCCGATGTCCAGCCGGGAGATGCTGGTGATCACCAGGCCGCCCAGCCCACCGGCGCCCACGAATCCGGCGATCACGGCCATGGACAGCGCCAGCATGATCACCTGGTTGATGCCGGCCATGATCGTGGGCAGCGCCAGCGGCAGCTGCACCCGGCGCAGGATCTGCCCGGGTGGGCTGCCGAAGGCGTACCCGGCCTCGACGAGCTCCGGATCCACCTGCCGGATGCCCAGTTCCGTGAGCCGGACGCCGGGTGGCAGGGCGAAGATGATGGTCATCACGACGCCCGGGGCGATGCCGATCCCGAAGAACACCACGGCCGGGATCAGGTAGACCATCGCCGGCATCGTCTGCATGAAGTCGAGCACCGGCCTGGCGACGGCGCTGACCCGGTCGTTCTTGGCCGCGGCGATGCCGACCGGGACGGCGATCACCGTCGCGACGACGGTGGCGACCAGGATCAACGCCAGGGTCACCATCGCCTCCTCCCACAGCCCGACGCCGATGACCAGCAGCAGCCCGAGCAGTGACAGGAGGGCGAACCGCACCGACCGCACGATCCCGCCGAGCCCGGCCAGCAGCACGGCCAGCACGATCGGGGGCAGGAACAGCAGACCGTCGGCCAGCCCGTCCACGGCGCTCTCGGTCACCGAGCTCAAGGCGTCGAAGAACGGACCGAGGTGGTCGTCCACCCAGTCGAACCCGGTGGCGACCCAGTCGCCCAGCGGGATCCGCGGCAGCGGCCCCGTTCCGTCGTCGGTCGCCGCCAGCAGCGTCGGCTCAGCCACGGATGTCTCCCTTCGTCGCGCCGCCGGTCGACGGTTCCGGCGCTGTCGGCTCGGCCGCTCCGGTCCTGCCGCCGAGCGCGGCCAGCACCGCGGTGGGTGGCACCACGCCCAGCAGCCGGTTGGTGTCGTCGACCACGGCGACCGGCTGCTCGTCCTGGCCGGCGGACACGAGCAGGTCGGCGAGCCGCGTCTCCGGCCCGACGGTCACCGACGGGTGAACGGCACCGTTGAGGGCCGGCTGCCCGGCATCGACCGCGGCCTGGGCAGCCCGCAGGCCGACCGTCCCGGTCAGCTGGCCGAGCCCGTCGACCACCAGCGCCGCCGGGGCGTGGTGGGCGCGCATGGCGTCCAGCGCGGCCGCCGGGGAGGCGGTCCCGGGCACCACGACCGGGGCAGGCGCCATCACGTGCTCGGCGGTGAAGACCCGCCCGCGGTCGACGTCGGCCAGGAACGAGGCCACGTAGTCGTCGGCCGGCTGGTCCAGGATCTGCTCGGGGGTGCCGAGCTGGACCACGCGCCCGTCGCGCATCACCATCACGCGGTCACCCAGCCGCATCGCCTCGTTGAGGTCGTGGGTGATGAACACGATCGTCTTGCCCAGGCGGGACTGCAGGTCCAGCAGCTGGTCCTGCATCTCCCGGCGGATCAGCGGGTCCAGCGCGCTGAACGCCTCGTCCATGAGCAGCAGGTCGGTCTCCGCGGCGAGCGCGCGGGCCAGGCCGACCCGCTGCTTCATGCCGCCGGAGAGCTGGTCGGGTCGCGCGTCCGCCCGGTCGGCCAGCCCCACCTCGGCCAGCGCCTCGCGGGCCCGGGCGTGGCGGGTGCGGCGGTCGACACCGCGCACCTCGAGGGCGTAGGCGGCGTTGTCCAGCACGGAGCGGTGCGGGAAGAGCGCGAAGTGCTGGAAGACCATGCTCATCCGCTCCTGGCGCAGGCGGCGCACGCCGCGGGCGTCCAGGGAGGTCAGTTCGGCGTCCCCGATCGTCACCCGGCCGGCGGTCGGCTCCAGCAGTCCGTTGAGCATCCGGATCAAGGTCGACTTGCCGGAGCCGGAGAGCCCCATCACCACGAAGATCTCGCCCGGTTCGACGGTGAAGCCGACGTCGACGACGGCGGGGGTCGCCCCCCGCTCGCGGACCTCGGCGACGGATGCGCCGTCCTGGAGCCGCCGGACGGCGTCCTCGGGACGGCGTCCGAAGACCTTGTAGAGCCCCTCGGCATGAACTGCGGGCACGGTCACCTCTCGTCGTCGGGCGTGGACCGGCCAGGAGGCCGTGCGTTCGGTGGGGCGACTCTGCCCGCGGGGCCGGGCGGTCGGCGGGCTGCACCCGGTACCGCGTTCATCCGGCGGCGCCCACGGGTGCACCGCCACCGCTCCTCCGGTGACGACGTGAACCGTCTACGCGCAACGTCGGTGTCGGCCACGAACGCCGGGTGGGGCCACGTCCTGGCCGGACTCACCCGTGTCCAACTTGCCGGCCGACGCTAGCAGCGCGGAGGGGACGGAACGGCCCCAGCAGGCAACCAGCAACCATTCCGTCATGGGCTCGCAATGCGGCCGGCGGACGTCCACATGCCGCGATCGACCCCGGGACTCGCCCCTGGCCTGCCGGTTCGCCGGTTCCGGCCTCGGCGACGGCACGGGCGGCCCGTGATCCGTTCGTGACCCGGCGTCGTTCCGCGCCGCCGCTCAGCCTGCGCGGCGCCCGTCGCGGGAACGTCCCGGCCCCGCGACGCGTCGGAACAGGAGCGGGCGGCAACGCGCTGCGACCGTTACCTTGTCTCAGCACGTGCGAGCCCCCGGCAACGGCGCCGGTGGCGCGGGAGGTGGAGAGCAGATGGACATCACGGTGGTGGACGTCCCGGAGAAGGGGCGGTTCGAGATCCGCGAGGGCGAGCGCGTCGTCGGCCTGGCCAGCTACCACGTCGACGGCGGTTCGATGACCCTGCCGCACACCGAGATCGACCCCCAGATGGGCGGCCGCGGTCTGGGCACCCGCCTGGTGCACGACGTCCTGGTGGCCGCCCGGGACCGGCAGCTGACCGTGCTCCCCTACTGCTCGTTCGTCCGCAAGTACCTGGTCGAGCACCCCGACGAGCTCGACCTGGTCGCCGAGGACGACAGGCCGATGTTCGGCCTGGAGACCGCCGACCACTGAGCGCACTCGCGGCGTGACCCGGCGGTGACCCGCGGTCGTCCCTAGGCTCGGCCGGGTGCCGACCGCGCTGCTCTGGTTCCGCCGCGATCTCCGGCTGGGCGACCACCCGGCTCTGCTGGCGGCGCTCGACGCGGCCGGACCACGCGGCGACGTGGTGCCGGTGTTCGTCTTCGACGACCACCTCTACGGCCCGTCCGGCGAGCCTCGGCGCCGGTTCCTGCTCGACTGCCTGGCCGACCTGCGCCGGCAGACCGGTGGCGCCCTGGTGTTCCGCTCCGGCGCCCCGGCGCAGGTGGTGCCCGCGCTGGCCACCGAGGTCGGGGCCTCGACCGTGCACGTCACCGCCGACGCCGGGCCCTACGGCCGCCGCCGCGACGCCGCGGTCGAGCAGGCGCTGGGCGACGTGCCTCTGGTCCGCACCGGCTCCCCGTACGCCGTCGCCCCGGGCCGGGTGGTCAAGCGCGACGGGACGCCGTTCCGGGTGTTCTCCCCGTTCGCGCGCGCCTGGCGGGAGCACGGCTGGCACTCCCCCGCTGCCCGCCCGGACGACGTCCCGTGGGCCACCGGCGTCCGGTCCGCGGAGCCACCCCCGGCCCCGGACCTGGCCGGCGTCACCCTGCCGCCGGCCGGCGAGGCCGCGGCGACCGCGGCCTGGGACCGGTTCCGCGACGAGCGGCTGCTCGGCTACGCGGAGGGCCGGAACACCCCGGGGACGAACGGCACCAGCCGGCTCTCGGCCTACCTCAAGTACGGCTGCATCCACCCCCGCACGCTGCTGGCCGACCTCTCCACCGAGGACTCCGAGTCGGCGCGCAGCTACGCGAACGAGCTGGCCTGGCGGGACTTCTACGCCGACGTCCTCTGGCACCGGCCGGAGTCCGCGCGGGAGTACCTCAAGCCCGAGCTGCAGACGATGGGCTACGACTCCGGGCCGGACGCCGACGAGCTGGTCGCCGCCTGGCAGGCCGGGCGCACCGGGTTCCCGATCGTGGACGCCGGCATGCGGCAGCTGCTGGGCGAGGCCTACGTGCACAACCGGGTGCGGATGATCGTCGCCTCGTTCCTGGTCAAGGACCTGCACCAGGAGTGGACGCTCGGCGCCCGCTGGTTCATGCAGCACCTGGTCGACGGCGACCTGGCCAGCAACCAGCACGGCTGGCAGTGGGTCGCCGGCACCGGCACCGACGCCTCGCCGTACCACCGGGTGTTCAACCCGATCACGCAGGGCAAGAAGTTCGACCCCGACGGCACGTACGTGCGGCGCTGGGTGCCCGAGCTGCGCGACCTGGACGCGAAGCACGTGCACGAGCCGTGGACCGCACCCGGTGGCGTCCCGGCCGGCTACCCCGAGCCGGTCGTCGACCACGCCCACGAGCGCCAGGTCGCCCTGGACCGCTACGCCCGCGCCACCCGCCGCTGACCCGATCCCCGGGCTTTCTGCACCGAAAGCCCGGTGCTTCCTGTACCGAGAGCACGGGGCCCGCCGTGGCAGACGGTTCTCCCGCAGGTGAAGCTGGACGGCGTGATCGTGCGAGGTGCCCGTGCCTGAGGGCCACACCCTGTTCCGGCTGGCGAAGGAGCAGGACGAGCTGTTCGCCGGACGCCCGGTGCACGTCACCAGCCCGCAGGGCCGGTTCACCGCCGGCGCGGAGCTGCTCGACGGCCGGGTGCTCGACGAGGTGACCTCCTACGGCAAGCACCTGTTCGCCCGGTTCGGGCCGGACACCGTGCACGTGCACCTGGGCCTCTACGGGAAGTACACGACCGGCACCGGCACACCGCCGCCGCCGAAGGGCGCGTTGCGGATGCGCTGGGAGGGCGACGGCCCGGACGGCGCCGGGGTGTGGACCGACCTGCGCGGCGCCACCGTGTGCGAGGTGATCACCGAGCCGGAGGTCTCCGCGGTCCTCGGCCGGCTGGGCCCCGACCCACTGCGCCGCCGGTCGGACCCGGGGAAGGCCTTCGCCCGGATCAGCCGGTCGAGGACGCCGATCGGCGCGCTGCTGATGGACCAGGAGGTGCTGGCCGGGGTCGGCAACGTCTACCGCGCCGAGATCCTGTTCCGGCACCGGGTGAACCCGTTCCGGCTCGGCAAGGACGTCGACGAGGCCACCTGGACGGCGATGTGGGCCGATCTGGTGACGCTGATGAGGGCCGGCGTGCGCGAGGGGCGGATCGTCACCACCGAGCGAGCCGACCGGGAGCGCAGGCGCGGCCCGGCCGAGCTCGCCGACGCGCACTACGTCTACCGGCGCACCGGGCTGCCCTGCCGGATCGACGACACCGAGATCCGCACCCAGGAGATGGTCGGCCGCAACCTCTACTGGTGCCCCACCTGCCAGGCCGTCTAGCGGTTCAGGCCCGCCCGACCACGGTCAGGTGCACCGTGACGACGGCGTCCAGGTGGTGCTCCGGATGCGGGCACGCACCGGGACCATCCCCCCGCCGCAGGTGACCTCCAGGACGGCGGCCTCCGGGCCGGTCACCGGGCGCCGACCGGGCGCCAGTCGTCGGGCGGGTCCTCCCCCACCCGGCCGTCGACCGCCTCGCGCAGCAGGTCGGCGTGGCCGGTGTGCCGGCCGTACTCCTCGAGCAGGTCGCACAGCAGCCGGCGCAGGCTGATCCGCCGGCCGTCGGGCCACCCGGTGTGCACCAGCTGGTCCAGCCCGCCGTCGGCCAGCGCGGCCGCGACGCGCTCCCGGGACCGGGCGACGGCGTCGTCCCACAGTGCGTAGAGCTCGGCCGGGGTGCCCTCCCCGGCGCAGGTCTCCGCCCAGCCCTCGGCGGTGTCCCAGCGGCTCGGGTCCCAGGGCGCGCCGATCGGCGCCCCGCTGAGCCGGTGGGTGGAGTACAGCGCCTCCACCGCGGCCAGGTGGGACAGCAGGCCGCCGAGGCTCAGCGACGAGGCGCCGATCCGGGCGCGCAGACCGACGGCGTCGAGGCCGTCGGCCTTCCAGCGGAAGGTCGTCCGCAGCCGGTCGAGCGAGCCGAGCAGGTGCTCGACCTCGGTACCGGCCATCGGCGGCACCCAGGGCGGGTCGTCGGTCATGCCGACACCCTGCACCCGGGCACCGACGGTCACCAGGTCAGACGGCGCCCTTCTCCGGGTCGCCGGCCGGCAGCGGGCGCAGCACGCGCACGGCCAGCGGCTGGGCCAGGGAGTCGGAGATCGTCGCCATCATGGTGCGCAGCGCCTCACCCTGGCCGTGCGCGGCCATCGCCTCCTCGCTGGCCCAGCGCTCGACGAAGACGAAGCCCTCCTCGTCCTCCTGCACCGAGTACAGCTCGCACCCGGGCTCGGCGTGCACCTGCGGGACGGCGGCCAGCAGGGCCTCCCGGATGGCGTCCCGGGTGCCGGGCTTGGGGTGGACGGTGGCGACGATGACGAACGACACACGGACCTCCTGGGGTCGGGGGGGGCGGCGGCGCCGAGTGACCTGGCGCACGGCCGCCGGGAGGACGACGATGCCAGACGTGGCGGAGCCGAGCGGGACCGGACCGCGCCCGATGCGGGTGGCCGTCGTCGGCGCCGGCCCCGCGGGCATCTACACGGCCGAGGCGCTGGCCGCGCAGGACGACGTCCCGGTCGCCGTCGACCTGATCGACCGGCTGCCCACCCCGTTCGGGCTGGTCCGCCACGGCATCGCCCCGGACCACCGGAAGATGCGGGCGCTGCGCGAGACGCTGCACCACACGCTCGACCACGAGCGGGTGCGCTTCGTCGGCAACGTGGAGATCGGCGCCGACCTGCCGGTGGCCGAGCTGCGCCGGCACGTCGACGCCGTCGTCTACACCTACGGCGCGGCCGGCGACCGCGGGCTGGGCGTCCCCGGCGAGGAGCTTCCCGGCAGCCTCGCCGCCACCGACGTCGTCGCCTGGTACTGCGGCCACCCCGACGCCGACCGGGTGCGGGTCGAGGAGGTGGTGGCCCGGGCCCGGGACGTCGTCGTGGTCGGCGTGGGCAACGTGGCGCTCGACGTGGCCCGGGTGCTGGTCCGCTCCCCGGCCGAGCTCGACCCGACCGAGATGCCCCAGCACGTGCTCGACGCGCTCGCCGCCGCGCCCGTGGAACGGGTGACGGTGCTGGGTCGCCGCGGCCCGGCGCAGGCCACCTTCACCACCCAGGAGCTGCGGGAACTCGGGCACCTCGCCGCCGCCACCGTGCTCGTCGACCCCGCCGACCTCACCGACCCCGGCGACGACGCGCTGGCCGCCGACGACCGGCACGTGGCCCGCAACCTCGCGGTGCTGCACGAGTACGCCGGGCACACCGCCGAGCCCGGCCGGCCCGTCGTCCGGCTGCGCTTCCACGCCCGCCCGGTGCGCCTGCTGGGCACCGACCGGGTCACCGGCGTCGAGGTCGAGCGGACCACCGTCGCCGCCGACGGTCGGGCCACCGGCACTGGCGAGCTGGACGTCGTCCCGGCCGACCTGGTGGTCCGCTCGGTGGGCTACCGCGGGCACCCGCTGGCCGGGCTGCCGCTGGACGGCGGCACGGTGCCGCACGAGGCGGGCCGGGTGCTGCGCGAGGGGGTGGTCAGCCCGGGTGAGTACGTGGCCGGCTGGATCAAGCGCGGACCGACCGGCGTGGTGGGCACCAACAAGCACGACGCCCGGGAGACGGTGGCCGGCCTGCTCGCCGACGCCGCGGCGGGGCGGCTGCACACCGGCGGCGACCCCGACGACCTGGTGCGCACGCTGCTGGCCCGGGGGCTGCAGCCGGTGCTGCTGGCCGACTGGCGGGCGATCGACGCCGCCGAGATCGCGCTGGGCGCCACCCGCGGGCGGGACCGCACGACGCTGCACGAGCGCGAGGCGCTGCTGGCGGCGGTCCGGGCGGCCGCTGCGGCACGCTGACCGGGTGGCCGCCCGCATCTTCGCCGTCTCGTGCCTGCTGTACGCCGTCGTCGTCGGCGTGCTGGCGCTGACCCTGCCCGACATGGTGCCGCTGCACTTCGGCGCACGCGGTCAGGTGGACCGCACGGGTTCGCGTGCGGAGCTCCTGGTCGTCGCCGTCCTGGTCGGCGCGCTGATCGCCGGGGTCTGCGGTGGGTTCGCCCGGTGGTCCCGGCGGCTGCCGCTGGAGCTGGTCAACGTGCCGCACGCCGGGTACTGGAAGAGCCCCGAGCACGAGGCCGAGTTGCGCCGCCGGATCGCGAGCGACACCTGCTGGTTCGGCGCGGCCACGATGGTCTTCCTCTCCACGGCGTTCACCCTGATCGGGCGGGCCGCCATCGCCGGCACCGGGCTGGACGGCTGGTTCTTCGGCGCGCTGGCGCTCTTCGTCGCCGGCACGGCCGCCTGGTGCGTCTGGCTGTGGCTCCGGCGGTACCGGCCCCCAGGTCACGAGTAGCGGGGGTACGGCAGACTCGACGGCGTGACCGGTCCCACCACCGACCAGACGCCCGAGACCGACCCGGCGACCAAGCCCGCCACCACGACGATCTCCTTCGCCCGTGGCGCCCCGTCGACCGACATCGTCGACGTGCAGGGCCTCAAGGACGCCGCCGTCGCCGCGTTCGACGCCGACCCGGCCGGGATGACCGGCTACGGGACGGCGATCGGCTACGTGCCGCTGCGCAGGTGGATCGCCGAGCAGCACGGCGTGCCCGAGGACCACGTGCTGGTCACCAACGGGTCGATGCAGGCCGACGCGTTCCTCTTCGACGAGCTGGTCACCCCGGGTGCGGCGGTGGTCACCGAGCGGCCGACCTACGACCGCACCCTGCTGGGGCTGAAGAACCGCGGCGGCGACCTGCACCTGGTCACGCTGGAGGAGGACGGCGTCGCGGTCGACGAGATCGAGCAGCTGCTGCGCAGCGGCGTCCGGCCCGCGTTCGCGCACGTCATCCCGAACTTCCAGAACCCGGCCGGCTACACGCTGTCGCTGGAGAAGCGGCGCCGGCTGCTGGAGCTGGCCCACGAGTACGACTTCCTGGTGTTCGAGGACGACCCCTACGTCGACATCCGGTTCAGCGGCGAGCCGCTGCCGCGGATGCTGGAGCTCGACGGCGGCGCCGACAGCACGCACGTGGTGTACGCCTGCTCGTTCTCCAAGACCGTCTGCCCGGGCATCCGGGTGGGCTACCTGGTCGGGCCGCCGGCACTGATCGAGAAGATCCGGGTGCGGGCCACGAACACCTACATCGCGCCGAACATGGTCGCCCAGGGCACGGTCTTCCAGTTCGTCACCGGGCCGCGGTACGCCGGCGCGCTGGAGACGGTGAAGAAGGCGCTGGCCGAGCGGGTCGGCCTGCTGGACCGGGCGCTGCGCACGCACCTGCCGCAGGCCACCTTCCGCCGTCCCGACGGCGGCTACTTCCTGTGGGTGTCGCTGCCGGCCGGCGAGGGCCACGACGTCGCCCGGATCGCCACCGAGGCCGCGGCCCGCGGGGTGGCGATCGTGCCGGGCACCGACTTCCTGCTCGAGGGCGGGGAGAACGCGTTCCGGCTGGCCTTCTCCGCGGTGCAGCCCGGCGACGTCGAGGAGGGCGTCCGCCGCCTGGCCGAGGCCATCGAGGCCGCCCGCCGCTGACAACGGCCCCGGGGCGGGCTTCCTGTACGGAAAGCCCGCCCCGGGGGTGTGTCATCCGGAGTTGCGCAGGGCGGTGGCGACGCCGTTGATCGCCAGCTGGATGCAGCGGCGGACCAGCTCGTCGTCGTCCCCGGCCCGCCGGCGGCGCAGCATCTCCACCTGCAGGTGGTGCAGCGGCTCCAGGTAGGGGAACCGGTTGCGGATCGACCGGGCCAGCGCCGGGTTGTCCGCCAGCAGCCGGTCGTCGCCGGTGATCGCCAGCAGCATCCGCACGGTCCGCTCGTGCTCGGCGGTGATCTGCCCGAACACCAGGTCGCGCAGCTCCGCGTCGGGCACCAGGGACGCGTACCGGGCGGCGAGCTCCAGGTCGGTCTTGGCCAGCACCATGCCCATGTTGGACAGCACGGTGCGGAAGAACGGCCAGCGCCGGTGCAGGTCCTGCAGCCGGGCGAGGCGCTCGGGGTCGCCGTCCACCCAGGACTCCAGGGCGGAGCCGGTGCCGTACCAGCCGGGCAGCATGATCCGGGTCTGGGACCAGCTGAACACCCACGGGATCGCGCGCAGGTCGGTGATCTTGTCGCCGGCCTTGCGGGACGGCGGGCGGCTGCCGATGTTCAGCTCGGCCAGCTCCCGGATCGGGGTGGCCGCGCGGAACCACTCGACGAAGCCCGGGGTCTCGTGCACCAGCGCGCTGTAGGCCCGGCGGGCCCGCTCGGCGAGGTCGTCGAGCAGCGCGTAGGTCTCCTCGGCGTCGTCGTCCAGGCCCTCGGTGTCCAGCAGCGTCGACTCCAGCGTGGCCGCGACCAGCGCCTCCAGGTTGCGGCGGGCGAGGTCGGGGGTGGAGTACTTGGCCGCGATCACCTCGCCCTGCTCGGTGATCCGCAACTGGCCGGCGACCGAGCCGGGCGGCTGTGCCTTGATCGCCTCGTAGCTGGGGCCACCGCCGCGCCCCACGGTGCCGCCGCGGCCGTGGAACAACCGCAGCCGGATGCCGTTGGCCCGCGCCACCTCGACCAGGGCCAGCTCGGCCCGGTACAGCGCCCAGTTGGCGGCCAGGTAGCCGCCGTCCTTGTTGCTGTCGGAGTAGCCGAGCATGACCTCCTGCTGGTCGCCCCGGTTGGCCACCAGCGCCCGGTACAGCGGCTGGTCGAGCATCGCGGTCAGCGTGGCGCCGGCGGCCTGCAGGTCGTCGATCGTCTCGAACAGCGGCGAGATCCCCACCGAGCAGCGCGGGCCGTCCGCACCGTCGGGGTCGAGCAGGCCCACCTCCTTGAGCAGGACGGCGACCTCGAGCACGTCGCTGACCGACTCGCACATGCTGATCACGTAGTTCGGGATGGTGCGCGGGCCGAGCAGCGCCACCTGCTCGGCGGCGGCGACCAGCAGGTCCAGCTCGCCGCGGGCCAGCTCGGAGAGCTCGGCGTCCCGGCGCACCAGCGGCCGGCGCATCCGCAGCTCACCGGTCAGCAGCTCGACCCGCTGCTGCTCGTCGAGGGCGGAGTAGTCCTCGCAGACGCCCGCCCAGGCCAGCAGCTCGCCGAGCACCTCCTCGTGCACCGAGGAGTTCTGCCGCATGTCCAGCCCGCACAGGTGGAAGCCGAAGACCTCCACCGCGTCGCGCAGCCGGGCCAGCCGGTCGTCGGCCAGCGCGCCCGCGCCGTGGCTGCGCAGCGACGTGTCCAGGGTCGTCAGGTCGGCCAGCAGCTCCTCCGGCGCGGCGTAGGGGTCGAGCACGATCTCCGGCTGCTGGCCGGGCACCGAACCGAGCACCCGCAGCGCGGTCGCCGCCAGCCGCCCGTGCATCCCGCGCAGCGCCCGGCGGTAGGGCTCGTCGGCGCGGAACGGGGAGTCGTCCCGGGCGGCGTCGGCCAGCGCGTACACCTCCGGCGTCGGGCGGACCAGCCGGTCGGACATCGACAGCTCGGCGCCCAGCGCGAGCAGCTCGGCCAGGTGGTGCTCCAGCGCCGTCGCCGCCTGCCGGGTGGTGGCCCGGCGGACGGCGTCGGCGGTGACGAAGGGGTTGCCGTCGCGGTCCCCGCCGATCCACGAGCCCGGCTGGAGCATCGGCTCGCGCAGCAGGTCGGCGTCGGGCCACCGCTCGCGCAGCGCGTGGCGCAGCTCGGTGTTGATCGCCGGGACGACGTCGAACAGCGACAGCTCGTAGTAGCGCAGCGCCTCGTCGATCTCGTCGGCCAGCCGCAGCCGGCTCAGCCGCAGCAACGCCGTCTGCCAGAGCGTGAGCACCTCGCGGGAGAGCCGGGCCGACCACGCCGGGTCGTCGGCGTCCCGGTGCCGGATCAGCTCGCTGACCTGCCGCTGGACCTGGGAGATGGTGCGCCGGCGGGTCTCGGTCGGGTGCGCGGTGACCACCGGGACGACCAGGGCACCGGCCAGCTCCCGCGCCACCGTGGCGCCGTCCAGGCCGGCCTGGTCGAGCAGCTCCAGCGACGCCGCCAGACTGCCCTTCTGCGGCGGGGAGCCCTCGCGCCGGTGGTGCCGGCGACGCCGCTCGTGGTGCACGTCCTCGGCGATGTTGGCCAGCAGCGAGAAGTGGCTGAAGGCCCGGACGACGTGGTTGGCGCTGCGCGGGTCCAGCCTGGCCAGCCGGTCGGCGAGCTGGGAGCGGTCCCGCTCGTCGCGGCGGATCTCGAACGCCTCGACGCGGGTGGACTCCACCAGCTCGAGCACCTCCGGGCCGGCCTGCTCGGCGATCACCTCACCGAGCACCCGGCCCAGCAGCCGGATGTCGTCACGGAGCTGGACCTCGTCGGTGCGGTCGTCGGGCAGGGCCGATGCTCCCGGGGTGCGGAGGTCGGCGACGTCGACAGTGGCTTCGGACACGGGACGAGTATCCGGGGTGGGTGTGTCCGGCGGGTGACGGGGCACGATCACCGCATGACCGGACTGACCGCCACGGCCGCCGACCCGACCCCCGCCGAGCACGGGGAGGGCCCCGTCTGGGACGCCGCCCGCGGCGAACTGCTGTGGGTCGACATCACCGCCGGCCTGGTCCGCCGCGGCCGGGTGGCCGGCGACGGCACGGTCGCCGAGCTGGCCGCGCACCGCGGCGGGGACACCGTCGGCGTCGTCGTCCCGGCCGCCGACGGTGGGTGGCTGCTCGGCGCCGGTGGCGGGTTCACCCACCTCTCCCCCGAGGGCGAGGCGCGGGTGCTGCTGGAGCTGTCCGCGGAGGGCGGCTCGACCGAGGCCGGTGGCACCCGGATGAACGACGGCGCCTGCGACCGCGCCGGCCGCTTCTACGCCGGCACGATGGCCTTCGACGAGCGCGCGGGCGCCGGCACGCTCTACCGGGTCGACCTCGACGGCACGGTGTCCGTGGCGCTGCCGGGGCTCACGATCTCCAACGGCCTGGGCTGGTCGCCCGACGACCGCACCGCCTACCTGTCCGACTCCGGCGACTCGGTCGTGTGGGCCTTCGACTACGACCTGGAGACCGGCGCCCTGACCGGGCGCCGGGAGTTCCTGCGGTTCGACGGCTCGACCGGCGTCGCCGACGGGCTGGTCGTCGACGACGAGGGCTGCGTGTGGACGGCGATGTGGGGCGGGCGCGCGGTGCGCCGCTGGTCCCCCGACGGCGAGCTGCTCACCGTCGTCGACGTCCCCACGGAGAACGCCACGAGCTGCTGCTTCGCCGGGCCGGAGCGGGACGTGCTGGTGATCAGCACCTCCGCGCACGGGCTGGACTACGCCGCCCGCACCGCGCAGCCGGGGGCCGGGCGGCTGTTCACCGCCCGGCCCGGGGTGAGCGGCCCGGCGGCGTACCCCTACCGCGGCCCGCTCACCGGCCTGCGCGAGGCCTGAGCCCCCGGCGGCCACGCCGCCGGGGGCCCGGGCTCACACGCGCTCGGCCTTGAGGGCCTCGCGCATGCTGACCTTGCCGCTGGTGCGCAGCAGCGCGCCGGAGTAGATCCGGCCGCCGATCCGCACCACCGCGGCGATCGCCAGCAGCATCAGCACGACGGCGACCGCCACCTCCCACCACGCGGCCTCCCCGGCGGCCATCCGCACCGGCATCACCATCGGCGAGAGGCCGGGGACGAACGAGGTGACCGTGGCCAGCGTGCTGGCCGGGTCCTGCGCCGCCTGGATGGCGATGACGAAGCCGGCCACCAGCAGGATCGTCGTCGGGGTGATCACCGTGCCCAGGTCCTCCTGCCGGCTGACCAGCGAGGCGGCCGCGGCGAAGACCGAGGCGTAGAAGGCGTAGCCGAGCACGAACCAGGCGATCACGGTGACCACCGGCCCGATGACGTCGCCGGGCAGCTCGACGACGTCGAAGGCCAGCGCCCCGACCACGCCGATGACCGCGACCAGCAGGATCTGCGCCAGCCCGAGCAGGCCCAGCCCGATCACCTTCCCGGCGAGCAGCTGCCAGGGCCGCATGGTGGCCAGCAGCAGCTCGACCACCCGGCTGGACTTCTCCTCGACCACGCCCTGGGCCACGAACTGCCCGAACAGGATGATCAGGCTGTAGAGCACGACCACGCCGACCAGCGCCACGATCGTGGCGGCCAGCCGGTCGTCGGCATCGGCGTCCAGCGAGACCAGCTCCACCTCCGGCCCCGGCTGGAGCTGCACCCCGGCCTGGTCGAGCTGGGTGGCCATCGCCAGGTTGGTCAGGGCGGCCTGGACCAGGGCCCGGGTGTCCTCACCGCCGCTGTCGACCAGCAGCTCGGGCTGCTGCCCCGACGGGCCCAGCAGCGCACCGTCGACGTCCTCGTCCTCCACCGCCGCCCGGGCGGCGTCCTCGTCGTCGAACTCGACGACGGTGACGTCGGTGCCCAGTGCATCCCCCTGGGACTCCAGGGCGGCGGTGACCGCCGGGTCGCCGCCGACGACGCCGATGCGCGACTCGTCGCCGCCGCTGTTGATGACCACCTGGAAGACCAGCATGCCGACGATCAGCACGATCAGGACGGCGGAGCCGATCAGGAAGTTTCTGTCGCGGATCCGGGTCGAGACCTCCCGGGCGGCGACCAGGCGGACCAGCGCCGCCGGGCTCTGCGGGCGGGTCTCGTGCCGCACCGGGGCGCTCACGCCGCCACCGCCACGGGGGTCGCCGGGCTGCTGACCGCATCGCGGAACAGCTCGACCAGGGTGGGTTCGCGCCAGGCGAAGTGGTTCACCCGCCCGGTGGCGACCGCGGCGTGCAGCACCTGCTGGTCGTCGGCGTCGTGCGCCAGCTCCAGCACCGTGTCGCCGCGGCTCTCCGAGACCACCCGGACCCCGGGCAGGCCGGCGGCCCAGCCGGTGGGGGCGTCGGGGACGACGACGCGCAGCTGCCGGCCCTGGGCCGAGGCGCGCAGCTCGGCGACGGTGCCGGTGGCGACCATCGAGCCGCGGGCCAGGATGCCGACGGCGTCGCAGAGCCGCTCGACGAGGTCCAGCTGGTGGCTGGAGAAGACGACGGGCACGCCGCGACGGCACTGGTCGAGCAGCGCCTCGGCGAGCGAGTCGACACCGACCGGGTCCAGGCCGGAGAACGGCTCGTCGAGGATCAGCACGTCCGGCTCGCTGACCAGCGCGGCGGCCAGCTGGACCCGCTGCTGGTTGCCCAGCGACAGCTTCTCCACCGGGTCGGCCAACCGCTCCCCCAGGCCCAGGCGCTCGCCCCACTCACCGGCCGCGCGGCCGGCGGCGCCGGCGTCCATGCCGTGCAGCCGGGCGAAGTAGGCGAGCTGCTCGCGCACCTTCATCTTCGGGTAGAGGCCGCGTTCCTCCGGCATGTAGCCGATCCGGCGGCGGACCGCCTCGTCGACCGGGGAGCCGTTCCAGCGCACCTCCCCGGCGTCGGCCCGGGCCAGGCCCATGGCGATGCGCATCGTGGTGGTCTTGCCGGCACCGTTGGACCCGCAGAACCCGAACATCTGGCCGGGTGCGACGGTGAAGCTCACCCCCTTGAGCACCTGGTTCTCGCCGTAGGCCTTGACCAGGCCGTCGATCTCGAGCACTGACCCTCCGGTCGTCGTCGCCACCCGGGGCAGGACCGCACCAGGCTGACTTTCCGTCCCGGAAAGAGTGGCGGACGACTTTCCGATCCGTCAAGTGAACAGCTGGGTGTGTCGCCCAACCGCCGCGACCGTAGCGACGTCCCGCGCTGCGGGACAGCACCGTTTCCGGTGTCATCGGGGCATGACGACGGAGAGCCACCCCGCGGAACCGCCGCAGGGCGTGGGGCTGGCCGGGCTCCGCGAGGCCGCCGCGGGCTGCCGCGCCTGCGAGTTGTGGGAGCCCGCCACCCAGACCGTGTTCGGCGAGGGCCCGGAGACCGCCCGCGTGGTGTTGGTCGGCGAGCAGCCCGGTGACCAGGAGGACCGCAGGGGTGAGCCGTTCGTCGGCCCGGCCGGGCGCCTGCTGGACAAGGCCCTGGTCGAGGCGGGGATCGACCGCCGCGACGCCTACGTCACCAACTCGGTGAAGCACTTCCGGTTCACGCCCACCCCCAAGCGCCGGATCCACCAGTCACCGGGGCCGGAGCACCTGGCCGCCTGCCGGCCGTGGCTGGAGGCGGAGTTCGCCGTGCTGCAGCCGGAGGTCGTCGTCTGCCTGGGCGCCGTGGCCGCCAAGGCGCTGATCTCCCCGTCGTTCCGGATCACCCGCGAGCACGGGCAGCTGATGCCGTGGACCCCGCCGGGCACGGAGCCGGTGCCCGAGGCCGACCAGGACGAGGACGCCCCGCACCAGACCTGGATCATCGCCACGACCCACCCCTCCGCCGTCCTGCGCACCCCGGACGAGGGCCGGCAGGCCGCCTACGACGCACTCGTCGCCGACCTGGAGGTGGTCGCCGCCGCCCTCGCCTGACGCGCCAGTGCGCGAGGAGGTCAGCCGCGCTCGGGTTCGGGGAACCGGGCGCCGGCGGGCAGCTCGGCGCCGTCCTCGACGTGCGCCCGCCGGCCGACGAGGGTGATCTCGCCGTCGCCGCCGACCGTGGCCCGCTCCCCCACGACGACGTCGTCGTCGAGCACCGCACGGGTCACGGTCGCCCCGGCGCGCACCCGGGCGCCGGGCAGCAGCACCGAGTCGATCACGGTGGCCCCCGGCTCCACGACCACGCCCGGGGACAGCACCGATCCGCGCACCTCCCCGGCCACCCGGGTGCCGCCGGAGACCAGGCTGCCCTCCACCGCCGCGCCGTCGAGCACCCGCGCGGCGCTGTGCCGGCCGCCGCGGGTGTGCACCGGCCAGCTCGCCTCGTCCAGGTCGATCGGCGGCTCCGGGGACAGGAAGTCGCGGTGCGCCTGCCAGTAGGCCTCGACCGTGCCCACGTCCCGCCAGTAGCCCGGCAGCGAGTAGGCCCTGGCCAGCCCGTCCCGGGTCTGCGCGGGCAGCAGGTGGGTGCCGAGGTCCTCCAGCCCCTCCTCACCCACCTCGTCGTCGAGCGCCTCGAGGCGGTCCAGGGTCGCGTCCGGGCTGAAGACGAAGACCTCGTTGGTGGCGGTGGTGGTGGCCGGCTCGTCGGGCTTGTAGGCGTAGTCGGTCACCCGGTCGCCGTCGGTCTGCACGATCCCGTACCGGCTGGCGTCGTCGGCGGCGACCTCGGTGGTCACCATGGTCACCTCGGCGCCGGACTCGAGGTGGGCGTCGACGACGGCGCGGTAGTCGAGCTTGTAGACGGCGTCGGAGCTGACCACCACCAGTGCGTCGGCGCCGAACTCCCGGATGAGCTCGGCCTGCCGCCACAGCCCGTCGGCGGTGCCCTCGGTGAAGCCCGCGCGCTCGCTGGTGGCCTGGAACGGCGGCAGCACCAGCAGCCCGCCGGTGGTCCGGTCCAGGTCCCAGGGGCGGCCGCTGGCCAGGTGCTTGGACAGCGACGTCGGCTGGTACTGCACCGACACCCAGACATCGGGGATCTGCGAGTGCTCGCAGTTGGACAGCGGGAAGTCGATGAGCCGGTAGACCCCGGCGAACGGGACGGCGGGCTTGGCCCGGGTCTCGGTGAGCAGCTCCAGCCGGCCCCCCTGGCCGCCGGCGAGCACGAGGACGAGGACCTTCGGGAGCGGCATGCACCCCTGCTACCCGCCGGCGCGGCCGCGCACGCCCGTCGGGACTCCCGGCGTCGGCCGTCCGGGCACTCAGTCGTCGGCGCGCTCGGCCATCCGGGCGCGCGCCTGCGCCGCGACCTCGTCCGCCCGCGAGGCCCGGAAGAACCAGAACGACGGGACGGCGACGGCGACCACGGCCATCGCGACCACGATCACCACGCCGCCGGAGACCATCGCCGCGGTCACCCCGACGCTGCTGGCCATGACGCCGGCGCGCAGGTCGCCCAGCCGCGGGCCGCCGGCGACGACCACGATGAACACCCCCTGCATCCGCCCGCGCATCTCGTCCGGCGCCGCCGTCTGCAGCATCGAGGAGCGCAGCACCGCGCTGACCATGTCCCCGGCGCCCGCGACGGCCAGGCAGAACACCGCCAACCACAGCGTGCTGGCCAGCCCGAACCCGATGATCGCCACGCCCCAGACCGCGATCGCGGCCAGCACGACGGCGCCCTGCCGGTCGACCCGGCTCACCCAGCCCGAGGTCAGGCCCATCAGCAGCGAGCCGATCGACACCCCGGCGAAGAGCCACCCCAGGCTGTTGGCGTCCGTGGCGTAGGTGGTCTGCGACAGCTCCGGGAAGACCGCCTGCGGCCAGGCGAACAGCATCGCGATCACGTCGACGACGAAGGTCATCAGCAGCACGGGCTGGGTGCGCAGGAAGGCGAACCCCTCCCCCACCCCGCGCACCGCGGCGCCCAGCCGCAGCGGGCCGGACACCCCCTCGGGGGGCAGCGGCGGCAGCCCGCGCAGCAGCAGCACGGCGGCGACGAAGCCGATCGCGTCGACCGTGTAGACGATCGACAGGTCGCCCAGGCCGATCAGCAGCCCGGCCAGCAGCGGGCCGACGATCACCCCGGCCTGCCGGACGGTCATCGCCAGCGCGTTGGCCGCGGCGACGCCGTCCGCACCGACCAGGGCGGGGATGACGGCGCTGCGGGCGGGCTGGTTGACCGCCGCGAACGCCGACACGGCGGCGGCCAGCACCCACAGCACCCACAGGTGACCGTCGCCGGGCAGCAGCGCCTGGACCGCCAGCAGCGCGCTGGTCACCGCGGCACCGATCGAGCTGATCAGCATCAACCGGCGGCGGTCCATCGCGTCGGCGATCGCCCCGCCCAGCAGGCCGAAGACCACCAGCGGCACGAGCGCGACCACCGACGTCAGGCCGACCATCAGCGACGAGCCGGTCAGGCTGTAGACCTGGTACGGGACGGCGACCAGCGTCATCTGCTGGCCGAGCATGGTCACCGCGACGCCGCCGAACACCCGGCGGTAGGCGCGGTTGCGCAGCGGCGTGGTGTCGATCGCCCAGCCCCGGCGGCGCGGCACCGGCGTCGGCTCCTCGACGCCCAGCCCGCCCTCGACCGGGTCGACCGGCGTCAACGCCTCGCCGGCATCCCCGCCTGTTCGGCCCCGCTGCAGGGGCCCGCGGCCAGCCTGCGAGTCGCGGGGGCCAGGCCCCGGCGCAGGGGCCCGCGCCGAGCTCGCGAGGTGTGGGGGGCGGCGGGGTCCTTCACCCTTCATGGGGCGAGGCGCTGCAGGACCCAGCCGCCGCCTTCCTCGTCGTCCCGCACGAAGACCAGCCGGTCGTGCAGCCGGTCGTGGCCGCCCTGCCAGAACTCCACCCGCGAGGGCACCACCCGGTAGCCACCCCAGCTCGGCGGCCGCGGCACCGGCCCGCCCGCGGTCTCGGCGTCCAGCAGCCGCATCCGCTCGACCAGCTCGTCCCGGGAGTCGACGACGGTCGACTGCACCGAGGCGACGGCGGCCAGCTGCGCGCCGCGCGGGCGGGGGTCCCACAGCGCGTCGGAGGCGGTGTCCCCGATCCGCTCGACGGTGCCGGTGACCCGGACCTGCCGCTGCTGGACGTGCCACGGGAAGACGACGGCGGCCCGCGGGTTGACCGCCAGCTGCGCGCCCTTCGCCGAGGCGTAGTTGGTGCCGAAGACGAAGCCGCCGTCGTCGTAGCCCTTCATCAGCACGATCCGCGCGTCGGGCACGCCGTCGGCGTCGGCGGTGGCCACCACCATCGCGTTGGGCTCGGGCAGCTCGGCGGCCACCGCGTGGGCGAACCAGCGGTCGAACTGCTCGACCCAGGTGGGGGCCACGGTCTCCTCGGAGAGCCCCTGGGCGTCGTAGTCCCTGCGCATGCGGATCAGGTCGGGCACGCCGCCATGCTGTCACCGTTGCGCCACGCACCGCTGGGCGACCGGGTGCCCGGCTGCACCGCGAGCACCCGGCACGGCCTAGGTTGTGGACCGACCTGCACCGGCGTCCACCCCCACCCGCGCGCAAGGGAGCATGCGAGATGGCTGACGACTTCGTCCCCGGCCTGGAAGGCGTCGTCGCCTTCGAGACCACGATCGCCGAGCCGGACAAGGACGGCGGCGCGCTGCGCTACCGCGGCGTGGACATCGAGGACCTGGTCGGGCAGGTCACCTTCGGCAACGTCTGGGCCCTGCTGGTCGACGGCCGGTTCGGCCCCGGCCTGCCGCCGGCGGAGCCGTTCCCCATCCCGGTGCACACCGGCGACGTCCGGGTCGACGTCCAGGCCGCGCTCGCGATGCTCACCCCGATCTGGGGCTACCGACCGCTGCTGGACATCTCCGCCGAGGAGGCCCGCGACGAGCTGGCCCGCGCCGCGGTCATGGCGCTGTCCTACGTCGCGCAGTCCGCCCGCGGCATCGGCGTCCCGGCCGTGCCGCAGAAGCGGGTCGACGAGGCCTCGACGATCGTCGAGCGGTTCATGGTCCGCTGGCGCGGCGAGCCCGACCCCCGCCACGTCGCCGCCGTCGACGCCTACTGGACCTCCGCGGCCGAGCACGGCATGAACGCCTCCACCTTCACCGCCCGGGTGATCGCCTCCACCGGCGCCGACGTCGCCGCCTCGCTCTCCGGCGCGATCGGGGCGATGTCCGGCCCGCTGCACGGCGGCGCCCCGTCGCGGGTGCTGCACATGCTCGACGGGGTCGAGCAGTCGGGGAACGCCGAGGCCTACGTCAAGGACCTGCTGGACCGCAAGGAACGGCTGATGGGCTTCGGCCACCGGGTCTACCGGGCGGAGGACCCCCGGGCCCGGGTGCTGCGCCGCACCGCCGAGGAGCTGGGCGCCCCGCGCTTCGAGGCCGCCCTGGCCCTGGAGCAGGCGGCGCTGAAGGAGCTTCGCGAGCGGCGGCCGGACCGGCCGATCGAGACCAACGTCGAGTTCTGGGCGGCGATCGTGCTCGACTTCGCCGAGGTGCCCAGCCACATGTTCACCTCGATGTTCACCTGCGCGCGCACCGCGGGGTGGTGCGCGCACATCCTGGAGCAGAAGAACACCGGCCGGCTGGTGCGCCCCTCGGCCCGCTACGTCGGCCCGGACCCCCGCAAGCCGCAGGACGTCGAGGGCTGGGACACCATCGAGCCCCTGACCACCCCCGCCTGAGAGAGGATCCCGGTGCCCCCCGCCACTCGCGAGCTCGCAGCGGGCCCCTGCACCGGAGCCACGCCGTCAACCGGAGGACGACCACGATGAGCATCCAGATCCCGACCGAGCTGCTGCCGAAGGACGGGCGCTTCGGATGCGGGCCGTCGAAGGTCCGGCCGGAGGCGCTGCAGGCGCTGGCGACCGTCGGCGCGGGCCTGATGGGCACCTCCCACCGGCAGGCGCCGGTGAAGGGGCTGGTCAAGCGGGTGCGCGAGGGGCTCACCCAGCTGTTCGACCTGCCCGAGGGCTACTCGGTGGTGCTCGGCAACGGCGGGTCGACGGCGTTCTGGGACGCCGCCACCATCGGGCTGGTGCGCCGCAAGAGCGCGCACGGCAGCTACGGCGAGTTCTCCGCCAAGTTCGCCTCCGCGATCGCCGAGGCCCCCTTCCTCGACGCCCCCACCATCGCCAAGGCCGCGCCGGGTGAGCTGGCGCTGCCGGCCGCCGAGGCCGGGGTCGACGTCTACGGCTGGGCGCACAACGAGACCTCCACCGGCGTGATGGCCCCGGTCGTCCGCCCGGCCGGGGCCGACGACGACGCGCTGGTGCTCATCGACGCCACCTCCGGCGCCGGTGGCCTGCCGGTCGACGTGCAGCAGGCCGACGTCTACTACTTCGCCCCGCAGAAGTCCTTCGCCAGCGACGGCGGCCTGTGGATCGCGCTGATGTCCGCCGCGGCGCTGGAGCGGGTCGCGGAGATCAAGGCCTCGGGCCGCTGGATCCCCGGCTTCCTGGACCTGTCCATCGCGGTGGACAACTCGAGCAAGGACCAGACCTACAACACCCCGGCGGTCGCCACGCTGTTCCTGCTGGCCGACCAGATCGAGTGGATGCTCGGCCTCGGCGGCCTCTCCGGGGCGGTGGCGCGCAGCCAGGAGTCCTCGAGCCGGCTGTACGGCTGGGCGGAGCAGACGGCCTACACGACGCCGTTCGTCGCGGACCCCGACCACCGCTCCCTCGTGGTCGGCACCGTCGACTTCGACGAGTCGGTCGACGCGGCGCTGGTGGCGAAGACCCTGCGGGCCAACGGCGTCGTCGACGTCGAGCCCTACCGGAAGCTCGGCCGGAACCAGCTGCGGGTGGGCATGTTCCCGGCGGTCGACCCCGACGACGTCAGCGCGCTGACCGCCTGCATCGACCACGTCGTCGGCCGCCTGTAGTCACCCGGGCAGCACCCAGGTGTCCTTGCTGCCGGCGTCCTCGTCGGCCAGCAGGGCGTCCTCGTCGGCCGCGACGCAGGTGAGCGGGGCGGGCAGCACCTGGGTGCTGCCGCCGGCGACGGCGAACACCCGCAGGCCCGCGCGCCGCGGCCGGACCACCCCGTCGACGACGGTGGGCACCGTGGAGGGCTCGACCGGCTCCCGGACGACGAAGCGGTGCGGCGCGGCCACCACCTCGGCGTGCAGCTCGGCCAGCTCGGCGGCCGAGCACCGCGGCCCGTGCACCACGCCCTGCCCGCCGTAGCCGTCGACCGGGACCACCACCAGCTCGTGCAGCCGGTCCCGGACCCGGGCCAGGTGCGCGTCCTCGGCCAGCGACCAGGTGGGCACGCCGGGCAGCACCGGTTCCTCGCCCAGGTAGAAGCGGATCAGCTCGGGCACGTACCGGTGCAGCGCCGGGTCGTCGGCGACGCCGTTGCCCGGCACGTTGGCCAGGGTCAGCCGGCCGGCCCGCACCGCCTGCCCGATCAGCACGCCCAGCGGCGGCCCCCCGGCGGTCAGGTGGCCGGCGAGCTCGCTCTCCTCGACCCGCCGGTACAGGACGTCGACCGGCACCCGCTCCCCGCGCAGCTGGACGGCGACCCCGCCGGCCGGCGTGGCCCACAGGGTGTCCGGGGTGGCCAGCGGCACGCCCATCGCCTCGGCGAGCAGTCGGTGCTCGAACCAGCTGCTGCTGCCCGGCCCGTCGCTGAGCACCGCCAGCCGGGGGGTGCCGCTGCACGCCGGCGGGGCGGCGTCGGCCAGGGCGGCGCGCAGCAGTGCCACGGCTCCGGCCGGGTCGGCCAGTCCCCGCGCCTCGGCGTCGGCGTAGAGACCGGGCAGGGCGGCCCGCCCGCTGTCCCGGCCGGCCAGCGCATGGCCGATGCCGACCGGCATGCGCAGGTCATCGGCGAGCACCACCCAGCCATCGGGCCCCTGCACCAGGTCGCACGCGACCACGGTGGCCCGGGGCCGGGTGGGGGTGCCGAGGTCCACGGCCTCGGGACGGTGACCGGGGCTGGCGGTCACCAGCCGGGCGGGCACCACCCCGGCGCGCACCACCTCCGGGCCGGCGTCCGGGTCGCTGCGGCGCCGGCCGGCCGGGCGGTACACGTCGGCGAGGAAGGCGTTGAGCGCCCGGGCGCGCTGCTCGACCCCGCGCGCGAGGTGCGCCCAGTCGGCGGCGGGGAGCAGCCGTGGCACCGGGCACAGCGGCAGCGGGCGTTCGGTGAGCCGCCCGTCCAGCCAGCTGCCCACGACGACGCCCCGCATCCGGCGTTCCTCCGCGACCGAGGCCACGGTGGTGGCGATCCCCCCGCTGCCCAGCTCGTCCAGTACGCGCGCCACCGGAGCCCACTCGGGGCGCACCCGGCCGGACTCGTCGACCGCCTCGTCGGCGGCCGACCCGGGGTAGCGCGCGAAGACACCCGCGGTCTCGCTCATCGCCGGTCGTCTCCTGCGGGGTGGACCGGGGGGCGGACCGGCGGCTGGCTCACAACCAGCGATCGAACCACTCGGTCACCCGCTCCGACAGGTGCAGCACGTTCTCCCGCCCCACGATCGTGTGACCCTCCCCCCGGAAGAGGAGCAGCTCCGCGGGGGCGTTGCGCGCCGCGAGCGCCTGGTGGGCCTGCACCGACTCCGCCACCGGCACGTTGGTGTCCCGGTCGCCGTGGGTGAGCAGCACCGGGGCGCGGAGCCGGTCGAGCATCGTCATCGGTGAGATCGCGGCGAGCATGTCCCGGTCGGCGACCGGGTCGCCGTACTCGGTGACCGACGCCGCCGCCATCCACGGCTCGGTGCCCGCGAAGAAGGTCCGCAGGTCGCTCATCCCGGCCAGCGTCACGCCGGTGGCGAACAGCTCAGGCCAGCGGGTCAGCGCGACCAGCGTCAGGTAGCCGCCGTAGGACCAGCCGTACGCCCCGACGCGCCCGGGGAGCGCGATTCCGCTGGTGACCAGGTGGTCGACGGTGGCCGGGACGTCGGCGAAGGACGCCTCGCGGGCGTACCGGTCGTCGGCGGCCATGAAGGCGTGCCCCCGGCCACCCGAGCCCCGGACGTTCGGTGCGAAGACGGTGAGCCCCGCCGCGACCAGCGACTGCGCGAGCGGCGAGAACGCCGGCCGCTCCTGCCCCTCGGGGCCACCGTGGAAGCTGACCACGGTGCGGTTGGGGCCCTGCACGTCCCGCGGGGTGTACAGCCACCCGTCGAGCTCGGTGCCGTCGGACGAGCGGTACTCGCAGCGCACCGGGGTGACCAGCAGGCGCGGGTCCGGCCGGCGGGGCGTGGAGGGCAGCGGCGCGGGCAGCTCCCCCTCGTCGTCCAGGGACACCCGGTAGAGCGCGCGGGGCGCCGTCGGACCGGTCAGCTCGGCGAGCAGCGTCCGCCCGTCGGCCGCCAGCGACCAGCCGGGCATGACCGGCTGCGGCAGCGGCACCGACCGGACCAGCCCGCCGTCGGCGACCCGGCGGATCTCCAGCTCGGTGACGCCGGCGACGTTCCACACGCAGATCACCGTGCCGTCGAGGCGGACCGCGTAGGCGTCCAGGTCGGCGTCGGGCCGGGCGATGAGCACCTCGGCCTCCCCGGGCACGCGCTCCTCCCCGTGCAGCGGCACCCGCAGCAGCGCCGTCCGGTCGCTGCGGGGCAGGCCCGGCCGGGCCGGCAGCGCGGCCCGCAGGAAGACCCCCGCACCGTCGAGGGCGAACCGGCCGTCCTCGCTGGCCGCCCCACCGGGCGCCCCGAGCGGGACGACCCGCCGCTGCACGCCGGAGGCGATGTCGACGATCACCACGTGCCGGTGTCCCCGGGGCCCGCGCCGGGCCAGCAGGGTGCGCTCGTCGGCGGCGACGGCGGTGACCGCGAGGAACCCGCCACGGGCCAGCGTGCGGTGCGCCCCGCTGACCACGTCGACCAGCACCACGTCGGCGTCGGGGCCGTCGCCCGGGGCGATCGAGCAGACGTAGTGGCCCGGTTGCAGCGTCCAGCCGCCGGCGAACACCGTCGCGCGCGGGTCCTCCCCGGCGACCAGGTGCCGGTCGGTGCCGTCCGGGCGCACCGCCCAGAGCTCGGCGCAGATCGAGCCGCCCGGGCTGACCAGGTAGGCCAGCCACTCGCCGTCCGGCGACCAGGCGACCGAGACGACCTCCTCGTCGGCGGCCGAGAGCACCGCCGGCGGGGTGTGCTGGTCGAGCGCGGCCACCTCCAGCCGGGGCAGCCCGGAGCGGTCGCTGACGTAGGCGATCCGGTCACCCGACGGTGCCAGCGCCGGCGTCCAGGCCCCGGAGGCGCCGGCGATCTCGGCGATCGCCAGCCGCACGGCGGTGGAGAGGCCGGTCCGGCGCAGCACGTCGGTCAAGGCGTCTCCTCGTCAGCGTCGGTCATGGACCCGGCCTCGGTCGGCGGCCGGCCCCGGGGGGCGTCGGAGAGTGGAGCAGACACCGGCGGCGCGGCCTTCCGCACCACGCCGCGAGCTCCCTCACACGCCGGTCAGCGGATCCCGTGCCGCTGCAGCCACAGTTCCAGCAGCCCCACCTGCCACAGCTGGTTGGCGCCCAGCGTGGTGCGGTGCGCGTTCGGGTCGGCGAGCAGCCGGTCGACGTGCTCGGGGCGGAACAGGCCCCGCTCCCGGGCCTCCGGTGCGTGCAGCGCCGCGCGCACCGTCTCCAGGTAGTCCCCGTGCAGGTCGATGATCGCCGGCACCGGGAAGTAGCCCTTGGGCCGGTCGATGACGTCGGCCGGGATCACCTTCCGGGCGGCGTCCTTGAGCACGCCCTTCCCACCGTGGGCGAGCTTCAGCTCCGGCGGGACGGCGGCGGCGAGCTCGGCGAACTCGTGGTCGAGGAACGGCACGCGGGCCTCCAGGCCCCAGGCCATCGTCATGTTGTCCACGCGCTTGACCGGGTCGTCGACGAGCATGACCGTGGAGTCCAGCCGCAGCGCCTTGTCCAGCGCCGTGTCCGCGCCGGGCCGGGCGAAGTGCTCGGCGACCAGCTGCCGGCTGACGTCGTCCGCGGTGAGCCACTGCGGGGAGAGCACCTGGGCCAGCCGGCTGTGCGGCTGGTCGACGAAGTGCCGGGTGTAGACGTCGAGGGCCTGGTCGGCGGGGACGTCGGCCAGCGGCGGGTACCAGTCGTAGCCGGCCATCACCTCGTCGGCGCCCTGGCCGCTCTGCACCACCTTCACGTGCTGGCTCACCTGCTGGGAGAGCAGGTAGAAGGCGACGGCGTCGTGGCTGACCTGCGGCTCGCTCATCGCCGCGATCGCCCCGTCGAGCCCGGCGTGCACGTCGGCGCTGGGGATCATCAGCCGGTGGTGGTCGGTCTCGAAGGTCTTCGCGACGACGTCGGAGTAGACGAACTCGTCACCCGAGCGCTCCCCCACCGCCTCGAAGCCGATGGAGAAGGTGGCCAGGCCCTTCTGGCCCTCCTCGGCGAGCAGGCCGACGACCAGGCTGGAGTCGATCCCGCCGGAGAGCAGCACCCCGACCGGGACGTCGGCGACCATCCGCCGGCGGACGGCGACCCGCAGCGACTCCAGCACCCGCTCCTGCCACTCGACCGGGTGCAGTCCGGCGAGCTCGGGACGCCGCTCGTGCACCGGGCGCCAGTACTCCCAGTCGGTCTCGGTGCCGTCGGGGAAGTAGGTGCGCACGGTCGCCGGCGGCAGCTTCCCGACCCCGGCCAGGATCGTGCGCGGCGCGGGGACGACGGCGTGGAAGGACATGTAGTGGTGCAGCGCCACCGGGTCGATCGTGGTGTCGACCCCGCCGGCGCGGACCAGGGCGGGCAGCGACGAGGCGAACCGCAGCCGGCCCGGGCCCCGGCTCAGGTACAGCGGCTTGATCCCGAAGCGGTCGCGCGCCATGACCACGCGCCCGGTGTCCCGCTCGACGACGACGAAGGCGAACATGCCGAGGAAGCGCTCGACGCACTCGCGGCCCCACCGGTGGTAGGCCTTGAGCACGACCTCGGTGTCGGAGGTGGAGAAGAACCGGTAACCGGCGGCCTGCAGCTCGGCGCGCAGCTCCTTGTAGTTGTAGATGATCCCGTTGAAGACCATCGTCAGCCCGAGCTCGGCGTCCACCATCGGCTGCGCCGCGGCGTCGGTCAGGTCGATGATCTTCAGCCGCCGGTGGCCCAGCGCGACCGGACCGGCCTGCCAGCCGCCGGAGCCGTCCGGTCCCCGTCGCTGCAGCTGGTCGCACATCGCGGCCACCGCCGCCATGTCGGCCACACCGCCGTCGAACCGGACCTCACCGGAGATGCCGCACACGTGCTCCCCTTCCGCTCGTCGCGGAGGCGCCGCACCGCGCCGTCCGTCTGACCACCATCCCCCGCGGGTGTTTCCTGCACATGACCCGGCCGGGGCTCGGCGAACGCCGAAGGGTCCATTCTGGTCGAGCCGTGGCCAGCCTGCGACCGCACCGTCGCGCTCGGTCGAGGGAACGGCGGCCCCCGTTGTCGAGGCGACGCGCCGGACCGGGCGTGTCCGTGGCGCGGGTCGCCCGGGCGGCCGATAGCGTTGTCCTGGTCCGTTCCCCCGGACCCGCACCGGACCCTGCTGGAGGTCGCCCCTCATGCGCGCACTGCGCCTCGTGGCGCTCTCCGACGACGGCAAGCACCTGGTGCTCGCCGCCGCCGCGGCCCTCCCCGCCGACACGTCGGCCCCGCCGGAGGACGGCGAGCGGTTCGAGCTGCCCATCGACGACCGCCTGCGGGCGGTGCTGGGCGAGGACTCCCGGCGCCCCGGGCAGACCGCGATCGACCTGGGCGACCAGCTGCCGCCGCGGGTGATCCAGGCCCGCATCCGGGCCGGGGAGTCCCCGGAGGAGGTCGCGCAGGCCTCGGGCACCCGGGTCGAGCGGATCATGCGCTTCGCCTACCCGGTGCTGCAGGAGCGGGCGCGGGTCGCCGAGCAGGCCCGCGAGGCGCGGGTGCGGCTGTCCGACGGCACCCCCGGCGTCCCGCTGGAGCACTTCATGTCCGAGCGGCTGCGGCTGCTGGGCACCGACGTCGACGCCATCCGCTGGGACGCCCACCGCACCGAGGACGGCTCGTGGCAGGTGCGCGCCGACTGGAGCGCGGGTGAGAAGTCCGGCAGCACTCGCTGGCGCTATGACATCCCGGCCAAGTCGGTCGCCCCGGTCGACGCCACCACCACCGACTTCGCCGAGGGCACGCGGCTGGTCCGGGTCGTCCCCGACGTCCCGGCCGGGCTGCCCGCCACGCCGGCTCCCCGCCGCGGGATCTCCGTGGTCCGCGCCGGCGAGGAGGCGGAACCGGTCCCCGCCGAGCCCCACCCCGCCGACGACGCAGCGGTCGACGCCGACGGCGACGCCGGCTCCCCCGCCGCCGGGACGGCCGTGGCCGCTCCCGGGGCCGCGCCGGTCGCCGCCGACGAGATCGACCCGGACACCCAGGACACCGTGGTGCTCGGCCGGCTCGCCGACCGCGACGGCGGGCACGAGTTCGAGGACGAGAACGACCCGCGCGCCCGGATCCCCGCCTGGGAGGACATCGTCTTCGGCGTCCGCCGGCGCCGCTGAAGAAGGACCTCCCTGCAGGGGCCGTAAACCGGTCGGAACTGTCCGTCTCCGGGCATAGCCTGCGCTGGCCATGACCGAGACCCCCGCGCCCGCCGACCCCGAGCGGGGGCGGCTCACCGCGCTCACCCGGCTGTGGCCCTTCGCGCGCCCCTACCGCCGGCTGATCGCGCTGACCTTCGCGGCGGCGCTGCTGGCCAGCCTGACCCAGCTGGTGGTCCCGCTGGTGGTGCGCGCCATCGTGGAGGGCCCCATCGCCGAGGGCGACCGCGGGGCGCTGGTCCCGCTGCTGGCCCTGACCCTGCTGTTCGGGCTCGCCGAGGCCGCGCTGTTCTTCCTGCGCCGCTGGGCGATGAACGTCAGCAGCCTGCAGATCGAGCGCGACCTGCGCGACACGCTGTACCAGCGACTGCAACGGCTCCCCGTCGCCTTCCACGAGGGCTGGTCCTCGGGGCAGCTGCTCTCCCGCGCCACCTCCGACGTCTCCACCATCCGGCGGTTCGTCGGGTTCGGGGCGGTCTTCCTGCTGGTCAACCTGATCACCTGCGTCGTCGTCGGCGCCCTGCTGGTGGCCATCCACTGGCCGCTGGGCCTGGCCGTGCTGGCCACCAGCGCGCCGCTGGTGGTCCTCGGGATGCGGTGGGAGAAGCGCTACAACACCGAGTCGCGCCTGGTGCAGGACGAGCAGGGCGAGCTGGCCACCGACGTCGAGGAGGCCGTGCAGGGCATCCGGGTGGTCCGGTCGCTGGGCCGCAGCGGCCTGGTCTTCGGCCGCTACGACCGCAAGGCGGTGCGGCTGCGCGACCTGCAGCTGGGCAAGGTCCGCACGCTGGCGCTGATCTGGTGCCTGTTCGAGTTCCACCCGCAGGTCACCCTCGCGCTGATCCTGGTCGGCGGCGCCCTGGCGGTGAGCAGCGGCGCCATGACCGCCGGTGCGCTGATCGGGTTCGTCGCGCTCTTCACCGTGCTGCTCTGGCCGATCCTCTCCCTCGGCTTCCTGCTCGCCCAGGCCCAGGAGGCCGCCAGCGCCTGCGACCGCGTCGGCGAGCTGCTCGACGCGCCGCTGACGGTCACCGACCGCCCCGGCGTGCGGCCGCAGCCGGTGGGCACGCCGGCCCGGCTGCGCTTCGAGCACGTCTCCTTCCGCTTCCCCGGCACCGGCGAGCCGGTGCTGCGCGACGTCGACCTCGACGTCGCCCCCGGGGAGACGGTCGCGCTGGTGGGCGCGACCGGGTCGGGCAAGACGACGGCGACGGCGCTGGTCGCCCGCCTGTACGACGTCACCGGTGGCCGGGTGACCCTCGACGGCTCCGACGTGCGCGACCTGCCGCTGGCGCAGCTGCGCAGCGTGGTGGCGACGGCGTTCGAGGAGGCCACGCTCTTCTCGATGAGCGTGCGGGAGAACGTCACGCTCGGCCGGCCCGGCGCCGGGGACGCCGAGGTCGAGGAGGCCCTGCGGATCGCGCAGGCCGGGTTCGTGCACGACCTGCCCTGGGGGCTGGACACCCGGATCGGCGAGCAGGGGCTGTCCCTGTCCGGCGGCCAGCGGCAACGCCTCGCGCTGGCCCGCGCCGTGCTCGGCCGGCCGTCGGTGCTGGTGCTCGACGACCCCCTGTCCGCCCTCGACGTGCACACCGAGGCGCTGGTCGAACGGGCGCTGCGCGAGGTGCTCGCCGAGACGACGGCGCTGGTGGTCGCCCACCGGGCGTCGACGGTGCTGCTGGCCGACCGGGTGGCGCTGCTCGAGCACGGCCGGATCACCGCGGTGGGGCCGCACAGCGAGCTGCTGGCCACCGTGCCGGCCTACCGCGACCTGCTCTCCTCGGCGCCGGAGCTGGCCGGGGCCGGCGAGGGAGGTGCCCGGTGACCACCCCGGGCACGGGGGCGGCCGCCACGACCTCCCCCGGCGGGGCGCCGGCGGACGCGCACGCCGACTGGCGCGGCGTCGCCGCGGAGGACGCCGGCGAGCTGAGCAGCTCGGCCAGCACCTTCCTGCGCGGTCGCTCCCGCCGGCTGCTGGGTGAGCTGCTGCGGCCGCACCGCCGGGCGCTGTGGGCGTTGCTGGCGGTCATCGTGGCGCAGAACGTCGCGTGGCTGGCCGGCCCGCTGCTCATCGGCATCGGCATCGACGTCGCGGTGCCGGCGCTGCAGGACGGCGACCCCTGGCCGCTGGTCTGGACCACCGCCGCGATGGTCGGCGCGGCCTGCGCCGACGCCGGGCTGCGCTACCTGTTCCTCACCGGCTCGGGCCGGGTCGGCCAGGCGGTGCTGCTCACCCTGCGCCGCCGGGTGTTCACCCACGTGCAGCACCTGCCGCTGTCGTTCCACGAGCGCTACACCTCGGGCAAGACGATCAGCCGGCTGACCAGTGACGTGGAGGCCCTGGCCGAGCTGCTCGACGAGGGCCTGGACGGGCTGCTCACCGCGCTGTTCAGCATCGTCGGCATCGGCATCGTCCTGCTGGTGCTCGACCTGCCCCTCGGGCTGGTCGCACTGCTCGGCTTCCCCGCGCTGTTCCTCATCGGCCGCTGGTTCCAGCGCAACTCGACCATCGCCTACCGCCGCACCCGGGAGACCGTCGCCGCGCTGATCGTGCAGTTCACCGAGACCTTCGGCGGCATCCGGGCGGTCCAGGCGTTCCGCCGCGAGCCGCGCAACGACGAGCTGCACACCGAGCTGAACGAGGCCAACCGGCGCGCCCACCACCACGCCTTCTGGCTGATCGCCGTCTTCGTCCCGGCGGTCACCACGGTGGCCAACCTGGTCACCGTGGGCGTGCTCGGGCTGGGCGCGCTGCGGGTGATGGACGGCGACCTGCGGGTCGGTGTCCTGCTGTCCTTCCTGCTCTTCCTGCGCCGGTTCTTCGACCCGCTGCAGGACATCGCGATGTTCTACAACAGCTACCAGTCGGCCAGCGCCGCGCTGGAGAAGCTGTCCGGGGTGCTGGAGGAGCGCTCCACGGTGCCCGAGCCGGCCGACCCCACGCCGCTCCCCTCCCCCGCCGGGGAACTGGTCTTCGACGGGGTGCGGTTCGGCTACGGCGCGGCCACCGTGCTCCCGGAGCTCGACCTGACCCTCCCGGCCGGGCAGACGGTGGCCCTGGTCGGTGCCACCGGCGCCGGGAAGTCGACCCTGGCGCGGCTGGCCGCCCGGTTCTACGACCCGGTCGCCGGGCAGGTGCCCGTGGACGGGGTGCCGCTGGACCGGCTGGCCGACGCCGACCTGCGCCGCGCGGTGGTGATGGTGACCCAGGAGAGCTTCCTGTTCTCCGGCTCGATCGCCGACAACATCGCCTTCGGCCGCCCGGACGCCACCCGCGCCGAGGTGGAGGCGGCCGCCCGGGCGATCGGCGCCGACACCTTCATCCGCGCGCTGCCCGAGGGGTACGACACCGACGTGCGCAAGCGCGGCGGCCGCCTGTCGGCCGGTCAGCGGCAGCTGGTCAGCTTCGCCCGGGCCTTCCTCGCCGACCCCGCCGTGCTGGTGCTCGACGAGGCCACCAGCTCCCTCGACGTGCCGAGCGAGCGGCTGGTGCAGCGCGCCCTGCAGACCCTGCTGGCCGACCGGACCGCGCTGATCATCGCCCACCGGCTCTCCACCGTGGAGATCGCCGACCGGGTGCTGGTGATGGAGGCCGGCCGGGTGGTCGAGGACGGCGCTCCCGCCGAGCTGGTCTCCGGCACCGGCCGGTTCGCCGGCCTGCACCGCGCCTGGGCCGACAGCCTGGCATGACCGCGGGCCCGGCCGGAACACGCCGTCCCCGGAGGTCGTTCCGGTGGTGAACGGTTCGTCGTCCGCGGTGGACGCACGGGTGCCCGGATCCTCCGGACGCCGCCGCCACCGGACCGACCCGGAACGGAGGAAGACGTGTCAGCTTCGGTCTCGATGCCGCTCGGCGGCGTGCAGGTGGGGTCCTACGACGACTACCAGCAGGCCCAGCGCGCGGTGGACCACCTCTCCGACCAGAAGTTCCCGGTGGAGAACGTGACGATCATCGGCAGCGACCTGCGGCTGGTGGAGAAGGTCACCGGGCGGCTCACCTGGGGCCGGGCCATCGGCGCGGGCGCGGCCAGCGGCGCCTGGTTCGGTCTGTTCGTCGGCCTGCTGCTGGGCATCTTCGCCCCCGACGGCAGCAGCTGGGTCGGCTCGGTGCTCACCGGCCTGCTGATCGGCCTGGTCTTCGGCGCCGTGTTCGCGGCGGTGGGCTACGCGGCCACCGGCGGCCGGCGTGACTTCACCAGCACCAGCCAGACGGTGGCCGGTCGCTACGACGTGATGTGCCACCCGCAGTTCGCCGAGCAGGCCCGCGCGGAGCTCGCGCGACTCTCCCTGCGCGGCTGAGCCTCAGCGGGACGGCGGCCGGGGAGCCGCCGTCCCGACGGGCGGGTCAGCTGCCGCCCAGGCCGATCCCGCCGCGCTGCCCCTGCGCGTCGGCGCCGCGGTAGGCGTCGACGTCGCCGCGCACCGCACCCCGGCTCACGCCCCCGGAGATGTCGCCGCGCACCCGGGCCCCGCGGGCCCTGGTGCGCCGGTCCATCCACCACGCGCCGCCCAGCAGCACGACCAGCACCAGCCCGGTGACCACCCAGAACGTCATGGCGGAACGGTAGTGGTCCGGATCACCGTTGACCAGCGCCTCGGCGGGCCGGTCAGCGCAGCGCCGCGAAGGCGATCGCCGCCGCCGCGGCCACACCCAGGGAGTCCACGCCGCTGCGCATCGGGATCCGGGCCCGCACCTGCGCCGCCGCCTGGGCCTCCGCGGTGAGCCCGGGGCCCTCCGCGCCGAGCAGCACCGCGGTGCGCGGGTGCGCGACCGGGTCCACCTCGGCGAGGTCGACCGCGTCCGGCGCGGGCGTGAGGGCGACCGTGCGGTAGCCCGCGGCGTGCAGCTGCGCCAGGCCGGCCGGCCAGTCCGGCAGCACCGCGAAGGGCAGCGACAGCACGTGCCCCATCGAGACCCGCACTGCACGCCGGTAGAGCGGGTCGGCGCAGCGGGGGTCCAGCAGCAGCCCGTCGACGCCCAGCGCCACCGCCGAGCGGGCGATCGAGCCGAGGTTCTCGTGGTCGTTGAGCGCCTCGAGCACCGCCAGCCGCCGCGGCGCCGCCGGGTCCGGGCCGGCGAGCAGCTCCGCCAGCGGCGTCGGTGCACGGCGGTCCGCGGAGGCCAGCACGCCGCGGGTCAGCCGGAACCCGATGACCTCCGAGAGCACCCACTTGTCGGCCTCGAACGCCGCGACGCCGTCCGGGAGGTCGAGTGCGGCGACCCGGCCGGGCACCCCGAAGACCGCGCGCACCCGGTACGGCGAGGCGAGCAGCCGCTCCACGGCGGGGACGCCCTCGACGATCACCGGCCCGGTGCCCCGTTCGGTGCCGGGGCGGCGGTCGCCGGCCACGAGGTCACGGAAGTCGGCCACCCGCTCGTCGGCCGGGTCGGTGATCAGCACGGGCTCGACGGACACGGCGCCGATCATCCCTGCCGCCGTCCAGCGGCGATCAGGTGACCTGATCGTGCGTGCTCCTGGCTCCCGCTGGGAGGTGAGCCAGGAGCACGCACGGTGAGCTGAGCTGATCCCGGGGCGGGCCCCAGCGGGCGGGACTGCGCCCCGCCCCGCAGGATCGCCGCGTGGACTCCCTGAGCACCGTGGTCATCGGCGCGGGCATCTCGGGCATCGCCTGCGCCCGGGCCCTCGCGGCAGCCGGCCGGCCGGTGCGGGTGCTCGACCGCGGGCGCCGGCCGGGCGGGCGGATGGGCGGGCGCACCCTGCACGGGCGCCCGGTCGACCTGGGCGCCTCCTACCTCACCGCCGGGGAGGACTCCCCGCTCCGCCCCGTCGTCGACGACTGGGTGCGCCGCGGGCTGGCCCACCCGTGGACCGACACCTTCGCCGTCGCCGGTCCCGGCGGGATCGAGCGGACCACCACCGGGCCGGTGCGCTACGGCACCCCCGGCGGCCTGCGCAGCCTCGTCGCCGACCTGGCCGAGGGGCTGGACGTGGTCACCGAGCGCACGGTGACGGCGGTGGGCAGCGGCGACATCCCCACGGTGGACGGCGACCCGGTGGCCGCCGCCGTGCTGGCGGTGCCCGACCCGCAGGCGGCCCGGCTGCTGGCCGAGGGCGACCCGGTGCGGGCCCGGCTGGACGCCGACGGCTGGCGCCCCGCGATCGCGGTCGCCCTCGGCTGGCCGGAGCGGCGCTGGCCGGCCGACCTGCACGGCGTATTCGTGCACGACCACGCCGACCTGGAGTGGGTGGCCGACGACGGCGCCCGGCGCGGCGACGGCGCCCCGGTGCTGGTCGCGCACACGACCGCGGAGCTGGCCGCCGGTCACCTGGACGACCCGGCGGGCGTGGTCCCGGCGGTGGTCGCCGCCGTCCGGCAGCTCCTCGGCGTCACCGGCGATCCGCAGTGGACCCATGCGCACCGGTGGGCGACCGCCCGGCCGGGCACCCCGCGCGAGGAGCCGTTCCTGCTCGCCGACGGCGTCGGGGTGTGCGGCGACGGCTGGTCGGCACCGCCGAGGGTGGAGAGCGCCTTCCGGTCCGGCACCGAGCTGGGCCGGGCCCTGGTCACGGTCACGGCGCGCTGACCGGGCGCTGGGACCCCCTCTCCCGGGGGAGGCCGCCGGTGCCGGGCCTGCGGTCGTGCGGCGATCGGGCCGATGCTCCCCCGGTGTCGAGCCGCACTCCACCTGAGGCCGGGGGAAGCCGTGCCCGGTGGGGCGTCTTCCCGCGGCTCGCCGTGGGCATGGCACTGCTCGGCCTCGCCGTCGGCGCGGTGTTCCCGCTGTTCGCCGAGCTCCTGGGCGTGCCGGCCCGGTACGCCGGCGCCCCCTCGTTCCGCACCGCCTGCCTGGCTGCCGGGCTGGTCCTCGGCGGCGCCAACTGGCTGCTGGTGCGGGCGGTGCTCGGCCGCCGGCTGCGGGTGCTCGCCGACCGGCTGACCGCCGTGGCCCGGACCGTCGGTGACCCGGTGGCCGGCGGCGGTGACACCACGAGACTGAGCCTGCCGGTCGAGTCGGCCGACGACCTGGGGACGACGGTCACGGCGTTCAACGCCTTGCTGACCGCCCTGGAGCGCGAGCGCCGCTTCCGGTCGGTGGTGCACGCGACCAGTGACGTGATGGCCCTGCTCGACGCAGCCGGGGAGGTCGCGTTCGTCTCCGACTCGGTCACCGACGTGCTCGGCTGGGCGCGGGAGGACGTCGTCGGCCGCAACGTGCGGCAGCTGCTGCACGCCGAGGACGGCGACCTGTTCACCCCCGAGGGGCACCTGGTCATCCGCGACCAGGACCGGTCGCAGGTGTTCGTGGTGCAGGCCCTGCACCGGGACGGTGGCTGGCGGCACCTGGAGGTCAGCTCCTCCGACCGCCGGGACGACCCGGTGATCGATGGTGTGCTGCTGACCGCCCGTGACGTCACCGAGCGGCTGGAGCTGCAGCGCCGGCTCTCCTTCCAGGCCACGCACGACGACCTGACCGGCCTGCCGAACCGGGCCGCGGTGCTCGACCGGGCCGACGCCCTCCTCGCGGACCCCCGCGGCCGGGGCCGGCTGGCCGTGGTCTTCCTGGACCTCGACGGGTTCAAGGAGGTCAACGACACCCTCGGCCACGGGCACGGCGACCAGCTGCTGGCCCAGGTCGGGCCCCGGCTGCGGCCGGTGGTGCGCGACGGCGACCTGGTGGGCCGCCTCGGTGGGGACGAGTTCGCCGTCCTGATGCCGGGGGTGAGCCCGGCGGAGGCGGTGTCGGCCGCGACCCGGCTGCGGGCGGCGCTGCAGCAGCCGTTCCCGGTGGAAGGCCACCAGCTGGACGTCGACGCGAGCCTCGGCATCGCGGTCTCCGGCCCCGACGCGGCCGACACCGAGACGCTGTTCCGGCAGGCCGACATCGCGATGTACCGGGCCAAGGCCGGCCGCACGGGGGTCGCGCTCTTCGGGGCTTGACGCCACCGGCCGCCGGTGCTGAACTCAACACGCGTTGAGTTCAGCAGTCGTTGAGTTCTGGGAGCCGGTATGGACGCCGCCGTGACCGTCACCGACCTCGTCGTGCACCGGGGGGACCGCCGGGTGCTGCACGGGCTGGGCTTCGCCGCGCCACCCGGTCAGGTCACCGGGCTGCTGGGCCCCAGCGGCAGTGGGAAGACGACGCTCCTGCGCGCCGTCGTCGGGGTGCAGCGGACCACCTCGGGACGGGTCACCGTGCTCGGCGAGCCGGCCGGGGCCCGGGCGCTGCGCAGCCGGGTCGGCTACGTCACCCAGGCGCCCAGCGTCTACCCGGACCTGACCGTGCGGGAGAACGTCCACCACTTCGCGGCGCTCGCCGGGCGGGCCGGAGCCGACGCCGACGCCGCGCTGACCGACGTCGGCCTGGGCACGGCGGCCCGCCAGCTGGTCGGTGACCTCTCCGGCGGGCAGCGCGGCCGCGTCTCGCTGGCCTGCGCCCTGGTCGCCCGGCCGGACCTGCTGGTCCTCGACGAGCCCACCGTCGGGCTGGACCCGGTCCTCCGGGTCGAGCTGTGGGAGCTGTTCCACGGCCTCGCCGCCGGCGGGACGACGCTGCTGGTCTCCAGCCACGTGATGGACGAGGCCGGCCGCTGCGACCGCCTGCTGCTGCTGCGCGACGGGCGGCTGCTCAGCGACTCCACGCCCGCACAGCTGCGCGCCGAGGCCGGCACCGACGACCTGGAGCAGGCGTTCCTGACCCTGATCCGGCAGACCGGGCAGGTGGCGGCGTGACCGCCCCGCTGCACCCCGCGCTGGCCGGGGCCACCGCCGCCCGGGTGCTGCGACAGCTGCGTCACGACCACCGCACGGTGGCGATGCTGCTGGTGCTGCCCAGCGCCCTGCTGGGCCTGCTGTACCTGGTCTACGCCGACGTGCCCGCCGTCCCCGGGCAGCCGGACACCTTCGACCGGGTGGGGCTGACCATGCTCGGCGTCCTGCCGTTCGTGGTGATGTTCCTGGTCACCAGCATCGCGATGCTGCGGGAACGCACCACCGGCACCCTCGAACGGCTGCTCACCACCCCGCTGTCCCGCGGTGACCTGCTGGCCGGCTACGGCGCCGCGTTCGGGTTGGCCGCAGCGGCACAGGCGGCGGTGACGGTGACCGTCGCGACCACGCTGTACGACCTGGACGTCGCCGGTCCGGCCGTCCTGGTCGTGCTGATCGCCGTCGTCGACGCCGTGCTCGGTGTCGCCCTCGGCCTGCTGGCCAGCGCCTTCGCCCGCAGCGAGTTCCAGGCGGTGCAGTTCATGCCGGTGGTCGTGCTGCCGCAGTTCTTCCTGTGCGGGCTGCTCGTGCCGCGCGAGCAGCTGGCCGGCTGGCTGCAGCCGGTGAGCGACGCCTTGCCGCTCACCCACGCCGTCGACGCGCTGCGGGAGGTGGGCGGCTCCGCCCTCGCCACGGGCACGATGTGGACCGACGTCGCCGTCGTGGCCGGCGCCGCGCTGCTCGCCCTCGGGCTGGCGGCGACCACGCTGCGGAGGAGGACCAGTTGAGCGACCCCGCACCCCGCCGCCGGTCCACCGGACGGCGCCCGGGCAACCCCGGCACCCGGGAGGCGGTGCTCGCCGCGGCGCGCGACGCCTTCGCCGAACGGGGGTTCGACGCCGCCTCGATCCGGTCGATCGCCACCGCCGCCGGGGTCGACCCCGCGCTGGTGCACCACTACTTCGGCAGCAAGGACAAGCTCTTCCTCGCCGCGGTCGAGGCGCCGGCCGACCCGGCGGAGCTGCTGCCCGAGGTGCTGGCCGGCGGGACGGCGGAGCTCGGGGCGAACGTCGTCCGGATGCTGCTGCGGGTCTGGGACGGCCCGGCGCGCGTCGGCGGCCTGGCCCTGGTCCGCTCGGCGGTGAGCAACGAGTGGACGGCCCGGTTGCTGCGCGAGTTCCTCACCGCCCAGGTGCTCCGCCGGGTGCTGGGCACGCTGGACCTGCCACCGGCCGAGGCGGAGGCGCGCGGCGCGCTGGCCGCCTCGCAGCTGGTCGGGGTCGTGATGACCCGCTACGTGCTGCGGATCGAGCCGCTGGCCTCCGCGGGACCCGAGGAGCTGGTGGCCGCGATCGGGCCCACGGTCCAGCGGTACCTCACCGGGGACGTGCAGCTGCCGGGGAACGGGCCGGGCAGCGCCTAGGCTCCCGCCCTGATGAGCGAGTCGGGCGCGGCGGCGGTCTGCCGGGGCGTGGTCAAGACCTACCGGACGGCGACCGAGTCGGTCACCGCGCTGGACGGCGTCAGCCTGGAGATCCCGCGCGGCCGGGTGACCGTGGTGGTCGGGCCGTCCGGGTCGGGCAAGTCCTCGCTGCTGCGGCTGATCGCCTGCATCGACTCCCCCGACGACGGCCAGGTGCTGGTCGCCGGGCAGCGGGTGGACCGGCTGCGCCCGCGGGCCCGGCGGCGGCTGCGCCAGCGCCAGGTCGCCTACCTGTTCCAGCGGCCCGGGGAGAACCTGCTCCCCTACCTCGACGCCCTCGCCCAGGTGCGGCTGGCCGCCCAGCTGCGCGGTGCCCCGGTGACCGACGCGGAGGCGACCGCCCTGCTGGACCGGCTGGGGCTGGGCGGCCGCGCCGACCACCGCCCCGCGCAGCTCTCCGGCGGTGAGCAGCAGCGGCTCGCGGTCGCCTGCGGGGTGGTCGGCGGCCCGGCGCTGGTGGTCGCCGACGAGCCCACCGCCGAGCTGGACACCGCCGCGGCCGAGCGGGTGCTCGCCGCGATGGAGGAGCTGGCCGCGGGTGGGGTGGGGTTCGTCGTCTCCTCGCACGACCCGCGGGTGATGGCGGTCGCCGACGGGTTCATCCGGCTCGACCACGGCAGGCTGGTGACCGCGTGAGCCGCGGCGGGTTCACCGGCACCGGGCTGGCCAAGCGGTACCGGCGGGGTGCGGAGACCGTGGCCGCGCTGGCCGGGGTCGACCTGTCGGTGGCCGCCGGGGAGTTCGTCGCACTGGTCGGCCCCTCGGGATCGGGCAAGTCGACGCTGCTGGCCCTGCTCTGCGGCTGGGAGACCGCCGACGCCGGGGAGCTGGCCTACGCCGGTGACCTGGCCGGCCGGCGCCCGGACACCCTCGGCTGGCCGGAGCTCGCCCTGGTGCCGCAGGCGCTCGGGCTGGTCGCCGACCTCAGCCTCGCCGACAACGTGCTGCTGCCCGCCCGGCTGCGCGGCACGCTGGCCGCCGACCAGCCGCGGGCCGCCGGCCTGCTGGCCGGCTTCGGCCTGGGCCACCTGGCCGACCGGTACCCGCACCAGGCCTCCCTCGGTGAGCAGCAGCGGGTCGCCGTCGCCCGGGCGCTGCTGCTGCGCCCGGCGGTGCTGCTGGCCGACGAGCCCACCGCCCACCAGGACCGCGGCCACGCCGACCGGCTGCTGGACGCCGTCCGGGCCGCCGCCGACGACGGCGCCGCCGTGCTGGTCGCCACGCACGACGAGATCGCCTGGTCCCGTGCGGACCGGGTGCTGTCGATGCGCGACGGGGTCGTGACCGAGGGGGCCCGCCCGTGAGCCGGCCGCCGCTGTGGCGGCTCGCGCCGTGGACCCGGGCGCCGCTGCTGGGGCTGCGCTCCCCCGCCGCCGTGGTCGCCGTCCTGGTGACCACCGCGATCCTGGCCTGCGCGGTCGCCTCCGCGCCGTTGTTCCTCTCCTCCGCCCGCTCCGCGGCGCTGCAGCAGCAGCTCGCGCAGCGCTGCGCCGAGGTCGGCTGGGGGCAGACCGGGGTCGAGTCGGTGCTCGCCGACCCCGACGACGGCACGCCGCTGTACGGCACCGACGGGCAGCGGCCCCCCGTCGACCAGGCGCTGCTCGACGCCTGGGCCGAGCGCGGGCGCACCGCCGTGCCCGCGCTGGGCACCGCGCTCATCGGCCAGTCCGGCGTCCAGGCGATCCCCCTGCTGCTGGCCGGGCCGGACGGCGAGCCGCTCAGCACCCTCGTGACCGCGCTGTACCGGCCCGACCTGGCGGGACACATCGAGCTGCTCGACGGCGACACGGGCGCCCCCGGGCTGCTCCTGCCGCGGACCGTGGCCGACGGTGACGACCTCGCCGTCGGCGACCAGCTCACCGCCGGCGGCGCCCTCTTCCCGGTCGCGGGGGTCTACACCGACCTGGCCGACACCCCGGACGACCCGTACTGGTGCGACTACGAGCTGCTGTTCCTCAACGAGGCCTCGGCCAACAGCGCGCCCCCGCCGGTGGTGCTGGCCACCGACGAGGAGACCTTCTACCGGCTGGCCACCGCCACCGTCGGTGCCCGCCGGCTGCAGCAGGTCCAGGTCGACCCGGGCACCCTGTCGGTCACCGACGCCGAGCAGCTGCTGACCGAGCAGGCGGAGGTGCAGGCCGTCGCCGACGCCGAGATCGCCCGCCTCGGGCCACAGGCGGCCGGGCCGGTGGTCAACGACCGGATGCCCGACGCGATCGAGCGGGCCCGGCTGATCGAGCGCGGCCTGCGCGGGCCGGTGATCCCGGTGGCGGTGGCCGGGGCCCTGCTGGCGCTGGTGCTGGTCGCCGCCGCCGGCAGCTTCTGGGCCGACCGACGCGTCACCGAGGTGCGGCTGCTCGCCGCCCGCGGCGTGGGCCCGGTGCCGCTGGCCGGCAAGGCCGCGCTCGAGCTCGGGGTGCCCGCGCTGGCCGGCGCGGCGCTCGGCTGGGCGGCGTCCCGGCTGCTCGTGGCCCGGCTCGGCCCGGCCGACGACCTGGACCCCGCGGCCACCACCGCGGCGCTCTGGGCCGGCGTGGCTGCGTTCGTCGTCGGGCTGGCCGCCGCCTCACTGGTCGCCGGGCTGCGCGCCCGCGGCACCGCCGAGCGGCCGCTGGGCGCCGCTCCCCGGTGGCCGGCCCGGGTGCCGTGGGAGGTGGCGCTGCTGCTGGCCGCGGCCTGGTGCTGGCTGCTGCTCGAGGGCCGCGAGGCCGTCGTCGACGAGGCCGGCGTCGCCCAGGTCAACGGGCTGCTCGTGGCCTTCCCGCTGCTGGCGATCGCCGGCGCCGCGGCGCTGCTCGCCCGGCTGCTCAGCGCCGGCCTGCCCCGGCTGCGGCGCTGGGCGGGGCGCCGCTCCCCCGCCGTCTTCCTCGCCGTCAACCGGCTCGGCGCCGCCCGGCTGACCACCACCACCCTGCTGGTCGCGGTCACCCTGCCGGTCGCCGTCCTGGGCTACACCGCCACCCTGACGGCGAGCGCGCAGACCACCCTGGAGGCGAAGGTGGGCGTGCAGATCGGCGCGGACGCCGCGGTCACCTCGCTCTCCCGGTTCGGCTCCACCCCGGCCATCGACACGGCGGGCACGCTGGTCGAGCGCTACGAGGCCGACGCCGTGGGCCCCGACGGGTCGCGCACCGACGTCCAGGTGCTCGGCGTCGACCCGGACACCTTCGCCGGCACCGCCTTCTGGGACGACTCGTTCGCCGACCGTCCGCTGGCCGACCTGCTGGCCGAGCTGACCGGCCCGACCGTCGACGGCCGGCTGCCGGTGGTCGCCGCCGGCCTGCCCGCCGGCGACGACCCCGGGCTGCGGCTGGGCCGGATGGAGCTGCCCGTGCAGGTCGTGGCCACCGCGCAGGTGCTGCCCGGCCGGCGGATCGCCGGCCCGGTCGTGCTGGTGGCCGCCGACCGGCTGCCCGACGTCCCCCGGGAGGCCGGCGCGGAGCGGCGGGGCGAGATCTGGACGAACGGCGACCCGGATGCCGCGGTCACCGCCCTGGTCGACGCCGGGGGCGCGCGCCACCGCACCCTCACCCCGCCGCTGGTGCTCAACACCGCGAACTTCCTCGGCATCACCTGGACCTTCGGCTACCTGTCGGCGCTGGCGGTCTTCGTCGGCGTGATCGCCGTCGGCGGGCTGCTGCTGTACCTGGAGGCCCGCTCCCGCACCCGGGTGTCGGGCTACGTGATGGCCCGCCGGCTCGGGCTGACCCGGGCGGCGCACCTGCGGTCGCTGCTCGTCGAGCTCGCCGGCGTGGCGCTGGCCGGAGTGCTGCTGGGCGCCGTGCTCGCCGCGGGCGCCATCGCGCTGGTGTACCGGCGGCTCGACGTCGACCTGCTGCGCCCGCCCACCCCGCTGCTCGACGTCCCGTGGACGGCGGCGGCCGCGACGGCCGTGGTCGTGCTGGTGGTGGCCGGGCTGGCGGCGCTCTACGCCCAGCGCGCCGCCGACCGGGCCGACCCCGCCACCGTGCTGCGCCAGTAGAAGGACCACCCTGCTCCCCAGCCCTCGCTCCGCTCGGCCCGGGCCCCTGCAGGATGGCCGTTCCATCCGCTAGCGGGGGGCGCGGGCGAGCTGGCGGCTCTGCGCGACCAGCCGGCCGGTGGAGTCCCAGATCCGGTAGTCCTCGTCCAGCCAGCCACCGGCGATCTCCCCGGCGCGGGCCTCCACCAGGCACCAGCCCGGCGCCGGCAGCGCGCGCAGGAGCACCTGCAGCTGCACCGTCGGGGCCCACCCGAACCGGCCCAGCGCCCAGCTGGTGGGCGGCAGCGCGTCGGCGAAGGCGACCAGCGCCAGCGGGTCCGGTTCCCGGTCGTCGGTGAAGCGCAGCCAGGCCCGCAGCACCGGCTCGGTCCCCGGCTGCCCCAACGCCCAGCCGGCGCTCGCCGGGTCCAGCCGGACGTCGATCCGGTGCACCAGCCCCGGCACCTGGATCTGCGGCGGCGCCAGGTGCGCGTGCTCGGCGATCGACAGGCACTGCTCGACCGGGGCGATCACCGGCCGCGGGGCGACCACCGACGGCGCCTCGTCGCCCAGGGTCGCCGTCGTCGCCTGCACGGTGATCGCCGGGCCGGCGTCGTCGGCGAGCACCACCTGGCTGTGCGCCACGGTGCGTCCGGCCGGGCCGGGGACGACGGTGAGCGACGCGGGGCCGGCGGCGGGCGCACGCAGGTAGCTGGCCGACAGCGCCACCGGGTGCGGGTGCGGCGACTCGAGCACCGCGGCCCGGGCAGCGACCGAGAGCAGGTAGCCGCCGTTGAGGATCCCGCCGCCGACGTCCCAGCCGGGGTCCAGCTCGGCGGTCAGGCCGCCGGCCTCGGTGCGGGCCACGGCGGTGGCGGCGTCGAACGCGGTGGCGGGCTGGTCTGTCTGCGTCACGCCGGACAGCGTGCCAGGCGTCCGGCGTCCCGGGTCAGCGGGCGACCGGCCAGGCGGTGACCCGCTCGTAGCGCGGCGACGGGCCGAGGTGGCTGCGCCACAGCACCACCTCGGTCACCGGCCACCCCGGTCCCCGGTGTCCCCGCAGCCGGTCGGGGAGGTCGCCGTCGGCGGGCTGCCCGGGGCGCCACCGGCCCACGGTCAGGTGCGGCCGGAACGGCCGGTCCTCCACGGGCAGGCCGACGCCGCGGGCGGCACCGGCGAGCCGGTCGGCCAGCACGGTCAGCGGCGCCACGTCGCCGGTGACCCCGACCCAGCAGACGGCGGGACGGCGCCGTGAGCCGAACCGCCCGCCCTCGGCCAGCGCCAGTGACATCGCCGGCGCCGCCGCGACGGCCGGCCCGACCGCGTCGAGCAGCGGCGGCAGCGCTCCGGCGGGCACCTGCCCGAGGAACACCAGGGTCAGGTGCCAGCGCTCCGGTGGCGTCCAGCGCGGCGCCCCCGGCGCCTCGCGCAGCGGCCGCAGCGCCCGGTCCAGCTCCGCCACGGCGTCCGGTGGTGGATCGACGGCGAGGAACAGCCGGCCCGCCGAGCCCGCGGTGGCCGGGCGGGTCAGCGGCCGACCACCAGCCCGGCGGCCTCCAGGGCACCGATCAGCCGGATCCGCTCCAGCTCGCGGTGCTCGGGGGGCACCGCGGCCAGCTGGTGGTCGACCTGCAGCAGGCCCGCGGCCTCGATGAGCACGTCGTCGTAGGCGGCCAGCAGTCCGCGCCGGCGGGCCATCGGCATTCCCCCGGGCACCATCGCCAGCTCGCGGGTCAGCCGCCGGACATCGGCCGCAACGGCCTCCAGCGGACGGCGGGCGGGCATGCCCGGATCGGTGGCGGGGCCGGCTCGCCGGCGGGCCGAGGAGCCGGCGGGGTGGGTGGCGGGACGCCGCGTGGGCGGCCGCGGTGGTGCCTGGCGGCGGGCGAGTTCGCGGGCCTGGGCCCGGCGGCGGGCCGCGCGTCGGTGCTGCAGCTCCCCGGTCGCCCAGCGGACGAGGAGGAGGATCACCAGCACGGCGACGGCGAGGAGCACGGTGAGCACGCCGAGGCGCATCAGCGACGTCCCGACGTCTGCAGAGCCCGACCCTCCCGACGGCACGTCGAAACGGTACGACGGTGTCGCCAAGACCACAACGTGACCAGGTCAGCGCAGCCGGTGAGCTGCCGTCCGAACCGGATCTCAGTGGCCCGGATCCCTCGCCACCTGCTCACCGGGCACCTCCCTGTCGGCCGCCTCGGCCAGCGCGGCGGCCGGGGCGGGCACCGGACGCCGGGCGGCGACGTGCAGCTGCGCGCGCGGCGGGCGGACGCGCAGCTCCAGCCGCACCCGCCGGCCCCGGGCCAGCAGCACCCCGGCGACGACCGCGGCCGCCACGCAGGCCAGCCCACCCGCGATGAAGCCCCAGCGGGCGCCGAGGTGCTCGGACACCCAGCCGATCACCGGTGCCCCCACCGGGGTGCCGCCCATGAAGCAGGTGAAGTACAGCGCCAGGATCCGGCCCCGCATCTCGGGTGCGACACCGAGCTGCACGAAGCTGTTGCTGGCCACGCTGAACACCAGCGCGGCGGCACCGGTCGGCACGAGCAGCACGGCGAACGAGGTCTCGGTCGGCATCAGGCCGGCCACGACGAGGAGCACGCCGAAGGCGCCGGAGGAGACCACCAGGAACCGCTGCAGCGGCCGGGTGCTGCGCCGGGTGGACAGCAGCGCCCCGGACAGCGAGCCGACGGCGTAGCAGGTGGAGAGGAAGCCGAAGGCGGCGGCGCCGAGCCCGTACTCCTCGCGGGCCATCAGCGCGATGGTGATCTGGGTGTTGAAGCCGAAGGTGCCGGCCACGAACGCCAGCGCCATGGCCAGGATCAGGTCGGGATGGCGGCGGGTGTAGCCGAGCGCCTCGCGCAGCTGCCCGCGGGACCGGGCCACCGGTGCGCTCCGGCGCAGCTCGCTGCCGCGCATGGCCAGCAGCGCGGTGATGGTCACCGCGAAGCTCGCGGCGTTGACCAGGAACGCCGGCGCGGTGTCGCCGCCGGAGATGCCGATCAGCGAACCGGCCACCGCCGGTCCGACGAGCCGAGCACCGTTGAAGACGGTGGAGTTCAGGCTGACCGCGTTGGCCAGCCGCTCGGGGCCGACCATCTCCGAGACGAACGACTGGCGGACCGGCATGTCCAGCGAGGACGCCACGCCCAGCGCGCCGGCGAGGAGGTAGACGTGCCAGAGCGCGATCGCGTCGGTGACCACCAGCAGGCCGAGCCCGAGGGCGAGCACCCCCATGACCGCCTGCGTGATCGTCAGGACCCGGCGCTTGTCGTACCGGTCGGCCAGCACCCCGCCGTAGAAGCTGAACAGCAGGGTGGGGGCGAACTGCAACGCGGTGGTGATGCCCAGCGCCACACCGCTGCCGCCGGACAGCTGCAGGACCAGCCAGTCCTGGCCGATCCGCTGCATCCAGGTGCCGGTGAGGCTGACCAGGTTCGCCGAGGCGTACAGCCGGAAGTTGCGGACCTGCAGGGCCGCGAACATTCCCGCCCGTCCCGGTGCGGCTGCCTCAGGCGTGGACGTCACCCACTGGCGAGCTCGTCCATGATCGCCGCGGCCTCGCGCAGCGTGGCGCGCTCCTCGGCCGTCAGCTGCTGGAGCTGCCCGGTCAGCCACGCCTCGCGGGCCCGCACCTCGTCGTCGAGCAGCTCCTCGGCGGCCGGCGTGAGCCCGATGACCACCTGGCGGCCGTCCGTGGGGTGCGGGGTGCGGGTGACCAGCCCCTTGCCCTCCAGCGCGACGACCACCCGGGTCATCGACGGCGGCTGCACCCGCTCGTGCGCCGCCAGCTCCCCCGGGCTCATCGCACCGTGCCGCTTCAGCGTGGACAGCGCGGCCAGGTGGGTGAGCGTCACCGAGGTGTCGACCCGCTGGTTGCGCAGCCGCCGGGAGAACCGCATGACGGCCAGCCGCAGGTCGTGGGCGAGCGCCGCGGTGTCCAGCGTCGTCCGAGCCACGTCACCAGCTTAACCGAGGTGCGAAGCGTGCCTAACGATCCGGCCCCGGCCGGACACGTCAGAGCAGCTGCTGGATCGGCTCCAGCGCGAAGTAGACGACGAACACCGCCGCCACCACCCACATCAGCGGGTGCACCTCACGACGCCGGCCGGTGACCACCCGCAGCAGCACGTAGCTGACCACGCCGGCCCCGATGCCGATGGTGATGGAGTAGGTGAACGGCATGAGCGCGATCGTCAGGAACGCGGGGATGACCAGCGACATGTCGTCCCAGGTCAGCTCGCGGATCTGACTGATCAGCATCGCGCCGACGATCACCAGCACCGGCGCGGCTGCCTCCGACGGCACGACCTGCACCAGCGGGGTGAAGAAGGCCGCGACCAGGAAGACCAGGCCGGTGACCACGCTGGCCAGCCCGGTGCGGGCGCCGTCGCCGACGCCCGCGGCGCTCTCGATGTAGGTGGTGTTCGACGAGACGCTGGAGGCGCCGCCCGCGGCCGCGGCGAGCGAGTCGACCAGCAGCACCGGCTGCGAGCGCGGCAGGTTGCGGTCCTCGTCGAGCAGGTCGCCCTCGGCGCCGACGGCGGTGACCGTGCCGACCGTGTCGAAGAAGTCGGCGATCATGATCGAGAAGACGATGAGCAGCGCGGCGACGACGCCGATCCGGGAGAAGCCGCCGAACAGCGAGAACTGGCCGACCAGCGACAGGTCGGGCAGGTCGAACCAGGAGTCCGGCCAGCGGGGCACCTGCAGCGCCCAGCCCCGCGGGTTGCTCGCACCGTCGGCACCGGTGCGCGGCCCGACCTCGGCGATCGCCTCGACGACCACCGCGAACACGGTGGTGACGACGATGCCGATCAGCAGAGCGCCCCGGGTGCGGCGCACCACCAGCACGCTGGTGACCAGCAGGCCGACGACGAAGGTCAGCAGCGGCCAGCCGGCCAGCTGGCCCCCCACGCCGAAGCTGATCAGCGCACCCTCCCCCGGCCGGACCACGCCGGCGTCGGCCAGGCCGACGATGGTGAGGAAGAAGCCGATGCCGACGGCGATGGAGACCTTCAACTGGGTCGGGATCGCGGTGAACACGGCCCGGCGGAACCCGGTGAGCACCAGCACGGCGATCAGCAGGCCCTCGAGCACGACCAGGCCCATGACCTCCGGCCAGGACAGCTGGGTGGCGGCGTAGACCGCGACGATCGCGTTGATCCCGAGCCCGGTGGCCAGCCCCAGCGGGTACTTGCCGAACACGCCCATCGCGATGGTCAGCACGCCGGCGACGACGGCGGTGGTCGCGGCCACTGCGGTGAACGGCAAGGTGTTCCCGTTCACGTCTACGCCGGACAGGATGATCGGGTTCAGCACCACGATGTAGGCCATCGTGAAGAAGGTGGTCAGCCCACCGCGGACCTCCCGGCCCACGGTGGAGCGCCGGGCGCTGATCTCGAAGTACCGGTCCAGGCCGTTGCGCGGCTTGACCCGCGGCCCCGGGCTGCGGCGCGCCGAGGAGCCCTCCGACGTGCCGAGGACCGCCTTGCCGTCGGCCGCGTCGGCCGCTTGCGGACCGGACGCGGGCGTGCGGGCGGGACGTGACCGATCGGGCATGGGGGACCCCCGGGGACGCGGGCCGGCGCGGCGCGGCAGGGCGACGGCGCACCTGGCGGACCGCCCGGTGCAGCTGGCAACGAGCGGCGACAGCGTGCCACACCCGGGCCGCGGGTGAGCAGGGGCGGCGCTGTGAGCGGCCGCGCGGCCCCTACGCTCGGGGCGTGCCCGCACCCACGCGCCCGTCCCCGCCGCCGCTGAAGGTCGACACCGCCCGCGTCGTCCTGATCGGGACCGCGCTGTGGGCGGTGGCGCTGGTGGTGCTGCTCCTGCTCGGCGACCGGGTCGACCGGGTCTGGACCTGGACCTGCGTGGCCGCCATCGTCCTCGCCGGCCTCGGCCTGGGCGTCATGCGCTGGCAGGGCCAGCGCTAGATGACGTCGAAGTCGGCGGTGTCGTAGCGGGCGGTGTTGGTGACCTCCACCGGGTCACCACCGGTCCGGTCGAGGGTGGCCTGGCTGTGCGCACCACACCCGTAGTCGACGGTCACCACGCGCCCGTCGGCCGGGGCGTAGGCGTTGCTGCACGCCCCGAACGACAGCCGCATCGACCCGGCCAACGGGATCCAGAAGCCGCAGGTGCCGCAGGGTCCGGGTGCATGCCGGGCCATCGCCGAGCGCGGGCCGAAGTCACCCTCCCGCCAGCGGTCGGCGGCCTTCCTGCGCCCGTGCGGGGAGAGCACTCGCTCACGCCCCAGCCCCAGCTCCTCGGCGACCACGCGCCCGGCCGGGTCGTCGGCGGTGTCGTCGTCGGCCAGGTAGGACGGCACCAGCCGCTCGTCGTCCTCCGTGGCGGGCAGCACGTCACCCACGGACATGTCGCCGGGCCGCAGCCGCTCGTGCCAGGGCACCCAGGCCGGCGCGAGCAGCGCCGAGTCACCGGGCAGCAGGACCACCTCGTCGACGGTCACCTCGTCGTCACCGGGGACGCGGGCGACGGTGACGGCCCAGTGCCAGCCGACGTAGCCGGGCAGCGTCGCGGCGAAGCTGTGGGTCAGGACCGCGCCGAGCACCTCCGCCGGCGGCTCCTCCCCGGCGGCGAGCGGTTCGGCCAGCAGCGGTTCGACGTGGACGCCGAGGTGGTCGCCGACCACGGTGGCGTCAGCGGCGACCTCGACGGCGGCGGCCCGGGCCAGGTCGACCGCGGCGGCCAGCACCTCGTCCGGCTGGGGACCATGGGCAGCGGCGTACGCGGAGTCGGACACGCAACCATTGTCCCGGATGACCGCCCCGGCGCACCCCACCGCACCTCCGCCGCACCGTTCCCGCCGGTCGCACAGGTGGCTGCGGCACGATGGGGCCGTGCCCGCCGCCTCCGGATCCCGCCCCTGGCGCGGCCGGCGCCGCTCGCGCAGCGAGCCCGAGCACGGGGTGGAGACCTCCCCGATGGGCATCCGCCGCCAGCAGACCGCACCGATGCCGGTGGCCACCGCCCGGCCCCCGGGTGACGACACCCCGACCGCCGTCCGCCCCACCCCGGCCCCGCCGCCCACCTGGCAGCAGACCCGGCCGGCGCCCCCGCCACCCGCGGCCACGCCGCCCCCTCTCCCCCCGCCCGCGGGCGCCACGGCCGCACCGCCCACCGCCGCACCGCCCACGGCCGGCACGCACCCGGCCAAGCTCACCGTGACCCGGGTCGCGGCCGCGCGGAGCCGGGAGCTGACCGCGGCGACGGTGCGGCGGGTCCGCGCCGCCGGCCGCGCCGACGGCGCCGGGCAGACCGGCCTGTCGAACCTGGTCTGGGTCAACGCCCTGCACGTGGCCGGAGACGCGATGATCATGGTCTCGCTCGCCGGCACGCTGTTCTTCTCCGCGGCCACCACCGACGCGCAGCGCTGGAACGTGGCCCTGTACCTGCTGGTCACGATGGCGCCGTTCGCGCTGGTCGCCCCGGTGATCGGCCCCGCGCTGGACCGGCTGCAGCACGGCCGCCGCTGGGCGCTGGCCGCCAGCCTGGGCGGCCGGGCGGCGCTGGCGGTGCTCATGGCCGCCCACCACGACGACCTGGCGCTCTACCCGGCGGCGCTGGGCGTGCTGGTGCTGAGCAAGTCCTTCAACGTGCTGCGCGCGGCCGTCGTCCCGCGGGTGCTGCCGGAGGCGCTGTCCCTCACCTCCGCCAACGCCCGGCTGTCGGTGTTCGGCCTGGCCGCCGGTGGCGTGCTGGGGGCCCTCGGCGCGGGCATCGCCTCCCTGCTCGGGTTCGCCTGGGAGCTGGGGGCCACTGCCGCCGTCTTCGTCGTCGCCGCGGTGCTGGCGGTGCGGCTGCCGCCGCACGTCGACGTCGCCGTCGGTGAGCAGCCGGCCGACGTGCTGCGGACGACGCCGATCCGGCTGCCCGGCCGCGACCGGCGGCCGGTGGTCCCGCACGTGGCCACCGCGCTGCGCGCCACCGCCGCGCTGCGCGGGCTCGCCGGGTTCCTCACCATCTTCTCCGCGTTCCTGGTGCAGGCCACCGTCGACGGCGGCTGGCAGGCGACCGCCGCGCTGGGCGCCATCGCCGCCGCGGCGGGGGCCGGCAGCTTCCTCGGCACCGCGGTGGGCTCCCGGCTGCGCACCGCCAGCCCGGACCGGGTCGTGCTGGTGGCCGCGGGGATCGCCGCCGCGATCACCGCACTGGCCGCCGCGCTGTTCAGCCTGCCGATGGCCGCGCTGGTCGCCGGGGTGGCCGCGGTGACCAACGCGCTGGGCAAGGTGGCCCTGGACGCGATCATCCAGCGGGAGGTGCCCGACGCGCTGCGCGCCTCGGCGTTCGCCCGCTCGGAGACCTGGCTGCAGCTGGCCTGGGTGCTCGGCGGCGCACTGGGCATCCTCCTGCCCACCACCGGCTGGCTGGGGTTCGCCGTGGCCTCGGGGCTGCTGGTGCTCGCCGTCGGCCTGACCCTGTGGAGCCTGCGCACCCGCGACGAGGGGGCCGGCGGCCGGGCCGCCGGCGAGGAGGCATGGACGTGAGCACGGCACGCGGCGCGACCGCGGTGGCACTGCTGGGTGGGCTGGTGGTGCTCTCCGGCTGCGGCGACCGGTCCACCGGCGACCCGGTGCCGACGGTCGCCGTCGAGGTGGGCCCGCAGCAGGTGACGCTGGACCCCACGCAGTACTGCCGCGACGGCGAGGGCGAGCGCTACGAGGTCACCCCGCCGATCCTGGAGGTCTCCCCGGACACCCCCGTCACCCTGGAGGTGCCCGAGGCCGTCGCCGAGGCCGGCTGGAGCGTCCAGGTCTTCGACGAGCGGCTGGAGGAGCAGCTCGGCGAGGTCGACGTCGACGCCGGGCAGGCCGTGTTCGACGGGATCAACACCTCCGACGTCGTCCCGCCGACGTACTACCTGGTGGTGGTCCAGCGCCGCGACCCCGACGCATGCGAGGGGCTGTGGTCGGGCGCCTGGCCGGTCGGCTTCATCCGGGCCGGCGAGGGCGCCGCGGCGGCCACCGAGGCGCCGCCCGTCGGCTGACGGCCCCCGACACCCGGGCGACGCCCTGCGTTCACCAGTCCGACCAATGTGGTCGTGTTCCGACCACTTCGGTTGACTTCCGACCACATCGGTCGATACTGACGTCATGACGCTTCCACCCCGGCAGACGCGCCAGCAGGTCGATGAGCACATCGTCGACCGCGCCGCGGCGCTGTTCGCCCAGCGCGGCTTCGCCAACACGTCGGTCCAGGCGATCGCCGACGCCGTCGGCTTCTCCAAGGCCGGCCTGCTGCACCACTTCCCCAGCAAGGAGGCGCTGTACGCCGCCGCCGAGTCGCTCACCCAAGCCCGGCTCGGGACGATCCTCGAGCGGGTCAGCCACCTGCCGGTGGGCCCCGAGCGGGACCGCCTGGGGCTGGAGGAGCTCGTCGACTGGGCCCTGGCCAACCCCGGCCAGGCTGCGCTCGGGCTGAGCTTCGTCGTCACCGACCTCACCGGTGGGGGCCCGTTCAACCGGCCCGCCGAGGATGCGGACGGCGTGCCGATCCTGCTGGTCTTCGGGGTCACCCCGTCCAGCGGTCAGGTGGACCCGGACCGGGTGATCCGCGTGGTCAGCGCGCTGAGCGCCGTGCTCGTCGTCCCGCTGATCGCGCACTCCACCGGAGGCCCGGTGGCCGGCTGGAAGAGGCACGTCGTCGCCGCGTCGTTCGACGCGCTCGGTCACCCCCGCGGCGACGTCGGCACTCGGGCCCCGTCCGACCCGGAAGCGGGCTGATCCCCGTGGCGCGCCTGCTGTCCCGGCTGGGTGCGGCTGCCCACCGGCACCGGCTCGCCGTCGTCCTCGGCTGGCTGCTGGTCCTCGTCGGGGCCGGAGTCGCCGCGGCCACTCTGCAGGGGAGCACGACCAGGACGTTCTCCATCCCCGGCCAGGAGTCGACGGAGGCCCTCGAGCGGATCGAGCGCGCGTTCGGCCAGGATCGGGACGACGCGACCGCCCAGGTCGTCGTCCGGGCGCCCGACGGCCAGACGCTGACCGCTCCGGAGAACGCCGCGGCCCTGGCCGAGCTGCTCGGGACCCTCGGCCGGCTGGACGGCGTGGCGTCGGTGACCGACCCGCTGGCCGCGCCGTCCGGCGCGCTCTCCGCCGACCAGCGCACCGCGTCCAGCACCGTCACCTACCGGGTCGGCCCGGAGGAGCTCACCGGCCCCCAGCGCGACGCACTGATGGACGCGTTGCGCGACGCCCGCGGTTCGGGGTTGACCGTGGAGGCCGCTGGCGAGGCCACCCAGCCGGTCGAGGGGGAGAACCCCGGTGAGGCGATCGGGGTGCTGGTCGCACTGCTCGTGCTGGTCGTGACCTACGGCGCGCTGGCGGTCGCCGGGATGAACCTGTTCACCGCACTGGTCGGGGTGGGAGTCGGCGTTCTGGGCATCCAGGTCGCCACCGGTTTCCTCACCCTCACCTCCACCACCCCGGCCCTCGCCACGATGCTGGGCCTGGCCGTCGGCATCGACTACGCGCTGTTCATCGTCAGCCGCTTCCGGCACGAGCTGCGCCGCGGCCTCCCCGTCGGCCCGGCCATCGCCACCGCCGTGGGCACCGCCGGCTCGGCGGTGGTCACCGCCGGGGTCAGCGTCGTCATCGCACTCGTCGGCCTGTCCGTGTCCGGCATCCCCTTCATCGCCCAGATGGGCCTCGCGGCGGCGGGCACCGTCGTCGTCGCCGTACTGGTCGCCCTCACGCTGGTGCCTGCGATGCTCGCGTTCCTGGGCCGCCGTGCGCTGCCCCGCAAGGAGCGGCGCGCCCCGGCCGACCTCGACGCCGACGGCGAGCCGAGGCCGCTGCGCCGGGAGCGCGGCTTCTTCCTCGCTTGGATCACGGGGGTCACCCGGCACCCGCTGCCCGCGATCCTGCTGAGCGTGCTCGTCCTGGGCGCGTTGAGCCTCCCGCTGATCTCCCTTCGGACGACGCTGGTGCCCGCGCCGGCCGAGGGCTCCACCCAGGCCCGGGCCGAGCAGCTGCTCACCGACGCCTTCGGCGAGGGCTCCACCGGGCCGCTCACCGTGCTCTTCGAGGGCGCCGGAGCCCCGGGGGCCGCAACGGCCGCCGTCGACGAGATCGCCGGCCTCGCCGACGTCGCCGCGGTCACCCCGCCGGTGCCCGGCGGCGACGGCACCGCCGCGCTGGTCACGGTCGTCCCGGCGTCCGGTCCGCGTTCGCCTGCGACCGAGGCGCTGGTGGACACCCTCCGCGATCAGCTGACCGACAGCGGCGCAGTGCAGGTCTCGGTCACGGGGCAGACCGCCGTCGGCGTGGACGTCGCCTCCACGGTGAACGGCGCGCTGCCGGTCTACCTGGCCCTCGTCGTCGGCCTGGCCTTCGTGCTGCTCGTGCTGGTCTTCCGGTCGCTGCTGGTGCCGCTCGTCGGCGTGCTCGGCTTCCTGCTCTCCGTCGGCGCTGCACTGGGCAGCACGGTCGCGGTCTTCCAGTGGGGCTGGTTGGCCGACCCACTCGGGGTGCAGGTGATCGGACCACTGATCAGCCTGACCCCGATCCTGATGGTCGGCATCCTGTTCGGGCTGGCGATGGACTACCAGGTGTTCCTCGTGGCCCGGATGCACGAGGCGCACACCCAGGGGCAGCCGGCCGTCACGGCGGTCCGCACCGGCTTCCGGCAGGCCGCACCGGTGGTGGTGGCCGCCGCGACGATCATGTTCGCGGTGTTCGCCGGGTTCCTGCCCAGTGACGACGCGACGTTGCAGAGCGTCGCGTTCGCCCTGGCCAGCGGCATCCTGTTCGACGCCTTCGTGGTCCGGATGGTGCTGGTCCCGGCCGGCCTGGCACTGCTGGGCGAGCGCTCGTGGTGGCTCCCACGCCAGCTGCGGTGGCTGCCCGCGTTGGACGTCGAGGGTCGGGCCCTCACCGGTCCGGGGAGCCCGGCCCCGGCCGACCGGATCAGGGCCGGCACGCACTGACCCCTGGCCCGGCTCGCGCCCCGGTCCGCTCCCGGCTCGCCCTCGCCGCGGGGCTCCCGCGGCTGCCGTCAGGCGTCGAGGTCGTCGGCGACGGCGCGCAGCACGGTGGCGACCTTCCGGGACACCTGCTTGTCCGGGTACCGGCCGCGCCGCAGGCTGGAGGAGGTGCCGTCCAGCAGCTTGATCAGGTCCTCGATGATCGGCACCAGGGTGTCGGGGTCCTTGCGGTGCCCGGCGACCGCGGAGGGCAGCGGGTCGAGCACCTGCACCTGCAGGGCCTGGTCACCGCGGCGTCCCTGGACGATGCCGAACTCCACGCGCTGGCCGGGCTTGAGCTCGGTGGTGCCGGCGGGCAGCGCGTCCTTGTGCACGAACACGTCCGGCCCGCCGTCGTGGGCGAGGAAGCCGAAGCCCTTCTCCGCGTTGAACCACTTCACCTTGCCGCTGGGCACGTCGATCCCTCAGTCAGTCGATCATTCGTCGTCGGGCCGGCTCACCGGGCCGGCGGTCCGCACGGCCGGCTCCCGGCCGCGACCTCCAGATTAGTCGCGGCGCGGCCGCCGGGCCGCCGACTTCCGCTCCCCTGCGGCCCCGGACCGCTGCGGCCGCGGGCCCTTCGCCGGGCGGGGGTCGACCGGGAGCGCCCGTGCGCCGGCACCGGCCGGCGGGCACCATGCCAGGGGTGATCCGCTCGGTGCGGTGCTGGCACTGCTGGCCGCCGCCGTCCGGCTGGTCACCACGGTGGTGGCCGGGCTGATCGCCCTGCACGCCGTCTTCGTCTTCTTCGCGGCGGACCCGGCCAACCCGCTGGTCGAGTTCGCCGCCGAGCTCCGGCACTCCCTCGGCGGCCTCACCGTCGGCCTGTTCACCCCGGCCGACCCGCGCCTGGCCGAGACGGTGAACGCGCTGGTCGCGGCGGCGCTGTGGGCGATCGCCGGAGGTCTGGTCAGCCGGACGCTGACCGGGTTGCTGCCGCGCGCCGCGAGCCGGGTCTGACGCCCGCCCGCGCTACCGCCCGAACGGGCGGCAGCGCGGAACGGATCAGCGCCGGTTCTCGGGCAGCTGCACGCCGGCCCGGTTGGGGCGGTCCTGCGGGTGCGCGTAGCGCAGCCGCTCGGCCGGCAGCGGGAAGGAGTGGTCCTCGCCGAACGGGGACAGGCCGCCGGCCATCTCGCTGACCAGCTCGGTCACCGGCGGCTCGCCCTCGGAGCCGGCGCCCCAGGTGGGCTCGACCAGGTGGGCGTGCTTGTCGTTGCGCTTGGCCATGTCGCCTCCGTGTGCGGTGCGGCCGGTCGGGACGCCGGCGCGGTTCCCGCTCATCTTCCCGTGTCGCGGGTCCGGGACACGCACCGCGTTCCGTGGTGTCGCACCAGGGGGTGGATCAGCGCTCGGTCACCCGGGCCCCGTAGACCGTGCCGGCGCCGTCCGCGGTGAGCACCCACTCCTGCGCCGACACCCGGGCCGCGGCGACCTCGGCGTCGGCCAGTCGCTGCACGGCGCGGGTGCGCCAGATCGCCGTGGAGAGCAGCCGCAGCCGCAGCGGCTCGTCGGTCAGGTCGTCGTACCCGACGGGGTCGATCTGCAGCGTCGCGGGTCCGGCGATCCGCAGCACCCCGGCCCGCCAGCCGGTGCCGGCCAGCGCACGGGTCCACCGCCGGGTGCGCACCAGCGCCCCCGCGCCCACGACGACGCCGGCCAGACCCGCGGCCACCAGGGCGACGGCGGCCAGCCCGGCGAACGGCGGCCGCTCCCCGCCGTCCCGGGCGATCCGGACCAGCGCCGCCGCGAGCAGGCAGCCCAGGACGACGGCGACCACGCCGCCACCGAGCCAGCGGAGCGCCCCGGCGCGGTGGGCGGCCAGGGCCGTGCGGGTCTGCGGATCGTCCAGGGCGGCCACCCCGGCATGGTGACAGGGCACTCGTGGCAGAGCAGGCACACCGGCTCGGGACGTAACGTGGGCCGGATGTCTCCGGACCAGCCGCCCGCCACGCTCGCCGCCTGGCTGCGCACCCGCACCGACGAGCAGCTGGGCGCCCTGCTGGCCGCCCGGCCCGACGTGGCCCGTCCCGCGCCCTCCGACGTCGTCGGCCTGGCCACCCGGCTGGCGGTGCCGGTCTCGGTCGACCGCGCGCTGGACGAGCTGGACGCCGCGACGCTGCAGGTGCTGGACGCGGTGCTGCTCTCCCCCACCGACGGCGTGACACGCGGCGAGCTCGCCGGCCTGCTGCCCGACGTCCCCGACGAGGTGGTCGACGCCGCGGTCGGGACGCTCACCACCCGGGCGCTGCTGTGGGGTGACGAGGAGCTGCACGCCCCCGAGCCGGTCCGCCGTGCGGTGCGCTACCCGGCGGGGCTGGGCCGGCGGGCGGCCGACCTGCGGGTGCCGCTGACCCGCGACCTGCCAACGGCGCTGGCCGAGCTGGACGACGACGAGCGCGCGGTGCTCGAGCGCCTCGCCGGCGACCGGCCGGTCGGCCACCTGCCCGACACCACCGCCGGCGGGCCTCCCTCCCCCGCCCGCCGGCTGCTGCAGGCGGGCCTGCTGGCGCGCATCGACGCGGTCAACGTCGAGCTCCCCAGGGAGATCGGCCTGCTGCTGCGCGGCGACCGCCCGTTCGGTCCGCCCCGGCTGCGCCCGGAGCCGCCGGTCGTCCAGCGCGACCCCGCCGTCGTCGACCGGCAGGCCGCGGGTGCGGCGCTGGAGGTGCTGGGCCGGGTCGCCGACCTGCTCACCGCGCTGGAGGAGGAGCCCGCCGGGCTGCTGCGCAGCGGTGGGCTGGGTGTCCGCGACCAGAAGCGGCTGGCCAAGGAGCTGCGGGTCGGCGAGGCCGACGTCGCCTTCCTGGTCGAGCTGGCGCACGTCGCCGGCCTGCTGGACGTCGGCGGCGCGCAGCGCGACGAGTGGCTGCCCACGCGGCTCTACGACGCCTGGCGCGAGCAGGACCTCCCCGACCGCTGGGCCGCGCTGGCCGACGGGTGGCTGACGAGCACCCGGCTGATCTCCCTGGTCGGGCAGCGGGACGTGGCCGGCAAGGCGGTCAACGTGCTCTCCCCCGACGTCGTCCGGCAGACCGCGCCGGTGCTGCGCCGCTCGGCGCTGGCCGTGCTGGCCGAGTTCCCGCCCGGGCGCGGGCTGGTCGCCGACGAGCTGGTCGCGCTGCTGCGCTGGCGCACCCCGCGGCGGGCCGACCGGCTGGCCCCGGTGCCGGCGCTGCTGGCCGAGGCCGAGCGGCTGGGGATCGCTGCCGGCGGCGTGCTGAGCACCGGTGGGCGCGGCCTGCTCACCCGCGGGGAGGACGCCGCGGCCGACGGGATGCGCGGGCTGCTGCCCGAGCCGCTGGACCACGTGCTCGCCCAGCCCGACCTCTCGCTCATCGCCCCCGGCCCGCTGATCGCCGAGCTCGCCGCGACCCTGGCCGTCGTCGCCGACGTGGAGTCCTCCGGCGGGGCGACGGTCTACCGGGTCAGCGACGGGAGCATCCGCCGCGCGCTGGACGCCGGCTGGTCGGCCACCGACCTGCACGACCTGTTCACCCGCGTCTCGCGCACCCCGGTGCCGCAGGCGCTGGACTACCTCGTCGACGACGTCGCCCGCCAGCACGGCCGGCTGCGGGTCGGCGCCATCGAGTGCTACGTGCGCTCGGACGACCACGGCCTGGTGTCCCAGGTGCTCAGCGACCGGCGGACGGCGAACGCCGAGCTGCGCCGCCTCGCACCCGGGGTGCTGGTCAGCGGCCTGCCGCCGGAAGAGGTGCTCACCGTGCTGCGCACGGCCGGGTACGCGCCGGCCGGGGAGAACGCCGGCGGCGCGGTGCTCACCCGGCCCGCCCAGCCGCCGCGCGCGGCCGGACGGCGCCCCGGCGGCTCGGCACCGGTGGCCCCGCGGGTCCTGTCCCCCGACGAGGTCGCGGCGACGGTGCGGGAGATCCGCGCCGGCGACGCTGCCCTCGCCGCCCGTCGCACCGAACCGGTGCGCCAGGTCCCGGGCGTCACGACGGCGAGCACGCTGGAGCTGCTGTCGCAGGCGGTGCGCGAGGGCGTGCCGGTGTGGCTGGGCTACGTCGACGCGCAGGGCTCGGGCAGCCAGCGGATGGTGCAGCCGGTGTCGCTGGCCGGGGGCTTCCTGCAGGGCTTCGACGAGGGGCGCGGGGAGACCCGCACGTTCGCCGTCCACCGGATCACCTCGGTAGCCCTGGCCGGCCCGGAGGATGCCGCGGGTTGATCCCCCACGCGCCAACCGGTTTCGCCGTCCGACCTCCGGCGGGAAGATCACGTGACCGCCCGGCGTTGCGCGGGACAGTTGGTGAGCGCAACCGGCCTGCCCGCCCGGGTCGACCGGCTGCGCCCGGAGGCGAGGAGCGTGGTCATGGCGGGACGTCCGACGGTCGCGGATCGACTGGCGGGAGCACTGGGCGCGGTGCTGGGGACGAGCGAGCTGCCGATCCGGCTGCGCGGCTGGGACGGCTCGCTGGCCGGTCCCCCGGGTGCCCCGGTGATCGCCGTCCGGTCCCGGCGGGCACTGCGCCGGCTGCTGTGGTCGCCCGGCCAGCTCGGACTGGGCCGGGCGTACGTCGCCGGGGAGATCGACGTGGAGGGCGACGTCTTCGCCACCTTCGCCGCACTGAGCTCCGCCGGCCGGCTGGCCGAGACCGGCCCAGACAGCCCGACGACGCTGCGGGAGCGGCTGGCACTGCTCGGCACCGCGCTGCGGCTGGGCGTGATCGGCCCCGAGCCCGCACCCCCGGCCGAGGAGGCCGACCTGGGCCGCGCCGGACGGCGCCACTCCCGGACCCGGGACGCCGCCGCGATCAGCCACCACTACGACGTCGGGAACGACTTCTACGAGCTGGTGCTCGGCCCGTCGATGGTCTACTCCTGCGCGGTCTGGGAGTCCCCCGACGTCGGCCTGGACGCCGCCCAGGAGGCGAAGCTCGACCTGGTCTGCCGCAAGCTCGGGCTGCGACCGGGCATGCGCCTGCTCGACGTCGGGTGCGGATGGGGCTCGATGGCGATCCACGCCGCCCAGCGGTACGGCGTGGACGTCGTCGGCATCACGCTGTCGGAGGAGCAGGCGCGCCTGGCCCGCAAGCGGGCAGCCGAGGCCGGGCTCACCGACCGCATCGACATCCGGGTCCAGGACTACCGGACGGTGGACGACGGGCCGTTCGACGCGATCAGCTCCATCGGCATGGCCGAGCACGTCGGCCGGGAGCAGATGCCGGCGTACGTCGCCCAGCTGCACAGCCTGCTCCGGCCCGGCGGGCGGCTGCTCAACCACGCGATCTCCTGGAACGCCGGGACGGCGACCTGGAACCCGGACACCTTCATCGCCCGCTACGTCTTCCCCGACGGCGAACTGCTGGGGCTCGGCGAGATGGTCGGCCTGCTGGAGTCCCGCGACCTTGAGGTGATCGACGTGGAGCCGCTGCGGCAGCACTATGCGCTCACGTTGCGCGCCTGGGTGCAGCGCCTCGAGGAGCACTGGGACGCCGCCGTCGCCACCACCAGCGAGGGCCGGGCGCGGGTCTGGCGGCTCTACATGGCCGCCAGCGCGCTGGCCTTCGAGAAGGGCGACATGGGCGTCAACCAGGTCCTGCTGCAGCGGACCGGCGGCGACCAGCCGCCGCTGCGCCGCACCGACTGGCTGTGAGCGCGTCCGGCCGGCCCGGTCAGCCGTGGTGGACGGCCTCGACGTTGTGCCCGTCGGGGTCGCGCAGGAAGACGGCGTAGTAGCCGGGGTGGTACTCCGGCCACTCGCGCGGCGCGTGCAGCACCTCGGCACCCGCCGCGCGGGCGGCGTCGTGCACCGCGTCGACGGCGGCCCGGTCGGGCGCGGCGAAGGCCACGTGCAGCTCCCGCGTCTCCGCGCCGCCGGCGGGGCTCAGCCAGAAGTCGGGCTGGCCGCCGGGTCCGCAGAGGCCGACGACGGACTGGGCGCCGGCCGGGAAGCGCACCGCCTCCCGCAGGCCGATGGGCGCGAACGCCCGCAGGTAGAACGCGACGGCCGCCTCGACGTCGGCGACCTGGACCCCCAGGTGGTCGAGCATGCCGGGGACCGTAGCGGCGCGGGTCGCCGCGACGGGACGGTTTCGTCGTCACTCGCGAGAACTGTCGTACCTCGTACGTACGTTCGATGCATGCCGACGGCGACCGCAGGTTCTGCTCCGCCCGCGTCGCCCGTCAACGTGGTGATCGATCTGCACCCGGCGCCGCGGCAGGCACTGCCGCCGGTCTCGGCCTGGCCCGACGACCTGCTCGCGGCCCGGCTGCAGGGCATCCAGCGCCAGCGGGCGGTGTCCACCGCGGAGGAAGCCGAGCTGATCCTGGCCCTGGCCGGACAGCGGTCCGCCTCGGCGGACCCGGCTCCGGACCATCCCGGTGCCCGCCGGGCGGGGTGGACCGCGCAGCCGGCCGAGGGGGAGGTGAGCGAGTTCTGCACCGCTGAGCTGGCCACCGTGCTCAACGTCGGCCGGGGAACGGCGGCGGTGCGGTTGACCCGGGCGCTGGTGTGGCAGCGGAAGCTGCCGGCGACCTTCGCCGCGCTGAAGGCCGGGGAGATCGACGAGCGGCGCGCGCAGCAGCTGGCCGACGTGCTGCAGCACACCACCGCCGAGGTCGCCGGCCGGGTCGAAGAGGCGCTGCTGGGTGAGGCCACCGACCTGTCGGTGGCGCGGCTGGGCAAGCGCGCCACCGAGCTGATGCTCGAGTTGGACGCCGCGGCGGCCGAGGAGGCCCGGAGCGAGGCGGAGAAGACCGCCGACGTGCACCTGTACCCCTCGGCGTGTGACGGGCGGGCGGTGCTGGCCGCGGACCTGCCCACCGACGAGGCCGCCGAGTGCGCCGACCTCATCGACCAGCTCGCGCGGATGCTCAAGGCCGACGGTGACCAGCGCCCCATCGGGCAGCTGCGGACGCACGTGCTGTCGGCGCTGGTCCGCCGCCCCGCCGACCACGGCCTCCCCACCGTCGCCGCGAACGTGACGGTCACGGCCGCGCTCGAGGCGCTGGACGGCGGGGCCGCGTCGGGTGAGGTGAGCGGGCTGCCGATCACCGCCGCCCACCTGCGCGACCTGCTCACCCGCGTCGGCGCTCTCGGCCTCACCACTCCCGACGGCGGCACGCTCAGCTACGCGATCACCGGCCCCGACGGGCAACTGCTCGCCACCACCACCCCCGCGGAACTGGCGCGGCTCGCCAGGCGCGGCTGCCCGCAGCACCCCGACGACGGCGACGGCGGGCCGTGCGAATGCACCGTGCTCGGGCCACCACCGCCCACCACCAGCTACCGGCCCACCGACCGGCAACGCGCTTTCCTCACCGCCCGCGACCGGCGCTGCCGGTTCCCCAACTGCGGCCAACGCATCGGCAGCAACGACCTCGACCACGTCGTCCCGCACGCCGAGCGCGGCGCCACCGACTGCGCCAACCTCTGCTGCCTGTGCCGGTCCCACCACCGCCTGAAGACCTGCGCCCCCGGCTGGCACTTCACCATGACCGGCGACGGCGTGTTGACGGTGACCACCCCGAGCGGGGTCATCCGCACCACCCGACCACCCGGCCGGCAACCAGCCCGGCGCAGGCCGCCGGAACCTCCACCACCGCCCCCAGCCGACGACCCGCCGCCGTTCTGAGGCCCCATCGGCATGTCGATGTGTCGACATGCCGACGGGGGCGCCGGTCACCGACGGACCACCGTCGGGAATCCGGGGGACGGCACGTCGGCATCCTGGGAGGGTCGGCGGTGTGAACGCCGCCTCGTTCGTGCCCGCCACGGAGCTCTCCGCTGCCTTCTACCGGGAGGCGGTGGCACCACTGCTCGCCGGACGACCGCACGCAGCAGCTCTGCTGGGCTGGGGCTGGGCAGGCACTGCCACCGATCGGCGGCATCGACCAGGTCACCGACCACGCCGACGTGCTCAGCACGCCCGCGCACTACCGGCGCCTCGCCCCGCTGTGGGGCGGTCGCTGACCACGGCGCCCAGCCGGTGTCCCGCGCTCGGTCGCCGATCCCGGGGCCGTCGCCCGGAAGCAGTCGCCCCTCCCCGGCGTTACCTTGGGCAGTCCGGCGCGCACCTCTTGCGCCGACGTCCCCTCTCCCAGTGAAGGATGCGTGCGCGTGAGCGACGGCCCCCTCATCGTCCAGTCGGACAAGACCCTGCTGCTGGAGGTCGACCACCCGCTGGCCAAGGAGTGCCGGGCGGCGATCGCGCCGTTCGCCGAGCTGGAGCGGTCCCCGGAGCACGTGCACACCTACCGGGTGACCCCGCTGGCGCTGTGGAACGCGCGCGCCGCCGGGCACGACGCCGAGCAGGTCGTCGACGCGCTGGTCCGCTACTCGCGGTACCCGGTGCCGCACGCGCTGCTGGTCGACATCGCCGACACGATGGACCGCTACGGCCGGCTCACCCTGGCCAACAACCCGGTGCACGGGCTGGTGCTCACCAGCACCGACAAGGCCGTGCTGGAGGAGGTCGTCCGCAGCAAGCGGGTGGCCCCGATGCTCGGTCAGCGGATCGACGCCGACTCGATCGTCGTCCACCCCTCCGAGCGCGGCCGGCTGAAGCAGGCGCTGCTGAAGGTGGGCTGGCCGGCCGAGGACCTCGCCGGCTACGTCGACGGCCAGGCGCACCCGATCTTCCTCGACCAGGACGGCTGGAATCTCCGCGACTACCAGCAGGAGGCGGTCGAGGGCTTCTGGGCCGGCGGCTCGGGCGTCGTCGTCCTGCCCTGCGGCGCCGGGAAGACCCTGGTCGGCGCCGCGGCGATGGCCGAGGCGAAGGCCACCACGCTCATCCTGGTGACCAACACCGTCTCCGGTCGGCAGTGGAAGCGCGAACTGATCGCCCGCACCTCCCTGACCGAGGAGGAGATCGGCGAGTACTCCGGTGAGCGCAAGGAGATCCGCCCGGTCACCATCGCCACCTACCAGGTGATCACCACCCGCCGGAAGGGCGAGTACCGGCACCTGGACCTGTTCGACGCCCAGGACTGGGGCCTGATCGTCTACGACGAGGTCCACCTCCTCCCCGCGCCGATCTTCCGGCTCACCGCCGACCTGCAGTCCCGCCGCCGCCTGGGGCTGACCGCGACGCTGGTGCGCGAGGACGGCCGCGAGGACGACGTCTTCTCCCTCATCGGCCCCAAGCGGTACGACGCCCCGTGGCGCGACATCGAGGCGCAGGGCTACATCGCCCCGGCCGAGTGCATCGAGGTGCGGGTCAGCCTGGACGACGAGGAGCGGATGACCTACGCGGTCGCCGAGCCCGAGGAGCGGTACCGGATCGCGGCCACCGCCCACTCGAAGCTGCCGGTGATCCGCCGGGTGCTCGAGCGGCACCCCGAGGAGCAGAAGCTGGTCATCGGCGCCTACCTCGACCAGCTCGACGAGCTCGGTGCGGCGCTCGACGCCCCCGTCATCCAGGGGTCGACGACGAACAAGGAGCGGGAACGGCTGTTCCAGGCGTTCCGCACCGGCGAGATCAAGACGCTGGTCGTCTCCAAGGTCGCGAACTTCTCCATCGACCTGCCCGAGGCCGCCGTCGCCGTCCAGGTGTCGGGCACCTTCGGGTCGCGGCAGGAGGAGGCCCAGCGCCTCGGCCGGGTGCTGCGACCCAAGGCCGACGGCCGCCAGGCGCACTTCTACACCGTGGTCAGCCGCGACACCCTCGACAGCGAGTACGCCGCTCACCGGCAGCGGTTCCTCGCCGAGCAGGGCTACGCGTACACGATCGTGGACGCCGCCGACCTGGCCGGCCCCGGCGAGGTCAACGGCCCCGACTGGGTGGACCAGCCCGCCGACTGACGACCGGGCTCCCGGTCAGCGTCGACCGGCCAGCCAGGCGCCCAGCGTGGTGGCGAGGTGCGCCGGCTGGTCGAGGTGGACCAGGTGTCCGGCGTCCGGGATCAGGACGAGTTCGGCGCCGGGGATGTCGCCTGCCAGGCGGTGTGCCCGGTCGGCCGGGATCCAGGTGTCCTCGGTTCCCCACACCACGCTCACCGGCAGGTCCAACGAACCGTAGAGCGGCTCCAGGACTTCGGTGAACACCTCGTCGGCCTGCGCGATCTGGCGGTAGAACGCCGCTTGCCCCGCGGGGGTCGTCCAGGGCGCCACGAGGGCATCGAGCTGCGCCTCGGTGAGCCCGCGGTGACTGGCACCGGCGATGTAGGCACGCACCGCTCCCGCGTGCACAGCGGCCGGCAGCGCGGCGAAGACGTCGGCGTGGTCGTGCACCAGGCGGAAGAACGGCGAGCCCCACGGGGCCAGCGCCACCACGTCGACCAGGGCCAGGGATGCGTAGCGGGCACCGTGCAGCAGGTGCGCCCGCAAGGCGACCGCCCCGCCGAAGTCGTGCGCGACGACGTGCGGCCCCCCGTCGCCGGTGCCTGGCCCGTCGGTCTCGGGCGAGAGCTCCCAGTGGCGCAGCAGGTCAGCGAGCAACTCGCCCTGGACGTCGAGGGAGACGGCGTGCTCGGGGTCCATGGACGAGGCGCCGTAACCGGGCATGTCCCACAGGTGCACCGTGTAGTCCCCGGCCAGCGCCCGCGCGTACGGGGCCCACAACCACGACGACCACGGGGTGCCGTGGCAGAAGACCACCGCCGGGCCGGTGCCGAACCGGGTCCAGCGCACGCGCCGCCCCCGCCAGTCGAGGACCTGGTCGAGCTCCACGCCCGCAGCCTCTCAGCCGCCGATCGGTTCGCGAGCAGCGGGGCGGGACGACCGGGGCGCCCGCGCCGGCCTGGTTCGGCCGGCCCCGCCGTTCAGCCGCGCAGCACAGTGGCCAGCCGGGTCATGCCCTCGGCGATCCGGTCGGGCGTGTGCGTGGTGAACGACAGCCGCAGCGTCGACCGGTCCGGCGTCCCGGCGTAGAACGACGCACCGGGCACGAAGGCGACGTCAGCCGCCAGCGCCTGCGGCAGGAGCTCGGCGGTGTCGACGCCGCCGGGCAGCCGCACCCAGACGAACATCCCGCCGTCCGGCTCGCTCCAGGTGCTCCCGTCCGGCACCGTCACAGGCAGCGCGGCCACCATCGCGTCCCGACGCTGGCGGTAGGCCCGCCGCAGCGTCTGCAGATGTGTCTCGACGTCGGCGGCCGCGAACCAGGCCGCCGCGGCGGCCTGGTCGACCGTCGAGGTGTGCAGGTCGGCCGCCTGCTTGGCGACGGTCAGCGCCGGCAGCAACCGGGCCGGTGCCCGCAGCCAACCCAGCCGCAGCCCCGGCGCGGCGATCTTGGAGAAGCTGCCCAGGTGGACGACGTGCTCGTCGGCGCCCGGCTGCGCGGCCAGCGGCGCCACGTCCTCGCCCCGGTAGCGCAGCTCCCCGTAGGGGTCGTCCTCCACCAGCCAGACGCCGTGCCGCGCGGTCAGCTCGACGACCTCGGCGCGGCGGCGCTCGGGCATCGTGCGGCCGGTCGGGTTGGCGAACGTCGGCACCAGGTACACCAGCGCCGGCCGCTCCCGGCGAATGGTCTCCGCCAGCGCGCCCGGGTCGATGCCGTGCTCGTCGGCGGCGACCGGGACGACCCGGGCCCCGGCGAGCTGGAAGCACTGCAGCGCGGCCAGGTAGGTGGGGTCCTCGACCAGCACGACGGCGCCGGGGTCGAGCAGCGCCGCGGCCACCAGGCTCAGCCCCTGCTGCGACCCGGAGGTGACCAGCAGGTCGTCGACCGAGCTCAGCATCCCGCGGGCGGTCAGCCGGGCGGCCACCCGCGCCCGCAGCTGCCGGTCGCCCTCGGTCGGCGCGTACTGCAGGGCGCGGCGGGCGTACGGCCCCCACAGCACGCTGTCGTAGGCCGCCCGGACGCCGTCCAGGTCGAACAGCTCGGGCGCGGGCAGACCACCGGCGAAGGAGATGACGCCCGGCCGGTCGAGCAGCGCGAGCAGCTCACGGACCGGCGAGCTGGCGACCCCGGTGAGCCGCTGGGCGAGCGGCGGGAACGGACGGGACAGGACGGCAGAGGACACGAGAACTCCAGGAGGCCAGACACGGGCACCGGCGCACGGGGAGGCGCGGTGGGGGCGGCGCCGGGCAGCGGGGGGTGTCCCGCTGGGGGCCGGGCCGAACGGGCCTCCTGGTCGAGGGGCCACGACCAGCCTACGTCGTGGCGGGCAGATCCGTCAGCGAGAGCGACATGAGCACCTCGTCGCGCCGGTCGTCGGGGGTGATCTGCAGGGCCCCGGGCCAGCAGCCGGTCACCCGCCAGCCGAACCGCGCGTAGAACCCCTCCAGGCCCATGCCGCCGCGCACCTCCAGCCGCAACGAGTCCAGCCCCAGGTCGTCGCCGGCGTGCCGGGCGAGTTCGGTCAGCAACGCCCGGGCCACCCCGGTGCCGCGCGCGGCGACCGAGGTCATCACCCGGGTCACCCGTCCCCAGTGGGCGAGCACCGGGCCGGCGTTCGTGGTGAGCAGCAGCCAGCCGGCCACCGCGCCGTCCCGCTCGGCGACGAGCAGGTGGCCCGGCCCCAGCGTCGCCACCGTCTCCTCCACCACTGGCCGGACGACGACGTCGGTGACCGGCAGCTGCTGGGCGAACCCGACCGCTCCCCCGGCGTTGGCGACGTCCCGCCAGACCGCGGTCAGCTCCGCGCGCAGGGCGTCGTCCACCTCCCCCGGCGAGGTGTACCAGCGCAGCGCGGGCTCGGCGGTCACGCGCGGCAGCCTGACAGCCCGCACGGTTGCCTGCCGCACCGGGTTTGCCACGCGGACGCGCGGGGGCATCGGCGGGCCATGGACGCGGAGATCTCCGTGCGCGTGGACGGCGAGCAGCACCGGCTGACCGTCGACACCCGCACCACGCTGCTCGACCTGATGCGCGAGCGGCTGGGCAACACCAGCCCGAAGAAGGGCTGCGACCACGGCCAGTGCGGCGCCTGCACGGTCCTGGTCGACGGCCAGCGGTCGCTGAGCTGCCTGGCCCTGGCGGTCGCCCACGACGGCGCGGAGGTCACCACCGCCGATGGCCTCGCGCCGGCGGGCGAGCTGCACCCGGTGCAGCGGGCCTTCCTGGAGCGCGACGCCTTCCAGTGCGGCTACTGCACCCCCGGCCAGGTGTGCTCGGCCGTCGGGGTGATCGAGGAGTTCGAGCGCGGCTGGCCCAGCCACGTCACGGAGGACCTCACGGCCGACCCGGAGATGACGCACGACGAGGTCGCCGAGCGGATGAGCGGCAACCTCTGCCGCTGCGCGGCCTACGTGAACATCACCCCCGCCGTCCAGGAAGCCGCAGGCCGGTGAAGCCCTTCGCCTACGCCCACCCGGCCGACGTCGCCGAGGCGGTGCGGGACGTCGCCGCCGAGCCCAACGCCGTCTTCCTCGCCGGCGGCACCAACCTCGTCGACCACCTCAAGCTCGGCGTCGCCCGCCCCGACCTGGTCGTCGACGTCCGCACCCTCACCTCCCGCGAGATCACCGACCTCCCCGGCGGCGGGCTGCGGCTGGGCGCGGCATCGACCAACAGCGAGGTGGCCGCCGACCGACGGGTCCGCGAGCGGTACACCGTCCTCGCCCAGGCGCTGCTGGCCGGCGCCACCGGCCAGCTGCGCAACATGGCGACCACCGGCGGCAACCCGCTGCAGCGCACCCGCTGCGTGTACTTCTCCGACGTCACCACCCCGTGCAACAAGCGCGAGCCCGGGGCCGGCTGCTCCGCGGTGAACGGCTACACCCGCTACCACGCCGTGCTCGGGACGACGGCCGCGCTGCCCGACCCTGCCGCGCCCGACACCTGCATCGCCACCCATCCCTCGGACATGGCCGTGGCGCTGGCTGCGCTCGACGCCCGGGTCCACGTGCTCGGCCCGGCCGGTGAGCGCACCATCCCGTTCACCGAGCTGCACCGGCTGCCCGGCGACGACCCGTCGACCGACACCGTCCTCCAGCACGGCGAGCTGATCACCGCGATCGACCTGCCGCCCCTCCCGGACGGCGCCCGCTCCGCCTACCGCAAGGTCCGCGACCGCGCGTCCTACGCCTTCGCGCTGGTCAGCGTGGCGGCGGTGGTCGCGGGAGACGACGTGCGCATCGCCCTCGGCGGGGTCGCGCACAAGCCCTGGCGGGCCACCCGCGCCGAGGAGGTCCTCCGCGGGCAGTCGCTCACCGATGACGCCGTCCGCGCCGCCATGGACGCCGAGCTCGCCACCGCCCAGCCGCAGCCCGGCGTCGACGGCGGCAACGGCTTCAAGATCCCGCTGCTCACCCGCACGGTGACCGCCACCCTGCGCCAGCTGACGGAGGCGACCCGATGACCGATCTGCTGGAGCCGCGCGCGATCGGGCAGGCGCTGGTCCGGCGCGACGGCGTGGACAAGGTGCGCGGCACCGCCACCTACGCCTACGAGACGCCGGTCGAGCACCCCGCCTACTGCCACCCGGTCACCGCCACGATCGCCCGCGGACGGATCACCGCGGTGGACACCGCCGCCGCCGAGGCACTGGACGGCGTGCTGCTGGTCCTCACCTCGGCCAACGCCGAGCGGCTGGCCAGCACCGAGGACGCCGAGTACGCCGTCCTGCAGGGCGACGAGGTCGGCTTCCGGGGGCAGCCGGTCGGACTGGTGGTCGCCGAGACCTCCGAGCTGGCCCGGCAGGCCGCCGACTCGGTCGTCGTGACCTACGCCGAGCAGCCGCACGACACGGTGCTGTCGGTCGACCGGCCGGACCTCTACGCCCCGGAGAAGGTCAACGCCGGCCACGAGACCGACACCGCCGAGGGCGACGTCGCCGCCGCCATGGCCGCTGCCGAGGTGACGCTGGCGCGGACCTACGAGACGGCCATGTACCACAACAACCCGATCGAGCCGCACGCCACGACCGCGCTGTGGGACCCGGGCGCCGACGTCCCGCTGACCCTCTGGGACTCCACCCAGGGCGTGCACCCCGACCGGGCCGCGGTGTCGAAGGTCTTCGGGCTCGAGCAGGAGCAGGTGCGCGTCGTCTGCCCGTACGTCGGCGGCGGGTTCGGCTCCAAGGGGCAGCCGCACGCCAACGTCATGCTCGCCACGATGGCCGCCCGCGCACTGCCCGGCCGGCCGGTGAAGCTGGCGCTCACCCGGCAGCAGATGTTCACCCTGGCCGGTTACCGCACGCCGACGATCCAGCAGGTCCAGCTGGCCGCCGACCGCTCCGGGCAGCTGCAGGCGATCGCGGTCGACGTGGTGGAGCAGACCTCGCGGATCAAGGAGTTCGCCGAGCAGACCGGCGTCCCGGCCCGGATGATGTACGCCTCCCCCAACCGGCGCACCACCCACCGGCTGGCCGCGCTCGACGTCCCGGTGCCCTCGTGGATGCGCGCCCCCGGGGAGTGCCCGGGGATGTTCGGCCCCGAGGTGGCGATGGACGAGCTCGCCGAGGAGCTCGGTATCGACCCGGTCGAGCTGCGCATCCGCAACGAACCCGAGGTCGACCCGGAGACCGGCAAGCCCTGGTCCAGCCGCAGCCTGGTGCGGTGCCTGCGCGAGGGCGCCGAGCGGTTCGGCTGGGCCGACCGCCCCCGGGAGCGGCGCGAGGGCGACTGGCTGGTCGGCTACGGGGTGGCCTCGTCGGTCTACCCGACCATGCGGCAGGCCACGTCGACGGCCAGCATCCGCTTCGAGGGCGGCCGGTACGTCGCCGAGATCGGCGCCGCCGACCTCGGCACCGGCGCCTGGACGATCCTGCCGCAGATCACCGCCGACGCCCTCGGGGTCGACGTGGCCGACGTCGACGTCCGGATCGGCGACACCCGCTACCCGACCGCCTCGGTGGCCGGCGGCTCGTCGGGCACGAACACCTGGGGGTCGGCGCTGGTGGTCGCGGCGCGGGAGTTCCGCACCACGTTCGGCGGGACCCCCAGCGACGGCGACGAGGCCAGTGGTGACGTCGACCAGGCGGCCCAGGACGACACCCACTCCCCCTACGCGTTCGGCGCCCAGTTCGTGGAGGCGCGGGTGAACGCCGACACCGGGGAGATCCGGCTGCCGCGCATGCTCGGTGTCTTCGGCGTCGGCCGGGTCATCAACCCGCGGACGGCGCGCTCGCAGCTGATCGGCGGGATGACCATGGGCATGTCCATGGCGCTGCACGAGACCAGCGTCTTCGACACCAGGGTCGGCCAGGTCGCCAACCACGACCTCGCCGAGTACCACATCTCGGTCAACGCCGACGTCGGCGAGATCGAGGCGGTGTGGCTCGACGAGCACGACCCCTACGTCAACGCCATGGGCAGCAAGGGCATCGGCGAGATCGGCATCGTCGGGACGGCAGCCGCCGTGGTCAACGCCGTGCACGCCGCCACCGGTGTCCGGGTGCGCAAGCTGCCGGTCACCCTGGACAAGCTGCTCCCTGCCCTCCCCTGAGGGCAGCAATGGCCTGTCCGCCCTCAGGTGGGAGGGGTGTGACGGGAGGGTCCGCCCCGAGGATGAGGATGACCACACGCCGCGCCCTTGACAGCGCGAACGTGCAGGTCAGCGGCTCGATGGTCGACCTGTATACGTCGGGACGGCGGGGGCGCGCCGGAGGCACCCAGTTGGGCGTGTTGCCCCGCCGCCGTCCAGAATGACTCCCGACATGGCGACTGCAACACAGGCGGCGGCCCGGGCCCCGCAGACGACCAGCCGACCGCTCCGGGCCTGGCAGCAGGCGGCCCTCGGGAAGTACGAGGAGGAGTCCCCCAAGGACTTCCTGGTCACCGCGACCCCGGGCGCGGGGAAGACCACCTTCGCGCTGACCCTGGCCGCCCGGCTGCTGTCCCGCCGCGAGGTGGCCCGGGTGATCGTGGTCTGCCCGACCGACCACCTGCGCCTGCAGTGGGCCGACGCCGCCGACGCGATGGGCATCGCGCTCGACCCCAACCTGACCAACGCGGTCGGCCCGGTGCGCGCCGGCACCCAGGGCTACGTGACCACCTACGCGCAGGTGGCCGGCAAGCCGATGCTGCACGCCGCCCGCGCCACCAGCGTCAAGACGCTGGTGATCCTGGACGAGGTGCACCACGCCGGCGACGGCCTGTCCTGGGGTGAGGCGGTGGAGGAGGCCTACGGGCGTGCCGCGCGCCGGCTGTGCCTGACCGGGACGCCGTTCCGCACCAAGGTCGACGAGCGGATCCCCTTCGTGAAGTACGTGGAGGACGGCTTCGAGGGCCAGGGCGGCCTGATGTCGATGGCCGACTTCACCTACGGCTACAAGGAGGCACTGGCCGACAACGTCGTCCGCCCGGTCGTCTTCGCCGCCTACACCGGCACCTCGCGCTGGCGGAACTCCGCCGGCGAGGTGGTCGCTGCCTCGCTGAGCGAGGCCGGCACCCGCTCGGTGGAGATGCAGGCCTGGCGCACCGCACTGGACCCCAAGGGCCAGTGGGTGCCGCACGTGATCGCCGCGATGGACGACCGGATCACCCACCTCCGCGAGGAAGGCGGGATGCCGGACGCTGCCGGGCTGGTGCTGGCCAGCGACCAGGACGACGCCCGTGAGTACGCCAAGATCGTGCGCCGGGTGACCGGAAAGGCGCCGGAGCTGATCCTCTCCGACGACCCGAAGGCGTCGAAGAAGATCGAGAAGTTCAACAAGGGCGGCGCCCGGATCGCGGTCTGCGTGCGGATGGTCTCCGAGGGCGTCGACGTGCCGCGCGCCGCCGTCCTGGCCTGGATGACCTCCTACCGGACGCCGCTGTTCTTCGCCCAGGCCGTCGGCCGCGTGGTCCGCGCCCGGGCGCCGCACGAGTCGGCCACCGTCTTCCTGCCCGCCGTCCGACCGCTGCTGACCCTGGCCGCCGGCATGGAGGAGCAGCGCAACCACGTCATCCCGCCGCCGAAGACCCAGCCCGACCAGGAGCTGGAGACCCTCGACCTGCCCGAGCGGGAGCCGCGCGAGGGCGCGGCCAAGGAGTGGGAGGCCCTGGAGGCCGACGCCCGCTTCGCGCACGTGCTGCACAGCGGGACGGCGCACACCGGCTCCGGCGGCGTGACCACCGTGGTCGAGCCCGCGGACGAGGAGTTCCTCGGCATCCCCGGGCTGCTCACCCCTGAGCAGACCGCGTCCCTGCTGGCCAAGCGGGACGACGAGCTGCGGCTGCGCGTGGAGGCCGCCCGGCGGCTGTCCGACGACGCCGACAGCTTCATGGTCGTCGAGGACCACCCGGAGGAGGACGAGGCCGGCCGCTCCTGGCGCGACGCCGCCGAGCTGCGCCGGGAGATCAACCGGCTGGTCAACCGGATCGCGGCGAAGACCGGCCAGCCACAGGCGGTGGTGCACACCCAGCTGCGCCAGTCGGTGCCCGGCCCGCCATCGGCATCGGCCTCGGTCGACGTCCTCCGCGCCCGCCGCGAGCGCCTCCGCACCATGCTCTGAGACGCACACCGCGGCCCTGCCGTCGAGGGCTGCTACGTGCCAGCGTCGAGGTGTCTCTGCACCACTCCTTCCAGTTCCCGTTCCGCCTTCTCCACGTCGGGCACGCGCACGAGCAGGAAGGAAGGTGAGAGCTTCACTGCCCCCGGCTCTCCCCGGAGCACCACGCTCAGGCAGGGAAAGGTGGCCCACCTGTTCCACTCCGGCCATCGGTCGCCCCAGACCAGCCGGATCTCCTGGATGTCGGCCCACGGGTAGTCCCGCAGCAGCTTGCCGCCTCGGCGGACGAACAGACCCGAGTCGTCGTGGGAAACGACGACTCGAGCGGGCACGAGCCACCAGATCAGCGCGCGCACGCATGCAGTGGCCACGCACACCGCAGCGACGAGGATGGCGACCTGCAAACCGAGGGTCGACCCGCTGACCCAGGCCACGAAACCGGCCACCAGCACCGCCCCAGCGATGGCGCCGAAGGCCAGAAAGGGCCGCCACACTTCTCGCGTCACGGGTTCGATGATGGGCTCCTCACTTCCCCCGAGCCTCATCTCGCTCGACTGCCGATGCGGTCGATTGCGGCTCCGGCAGCGATCCCGTGCAACTGACTGGATGTCCATGAGGTCGCCCTCCATGCCCGTCCCGGTCGACTGGCCACTGGAAACGGTCGTGTGGATGCTCGCACGGCGGAGACGTGGGCGCGGCGAAAGTCCCTGCTCACTGCGCCGGTGACGCGGCCGCCGCCGACCACTCCCGCCGCGGACCAAGCGGCCTCGCTGACTCGGCCTTGCCGGGCGCACGCCGCCACGTGAACGAGCCAGCGAACCGGTGGCGCACACCCGGCTGCGCCAGTCGGTGCCCGGCCCGCCGTCGGCGTCCGCGTCGGTCGACGTCCTCCGCGCCCGCCGCGAACGTCTGCGGACCATGCTCTGACGGCCGGCTGGACCGGGTCGCGCAACGACCAGGCGTCCGCGCGTGAGGCGTTCACGTTGCTCCGTCAACCAAACAACTGGCTGGTCAACGATGAACTGAGGGCTCCGCGAGTAACGAGAGTGCGTCAGTCCGGCGCCGGCTCCTCTTGCCAGGCATCGAGGGCGTCGTCCCTGGTGACCATCCGACCCCGGCCCAACTCGGTCGCGTAGCGACCGATGTCCCGTCGGCTCGACAGCCATGACAGCGGCACTCCCTGGAGGTCCTCCGGACTGTCCACCGTCCCGCACAGGACGGACCAGTCGTCATCGCTGTGGTGGACGACCACGCGCACGGGCTCTACTCCACGGAGGACCCACACGCTCACCACCACCCGCGCCGGTTCGAACACGTGGTCATGGGGCTCGACCGAGACGTTCACGCTGTCACCCTCCACACCCATCAACCCGCCTACGCTCCGGCGCGCAGGTCCCGAGCCGTGGTGGCTCACCGTCGTGCCGCCGCAGGACGAGGTCAAGCTGCCACTCCCGCACCGCCTCGACGACTCAGATCGTGGGATGTCCTGGGTGCGCCGCCCGCGACCCACCCTGAGCCGCAGGACCAGGGGCGGATCCGGGCCTTCCCCGATGCCGGGCGGCCGCCGGCGCGCGCAGGCTGGTGTCATGACCGAGACAGCCCCCACCGCGACCCCGCAGACCGAGATCCCGCAGTTCCAGGCCCCGCACACCGAGAGCCCGCAGGGCCCCGCCGACCGCCCGCCGCTGCGGCGGAACCGCAGCCGCCTGATGGTCGGTGGCGTGGCCGCCGGCCTGGCCGAGCACACCGGCATCGACGCGCTGCTGTGGCGGATCGGGTTCGTCGCGCTGGTGTTCGCCGGCGGCGCCGGGTTCTGGCTCTACCTGGCCCTGTGGCTGCTCATGCCCACCGCCCCCGCCGGGCCCGACGACCGCACGAACGTGCTGGACGAGTGGGTCGGGCGGCTCCGCCGGGTGGTCGTCCGGCGCTGAGCGAGCCCCTCAGCCGAGCAGGCCGCGGGCGGCGGCGAGGGCCACCGCCTCGGCGCGGCCGGAGGCGCCGAGCTTGGCCAGGATGTTGCTGACGTGCACAGAGGCGGTCTTCTCGCTGATGTAGAGCTCCGCGCCGATCTGCCGGTTCGTCCGCCCCTGCGCGACCAGCGCCAGCACCTCGGTCTCCCGGGGCGTGAAGACGGCGCCGGGCTCGACCGCGCGCACGCCCGGCAGCTCGAGCCGGCTGCGGCGGGCCAGCGCCTCGACCGCCGTCCGCAGCGGCTCGGCGCCCAGCCGCACCGCCACCTCGTGCGCCGCGGCCAGCTCGGCGGCCGCCCCCGCCCGGTCGTCGCCGTCCAGCCGGGCCTCGGCCAGCCGCAGCCGGGAGCGCGCCTGCTCGTACACGTGCCCCAGACCGCCGAACTCCTCGACCGCCCGCCGCCACAGCTCCACCGCGGCTGCACCGCGCACCCGCGCCAGCTCGGCGTCCAGTCGCGTTCGCCATGCCCGCGCCTCGATGCCCACCGGGTACGGCACGTCGGCCGCCGAGCGGCCGATCTCGGCCAGCCCGGCCGCGTCCGCCACCCAGCGGGCCACCGCCGGCTCGTCCCCGGCCCGCCGGGCCGCGGCCGCCGCGTCACCCACTGCCGCCAGCGCGGTGGCGACCAGCCGCACCGACGCGAGCCGCTCCTCACCCCACAGCTCCCGCAGCCGGCGGTCGGCGGAGCGGGCCCGCTCGACCGCCCGCGCCGCGTCGCCGTCCTGACCGGCCAGCTCGATCTCCGCCGCCACCGTGGCCAGCATCAGCAGCACGTGGTTGTCCCAGCGGGCCGCCGGTCCCTGCGCCCAAGTCAGCCGTTCCCTGGCCCCCGGGTCACCCCGGCCGACCAGCACCAGCAGCCCGTCGGCGCGCACGTGCGCGGCCATGTCGGGCACCCGGGCCAGCGCGTCGGCAGCAGCCAGGCTGCCGTCCCAGTCGCCCAGCACGTACCGGGCCAGCACCTCCAGGTGCCGCAGCTCGGCGCCGTAGAACGACCACTCCACGCCCAGCGTCCTGGCCCGGGCCAGCCCCTCGGTGGCGTGGGTGAGGGTCTCGGGCAGCTCACCGGCGTCGTAGGCGGTGATCGCCTGGCTGAACCACACCCGCACCTCCACGTCGGCGTCGCCGGACCGGGCCGCCCGCGCCCGGGCCTCCGCGAACCGGGCCTGCACCGCCGCCCGGTCGCCGGCACCCGGCCCGCGGGCGAGGGAGACGGCGGTGTCGGCCCACGCGCTGTCCAGGCCCAGGGCATCGGCCGCCGCCAGCGCCTCCTCGGCCGCGGCGTCCGCCTCCTCGACCAGGCCCAGGGAGTAGCTGGTGCGGGCGTGCGTGGCCGCTGCCCAGGTGCGCACCGCCGACGGCGGCTGCGCCGGGACCAACGCCATCGCCGCGGCGCTCTCCCGGTGGGCCTCGGCCGCCTCCTCGATCCGGCCCAGCACCTGCGCCAGCGTGTAGTGCACCCGCGCCCGCGCCTCGGGGTCGCCGTCGGACCCGAGCTGCTCCCCGGCCGAGCGCAGCAGCGCCACCGCCCGGTGCAGGTCACCGACCGCCCGGGCCGCCGCCGCGGTGTCCAGCAGCACCGCCTCTTGCGGGGAACCGGTGCGATCGGCGGCGTCGGGCACCGCCGCCCACAACGCGAGCACCGCCTCCAGGTGCTGCAGCTGCTCGGCGGGGGCGCCCACCCGACGGGCAGCGGCCGCTGCGTCCAGCGAGGCGCTCAGGGCACCGGGCAGGTCGTTGCTCTCCCGCAGGTGGTGGGCGCGCTCGGCCGCCGTCCCCGCCTCCGGCCGGGCGGCCAGCTCGGCCGCGACGGCGGCGTGCAGCCGCACCCGCTCACCGGGGAGCAGGTCGGCCAGCACCGCCTCCCGCAGCAGCGCGTGCCGGAACCGGTAGCGGCCGTCGTCGGAGACGACCAGCAGGTGGTGGTGCACCGCCTCGGCCAGCGCGGCCTCCAGCTCGGCCGGCGACTGCCCGCCCACTGCGGCGACCAGCTCGTGCCGCACCGAGCGTCCGGCGACGGCGGCCACCCGCAACGTCCGCTGCGCGGCGGGGCCGAGCTGCTCGACCCGGGCCAGCAGGACGTCGGACAGCCCGCCGGGCAGCGCCTCCCCCGTCAGCCCCGCCGCGACCAGCTCCTCGGCGTAGAAGGCGTTGCCCTCGGCGCGGGCGACGACGTCCTCGACGGTCGCCGCCGGCAGGTCGGCGGCGGCGAGCCGGCGCACCAGGGCCGCCACCTCGGCGTCCGGCAGCGGCTCCAGCGGCAGCCGCTCGACCCCGGGCAGCCGGACCAGCTCGGCCAGCAGCGGGCGCAGCGGGTGCCGGCGGTGCAGGTCGTCGGCGCGGTAGGAGGCGACGACGGCGACCCGCTCGTCGACCAGCCGGGCCAGCAGGTAGCGCAGCAGGTCGCGGCTGGAGCGGTCGGCCCAGTGCAGGTCCTCCAGCACGACCAGCACCGGCCGCTCGGTGGCCAGCTCGCCCAGCAGCGCGGCCACCGACTCGAACAGCTGGAGCCGGCCGTCGTCCTCCGGTGGGCGCAGGGCGCGGTGCGGCGACGGCTGCCCGAGCTCCGCGGCGGCACGTTCGGGCAGCACTCCGCCGCCGAGCAGGCCGGCCAGCACCGGGTGGCGGGCCAGCACCGGCGCCAGCTGCGGGTCGGCGGCCACCGGCCGCAGCAGGTCGACGAAGGGGAGGTAGGGCAGGCCGACGTCGCCCAGGTCGACGCAGTGCCCGGTCAGCACCCGGACGCCGCGCCCGGCCGCCCGGCGGGAGAGCTCGTCGAGCAGCCGGGTCTTGCCGACCCCGGCGTCCCCGGCGACCAGCACCCCGGACGGGCGCCCCCCGGCGGCCGCGTCGACGCGCGCCAGCAGCCGACCGAGCTCCGCCACCCGGCCGACCAGCGGCCCCTCGTCCCAGCGCGGCACGGCGGTGATCGTGGCACGGACCACCGACGCGACGATGTCCGTGCGGTTCAGTGCGCCCGCCGCCGGCGCGTGGTCCACGGGCCACGGCGGCCGCCGCGCGCGGCGGACCTGGCCACCAGCTCGCGGCGCCAGGCCAGCTCGGCCTCCAGGGCGGGGTTGGGGTAGCGCGTCATGACCGTCTCCTCGTGTCGTCCGTGGGTGGACGAGGAGGACGGTCGTCGTGAGGGAGGGCCCCGGGCATCGGGCGATCGGGCAGTTCCGCGGCACCCGGCTCCCTGAGGCCCCTCAGGCTCGCGGCCGAGGGGCCTCAGCGGGGGTCACTGCACGGTGTAGGAGGCGTCCGCGGAGACGTCGCCGTCCGCGTCGTCGGTGTCCGGGATGCGCTGGTCGATCGTGGGGTCGAACTCGCCGTCCTCGTCGGTGTCGCCGTAGAGGACCGCCTGCAGGTCGGTGTCCTCGGTCAGCGCCGGGTCCAGCGGGACCTCGACGTCGGTCGCCTCGCCGGCCTCCACCGCGGTCGAGCCGAGCGCCTCACCCACGGCCTCGTCGTCCCCGTCGTCGACGAGGATCGCGACGAACCCGTCGACGGTTAGCGCGACCCGGGCGACGGTGACCGAGCTGCCGTCCCCGGACTGGTCCTCGAACTCCACCTCCGAGATCAGGGCGCCCGATGCCCGGCCGGTCTCCGTCGGTGCGGCGGAGTCGGACCCGCCCTCGTCGGCGAACGTGGTGCCGACGGCGGGGGTGGGCTCCGCCTCGGGGTCCGCACCGCAGGCGGTCAGAGCGAGGACGGCGGCAGCGGGCAGGGCGAGCAGCGCAGGTCGTCTCATGCCCTCTGACTGCCCATTCCCGGCGCCGGCCCACACACCGGGATCGGCGCGCGCGGCAGGACCCGGATGGGGAAGACTGCCAGGCACCGGGCGGTTGTCCGGGAGAGCTTGGTGCACCCCCGCCGTCGTGGGCAGCATCCCCACCGGGCCGGTCCCTGACGGACGCGGCCGGACGACGTGTGTGAGAGGACGACAGTGCCCGAGAACGGCGCGAACGACCTGACCCCGACCGTGTTCGTGCTCTACGGCGCGACCGGTGACCTGGCCCGCCGGATGGTGCTGCCGGCGTTCTTCCAGTTGGCGCAGCACGGCCTGCTCCCCGACGAGTGGCGCCTGATCGGCAGCGGCCGCGGCGAGCGCACCGACGAGGAGTTCGTCGACCACGTCCGCGACTCGCTGACCGAGTTCGGCCCCTCCCCCGACGAGGGTCCGTGGGAGGAGTTCTCGTCCCGGCTGCGCTTCGCCGGCGGCGGGTTCACCGAGGACGACCCCGGCCAGCTGCTCGACGTCGTCGCCAAGGCCCGCGCCGAGATCGGCGAGGACGCCCAGGTCGTCCACTACCTGTCGCTGCCGCCGAAGGCGTTCACCGGCTACACGAAGGCGATCGGCGCGCACGGGCTGGCCGAGGGCGCCCGGGTGGTCTACGAGAAGCCGTTCGGCGACTCCCCGGAGGGCTTCCGGGAGCTGGACGACGTCGTGCACTCGGTCCTCGACGAGGAGCAGGTCTTCCGGATCGACCACTTCCTGGGCAAGGAGGGCACCCAGGACCTGCACGCCCTCCGGTTCGCCAACGGGCTGTTCGAGCACGTCTGGAGCCGCGAGCACGTCGCCCAGGTGCAGATCGACGTCCCCGAGGACCTCGACGTCGCCGACCGCGCCGACTTCTACGACGCCACCGGCGCGACCCTGGACATGCTGGTGACCCACCTGTTCCAGGTCGCCGCCGAGGTCGCGATGGAGCCGCCGGTCAGCTTCTCGGCCGACGACATCCTCGCCGCCCGCGAGTCGGTGCTGTCGAAGTTCCGGCCGCTGGCCCCCGAGGACGTCGTCCTCGGGCAGTTCGACGGCTACCGCGAGCTGGACGGCGTCCCGGACGACAGCGACACCGACACGTTCGTCGCCGCCCGGCTCTGCATCGACTCCGGCCGCTGGCGCGGGGTGCCGTTCCTGCTGCGCACCGGCAAGCGGCTGGCCGCCAAGCAGCAGCGGGTCAGCCTGATCCTGCACCGCCCGAAGGGGCCGGTGGACGACGTGCCGGCCAACGGCAACGTGGTCTCCCTGTCGCTGGCCGGCGCCGGCTCGGTGGACATCGACGTCATGGCCAAGAGGCCGGGGCCGGACCTGGCGATGGCCCCGGCGCGGGTCTCGCTGGACCTGTCGAAGATCCCCGGCGGTGAGCCGCTGCCGCCCTACGTCTCGCTGATCCACGACGTGCTGGTCGGTGACCGGTCGCTGTTCACCACCAGCGAGGGGCTGGCCCAGACCTGGCGGGCGCTGCAGCCGGTCCTCGACGCACGGCCCGAGGTGCACTCCTACGCACCCGGCTCCTGGGGCCCTTCGGCGGCCAACGCGCTGGCCGGCGAACACGGCTGGCTGCTCGGCCAGACCGAGTAGCAGGACCCCCGCCTGAACGCGGAACGGCCCCCGACCGTGTGGTCGGGGGCCGTTCTGCGTCGGGGTCCGGACCGGACGCTGGTCGCCTCGCGGCGTTTTGCACATCTGAGGCTCCAGACCCCCGACCGAGGTCGGAGCGGTAGTCCCCAGCGGCAGTTATCAAGTGGAGCCCGGGGACACAGGTCGCCCGGCCCGGACGTCCACCACCGTACCCGCGCCCCCGACCCCCATGCGCGTGGCGATCACCTCAGTTGAGGCCGCGCGCGTCCTGCTTCAGCGCGGTGTCCACGGTCAGCGCGCTGGCCAGCACCAGGCTCGCCAGCGGGTCGGGCAGCCGCTGGTGCACCTGGACGACGTAGTCGTCGGCGGTGGTGAACAGCGTGCGGGCCAGGCCCTCCCAGGTCTTGGTGATCCGGGCGACCTCGGTGCCGGCGGCGTCGGTGACCGCGAAGTCCCAGGCCCGCCAGTTCTCCGCCTGGATCGCGCCCACCAGCCGGTCGGCCACCACCAGGTCGAACCGGATGTGCCCGAGGACGTTCGCCTGGAGCACCTCGCCGACCGGCGCGCCGTCGGGCCGGGAGACCAGCAGCCGCGACCGCATCAGCTTCGCCGGGCGGGTGAGCAGCAGCACCGGACCGGCGGCGTCACGCACCTCGAGGGTGTGGGTGAGGAACTGGTCCCAGCGCGACAGCAGCCGGAACGCCTTCCGCAGGCTGCTCTGCCCGACCTGCGTGACGGCGCCGACCTGCTGGCCGCCGCCGTCGAGCAGCGCGTACTCGTTGGTGAGTTCGACCAGCTTGGCGCGCTGCTGGACGACCAGCACCGGCTGCTCCAGCAGCACCGACCGCGGGTGCCCGGGCTGGGCGTGGGTCGTCCAGGCACCGCCGTCCCACCAGCGCAGGCCGCCACCCCCGGCCGGGTCGGGGTACCAGCCCGGCGGCGGAGGAGGTGGCTGCGTCACGCCCGCACGCTAGCCAGCGCGGGTGCCAGACTCGGGGACGTGGCGGGCATCGGGTTCGACGAGTGGGCGGCGCTGGCCGGGGACTCCCCGACCTCGCGCACCGAGTGGGCCGCCGTCGTCGGCGCCTGGGGCGAGCCACACCGCAGCTACCACGACCTCGCCCACCTGGTCGCCGTCCTGGGGGTGGTCGGCCAGCTTGCCGGGCACGCGGACGACCCGGCCGCCGTCCGGCTGGCCGCCTGGTACCACGACGTCGCCTACGACCCCACCCGCACCGACAACGAGGAGGTCAGCGCCGCACGGGCCCGGATCGGCCTGCTCGGGCTGGTGCCGGAGGCGACCGTCGCAGAGGTCGAGCGGCTGGTGCTGCTGACCGCCGGCCACGACCCGGCCGAGGACGACGCGAACGGCGCCGTGCTGTGCGACGCCGACCTCGCCGTGCTCGCCAGCCCGCCGGGGTCCTACGCCGCCTACGCCTCCGCGGTGCGCGCGGAGTACGGCCACCTCTCCGACGCCGAGTTCACCGCCGGGCGGATCGCGGTGCTCGAGCAGCTGCTGGAGCTGCCCACGCTCTACCGGCTGCCCGAGGTGGCGGCCGACTGGGAGCCCCGCGCGCGGGCCAACCTGACCGCCGAGCTCACCCTGCTGCGCGCGCGTTCTTCCTGACCCGCAACCCGGCCGCCAGCAGCCGGGACAGCAGCTCCCGGCAGCTCACCGGCTCGGCGCCGGCCGCGACCGCCCGGGCGTACAGCTCCTCCGGGACGTCGTAGTGGTCGCCCTGGAACGCCCGGCGCGGGATGTCCAGGTGCGCGGCGACGAAGGCGTGCAGTTCGTCGTAGCCGGTGTCGCTGACCAGGTGCGACCAGCGCCGCCCGCGCCACGGCCAGACGGGGGTGTCGATGAGCAGCGCCACCGGCACAGTCTGCCCCGGCTACGGTCAGTGCGTGACTGAGGAGATCCGTTGGGGAGTCGTCGGGCCGGGCCGCATCGCGGAGAAGGTGGTCGAGGACTTCGCCGTCGTCGACGGGGCGCGCGCGGTCGCGGTCGCCTCCCGGTCGCTGGACCGGGCGCAGGACTTCGCCCGCCGGCACGGGCTGGAGCGCGCGCACGGCTCGTACGCGGAGATCCTCGCCGACCCGGACGTCGACGTCCTGTACGTCGCCACCCCGCACCCGCAGCACCACGCGGTGGCCCTCGGTGCGATCCAGGCGGGCAAGGCGCTGCTGGTGGAGAAGGCGTTCACCGCCACCCTCGCCGGCGCCCGCGAGGTGGTCGACGCCGCCCGCGCCGCAGAGGTGTTCGTCATGGAGGCGATGTGGACCCGCTTCCAGCCGGCCGTCGTCCGGATGCGGGAGCTGATCGCCGACGGCGCGATCGGTGAGGTGCGCTCGGTGCAGGCCGACCTCGGGGTGGCCCGCGAGTTCGACCCCGCCGACCGGCTGTTCGCCCGCGAGCTCGGCGGCGGCGCGCTGCTCGACCTCGGCGTCTACGTCGTCTCCTTCGCCCAGCACCTGCTCGGCGCGCCGGACACCGTGGCCGCCACCGGCTCGACGTTCGCCACCGGCGTGGACGCCGAGGCCTCCCTGCTGCTCGGGTACGCCGACGGCCGCTCGGCGACGCTGACCACCTCGCTGCGCAACGCGCTGCCCGGGCAGGCCCGGGTCTTCGGGACGGCGGGCTGGATCGACGTGCTCCCCCGCTTCCACCACCCGCAGACGATCGTGCTGCACCGCGCCGACGCCGACCCGGAGGAGATCACCCTCCCCCAGACCGGCAGCGGCTACAGCCACGAGCTGGCCGAGGTCACCGGGTGCCTGCAGGCGGGCCGCGCCGAGAGCGCCGTCATGCCGCTGGCCGACACGCTCGCGGTGATGGACGTGCTGGAGCAGGCCGCCGGTCAGCTCGGGGTGGCCTTCGCCGAGGACCGCGCCGTCCTCTGACGCGGCGGCGGCGGGGGCGGCCAGGCCGCGCCGCTCGCCTGGTCCATGGTGGGGACCCGGGTGTGCGCGCCCCCGCCGGCCCGGACGGCCTCGGCGAAGGTGACCGCGTCCCGGGTCGCCGCGCCGCCGGGGTCGTTGTTGAAGTACACCAGGACGTCGTCCCCGCCGTAGGTCTCCTGCAGCCGCTGCGCCCACGCCTGCAGCGTCTCCGGCCGGTAGTCCCAGCCCTCGGCTCCGGTGTGCAGGCGCAGGTAGCCCCACTCGGCGGTCCGCCACAGCGGGGTGATCGGCTGCTCGCCCCGGTCGGCCCAGCACAGCGCCGCCCCGTACCGCTCCAGCAGGCCGCGGACCTCGTCGGTCCACCAGCTCTCGTGCCGCGGCTCGACGGCGACCCGGGTGCCGGCGGGGAACTGGCCCAGGCACTCGTTGAGCAGGTCGACGTCGGCCTGGAGGGTGGGCGGCAGCTGCAGCAGGACGGCGTCCAGCCGGTCCCCCAGCCCGGCGACCCGGTCCATCAGCCGCGCCACCGGCTCGGCGGGCTCGCGCAGCCGCTTGAGGTGGGTGAGGAACCGGCTGGCCTTGACCGCCCAGCGGTAGTCCGGCGGGGTGCGCTCCCGCCAGCGCTCGAACGTCTGGCGCTCGGGCAGCCGGTAGAAGGCGTTGTTGCTCTCGACGGTGGCGAAGTGCTCCGCGTGGTGCTCCAGCCACAGCCGCTGGGCGAGCTTCGGCGGGTAGAAGCGCCCGCGCCAGTCGCGGTACTGCCACCCCGACGTCCCGATGATCACCGTCACCCGAGCCGCCTACCCTGCCCGCGCTCCGCCCATCCGCCGGTGTCCCCGACGGGGTGGCGGTCGCTGACCTGCCGTGCCGAGCGACTCCCCTGCCCGGCTCCTGGGCCGCCGCCTCGACACCCGCGGCCACCAGGCGCCGGCCGACCGGTGCCGTGCGGAGCCGACCACCGCGAGCCGCGAGTCGATACGAAACGACTCGTTACCCATTGTTGACGTGCTGTGACCTTCCATACACTCCGCGCCACCTTCGTGACGCCACGGGAGTTGTCATGGACCTGCAGGTTCTGCGCTCGTTCGTCTCTGTCGCCGACACCCGCTCCATCAGCCAGACCGCCCAGCAACTGCACTTCTGCCCGTCCACCATCAGCCACCACATCCGCCAGCTCGAAGCGGCCCTGCACGCCACGTTGCTGCGGCGGGACCCCCTCCCGGTGACCCTGACCCCCATGGGCCTGGTCCTGCTCCCCTACGCCCGGGCGATCGTCGGTCTGCTCGACGAGGTCGGCGGCCCGCCGCTCCTGCCCGGAACCGACCCAGAGGAGTCCCGTGAGCACCGTCGCCGAGGCACCCCACCGCCCCCTCCTGCTGCTGGACACCGTCCGCAAGACCTACGCGACCGAGGGTGGCGAGGTGCGCGCCCTGGCCGGGGTGACGCTGCGCGTCGACCCAGGTGAGTACGTCGCCGTCGTGGGGCCCAGCGGGTCGGGCAAGTCCACCCTGCTCGCGGTCGTCGCCGGGCTGGTCGAGCCCGACCCCGGGTCACGGATCGAGGTGTGCGGCCGGTCCTGGACCGACACCACCGGCCGGACCCGGAGCCTGCACCGCCGCCGTTCGCTGGGCTTCGTCCACCAGGGTCTGAACCTGGTCAGCTTCCTCAGCGTCGCCGAGAACGTGATGCTGCCGCTGCTGCTGGAGGGCCGCCGCCCCGCCGCCGCGCGCCACGACGCCGACCAAGGGCTGGGCCGGTTCGCCCTGGTCGACCTCGGCCCCCGGATGCCGGCCCACCTCTCGGGGGGGCAGCAGCAGCGGGTGGCCGTGGCCCGCGCGCTCGTCGCCCGTCAGCCGCTGCTGCTCGCCGACGAGCCCACGGGCGCCCTGGACACGACCAGCAGCCGCCAGGTGTTCGCGACCATCGCCGAGCACGCCCGTGGGGGTGGCGGCGCCCTGGTCGTCTCCCACGACCCGCTGGTCACCGAGTACGCCAGCCGGGTCATCACGGTGCACGACGGCGTGCTGAGCGAGGCCTGACGTGCTGGCGTGCTGGTGGCTGGTCACCCGGCGCCTGGTCCGGCACCGGGCCAGGTTGCTGCTGGTCCTCTCGCTGGCGATCAGCGTCCCCACCGGCGTCGCCGTCCTCGGCGCCGTCGTGTCCGCGAGCGCGGCGCCGGCGCCCGGTGAGCTCAACGCCCGGCTGCTGAGCGGGTCCGCCGCCCGGGTGCAGGCCGACGACCCGGCGGGCGCCGAGCGGGTGATCGCGGCCGCCCGGGCACACGGGGTCACACCTGTGCGGGAGTTCCTGAGCACCCCCGTCGTGTTGACGGGGCCCAGCGCCGCGGTCTCGGTCCAGCTGCAGGTCGGCGCGCAGCTGCCCGCCGAGCCGGGTGCCCGGCTGCAGCTGCTGGCCGGCGACTGGCCGACCACCGCCGGCGACGCGTGCCTCACCGAGCCGGCGGCCGCCGTCGCCGACATCGGCGTCGGGGACCTGGTGGACAGCCGGGCGGGCCGGCTGAGGGTCACGTGCGTGGTGCGGGACCGCACCGAGTTCGGCAGCCGTGCCGCGCTCGCGCTCGGTGCGATCGACGCCGCCCGACCGGAGACCGAGGACGCCCGCCGCGCGACGCATCACCTGCTGTTCGCGGGTGACGACGGGACCGGGCAGCAGCCGCTGCTGGAGTTCTCCGACGACCTTGCCCATCAGGGCTGGACCGTGCTGCTCGCCGGCGGCAACGCCGACACCGTCCGGGCCGACGACGGGGAGGCGCTGTCGCTCCTCCGGACGCTCAGCTGGATCCTCCTGCCAGTGGTCGTCCTGACATCGGTGCTGGTGCTCGTCCAGGCCGTGCGCCGGTCGCAGCGGGATCTCCACCTGCTCCGACTGGTGGGCTGGACGCCCCGGCTCAGCGCGCTGCTCGCCGGGGCACTGGTGCTTCTCCCGGTGTCCGCCGCCCTCCTCGCCGGCGGGGGGCTGGGGCTGGTCGGCGCGGTGGTCAGCCGCGACACCTGGCAGCGGCTGCTGGGCGCCCAGTGGTACGCGGTCCGCGCCGACCCCGCCGTGCTGGCTGCGCTCGCGGTGGTCGTGATCGTCGTCCCGGTGCTGGTGACGGCGACCTGGGCGGGCCGCTCGATGGACACCCGCCCGGCCGCGACGACCCCGGTGAGCGGGACGCTCCACCGATTGCTGCGGCCCGTCGCGATCGGGGCCGTGCTCACCACGGCGGCGATCGTGGTGACCGGGCAGTGGACCTTCCTGCTCCTGGCCGCCGTCCTCGCAGCCCCAGCGGTCGTGCCCCCGCTCGCGAGGCTCGGCCGGAGGGTGCCGCGGCCGGTCGGCGCACCCGGCCGTGGATCGGTGGCCGGGTTGCTGCGCCGCGGCCACTCCACCCACTCCCCGGGCACGGTCCTCGGCACCGCCCTGCTCGTCGCCGCCGTGCTCGCCTTCCCGACCACCGCCGTCCTGATGATCGGCGGCATCGAGGGTGAGACCCGCACGGGCACCTCGCTGGTGCCGCGACCGAGCTCGGCGGTCTACGTCGGGCACGCGCCGCTCACCGCCACCGACGCCCGGAGCGCCGCCGACGCGGTGGGTGCCCGGCTCTCCTCCTGGCAGTCGCTGGCCATCGTGCAGCCGGCACCGGACGGCGCGGAGGTGCTCACCTCGCCGGCGGTCCCGGCGCTGGCCCGCACCGTCTGCACCGGTACCACTGCCGACGACCGGTGCGAGCGGGTGCTGCGCGGGGTGGGCGTCGCCGATCCGGTGGCCCTCGAGTCACTGCTGGGCCGGCGGCTCTCCGCAGCCGAGCAGCGGAGCTACGCCGCCGGGCAGGCGATGGTGCTGGACGCTGGCCTGATCAGCGATGGAGCGATCCCGCTGATCCCCGCCGGGGACCTCTTCGTCTCCTCCGGGACGATCACGTCGTTCCCGGCGGAGTCGGCGGCCTTCGGCCCCGGCACGTCCCCGACCTCGTCGCTGCCGGCCGTGTTCGTCGCTCCCACCGCGCTGACCGGGTCCGGGAACGGGCCGGAGGCGGGGCTGACGTTGGTCGCCGCCGACACCAGCTACCTGTTCGAGCTGCAGGGACCGGTGACCTCCGCCCAGGAGCGCGAGCTGCGCCGGACGATCGTCAGCAGGGTCGAGGTCAGCGGCGACGACGAGTTCCTGCTCACCCGCCTGGACGCTGCCCGGATCAGCGTGCTGCGCCAGGTGCTCGACCGCTTCCCCCTCGCGACCCTGGTGCTCGCGACCGCGCTGGGCGCCCTCGCCTGCTCGATGCTCGCCCGGGACGCGGCCCGCGACCGGAGCGTCCTGGCCGCCCTCGGGGTGACCGGGTCGACGACGGCCGCCTGGTTCGGCTCCACCCTGGCGTCGGCCAGCGCGCTGGGGGTGGCAGCCGCCGCAGCGGTGTCCTTCCCCGCCGCCTGGGTCCTGGTGCGCATGGAGGTCCACCACGGGCTGCCGGGATCGGCTCCCCTCTCGGTCTCGTTCCTGCTCCTGGTGCCGGTGGTCATGGCCGGCGTCGGATGGCTGTGGGGACGACGCAGCGCAGGCGTCGGCGAGGGTGGGGTCACGGCCCTGGACACCGGCGACACCTGACCGACCCCCGCCGAGGTCATCTCGGGGCACCGCCGACACCCCGCGCGGGGACGGCTCCGGACGCCGGGGAGCACCGGCGCCGGGCGAACGCCGACAGGGGCGGCCCCGCCGAAGCGGGACCGCCCCTGCCGGGCAGTGCTGGTGGTGCAGGTGACGCGATGGAACGGCTACGTCGCAGGGACCCGCGGCGCGCGGAGCGCGTCGTGGGGGGCGACGTGGTCCTTCGTCAGAAGTCCATGCCGCCCATGCCGCCGTCGCCACCCGGCATGGCCGGAGCGGACTTCTCCGGCTTGTCGGCGATGACGGCCTCGGTGGTGAGGAAGAGCGCCGCGATGGAGGCGGCGTTCTGCAGCGCCGACCGGGTCACCTTGGCCGGGTCGATGATGCCGGCGGCGATCAGGTCCACGTACTCGCCGGTGGCGGCGTTGAGGCCGTGCCCGGTCTCGGAGTTGCGGACCTTCTCCGCCACGACGCCACCCTCGAGGCCGGCGTTGACGGCGATCTGCTTCAGCGGGGCCTCGAGCGCGACGCGCACGATGTTGGCACCGGTGGCCTCGTCACCCTCGAGGTCGAGCTTCTCGAACGCGACGGCGGTGGCCTGCGCCAGGGCGACGCCACCACCGGCGACGATGCCCTCCTCGACGGCGGCCTTGGCGTTGCGCACCGCGTCCTCGATGCGGTGCTTGCGCTCCTTGAGCTCGACCTCGGTCGCGGCGCCGGCCTTGATGACGGCGACGCCACCGGCCAGCTTGGCCAGGCGCTCCTGCAGCTTCTCGCGGTCGTAGTCGGAGTCCGACTTCTCGATCTCGGCGCGGATCTGGTTGACCCGACCCTGGATCTGGTCGGCGTCGCCGGAGCCCTCGATGATCGTCGTCTCGTCCTTGGTGGTGACGACGCGACGGGCGCGGCCCAGCAGGGAGATGTCGGCGTTGTCGAGCTTGAGGCCGACCTCCTCGCTGATGACCTGGCCACCGGTGAGGATGGCGATGTCGGCGAGCATGGCCTTGCGCCGGTCACCGAAGCCGGGGGCCTTGACGGCGACCGACTTGAAGGTGCCGCGGATCTTGTTGACCACCAGGGTCGCCAGGGCCTCGCCCTCGACGTCCTCGGCGATGATCGCCAGCGGCTTGCCGGACTGCATGACCTTCTCCAGCAGCGGGAGCAGGTCCTTGACCGAGGAGATCTTGCCGTTGACGACCAGGATGTACGGGTCGTCGAGCACGGTCTCCATGCGGTCGGTGTCGGTGACGAAGTACGCCGACAGGTGCCCCTTGTCGAAGCGCATGCCCTCGGTGAGCTCGAGCTCCAGGCCGAAGGTGTTGCTCTCCTCGACGGTGATGACACCTTCCTTGCCGACCTTGTCCATCGCCTCGGCGATGAGCTCACCGATGGCGGTGTCGGCGGCGGAGATCGAGGCGGTGGCCGCGATCTGCTCCTTGGTCTCGACGTCCTTGGCGGTCGAGAGGAGGTACTCGGAGACCGAGGCGACGGCCTTCTCGATGCCCTTCTTCAGGGCCATCGGGTTGGCGCCGGCGGCCACGTTGCGCAGCCCCTCGCGGACGAGGGCCTGGGCGAGCACGGTGGCGGTGGTGGTGCCGTCACCCGCGACGTCGTCGGTCTTCTTCGCGACCTCCTTGACCAGCTCGGCCCCGATCTTCTCCCACGGGTCCTCGAGCTCGATCTCCTTCGCGATGCTGACACCGTCGTTGGTGATCGTGGGGGCGCCCCACTTCTTCTCCAGCACGACGTTCCGGCCACGGGGGCCGAGGGTCACCTTGACGGCGTCGGCGAGGGTGTTCATCCCTCGCTCGAGGCCGCGGCGCGCCTCTTCGTTGAACGCGATCATCTTGGCCATGTGGTGATGTCCTCCGAGCGAATCGCTGCAGGGTCCGGTCCGGTGCCCGCGACGGACGACACCAGCACGTGGACGCTCCTACGGCCCACCGCCGGTGCCTCACCGTTCCCGACCTGGTTGGCACTCGACAGGCGTGAGTGCCAATCAGGAGTCTGGCACTCGACCTGTGCGAGTGCAAGAACAGGGTCGGCGGAGAACTCTTCCGGGGATCCTCCCGGGCACCCCCCCGAACGCAGCGAGGCCCGGCCCCCGACGGGGACCGGGCCTCGTGTGCCGGGTGGATCAGACGCTCTGGACCGCGTCGGCCTGCGGACCCTTCTCACCCTGGACGACCTCGAAGGAGACCCGCTGGCCCTCCTCGAGGCTCTTGTAGCCGTCCATCTGGATCGCCGAGTAGTGGACGAAGACGTCCTGGCCGCCGTCGACGGCGATGAAGCCGAAGCCCTTCTCGGCGTTGAACCACTTCACGGTGCCCTGTGCCACGTGTGCTCCCACGTTCGTGCGTGCGGTCAACTCCCCCTGCGTCCGGGGGGTCGGGTCTCGCTCTTCCGCCCGTCGAACACGAACGTGGAACTCGAACCGCGCGGAACGGTACAGGACAGAAGCACGCAGGTCACCGGTCAGTTGCACCCGTGCCGGCCAGGTGTGGTAACGCTTCTGTGACGGTCGGCCTCAGGAGATGAGGCCGGCCTCCCGGAGCGACGTCAGCGACGGCGTGACGCGGTGCGTGGGGCCGACGACGGGGGCGAGCGGGTCCAGCGTCTTGAGCCCCTCGCCGGTGTTGAGCACGACGGTCTCCTTCGCCGGGTCCAGCCGGCCGTTCTCGACCAGCTGGCGCAGCACCGCCGTCGTCACCCCGCCCGCGGTCTCGGCGAAGACCCCCGTGGTGCGGGCCAGGTCGCGGATGCCCTGCACGATCTCCGCGTCACCGACCCGGCCGACCGACCCGCCGGTGCGCCGGATGGCGTCCAGCGCGTAGGGGCCGTCGGCGGGGTTGCCGATGTTCAGCGACTTGGCGATGCCGGTGGGCTTCACCGGCTTCACGACGTCCCAGCCGTTGTCGAAGGCGGTGGCGATCGGGTCGCACCCGGCGGACTGGGCGCCGAAGACGGTCCACTCGGTGTCCGCGACGATCCCGGCGGCCACCAGCTCCCGCCAGGCCTTGTCGACCTTGGTCAGCAGCGAGCCGGACGCCATCGGGATGACCACCTGGGCCGGGATCCGCCAGCCGAGCTGCTCGGCGATCTCGTAGCCCATCGTCTTGGAGCCCTCGGCGTAGTACGGCCGGACGTTCTGGTTGACGAAGGCGGCGTCCTCGAACTCGTCGGTCTCGGCGAGCTCGCTGGTCAGCCGGTTGACGTCGTCGTAGGAGCCGTCGACGGCGACCAGCGCCTGCCCGTAGACCGCCGACTGGACGATCTTGCCCGGCTCCAGGTCGCTGGGGACGAAGACGAAGGAGGGCCAGCCGTTGCGGGCGGCGTGCGCGGCCACCGAGTTGGCCAGGTTGCCGGTCGAGGCGCAGGCGATCTTGGTGTAGCCGAAGCCCTTGGCCGCGGTGGCGGCGAGGCTCACCACCCGGTCCTTGAACGAGTGGGTGGGGTTGGCCGAGTCGTCCTTCACCCACAGCCCACCGGTGAGGCCGAGCTCGGCGGCCAGCCGGTCGGCGCGGACCAGCGGCGTCATCCCCGGGTCGAGGGTGACGCGGGACGCCGGGTCCTGGCCCACCGGCAGCAGCGCCGCGTAGCGCCAGATGTTCTGCGGGCCGGCCTCGATCTGCTCGCGGGTGACCCCGGCGAGCAGCTCCTTGTCATAGTCGACCTCGAGCGGGCCGAAGCACTCGGCGCAGGCGTGCTCGGCGATCAGCCCGAAGGTGGCGCCGCAGTTGCGGCAGACCAGGCCCTTGGCCGGGTTGGGGGCGATCTGCCCACCCGCCGACGAGTCCGCCTGGAGAGAACCGGGAGCGGTCAGTGTCATGCGACGACTACCTCCTCATCTTCCCCGCGTCGGGCCGTCGAGCCGCGCGGGACGGAATTGGCACCTCCTCGTCGCACGAGTGCGGCGAGCGGTTGCCGGGGCTTCGTCGGGCCGTGTCCCTCTGCCCCTCTGGATGAGTGGAACGCACCGGACTCTACCCGGGCGGCGGCGGGGCCGGTGCGACCGACAAGATGACCGGGTGTCCGCACGCATCGTCTACACCGACCTGGACGGCACGATGGTCGGCCCGCGGGGGTCGTTCTGGCACACCGCCGGCCGGGACCTGACCGACTCCCCCGCCGCCGCCCTGCTGGAGCTGCACCGGGCCGGGGTGGCGCTGGTGCTCGTCTCCGGCCGCACCTCCGCCCAGCTGCTGGAGGCCGCGCGGATCTTCGCCGCCGACGGCGCGATCGCCGAGCTGGGCTCGCTGGTCAGCTGGGGCGGTGGCGGGGAGAGCCACCTGCTCGCCGGGGAGCTGCCGGAGCGGTACGCCGGCCGGACGCCGATGGACGTGCTCGCCGAGCTGGGCGTGGTCGACGCGCTGCTCGCCGAGCACCCCGGCCGGCTGGAGTGGCACGAGCCCTGGCACACCACCCACTCCGCCGACGCCCTGCTGCGCGGCCGGGTCGACACCGCCGCCGTCGACGGCTGGCTGGCCGAGCGCGGCTGGGGCTGGCTGACCATGAACGACAACGGCGCCGTCCCCGCGGCACCGCGGATGCGGCTGGACGAGGCCGCCCTGCCGCCGCACGTCTACCACCTGATGCCGCGCGGCATCTCCAAGGGCGCGGCCATCACCTGGGACCTGGCCCGGCGCGGCCTGACCGCCGACGACGCGGTGGCGATCGGCGACAGCGTCAGCGACCTGGAGATGGCCCCCGCCGTCGGCCGGCTGTGGATCACCGCCAACGGGGCCGCCGTCGACGGGATGACCGAACGGCTGGCCGCCCTGCCCAACGTCTCGGTCACCGACGCCGCGATGGGCGAGGGCTGGGCCCAGGCGGTGCGCGCCTCGCTCTGATCGCGCGGAGTTCGACCAGGTTCCCTGATCACTTCCGGCCCGTCAGCTGGTGACGTCCTTGCGGGCGAAGTGGTGGAAGGCGAGCGCGGTGAACAGCGCCGACCAGACCAGCCCCTGGACGACGCCGCGGAACAGGTCACCGGAGTCGACCGGGGTCTGCAGCAGGTCGGTCCAGGCGTAGTTGAACGCGGTGGGGAACCAGTCGCGGATCGCCCCCAGCTGCTCGACCTGCTCCAGGACGGCGAAGACGATCGTGGTGAACACCGACCCGCCGACCGCGGCCAGCGGGGCGTCGGTCACCGTCGACAGCCAGAAGGCCAGCGAGCCGACGACCAGCAGGTGCACGGTCAGGTAGCCGAGCATCCCGGCCAGGCGCAGGTACCCCGTCCCCTGGTCCAGCGCCACCCCGACCGGGGTCTGCACGTCGCCGAAGCCGAAGGCGATCCCGCCGGCGACCACCGCCACCGCGACGAGCAGCAGCATCGAGCCGACCGACATGACCAGCGCGGCCAGCCACTTCTGCCGGAGCAACCGCATCCGCGGGACCGGCGTCGCCAGGGCGTACCGCAGCGACCCCCACGAGGCCTCGCTGGCCACGGTGTCCCCGAAGAACAGCGCGAAGACCACGACCAGGAAGAACCCGGTGGTCGCGAAGAGCACGAACAGGGTCAGGTTCAGCCCACTGGCGGAGGCGACGTCGACCAGGTTGACCCGGCTGTTCTCCTCCGCCTCCTCGGTGCCGCCCAGCTGCAGCGCGCCGATCAGGATCAGCGGCAGCGCCGCCATCAGCGCGACGACGCCGAGGGTGCGGCGGCGCTTGAACTGGCGGCGCAGCTCGACGCCGAGCCGCAGGGTGCGCCCGGGCCGGTACCCCGGCGCCGCGCCCGTGGTCTCCACGGTGCTCATGAGCTCTCCCCCACCAGTGACAGGAACGCGTCCTCCAGCCGGCGGCGCGGCGTGAGCTGGTCGACCGCCACGCCGGCCTGCACCAGGGCGGCGAGCGCGGCCGCCCGGCTGGTCGGCCCGAGGTCGACCACCAAGCCCTCGTCCGTGCGCTCCACCGGCCCCGTCCCCGGCAGCTCCGCCAGCACCTGCGCCGCACGCTCCGGATCGGCGTCGTCGGCGAGCCCGATGAGCACCGAGCCACCGGTGCCGACGATCTCCTCGACCGTGCCCTGGGCGATCTTCTGGCCCTTGGCCATGACGACGACGTGGCTGCAGGTCTGCTCGATCTCGCTCAGCAGGTGGCTGGAGACGATGACCGTGCGGCCGGTCTCGGCGTAGGAGCGCAGCACGTCGCGCATCGCGTGGATCTGCGGCGGGTCCAGCCCGTTGGTCGGTTCGTCGAGCACCAGCAGGTCGGGCAGGCCGAGCATCGCCTGGGCGATCGCCACCCGCTGCCGCATGCCCTGGCTGTAGCTGCGCACCGGCTTGTCCAGCGCCGCGCCCAGGCCGGCGACCTCGATCGCCTCGTCCATGTGCGCGTCGACCGGCGGCCGGCCGGTGGCCGCCCAGTAGAGGGTGAGGTTGTCGCGGCCGGACAGGTGCGGCTGCAGTCCGGTGCCCTCGACGAAGGAGCCCAACCGGGACAGCACCGGGGCGCCGGGGCCGGCGGCGTGGCCGAACACCTCGATCCGCCCCTCGGTGGGCTGGATGAGACCCATCAGCATCCGCAGCGACGTCGTCTTGCCCGCGCCGTTGGGGCCGAGCAGCCCGAGCACCTGGCCGCGGCGCACCTCGAAGGAGAGGTCCCGGACGGCGACGAAACCGTCCTTGTAGGCCTTCGTGACCCCAGTGAACCGCAGCGGCACGTCCTCGCCGTCGGCCGCGGGGGTGTCCGCCCGGCGCCGGCGCCGGCCCCAGAGCACCGCGACGAGCCAGCCGAGCAGGCCGAGGGCGGCGACCACGCCGAGCAGCACCCACCAGCGGGCCGTGCCGGCCGTGGCCTGCACCTGCCCGGCAGCCTCGGGCACCGCCAGCGCCGCACCGTCGGCCAGCCCGACGGTGTACACCGAGGCGTCGGCCGGCAGCGCGTACCCCTGGTCGGTGGAGGAGACGACGACGCGCATGGTGTGGCCGGCCTCGAACCGGTGCACGATCCCCGGCAGGGTGACCGCCACCTCGGTGGGCGCGGCGGGATCGGTGGCGAGGTCGGTCAGCGCGAGCGGCGAGACCAGCCCGGCGGGCAGCGTGGTGGTGCCGTCGGGGCCGACGTCGTAGAGCTTGGCGAACAGCGTGGCCTCCCCGGTGGGCGAGGAGACGGCGAGCCGCACCTGCGGAGCACCGACAACCTCGACCGCCTCGTCGAGCTCGGGGCCGGCGAAGGCGGCGAACTGACCGGGCACCTCCAGGGTGCCGCCGCTCAGCGCGGCGCCGATGCCACCGAGCCCGGGGACGGTGGTCAACGCCGCGGGGCTGCCGCCGGCCGGGGTCACCACCGGCTGGGTGCCGCCCTCGAGCGCGACGTCGAGGCGGGTCACCGGGTCACCGGTCAGGCCGGGGTACTCGTCCGCCTCGACGGTGCGCGAGCCGCCCTGCACCCGGCCGACGCCGCTCCCCAGCCCGGTGGGCGCCGGGTACTCGAAGCCGGCGGTGTCCACGGTGCCGTTGCGCAGGTGGGCGTCGAACCAGCCGGCCACCTGGTCGCGCAGGTCGGCGGTCACCCGGTCCGAGGCGCCGGCGTCGTGGCCGCCGTCGTACCAGGTGACCTGCACGGGGGTGCCGTTGGCGGCGATCCCGCGGGCGTTGGCGTCGGCCTCGCCGAGGCCGAACAGCGAGTCCTGGGTGCCCTGGACCAGCAGCGTCGGAGCGGTGATCCGGTCGAGCACGCCCGCCGGGCTGCTGCGCTCGAGGACGGCGGCGACCTCCGGGGTGAGCGTGCCGCTGCTGGCCGCCTCCTGGTAGGCGGCGCAGATCTCCGGGCGGAAGCGACCGCAGGTCAGCGCCTGCGCGACGGCGGCCTGGTCGGCACCGGCGAGCTCGCCCGACGGGCCGTTCCCGGCCGGCGGGCCGTCACCGCTGGGCGCCGCTCCCATGCCGAAGAACAGCCCGGCCCACAGCCGCTTGAAGACGCCGGTGTCGGTGGTGCGCGGGGTGGCCGCGGGGGTCCCGGCGTCCTCGACGATCCCCGAGGCGTCGGGGAAGAGGGCGGTGGTGAGCGAGTTCCAGGTGATCTGCGGGGCGATCGCGTCGACCCGCTGGTCGTAGGCGGCCGCCAGCAGGCTCAGCGCCCCGCCGTAGGAGGCGCCGGCCACGCCCACCCGGGGGTCGCCGGCCGCGTCGAGCAGCACGTCGTCCCGCTCGGCCAGCCGGTCGAGCAGGGTGCTGACGTCGGCGACCTCGTAGCGCGGATCGTCCAGGCCGATCTGCCCGGTGCTCGCACCGAAGCCACGGGCGGACCAGGTGAGGACGACGTAGCCCCGCCCGGCGAGGTCGCGGGCGTCGTCGGCCACCGACTGCTTGCTGCCGCCGAAGCCGTGGGCGAGCAGCACCGCCGGCGCCGGGTCGTCCGCGGTCGCGGTGGCCGGGAGGAAGAGCGTCGTGTCCAGCTCGACGGCGTCGGCGCCGCTGCCGGAGGGGATCCGGGCGTCCTCGGTGCGCACGTCCGCCGCGGCCCGCGCGGGGCTGCCGGAGTCCGCGACCAGCACGGCGACCACGGCGCCGAAGGTCAGCAGGAGGACGAGGAGGGCGGTGATGGGGGCGGTCGCCGCCGGCCGTGCGTCGAGACGCGGGCCGGGGCGCGCCGGCCCGGGAGCTGAGCGCACGTGGGCGGCAACGCGCGAGCGGCCCGGGTGGTTCCGGCCGCCGGGTTTTCTCAGGGCCGCCAGTTCCCGGTGGCGACGACGACCAGGCCCGGCGCCGGCTGGCCGGGGACCTCGAAGAAGCGCGCGGCAGGGCCGGTGAGGTCGGGGAACTGCTCGATGAGCTGGCTCGCCGCCTCCTCCTGCACCGGATCGCCGGCGGTGAAGTAGACGGTGGTGACGGCGATGTCCGAGCCCGGGTAGGCGCCGGTGCCGGTGACCTCCCAGCCGCCGCCGGAGAACTGCTCGCCGAGGTCGCCGGCCAGGCCGTTGATGGCCGTGCTGTTGAGCACGGTGATCGGGGCGCGGACCGGCCCCATCGGCACCTCCGGCGGGCTGGGGACGACCTGCTCGGCCACCGGGGGCGCCGGCGCCACGGAGGACGGGGCGCCGGCGGGCGCGGAGCTGGCCACCGGGGTCTGCGCGGAGGTCTCCTGCGTGCCCGGAGTGGCGAACGACCAGACGCTGAGCACGGTGAGCGCGACCAGCACGACGGCGAGCGCGCCCAGCGCCGCGCGCCGGGGCAACCGGCGGGTGACGCCGCCGGCCTCGTCGGGCGCCGCCTCGACCGAGCCGGAGCGGGTCGCGCCGGCTGCCTTCTCCGCCTTGCGGCGAGCGGCGTCGGCGGCCTGGCGTTCGGCCCGCTGGGCCGCGCGACCGCCGAGGGTGGCGGCCACCTCGGGCACCGGCACGGAGGCCCCGGCCTCCTCCAGCGCCTCACGGCGACGGCGGGACTCGGCGAGCCGGTCCATGCCGGCGGGCTCGGGGTCGGGCTCGAACCGGGCGGGTGCCACCGGCTCGGCAGCCGGGCGGGCGGGTGCCGAGGCGGCACCCCAGGCGGACTCGGCCGGTGCCGAGCCGGACACCCGCTGGGTGGCGTCCGGAGGCAGCGGGGCGGCTGCGGGCCGGCGGGAGGGGCGACCGGCGTCGACCCGCTGGGTGGCGTCGGCGGGGACCGGCGCCCGACCGGGCACGGCGGCGGCCGGCATGGCGGGCACGCGGCTGGTGGCGGGCGCGGGGACCTCACGCGGGATCGGCGGCACGCCGGGACGCCCGGCGACGACGGGCGCGCCACCGACGGCGGTGACCGGTCCGGTGTCGGCCACCGGCGGCGGGACGTCGGTGCGCCGGCGACCGGCTCCCGCCGGCGCGACGGGACCGGGCCGCTCCGGCGGACGGCGGACGGCGGTGTCCTCGGGCGTGGGCAGCTGGCCCCCGCGACGCCGTTCGGCCCGGCTCTGCCGGGGCATGGTCATCGCCCCGTCGGTATCCGTCGGCAGCTGGGCAGCCGCCTCGGGCCGCGAGTCGGCACGCCGTCGGCCGATCGCCACGCCGGTCTCCGGCTGGTTGTCGTCACCGTTCGACGCCGCATGCCTCCCCACGGTGAGTGAGGCTAGACGGCTCAGCCCTCGGTGCCCAGGACATCGCCGTGGTGTGCCCGCTGTCGCACCGCACGCATCCTGCGCAACCGCCGTACCAGCAGCGGATCGGCGGCCAACGCCTCCGGGCGGTCGACCAGCGCGTTGAGCAGCTGGTAGTACCGGGTGGCGGAGAGCCCGAACCGGTCGCGGATGGCGGCCTCCTTGGCGCCGGCGTAGCGCCACCAGTGCCGCTCGAAGGCCAGCACCTCGCGGTCACGCTCGGCCAGGCCGACCGGCACGGCACCCGCTCCCGCCTCGGCGTCGACCTCGGCAGGTGCCGAGGGGACGGCGGACGCGGTCTCGGTGCTCATCGGTGCTGCCTCCGGGGGTCGGGCGCCGTCGGCGCCGGTGGTCGATCGGGCTCGACGGTAGCGCCGGGCACCGACAGTCCGGGGCACCCGGGCGGGTGCCTGCGCGTCCGGTCAGAGACCGGCGGGCATGGGCGCGGCGGAGGCGCGTCGCGCCGCTCGGGCGGCCCGCAGGCTGTCCGCGGTGAAGACGGCCAGTGCCACCCAGACGATGGCGAAGCCGGCGAGCCGGGCCGGCGGCATCGGCTCGCCGTAGACGAAGACGCCGATCGACAGCTGCATGAGCGGGGTGACGTACTGCAGCAGGCCGACGGTCGACAGCGGCACCCGCCGGGTCGCCGCGGCGAAGAGCAGCAGCGGGACGGCGGTGGCCAGCCCCGAGCTCACGAGCAGGAGCACGTGGCCGGTACCGGCGTGGCCGAACGCGGCCTCCCCGTCGGCCTCCAGGAACCCGATGACCACCAGCGCCGGCACGAACACCACGGCCGTCTCGACGAGCAGGCCCGGCGCCGCCTCGACCCGCACCAGCTTCTTCATCAGGCCGTACAGGCCGAAGCTCGCGGCCAGGGCGAGCGCGATCCACGGCGGGTGGCCGTAGTCGACGGTGAGCACGACGACAGCGAGGCCGGCGATGCCGACCGCCACCCACTGCAGCCGGCGCAGCCGCTCCCGGAACACCAGCACGCCGAGGACGACGCTGACCAGCGGGTTGATGAAGTAGCCCAGCGACGCCTCGACCACGTGCCCGGAGTTCACCGCGTAGACGTAGACCAGCCAGTTCACCGCGATCAGCGCGGCGGCGGCGGCCAGCACCAGCAGCGCCCGCCGGTCCCCCACGGTCCGCCGGACCTGGGACCAACCGCGGCGCACGCTCAGCAGCAGGGCGACGAACAGCAGCGACCAGACGACCCGGTGGGCGACGATCTCCAGCCCGCCGGCCGGTTCCAGCAGCGGGAAGTAGAGCGGGAACACGCCCCACAGGCAGTAGGCCCCCAGGCCGGTCAGGACCCCGACCCGACGTTCGTCCACCGGCGCACCGTACGCCGCCCCGGGGCCGGGTTGCGCGCGGCAACCGGCGGTGGGACCCGTCGGCGGCCGCCGCCCCGTCGGCCTACCGTGGGCATGTGCCTGCGGGACGCCCCAACCCGGCCCAGTGGCTCTGGTACGCGTACGGCGGCGGGCTGCCGCCGCACCTGGCCGACTGGGTGCTGGCCGACACCACCGGGCCCACCTGGGTGGTGCGCCACCTCGTGCGCGCGCTGGTCCAGCTGGCCCCGGTGCTCGTGCTGTGCCTGCTGCTGCCGCCGGTGCCCCTGGGCATCCGGGTCACGGCGGCGGTCGGCGGCCTGGTGATCGGCGGCATGTTCGCCGTCGCCTACATGACCGAGACCACCGAGCACCGGGCGGTGAAGGCGGGCTGGCCGCCCGGGACGACGGCGCGCCTGCGCGCCGAGCGGGTGGAGCGGGACCGCCTCGAGCGCCGCGCCCGGTACCGGTCCGGGGGCGCCGGCAGCTTCGACTGACGGGGTCCCCGGGACCCGGCCGGGGAGGATGTCGCCGTGGACCCCTGCTTCTCCCGCCGTGCCCTGCTCGTCGCCGGGGGCGCCGGCCTGGGCCTGGCCGCACTGACCGCCTGCGCCGGCACCGACGTCCCCGAGGTGACCGGGGCCTCGACGGGCAGCCGCCTGGTGGGGCTGGGTGAGATCCCCGTCGGCGGCAGCTACGAGTTGTCGGTGAACGGGCAGCGGATCGTGCTGACCCGCCCGGCCGACGACGTCCTGGTCGCGTTCGACGCAGCGTGCACGCACCAGGGCTGCGCCGTCCGCCCGGCCGAGGACGAGCGGCTGGCCTGCCCCTGCCACGGCTCGGTGTTCGACCCCGCCACCGGGGAGGCGCTGGCCGGGCCGGCGACCGAGCCGCTGGCCCCGGTGGCGGTGCGGGTGTCCGGCGAGGACGTCGTGCTCGCCTGAGGAGGCTCAGTCCTCGACGCGGAAGCCGATCTTCATGGTGACCTGGAAGTAGGCGACATCGCCGTCGACGACCTGGCCGCGGATCTCCTGGGTCTGGAACCACTCGATGTGGCGCACCGTCTCCGACGCCTTGCGGACGGCGGTGCGGATGGCGTCGTCGACGCTGGTGGTGGAGCTGCCGACGATCTCGCTCAGCCGGTAGACGTGGTCGCTCACGACGGGACTCTCCTCGCAGGGGTGCTGCCCGGGTGGCAGCGGTCGCACCGACCCTGGCACGCGACCGCGCACCCCGCGACCGGGCGCCCCCGGGCGGATGGAGCCCCATGTCCGGATTGAACGGACGACCTTTCGCTTACAAGGCGAGTGCTCTACCACTGAGCTAATGGGGCGGGCCGAGGCCGGCGTCGAGGCTACCGGCCGACCCCGCTCCCCCGGACACCCGCGCTGCCGGGCCGCCGGACCGGGGAGAGGATCGGGCCATGACGAACCCGGTGGTGGCGGTCCTCGGTACGGGCGTGATGGGTGCGGGCATGGTGCGCTCGCTGCGGCGGGCCGGGGTACCGGTGCGGATGTGGAACCGGGCCGCCGGGAAGGCGCAGGCGCTGACCGGCACCGGCGCCGAGGCGTTCGGCTCCCCCGCCGAGGCGGTCGCCGGGGCCGACGTCGTCCTCACCATGCTCTTCGACGCCGACGCCGCCATCGAGGTGGTCCGGCAGACCGCGGCGCCGGCCGGCACCGTCTGGCTGCAGTGCTCGACGGTCGGGGTGGAGGGCGCCGACCGGATCGCCGAGGTCGCCGGTGAGCTCGGCCTGGTACTGGTCGACTGCCCGGTGCTGGGCACCCGGCAGCCCGCCGAGCAGGGGCAGCTGGTCATGCTCGCCTCCGGCCCCGACGAGCAGCGCGAGCGGCTGGCACCACTCCTGGACGCGATGGGCCGCAAGACGGTGTGGGCGGGCGAGGCCGGCGCCGGCAGCCGGCTGAAGATGGCGTGCAACGCCTGGCTGATCTCGATCAGCGTGGGCACCGCGCAGTCGGTGGCCCTGGCCCGCGGGCTCGGGGTCGACCCGCAGCTGTTCCTCGACGCCGTCGACGGCGGGCCGATGGACACCCCTTACGCCAAGCTCAAGGCGGGCAACATGCTCTCCGGAGAGCACCCGGTGAGCTTCGGCCTCACCGGCGCCACCAAGGACGCCCGGCTGATCCGCTCCGCGCTGCAGCTGGCCGGGGTGCCCGACCAGTTCGACGCCGCCGCGGTCGCGCTGATGGAGCGGGCGATCGAGCGGCTGCCCGACCCCGGTGCGGTCGACCTGAGCGCGCTGATCGAGGGGTTCGCGCCCGACGGCGGCTGAGCAGGGGTCCGGGCAGCGGCGCCTCAGGCGGCGTCGGAGCCGGCGGCCGGGTCGCCGGAGACGTAGGCCGCCGGGTCGCTGTCGACGGTGGCCCCCTCGGCCAGCCAGCGGGCGAACCCGGCCGGGTCGCGCCGCTCCAGCTCGTCGAGCGCCTCCTGCCGGCGGCGGACCAGCTCCTGCCGGGCGCGCGGCTCGCGCACCTGCGTGAGCGCCGCGGAGGTGCGCACCCACTCGCGGCCCAGCGCCGGCACGCTCATCGCCCGCGCCCAGGCCCCGGCCGGGTAGAGCGGGACGACGTCGGCCAGCCCTGCCGGGGTGGGCGGCACGGACCGTCGGGCGCGGTCCCGGCGGCGGGCGGACAGCAGCAACCGGACCACCAGCCAGGCGAGCCCGCAGCCGGCCAGCAGGGTGGTCACCGTCCCCCCGGCGAGCACCGCGCTGCCGCTGAGCACCAGCAGCACGCCGACCGTGCCGACGGCCGTGCGCCACGCCGCCTCGGCCACCTGGTGCCCGGACCGCCGCGGCACCGCGTCCCGGGCCACGGCCACGGCCACGCACGCGCTGACGACGGCGGCGAGGGCCACCGCGATCAGCCCGGAGCCGCGCAGGGCGACGCCCCCGACGGCGGCCAGCACGGCGCCGAGGCCGATCAGCAGGGCGAGTCCGATGCGGACGGGCAGGGCACGACGGGGCACCGGGACCTCCGGGCGGGGCGGTGACGGACAGGACACCGACGGGCGGGGCGGGGGCGGGCCCCGCGGACCGGGGATTCCCCGGACCGGGCCGGTTCACGCGCTCCCGATCGGCCCCCGGCGTGGCGCGCCGCACCCGGACGGCACGATGGCCCCCCGTGGACGGCTCGGTGGTGGACCTCGGACCGGGGCTGGCGGTCGCCGTCGTCGCCCTGACGGCGCTGGCCGCGGTCGCCGGGCGGCTGTCCGGCCTCGGTCAGGAGCGGCCGGTCCTGGTGGCCGCGGTGCGGGCGACCGCGCAGCTGGCGGCCGTCTCGGTGGTCCTGGTGGCGGTCGTCTCCTCGCTGTGGCTGTCCTCGGCGTTCGTGCTGCTCATGGTGGGGGTCGCCGGGGTGACCGCCGCCGGCCGGATCACCGGTCGCCCGCTGCGCTCCCCCGGCGCTGCGCACCGGGTGCGCGCCGCGGTGCTGGCGATCGTGGCCGGTGCGGCGCCCGTCGTCGCGCTGGTGCTGGCCAGCGGCGCGGTGCCGCTGCGCGGGGAGGCGGTCATCCCGGTCGCCGGCATCGTCATCGGCGGTGCGATGACCGCGACCTCGCTGGCCGGCCGCCGGCTGCAGGACGAGCTCGACCAGCGGCGCGGGGAGGTCGAGGCGGCGCTGTCGGTCGGGCTGCTCCCCCGGGACGCCGTCCTGGAGGTGGCCCGCCCGGTGGCCGCCACCGCGCTGGTGCCCGCGTTGGACCAGACCCGGACCGTCGGGCTGGTCACGCTGCCCGGCGCCTTCGTCGGCGTCCTGCTGGGTGGTGGGAGCGCCCTGGAGGCCGGCGCCGCCCAGCTGCTGGTGCTGGCCGGCCTGCTGGCCGCGGAGGCGATCGCCGTCTGGGTGACCCTCGAGCTGGTGGCCCGCGGCGACCTCCACGCGTGAACCGGCGCTTCCAGGGAACTCACAGCCCACCACCAGCCTCGGCGCAGAGGCGGGTCGCACAGTGGTGTCATCGCGGCGGGGAGGTCCTGCCGCGAGGTGGGAGGACCAGCACCGATGACTGAGCAGAACCGCCCGGCCGACGAGACCGCGTCGGACCGCACCGCGACCGCCGGGAGCGCCGCCGGCGGCTGGCCGGCCGCGGCTCCGCAGGGTCCGGCCACCCCGCAGACCGCCCCCGCCGGCCAGGCGGCGGCTCCCGGCTGGCAGGCGCCCACGGCGCCGGCTCCCGGCTGGCAGGCCCCGGCTGCCGGCGCCCCGTTCGGCGCCGAGCGGCAGCAGACCCAGCAGTTCGCCGCCCCCGCCGGCGGCCACCGCCCCTGGCCGCCGGCCGGCTGGGGCGCGCAGCACACCGCGCAGCAGCCCGTGAACGGCGGCCAGCCCGGCGCCCTGCCGCCGGCGTTCGCCCCGCCCGCCGCGGCCAAGCCGGCCGGCCGCTGGAAGATGGGCCTGGCCGGTCTGGTCGCCGGTGCGCTGATCGGCGGCGGCGCCGGCGCCGGCGTGGTCGCGCTGACCGACGACGGCGGCTCGGCCACGCCGGGCACGGCGAGCGCCCAGAGCGTCACCATCACCGACCCCGAGCGGGCGACGACGGCCACCGCCGCGGCGGCCAAGGCCGCGCCGAGCGTGGTGACCCTCTACGTCAGCGCCGGCTCCGGCTCGGGTTCCGGTTCGGGCGTCGTCCTCTCCGAGGACGGCTACGTGCTGACCAACAACCACGTGGTCTCCCTCGACGGCGCGGGCGGGAACGCGACGGTGCAGGTCCGCACCAGCGACGGCACGCTCTACGACGCCACCGTGGTGGGCACCGACCCGTCCTCGGACCTGGCCGTGGTGCGGCTGACCGACGCCAGCGGGCTGACCCCGGCCGGGTTCGCCGACTCCGACGAGGTGCAGGTCGGCGACCTCGCGGTGGCCATCGGCGCCCCGCTGGGGCTGTCCAACACGGTCACCGACGGCATCATCAGCGCGACCAACCGCGCCGTGCAGACCGGCTCGACCCAGGACGAGAGCACGGTGATCGACGCGATCCAGACCGATGCGGCGATCAACCCCGGCAACTCCGGTGGCGCGCTGGTCGACGCGGCGGGTGAGGTGATCGGCATCAACACCGCCATCGCCACCGTGCCCAGCAACGGCATGCCCGGCCAGGAGAGCCAGAGCGGCAACATCGGCGTGGGCTTCGCCATCCCGTCGAACACCGCGCAGCGGATCGCCCAGCAGATCATCGAGACCGGCTCGGCCAGCCACGCGCTGCTCGGCGTCACCGCCCGCACCGCGGCGGCCAACGGCTCCCCCGTCGGCACCGGCGCCCAGCTGGTCGACGTCAACCCCGGCAGCCCGGCGGCCGACGCCGAGCTGCGCTCCGGGGACGTGATCACCGCCGTGGGCAACCGGCCGATCACCACCTCCACCGAGTTGACCGCGGCGATCCGCTCCGCGGAGCCCGGGGACACGGTCACCCTGACCGTGCGCCGCGGCTCGGACAGCCAGCGGGTCGAGGTCACCCTCGACGAGACCAGCTGACCGGTCGCACCCCCACCCGACGACAGGGACCCCGCAGCCGCACCCCGCGGCTGCGGGGTCCTCGTCGTTGCTCCTAGGCTCGTGCGGGTGCCGGGCCCGCAGCAGTCACCGTCCCTGGCCGTTCCCCTCGCCGGAGCGCTGGACGACCCCCAGCGGGCCGCCGACCTGCGGAGGATGAAGCGGCTGGCCACCGGCTTGTTCGGGGTCGCCGCCGCCGTCTTCCTGGCCTGCGTGCTGCTCGGCGAGGACGCCGGGGCCTGGGTCGGCTACGTCCGGGCGACCGCGGAGGCCTCCATGGTCGGCGCGCTCGCCGACTGGTTCGCGGTGACCGCGCTCTTCCGGCACCCGCTGCGGCTGCCGATCCCGCACACCGCGATCATCCCGCGCAAGAAGGACCAGATCGGCACCAGCCTGGGCGCCTTCGTGCAGGAGAACTTCCTGACCCGGGCGGTGGTCGAGGAGCGGCTGGCCACCGTCGACGTCCCCGGCCGGCTCGGTGCGTTCCTGGCCTCGCCGGGCCGTGCGGAGCGGCTCGCCGGCGACGCCGGCGCGGCGCTGGGCGCACTCACCGACCTGCTCAAGGACGACGAGCTGCAGCCGGCCGTCGCGGGCTTCGTCGACCGGAAGCTCCGGGAGACCCCGGCCGCCCCCGCCGTCGCGCGGGGCCTGGAGCTGATGGTCGACGGTGACCGGCACCAGGAGGTGCTCTCCGCGGCGCTGACCGGGCTGGCGAACTTCCTGGCGGACAACCGGCTGGTGTTCCGCGCGCGGCTGGGCGACGCCTCCCCGGCCTGGGTGCCGGACTGGGTCGACGACCGGGTGTTCGACCGGGTCTTCGACCTGCTGCAGGGCTTCCTCGCCGAGGTGGGCGCCGACCCGCGGCACGAGCTGCGGCGCAGCTACGACCAGCGGCTGCGGGCGTACGTGCACCGGCTGCGCACCGACCCGGCGGCCGCGGCCCGGGTGGAGCAGTTCAAGGAGGAGCTGCTCGACCACCCGGCGGTGCGCACCTGGTCCGGGTCGCTGTGGACGACGGCGAAGACCGCGGTCCTCACCGCCGCCGCCGACCCGGACTCCGAGCTGCGCGCCCGGGTGGTCGGCCTGATCCGCTCCGGCGCCGGGGTGCTGCAGACCGACCCGACGGTCCGGGAGCTGGTGCAGCGGCAGTCGGTGCGTGCCGCCGGCTACGTGGTGGAACGGTTCGCCGGCGACGCGGCGGACCTGGTCGGGACCACGGTGGCCCGCTGGGACACCGAGGAGACCAGCCGCCGCATCGAGCTGCAGGTCGGGCGCGACCTGCAGTGGATCCGGGTCAACGGCACCGTCGTCGGTGGCCTGGCCGGGCTGGTCATCTACACCGTCGCCCAGCTGCTCGGCTGAGCGCCGCCACTACCGCCGGGCGGTGGCGGCGGCGAACAGCGCGATGCCGGCGGCGACGCTGACGTTCAGCGACTCGGTCTCCCGGGCGATCGGGATGGAGACGACGACGTCGCAGCGCTCGCGGACCAGCCGGGACAGCCCGGCGCCCTCGGCACCCACCACCAGCGCGACCGGGTCGGCCAGCCCGTCGTACTCGTGGATGCTCATGTCCCCGTCGGCGGCCAGGCCGACGGTCTGCAGGCCGGCGTCCTGGTAGGAGGCCAGGCTGCGGGCCAGGTTGGTGGCCCGGGCGACCTGCAGCCGCGCGGCGGCGCCGGCGCTGGTCCGCCAGGCCGAACCGGTCATGCCGACCGCCCGGCGCTGCGGGATGACCACGCCGTGCGCGTCGAACGCCGCGGCCGAGCGGATGATCGCGCCCAGGTTGCGCGGGTCGGTCACCCCGTCCAGCGCCACCAGCAGCGGCGGGCGGCCGGAGTCCCGGGCGATGTCGAGCAGGTCGTCGGGGTGCGCGTAGTCGTAGGGCGGCACCATCAGGCCGATGCCCTGGTGCAGCGCCCCGTCGCTCATCCGGTCGAACTCGGGCCGGCCGACCTCCATCAGCGGCAGCCCGCGGTCGGCGGCCAGCTGCACCGACTCGGCGATCCGCTCGTCGGTGGCGGCACCACCCCGGGAGTCGCCGGTGACCACGTAGAGCGCCGTCGCCGGGATCTGCGCGCGCAGCGCCTCCAGCACCGGGTTGCGGCCCAGCAGCAGCTCCGGCGCCTCCTCGTTGCGGCGCTGCACCCGGGCCCGGTTGTCCTGCCGGGCAGCAGCGGCCTTGGCCTTCTTGTAGGCCGGGTGGTGCGGCCGCGCGGCGGCCGGCGGGGTGGCGCCCCGGCCGGCCAGCGACCGGCGGTTCTTGCCGCCCGTCCCGGTCGTGGCGGTCTTCTTGCCGGCTCCGCTGCTGCGGCCCCGGCGCTGGCTGTTGCCGGCCATCAGGTCGTCAGCTCCCATCGCGTGCCCTGGGGGGTGTCCTCGACCTGCACGCCCAGGGCGCCGAGCTGGTCACGGATGGCGTCGGCGGCCGCGTAGTCCTTGCGGGCGCGGGCCGCGGTGCGCTGCTCGAGCGCGAGGTGGACCAGGCCGTCGGTGACCTCGACCAGGCGCCGGTCGCCGGCGTCGGCCCACTGCGGGTCGAGCGGGTCCAGCCCCAGCACGGCGAGGCCGGCCCGGACCGGGCCCAGCAGCTCGGCGACCCGGTCGTCGTCGCCGTCGGTGAGGGCGGTGTTGCCCGCGCGCACCTGCTCGTGCAGGTGGGCGACGGCCGCCGGGGTGCCCAGGTCGTCGTCCATCGCGGCGGCGAACTCGGGGGTGGGCTCCTGCTTGCCGCTGTCGGCCCCGACCCGCTCGGCCGCCTTGCGGACGAAGGACTCGATCCGCCGGTAGGCGACCCCGGCCTCCTCCAGCGCCGCGTCGGTGAACTCGATCGTCGACCGGTAGTGCGGGGCGACCAGGTAGTAGCGCAGCTCCACCGGGCGGACCCGCCGGACGACCTCGTCGACCAGCGCGGTGTTGCCCAGCGACTTGCTCATCTTCTCGCCGCCCATGGTCACCCAGGCGTTGTGCAGCCAGTACCGGGCGAACCCGTCGCCGGCGGCCTGGGACTGGGCGCGCTCGTTCTCGTGGTGCGGGAAGCGCAGGTCCAGCCCGCCACCGTGCACGTCGAACTCCGCCCCCAGGTACTTCTCGGCCATGGCCGAGCACTCCAGGTGCCAGCCGGGGCGCCCGCGCCCCCAGGGCGTCGGCCAGGAGGCGGTGTCCGGCTCGCCCGGCTTGGCCGACTTCCACAGCGCGAAGTCGCGGGGGTCGCGCTTGCGCTCGTCGGTGTCGGTGTCCGCCGCCGGCTGCAGGTCGCCGAGCTTCTGGCCGGTCAGCTCGCCGTAGCCGGGGAAGGACCGGACGTCGAAGTAGACGTCGCCGTCGACGGTGTAGGCGTGCCCGCGCTCGATGAGCCGCTCGATCAGCTCGACCATCTCCGGCACGTGCCCGGTCGCCCGCGGCTCGTAGGTGGGCGGCAGGGTGCCCAGCACCTCGTAGGCACGGGTGGCCGCCCGCTCGTTCTCGTACGCCCAGGCCCACCACGGGACGCCGGCCGACGCGGCCTTGGTGAGGATCTTGTCGTCGACGTCGGTGACGTTGCGGACGTAGGTGACCTCGTTGCCCCCGTGCTCCAGCCAGCGGCGGAGCACGTCGAAGGCGACGGCGAAGCGGATGTGCCCGATGTGCGGCGGGCCCTGCACGGTCAGGCCACAGACGTACATGGAGACCTGTCCTGCACGCAGGGGCGTGAAGTCACGCACGGCACGCGCGGCCGTGTCGTACAGGCGGAGGCTCACCCGGTCGATCCTACGGGCGCCGGCGAGACGCTCCGGACCACGAGCGCAGTGGCCACCGCGGCCCGCCCCTCACCGCGCCCGGTCAGCCCGAGGCCGTCGGTGGTGGTGGCGGTCAGGCCGACCGGTGCGCCGAGCGCCGCGGAGAGCACGGCCTCGGCCTCGGCCCGCCGCTGCGACACCTTCGGGGTGTTGCCGATCAGCTGCACGCTGGCGTTGCCGACCGCCCAGCCGGCCTCGGCGAGCACCGCACGGACGTGCTCGAGCACGGCGGCGCCCCGGGCGCCGGACCAGCGCGGGTCGTCGGTGCCCAGCAGGCCGCCGATGTCGCCCAGGCCCGCGGCGGAGAGGACGGCGTCGGTGAGCGCGTGGGCGACGACGTCGCCGTCGGAGTGCCCGGCGCAGCCGTCGGCGCCCGGCCACTCCAGCCCGGCCAGCCAGCACGGCCGGCCGGCCTCGATCGGGTGCACGTCGGTGCCGATGCCGACGCGGGGCAGGTCGGTCACAGCTGCAGCTCCGCGAGGGCGAGGTCGTGCGCCACGGTGATCTTGGCAGCCCGCTCGTCCCCGGCGACCGTGCGCACCGGGATGCCGGCGGCGCGCACCACCGAGGCGTCATCGGTGAACTCCGCCGCCGCCCCGGCCGTCCGCGCGTACGCCTCGACCAGGGTGTCGCCGTCGAACCCCTGCGGCGTCTGCACGCGGCGCAGCGGTGGGCGCGGGACGTCGGCGGCGACCACGCCGTCGTCGTCGACCACGACCGTGGTGTCCACGACCGGGAGCACCGGGACGACGGCGCGGGCGCCGGCGGCCAGGGCGGCCAGCACCCGCGCGACGACGTCGGGCGGGGTGAGCGGGCGGGCCGCGTCGTGCACCAGCACCGCGGTGCGCCCCCGGTCGCCGGCCCGGGCGCGGGCGGCGGCCAGCGCGGCCCGGACCGAGGCGGTGCGGGTGTCGCCACCGACCACCACGTGCACGTCAGCGGGGAGGACGGCGGCGAAGGCGGCCTGCTGCGGGCCGGGAACGGCGACGACGACCTCGTCGACCCCGCCGGCGCGCAGTGCGTCGACCGCCCAGCAGACCAGCGGCCGGCCACCGAGCGGGACCAGCGCCTTCGGCAGCTCTGCCCCCAGACGCAGACCACTCCCGGCCGCTGCGACGATGCCGACAGCGTGCACGGGAGTGGTCCGGGTGGTGCGGGGGTGGTGCTGGCTCAGGAGGCCAGCACCTCGTCGAGGAGGACCTCGGCCTTGTCCTCGTTGGTGCCCTCGGCGAGCGCGAGCTCGCTGACCAGGATCTGGCGGGCCTTGGACAGCATCCGCTTCTCGCCGGCGGAGAGGCCACGGTCCTTGTCGCGGCGCCACAGGTCGCGGACGACCTCGGCGACCTTGTTCACGTCACCGGAGGCCAGCTTCTCGAGGTTGGCCTTGTACCGACGCGACCAGTTGGTCGGCTCCTCGGTGTGGGGGGCGCGCAGCACCTCGAACACCCGGTTGAGCCCCTCCTGGCCGACGACGTCGCGAACGCCGACGATCTCGGCGTTGTCGGCCGGCACGCGGACGGTCAGGTCGCCCTGGGCGACCTTCAGCACGAGGTACGACTTCTCGACGCCCTTGATGGTGCGCTGCTCGATCGCCTCGATGAGCGCCGCGCCGTGGTGCGGGTAGACAACGGTCTCGCCAACAGTGAAGCCCATGTGGATGTGACCCCTTTCGCTCACCCCAGGTTACCACGGGAGAATGCCACCGGGCTCGGCAGAGTGCGACAAACGTGCAGGTCAGGGGCCTGAGCGAGGTCAGCCGGGGGTTGACAGGGAGGTGGTCGGTGTGCAGTCGGAGGACGTCGCGCGCCGCTCCGGACCGCTCGCGACCGCCGCGGCGCTGGCCCGCGCGACCCACCTCGGGCCGGCGCTGGCGGTCACCACCGTCGCCGTCCTGCTGGCGCTCGCCGCCGGTGTCCCCGCGGGGCGGACCGTGCTGGTCGGCGTGGCGGTGCTGGCCGGGCAGGCCTCGATCGGCTGGTGCAACGACTGGTTGGACGCCGACCGGGACCGGGCCGTCGGGCGCACCGACAAGCCCGTCGTTCAGGGCCTGCTCACCCCGGCGCTGCTGGGCCGGGCGACGTTCGTCGCCGTCGCCGTCGCGATCGGCACGTCCCTGGCCCTGGGCGTCGTGCCCGGGCTGCTGCTGCTCGTGCTGGTCGCCAGCGGGCTGGCCTACGACGCCGGCCTCAAGCGCACCGCGCTGTCACCACTCCCCTACCTGACCGGATTCGGCGCGCTCCCCGCCGGCGTGGTCGCCGCCGCTCCCGGCGCACCCGCCGCACCCTGGTGGCTGGTGGCCGCCGGGGCGGCGCTCGGCGGTGCGGCCCACGTCGCCAACGTGGCACCCGACGTCGACGACGACCTGGCCACCGGCGTCCGCGGCCTGCCGCACCGGGTCGGGCCGGTGCCCTCGGCGATCGCCGGCGCGCTGCTGCTCGGAGCGGCGTCACTGCTGCTGGTGCTCGGCCCCGCCGGTCCGCCGAGCGCGCTGGGCTGGCTGGCCTGCGTCGTCGCGGCCCCCGCCGTCGTGGTCGCGGCGATGGCCGGCAGCCCGCGGGCCCGGCGGCTGGCCTTCCCCGCGGTGATGCTGCTGACCGTGCTCGACGTCGTCCTGCTGCTCGCCGGCGGCGCGGCGCTCACCTAGAGCGCATGCGTGCCGCGCAGCTGCCCCTGCTCGACCACGGCCTCCAGGGCGCGCAGCCGGCCGAGCCCGGCCAGCGGCTGGCGCATCCACCGGTTGCCGGCCAGGTGGTCGGCGCGCAGACCGACAGCGGCTCGGCGAGTCGGCCCAGCGCCTCGGCGCGGGTGTCGGTCTGCAGGAACAGCGCCTGCTCACCGAGCTCGGCCGCCCGGCGCCGCGACTCGACCAGCAGCACCGGCTGGTCCGGCGCGTCGAGGAGGTGGCCGCCGAGCTGGTCGGCGGAGCACCAGCGCCGGGTGTCCGGCGCCTGAGCTGGGAAGTCGGCCGTGGCCGGGGCACCGGCAGCGCGCCCCCGCGGTGCGCGCGCACTCGCCACGGGCCTCACCTCCCAGCGGACATCGCGGGGGGACCGTTACGCTCACCGCGACTCGTGCCACCGGCGTCCTCGGTGGCCGGCACGTCTCCTGGAGGTCGACGCTGTGAACCGCCGCGCACTGCGCGCTGCCGCGCTGGGTGCCCTGCTGCTGTCCCCGGCCGCGCTCTCGGCCTGCAGCGCGGGGCAGGTGGCCCAGACCGCCACCCAGGAGCAGAACATCGGCGTCAACGCCGACGCCGACGGCGTCGTCCTGCGCGGCCTGCAGCTGCCCTACCCGACCGGTGGCGAGTACCCGGCCGGGGGTGACGCGCGGCTGATCGGCGCGATCATCAGCGAGGCCCAGACCGACGACACGCTGGTCTCGATCACCGGCCCGGACTTCACCGACGTCGAGGTCGTGGACCCCGCCGCCGAGGCGGTCGCCGCCGGCACCACCGGCGGCAGCTCGCTGGACGTCACCGTGCCCGCCGGCGAGATCGTCCACCTCGGCAACGGTGACGGGCCCGCGATCACCCTGCTCGGCCTCTCCGAGCCCCTCGGTGTCAGCCAGTACATCCCGGTGACGTTCACCTTCGAGGAGGCCGGCGAGGTCACCGTCGACGTCCCGGTGGGGATCCCGACCCGCGACCTGCCCCGTGGTGAGGGCTACGACTTCCACCACGAGGAAGAGGGTGGCGAGGGCGCCAGCGGCGGGGGCACCCACAGCGAGGGCTCCGGCGGCGCCCAGCCGACCGAGCCCGGGTCCGAGTCCTCCGAGTCCGCGGACGAGTGAGCCGCCGGCTCACCCGCTCCTCCCCCGTTCTGTCGTACCCCGCCGCCACCATGGCGGGGTGCCTCCCTCCGGCGTGAAGTCCGCCCGCCCCGCCCACCGCTGCTCCGAGTGCGGCCACACCTCCGCCAAGTGGGTCGGCCGCTGCCCCGAGTGCCAGGCGTGGGGCACCCTCCAGGAGGTCGGTGCGGTCGCCGCCCCGCTGCGGGCGGTCTCGGCCGGCCCGGTCAGCGCGAAGGCCCGGCCGATCGCGCAGGTCGAGCTCGCCGGCGCCCGCGCCGTGCCCACCGGCATCCCGGAGTTCGACCGGGTGCTCGGCGGCGGGCTGGTCCCCGGTGCGGTGCTGCTCGTCGCCGGTGAACCGGGCGTCGGGAAGTCCACGCTGCTGCTCGAGGTCGCCCACCGGGTCGCCGCCGCGAACGGCCCCACACTGGTCGTGTCGGGCGAGGAGTCCGCCGCGCAGGTGCGGCTGCGCGCCGAGCGGATCGGCGCGCTGCACGACGACCTCTACCTGGCCGCCGAGACCGAGCTGTCGGCGGTCCTCTCCCACGTCGAGGACGTCACCCCCTCGCTGCTGGTCCTCGACAGCGTGCAGACCGTGCGCTCGCCGGCGGTCGACGGCACCGACGGCGGGGCCAGCCAGGTCCGGGCGGTGGCCAGCGCGCTGACCGCCGTCGCCAAGACCCGCGGGATGACCACCATCCTGGTCGGCCACGTGACCAAGGACGGCGCCATCGCCGGGCCCCGCGCACTGGAGCACCTGGTCGACGTCGTCATCAGCTTCGACGGCGAACGGCACTCGACGCTGCGGATGATCCGGGCCACCAAGAACCGGTTCGGCCCGGCCGACGAGATCGGCTGCTTCGAGATCGGTGACGGCGGCGTGGTCGGTGTCCCCGACCCTTCGCACCTGTTCGTCTCCCGGCGCTCGGCCCCGGTGCCGGGCAGCTGCGTGACCGTGACCATGGAGGGCAGCCGGCCGCTGCTGGCCGAGGTGCAGTCGCTGGTGGCCACCAGCGGCGGTGGCGGCTCACCGCGGCGCGCGGTGAGCGGCCTGGACTCCCAGCGGGTGGCGATGGTCAACGCCGTCGTCGAGCGGCGGGGCGGCATCCGTCTCGGGGACGCCGACGTCTTCGCCGCCTCGGTGGGCGGGGTACGGATCATCGAGCCCGCCGCGGACCTCGCGCTCGCCCTGGCGATCGCCTCCGCCTCCAAGGACACCCCGTTGCCGCCAGGCCTGGTCGCCATCGGCGAGGTCGGGCTGTCCGGGGAGATCCGCCGGGTCGGCGGCACCGGCCGGCGGCTGGCCGAGGCCGCCCGGCAGGGGTACACCGCAGCGCTGGTGCCGGTCGACTCCGGGCCGGCCCCCAAGGGCATGCGGCTGATCGAGGTCCCCGACCTGGGCGGCGCCTTCGCACGCCTGTGGTGACCGAGCGTGCTGGAGACGCCGCCGGTCACCCGCAGGGAGGACCCGAGGTGACCGACCCAGGAGGGGAGCCGCGTAGGATCAGCGGCCGTATCGCCCGACCGTCAGGAGCGCTCGTGCCCCCCGCTGTGGACCCCGAGGCTGCGCTGCGGGAACTGCTCGGTCGGATCGCCCCGGGCACCGCGCTCCGGGACGGTCTGGAGCGGATCCTCGCCGGCCGCACCGGAGCCCTGATCGTGCTCGGCTACGACCGGGTGGTCGAGTCGCTGTGCACCGGCGGGTTCGCCCTGGACGTGGCGCTGTCGGCCACCCGGCTGCGCGAGCTGGCCAAGATGGACGGCGCGGTGATCGTCTCCTACGACGGCACCCGCATCGTGCGGGCCGGGGTGCACCTCATGCCCGACCCGACGATCCCCACCGAGGAGTCGGGCACCCGGCACCGCACCGCCGAGCGCGTGGCGCTGCAGACCGGGTTCCCGGTGATCTCGGTGAGCCAGTCGATGCACATCATCTCGGTGTACGTCACCGGCCGCCGCTACATCCTCGAGCACCCGACCACGATCCTGGCCCGCGCCAACCAGGCGCTGAGCGCCCTGGAGCGGTACAAGCTGCGGCTGGACGAGGTCGCCAGCACGCTGTCCGCCCTGGAGATCGAGGACCTGGTCACCGTTCGCGACGCCATGAGCGTCAGCCAGCGGCTGGAGATGGTCCGGCGGATCGCCGACGAGATCGAGGGCTTCGTCATCGAGCTCGGCACCGACGGCCGCCTGCTGGCCCTGCAGCTGGACGAGATGCTCGCCGGCGTCGAGGAGGACCGCGGCCTGCTCGTCCGCGACTACCTGCCCAGCGGCCGGCGCGGCCGTACCGGCGAGGAGGTCCTGAGCGACCTGCGAGCGCTGTCCGCCACCGAGCTGCTCGACCTGTCGGCGGTGGCCCGCTGCTACGGGCTGCCCACCTCCCCCGACGCCCTCGACTCCCCGGTCAGCCCGCGCGGGTACCGCCTGCTGGCCCGGGTGCCGCGGCTGCCCGCCGGGATCATCGACCGGCTGGTCACCCACTTCGGCGGACTGCAGAAGCTGCTGGCCGCGACCATCGAGGACCTGCTCGCCGTCGAGGGCGTCGGCGAGGCCCGCGCCCGCGGCATCCGTGAGGGCCTCTCCCGACTCGCCGAGACCTCGATCCTCGACCGCTACAGCTGAGCTGCCCCGCTGCCGGGGCGGCTCCTAGGTGAGGGTGAAGGCGGCGTCGGGGCTGGTCCGGGTGTCCAGCCGGCCGCGCAGCACGTAGTTCCCCGGCGGGGGCGGGGTCCGCTCAGTGGCGCAGTCAGGGCTGCTGGTGAGCCCGCCCCAGAGCACCGGGAAGGAGACCGACTCCCCCGGCTGGAGCGTGCGGTCGTCGGAGGTCGTCTCCGGGAAGCAGTCGTTGCTGCCCCACAGCCGGTTGCCGGCGCCGTCGAGCAGCACGATCTCCTGCAGCTGCTTGTCCAGGGTGCGCACGCACGGCACCTCCGACACGTTGCTCACCACGAGGTCGAAGGTGGGCTTGCTGCCGACCGGGGTGGTCGCCGGCTGGGGCCGGACCTCGACCGCGATCATCTCGTCGCTGCACCGGTCCCCCGGGGCCGGACCGGTCGGCTCCGGTGACGGCTCGTCGGCCGGCTCGTCCGGGGTGGGCGCCGCGGAGGGCACCTCCACCGCGGCCAGCGAGGGCGTCACCTGGTCCAGCAGGGGCGGGACGGCCGGTTCACCGTCGACCGACGCCTCGGCCCTGACCTCGGCGTCCTTCCCCGTGGTCGCCGCGACCGCCACCCAGCTGCCACCGCCCAGGACGCCCACGGCGCACCCGAGCACGAGCAGCCGCCGCCGCCAGTAGACGGCGGCGGGCAGGGGGCCGACCGGGTGGAGCACGTGACGACGCTAGCTCCCCGTCCGCGGCGGGGGTCGCGCGCCACGCCCGGACCGATCGCGCACCGAGGGCGCAGGTCGCACCGCAGTCATCGGCCCGCGACCCGACGGTGACGCTCCGTGGCGGACCGGTCCACCGCGTCCACCACCGGGCACACTGGACGCTCGTGAGCGCTCCCGCCGACAGCGACCGGTCCCCCGCCACCGACGGCCTCGAGCCGGTCGGGGAGACGATCGTCGACTGGTACGCCCGGGCCGCGCGCGACCTGCCGTGGCGGGCGCCGGGGACCGACCCGTGGGCGGTCCTGGTCAGCGAGGTGATGCTGCAGCAGACGCCGGTGGCCCGCGTGGAGCCCGTCTGGCGCGAGTGGCTGCGCCGCTGGCCCACTCCGGCGTCGCTCGCTGCCGAGAGCCCCGCCGAGGTCATCCGCGCCTGGGGGAAGCTCGGCTACCCGCGGCGGGCCCTGCGGCTGCGGGAGGCCGCGGTCGCGCTGACCGAACGGCACGGCGGCCAGGTGCCGGCCGACGTGCCCGAACTGGAGGCCCTGCCCGGCGTCGGCACGTACACCGCCCGGGCGGTGAGCTGCTTCGGCCACGGCCGGCGGCAGCCCGTCGTCGACACGAACGTCCGCCGGGTCGTGGCCCGGTTGGTGCACGGCCGCGCCGAGGCCGCACCGGCCCGCGCCACCGACCTCGGCGACATCGCCGCGTTGGCACCGGTCGACGACGCCCGCGCCGTCCGCTTCTCGGTGGCGGTGATGGAGCTCGGCGCGCTGGTCTGCGTGGCCGGGACGCCGCGGTGCCCCGCCTGCCCGGTGCGCGACCGCTGTGCCTGGCAGCTGGCCGGCTCCCCGGTCCATGACGGGCCACCCCGCCGGGTGCAGAAGTTCGCCGGCACCGACCGGCAGGTGCGCGGCCGGTTGCTGGACGTGCTGCGCGCCGCGCACGAGCCGGTGGAGGCCGATGCCCTGGTGCCGGCCTGGGACGACGCCGTCCAGCGCTCCCGCTGCCTGGACTCGCTGCTGGTCGACGGCCTGGTCGAGCAGACCGCCGACGGCAGGTTCCGGCTCCCCTCCTAGCGAGCGACGCGGCGCTCCCGGCCCCGCTGCAGGCCCCCACCGCGAGCGTGCGAGCGGTGGGGGGCAGCGGGGCCCTGCATGGCACAGGGGCCGCCTCCCGGCTGGGAGACGGCCCCTGTCGGGCCTCGTTCAGAGGCTCGCCCCGAGCGTGCGAGGGGTGAGGAGAACGAGGTCCTTCGTCAGTCGGCCTGCGCCGCCGCCGGCCCCTCGTCGTCGCCGTCGGCGCCGGAGAGCGCCACCGGCGGCGTGTCGGGCACGTCGATCGGCTTGGCCTCACCGCGGAAGGTGAAGGTCGACTTGGTCGGGTCGTCGGACTCGTCGACGTCGACCACCACGATCTGACCGCTGGTCAGCTCGCCGTAGAGGATCTTCTCCGACAGCGCGTCCTCGATCTCGCGCTGGATGGTCCGCCGCAGCGGGCGGGCACCCAGCACCGGGTCGAAGCCCCGGGCGGCCAGCAGCTTCTTCGCCGCCGGGGTGACCTCGATCGCCATGTCCTTGTTCTTCAGCTGCGTCTCCAGGCGGGCGAGCATGAGGTCCACGATGTGGATGATCTCGTCCTCGGTCAGCTGGTGGAACACGACGATGTCGTCGATGCGGTTGAGGAACTCCGGCCGGAAGTGCTGCTTGAGCTCCTCGTTGACCTTGAGCTTCATCCGCTCGTAGTTGCTCTGGTTGTCGTTCCCGGCCTGGAAGCCGAGGCCGACCGCCTTGGAGATGTCCCGCGTCCCGAGGTTGGTGGTCAGGATCAGGATCGTGTTCTTGAAGTCCACGATCCGGCCCTGACCGTCGGTCAGCCGGCCGTCCTCCAGCACCTGCAGCAGCGTGTTGAAGACATCGGCGTGCGCCTTCTCGATCTCGTCGAAGAGGACCACCGAGAACGGCTTGCGCCGCACCTTCTCGGTCAGCTGGCCACCCTCGTCGTAACCGACGTAGCCGGGAGGGGCACCGACGAGCCGCGACACGGTGAACTTGTCGTGGAACTCGCCCATGTCGATCTGGATGAGGGCGTCGTCCTCGCCGAAGAGGAACTGCGCGAGCGCCTTGGCCAGCTCGGTCTTACCGACACCCGAGGGGCCGGCGAAGATGAACGAGCCACCGGGGCGACGGGGGTCCTTGAGGCCCGCCCGCGTGCGCCGGATCGCCTGGCTGACGCTCTTGATGGCCTCTTCCTGGCCGATGATCCGCTTGTGGAGCTCGTCCTCCATGCGGAGCAGCCGGGAGGTCTCCTCCTCGGTGAGCTTGAAGACCGGGATGCCGGTCCAGTTGGCCAGCACCTCGGCGATCTGCTCGTCGTCGACCTCGGCGACGACGTCCATGTCGCCGGCCTTCCACGCCTTCTCCCGCTCGGCCTTCTCGCCCAGCAGCTGCTTCTCCTTGTCGCGGAGGGAGGCCGCCTTCTCGAAGTCCTGCGCGTCGATCGCCGACTCCTTCTCGCGGCGGACGCCGGCGATCCGGTCGTCGAACTCGCGGAGGTCCGGCGGGGCGGTCATCCGCTTGATCCGCATCCGGGCGCCGGCCTCGTCGATCAGGTCGATCGCCTTGTCCGGCAGGAAACGGTCGGAGATGTACCGGTCGGCCAGCGTCGCCGCGGCCACGAGGGCGCTGTCGGTGATGCTGATCCGGTGGTGCGCCTCGTAGCGGTCGCGCAGGCCCTTGAGGATCTCCACCGTGTGGGCGAGGGTCGGCTCGCTGACCTGGATGGGCTGGAAGCGGCGCTCGAGCGCGGCGTCCTTCTCCAGGTGCTTGCGGTACTCGTCCAGCGTGGTGGCGCCGATGGTCTGCAGCTCACCGCGGGCCAGCATCGGCTTGAGGATGCTGGCGGCGTCGATCGCGCCCTCGGCAGCGCCCGCCCCGACGAGGGTGTGGATCTCGTCGATGAACAGGATGATGTCGCCGCGGGTGCGGATCTCCTTGAGGACCTTCTTCAGCCGCTCCTCGAAGTCACCGCGGTAGCGGGAACCGGCGACGAGCGCCCCGAGGTCGAGGGTGTAGAGCTGCTTGTCCTTCAGCGTCTCGGGCACCTCGCCCTTGACGATGGCCTGGGCCAGCCCCTCGACGGCGGCGGTCTTGCCGACGCCGGGCTCACCGATCAGGACCGGGTTGTTCTTGGTCCGCCGCGACAGGACCTGCATGACCCGCTCGATCTCCTTGGCCCGCCCGATGACCGGGTCGAGCTTGGAGTCGCGGGCAGCCTGGGTCAGGTTGCGGCCGAACTGGTCGAGGACCAGCGAGGTCGACGGCGTGCCCTCGGCCGGGCCACCGGCGGCGGCCGGCTCCTTGCCCTGGTAGCCGGAGAGCAGCTGGATGACCTGCTGGCGGACCCGGTTGAGGTCGGCGCCGAGCTTCACCAGGACCTGGGCGGCGACGCCCTCGCCCTCGCGGATCAGGCCGAGCAGGATGTGCTCGGTGCCGATGTAGTTGTGGCCGAGCTGCAGCGCCTCGCGCAGGGACAGCTCGAGCACCTTCTTGGCGCGGGGGGTGAAGGGGATGTGGCCGGACGGGGCCTGCTGGCCCTGGCCGATGATCTCCTCCACCTGCTGCCGGACGCCCTCCAGCGAGATGCCGAGGGACTCCAGCGCCTTGGCAGCGACGCCCTCACCCTCGTGGATCAGACCCAGGAGGATGTGCTCGGTGCCGATGTAGTTGTGGTTGAGCATCCGGGCCTCTTCCTGGGCCAGGACGACCACCCGACGGGCTCGGTCGGTGAACCGTTCGAACATCTGCTGTATCTCCCTCTGACCGGCTGGACCTGCTGTGCTCGTGTCCCCGGCAGGGGACGGTGGACACCCGACGTACGTCGGCGCGCTGGGGCACCGGTCGTTCCACTGTAGTTCGCACCGCCCGACCTGCGCCGAGACGAGGCCGTCAGACCTGATCGGGGGCTCGTGAGAGTCAACTGTCGTCCCACTGACGGTGTTCCGCCGCCCCCGTGCCGCCGTTACGCCGTCAGCGGACGCCCCGAGCGGACAGGAGAGCCACCGTGATCCTCCCGAGAGTGCCGGACCCCCGGCTGGTGACGGTCCGCCGCGGCGGCACCCTCACCGACGCCGACCACCACCTGCTCGCCCTGTGGGCGGCGGCGTGCGCGGCGCACGTGCTCCCGTTGTTCGAGTCCGCCCGGCCGGAGGACCCGCGGCCCCGTCGGGCGATCGAGCACGCCCGCGCCTGGGTCCGCGGCGAGGTCCCGATGATGCAGGCGCGCGCCGCGGGCGGCCATGCCATGGGCGCGGCCCGGGACCTGCGCGGGGCGCCGCGGCACGCCGCCTACGCCGCCGGCCAGGCCGGCGCGGTGGCCCACGTCGCCGCGCACGACCTGGGCGCGGCCGCCTACGCGATCAAGGCCGCCCGTGCGGCCGCCCCGGCGGGCGCGGCGGAGGCCGCCGGACGACGCGAGTGCCGGTGGCAGCGCGACCAGCTCCCCGAGCCGGTCCGCGCGCTGGTCCTCGACGACCAGCGGCTGCGCAACGACATCTGCTGGTCGGTGTTCGACTGCTGAGCGCGCGGCCCGGCCCCGGGGACGCCGACGGCCCGGCGCCCCTCGAGGGGAGCCGGGCCGTGGTGAGGCGATGGAACGGCCCCGCTCCAGGGGCCCGCGCCGAGCTCGCGAGGCGTGGGGAGGAGCGGGGTCCTTCCTCAGTGAGCGGCTTCGAAGGCCTCGACGACGCTGGCCGGGATGCGGCCGCGGTCGCTGACCTCGTGGCCGTTCTTGCGGGCCCAGTCGCGGATGGCGCCGGCCTGCTCGCGGTCCATCCGGCCGCCGCCACCGGTCGCCCGGGAACGCCCGCCACCGGAGGCCCGGGTGCCACGGCTGCTCACCTTGCGCGCCGCCGAGACGTACTTGCCGAGCACGTCGCGCATCTCCGCGGCGTTCTTCTCCGACAGGTCGATCTCGTACGTCGTCCCGTCGAGGGCGAAGGTCACCGTCTCGTCAGCGGGAATGCTGTCGTCGAGGTCGTCACTGAGGATCACCTGGACCTTGCGAGCCATTGTTGTTCCACTCCTGTTGCGTCAGCCCCCGTGGCCAGTGCATTTTGCCGACCCGGAGGCCGACCCGGACCATTGCACCACATTGCCGGCCATTTCCACCAATCCGCCCACGCATTTCACGCGGATGTGTGGGAAAACGCAGGTCAGGAATGGATCGGCCGGACCAGCGGGAACAGGATCGTCTCCCGGATGCCGAGTCCGGTGAGCGTCATCATCAGCCGGTCGATGCCCATGCCCACACCGGCGGTGGGCGGCATGCCGTACTCGAGGGCCTCCAGGAAGTCCTCGTCGAGCACCATCGCCTCGGGGTCACCGGCCGCCGCCAGCAGCGCCTGCTGGGTGAACCGCTCGCGCTGGGCGACCGGGTCGACCAGCTCGGAGTAGCCGGTGCCCCGCTCGATGCCGCCGATGTAGAGGTCCCACTTCTCCGCCAACCCGGCCTCCGACCGGTGCGCGCGGGTCAGCGGTGAGGTGTCCAGCGGGTAGTCGACGACGAACGTCGGGCTCTGCAGGGTGTGCTGCACCAGCGCCTCGAAGATCTCCTCGACCACCTTGCCGGGCAGCCACGCCGGGTCGACGCCGACCTCGTGCCGCTCGGCGAGGGCGCGCAGGTGCTCGACCGGCGTCTGCGGGGTGACCTCCTCCCCCACCGCCTCGGAGACCAGCGAGTACAGCGGGCGCTGCGGCCACTCGCCGGAGAGGTCCAGTTCCGTGCCGTCGTGGTGCCGCGCGACATGGTCGCCGAACAACGCCGCACAGCATTCCTGGATGAGCTCGCGGGTGATCCGGGCACCGTCGGAGTAGTCGCCGTAGGCGGCGTAGAACTCGAGCATCGCGAACTCCGGGGAGTGCGAGGAGTCCGCTCCCTCGTTCCGGAAGTTCCGGTTGATCTCGAAGACCCGGTCCAGGCCACCGACGATGCAGCGCTTGAGGAACAACTCCGGCGCGATGCGCAGGTAGAGGTCCAGGTCGAAGGCGTTCATGTGCGTCCGGAAAGGACGCGCCGCCGCCCCGCCGTGCACGGTCTGCAGCATCGGCGTCTCGACCTCGAGGAAACCTCGTCCGACGAGCCCGGACCGCAGTGCGCTCATCACCGCGGCGCGTTCCTGCACCGTGCGCCGCGCCTCGTCCCGGACGATCAGGTCGACGTAGCGCCGGCGGACCCGGAGCTCCTCGCTCATCGGCTTGTGCGCCACCGGGAGCGGGCGCAGCGCCTTGGCGGCCAGCTGCCAGGAGTCGCCGAACACCGAGAGCTCGCCGCGGCGCGACGTCCCGACCTCGCCGGTGACCAGCACGTGGTCGCCGAGGTCCACGTCGGCCTTCCAGGCCGCCAGCAGCTCCTCGCCGACCCGGTCGATCGAGAGCATGACCTGCAGCTCGGTGTCGCCCTCGCGCAGCGTCGCGAAGCAGAGCTTGCCGGTGTTGCGGGAGAAGATCACCCGCCCGGTCACGCCGACCCGCTCGCCGGTCATCGTGTCCGGCGGCAGGTCCGGGTGCTCGGCGCGCACGTCGGCCAGGCTGGCCGTGCGGGCCACCGTGACGGGGTACGGGTCGACCCCGGCCTCGCGCAGCCGGTCCAGCTTGGCCCGCCGGACCCGCAGCTGCTCGGGGAGTTCGTCGTCGACGTTGCCGGGGGGTTCCTCGCTCACGGGGTCCCAGCCTACGGGCGGACCGCTCAGCGCTGGGCGGCACCGCCCTGGTGCCGCGCGAAGGCCAGCCGCAGACCCTGCACGGTGAGGTCTGGATCGCGTTCGGCGATCGACCGGCAGCTGTCGGCGACCAGCCGGTGCAGACCGCCGGTGGCCACCACCACCGGCGCCGCGCCGAACTGGGCCACCAGCTCCCCGGCGATCCGGTCGACCAGGCCGTCGACCAGCCCGGCGAAGCCCAGGACCAACCCGGACTGCAGCGCCGCCACGGTGTTCTTCCCGATCGCCTGGGCGGGCACGGTCAGCTCCACCGAGCGCAGCTGCGCCGCCCGGGTGGCCAGCGCGTCCAGGCTCACCTCGACGCCGGGGGCCAGCGCGCCGCCGAGGAACTGCCCGTCGGGGCCCACGGCATCGACGTTGGTCGAGGTGCCGAAGTCGACGACGACGACCGGCCGGCCGCTGCCGTCGGGCCGGCGGCCGTACAGCTCGTGCGCGGCCAGCGCCGTCACCACCCGGTCGGCGCCGACCTCCCGCGGGTTGTCCACGTGCAGCGGCACCCCGGTGCGCACCCCGGGCCCGATCAGGGTGACCGGGACGGCGAGGGAGTCCAGCAGCTGGCGCAGTGCCGGCAGCAGCGCGGGCACCGTGGAGCAGGCGGCCACACCGGTGACCTCGGTGTCGCGCAGCAGCCCCCGCCACAGGAACAGCAGCTCGTCGGCGGTGGCCCGCGACCGGGTGGTCACCCGCCAGCTCCCGACCCGGCGGTCGCCGTCGAACGTGGCCAGCACGGTGTGGCTGTTCCCGACGTCCACGGTGAGCAGCACGGTCAGCCCGCCCGCAGGTCGAGTGGTCGGAGATCGAGGGCGAGGTCGAGGATCGGCGCGGAGTGCGTGAGCGCGCCCACGGACAGGTAGTCGACGCCGGTGGCGGCGACCTCGGCGGCGACGGCGAGGGTGAGCCCGCCGGTGGCCTCCAGCTCGACGTCCCGGTCGCCCACCAGCGTGACGGCCTGCCGCAGCTGGTCGGGGGTCATGTTGTCCAACAGCAGGAAGTCCGCACCCGCGTCCAGGGCCTCGCCGACCTGCGCCACGGTGTCGCACTCGACCTGCACGGTCACCTTCGGCGCGCGCTCCCGCACCAGTGCCACGGCGGCGGCCACCGATCCGGCCGCGGCGACGTGGTTGTCCTTGACCATGGCGACGTCGTAGAGGCCCATCCGCTTGTTCGACCCGCCACCGCAGCGCACCGCGTACTTCTCCAGCGGACGCAACCCCGGGGTGGTCTTGCGGGTGTCCAGCACGGTGGCACCGGTGCCGGCCACCGCGTCGACCCAGGCGCGGGTGGCCGTGGCGATGCCGCTGGCCCGGCTGGCGATGTTCAGCGCGCTGCGTTCGGCGGCCAGCAGCGCCCGCACCGGGCCGCGCACGGTGAGCAGGACGTCGCCGCGGCGCACCCGGTCCCCGTCGGCGGCGGAGGCGGTCAGCGTCACGCCGGGGGCCAGCCGGGCGAAGACCCGGGCGGCCAGCGGCAGCCCGGCGACGACGCCGTCGGCGCGGGCCACCAGGTCGGCGGCGCCGTACCGGTCGCCGGGGACGGTCGCGGCGCTGGTGACGTCGTAGCCGACCGCCACGTCCGGCTGCCGGGGCAGCGGGGCGCCACCGGTCAGGTCCTCGGTCAGGGTCCGCTCGACCAGCTCCTCGACCCAGGCCGGGTCCAAGCCGGTGCCGGTCAGGTCGGTGGCACTCACCACTGCACCCCCGGGGGTGTGCCGACGGGACGGCGGGTCACCGTGACCCCGCCGTCGGCGTCCAGGCGCACGTCCAGGTGCACCCGCCAGTCGTCGTCGGCGTCGGGGTGGTCCTCGCGCCAGTGGCAGCCACGGGTCTCCTCGCGCGCGGTGGCCGCAGCGGTGATCGCGGTGGCCACGGTGAACAGGTCGGTGGTCTCCCAGCCGGGCACGCCGGGCTCGACGTCGTCCCCGGCGAGCTCGGCCAGGACGGCGATCCGCTCGCCGGCGGCGGCCAGGCCGGCGCCGCTGCGCAGGGCACCGACCTCGGCGGACATGGTGGCGGTCAGCGCACCTCGCACGTCGGCGTCCAGCAGGCCTGCTGCGCGGGGATCGACGCCGGCCGGCAGGCCGGGCACCGGCAGTTCGCGCGCCAGCGCCGCGCCGATCCGGCCGGCGAAGACCAGCCCCTCCAGCAGCGAGTTCGAGGCCAGCCGGTTCGCGCCGTGCACGCCGGTGCAGGCGACCTCCCCGCAGGCGTAGAGCCCCGGCACCGTCGTCCGCCCGGCCAGGTCGGTGACCAGGCCGCCGGAGGCGTAGTGCGCCGCCGGGGTCACCGGCACCAGGTCCGTCACCGGGTCGATCCCGGCCTCCCGGCAGCGGGCCACGATCGTCGGGAAGCGGGCGGCCAGCCCGGGCACCTGCCGGGCGTCGAGCCAGACGTGGTCGACGCCGTCGCGCAGCTGCACGCGGGTGATCGCCTTGGCGACGACGTCGCGGGGCGCCAGCTCGGCCAGCTCGTGCACGCCGACCAGGAACCGCTCCCCCGCGCCGTCGCGCAGCACCGCGCCCTCGCCGCGCAGCGCCTCGGAGACCAGCGGCTGCTGCCCCCGGGCGGCCGGACCCAGGTACAGGGCGGTCGGGTGGAACTGGACGAACTCCAGGTCGGTGGCGACCGCCCCGGCGCGCAGGCCCAGGGCCACGCCGTCGCCGGTGGAGACCGAGGGGTTGGTGGTCGAGGCGTAGACCTGGCCCATGCCGCCGGTGGCCAGCACGACGGCCCGCGCCCGCACCGCACCGACGCCGTCGGCGCTGCCCTCCCCCAGCACGTGCAGCGTCACCCCGCAGGCACGCCCGGCGGCGTCGGTGACGAGGTCGAGCACCATCGCGTGCTCGACCAGGGTGATGCCGGGGTCGGCGGCGACGGCCTGCACCAGCGACCGCTGCACCTCCGCGCCGGTGGCGTCGCCGCCGGCGTGCACGATCCGGTCGGTCGAGTGACCGCCCTCGCGGGTGAGCAGCAGCCGGCCGGTGGGGTCGCGGTCGAACGCCGCGCCCCAGCTGATCAGCTGGTGCAGCCGCTCCGGCCCCTCGGTGACCAGGGCCTGCACCGCGGCCGGCTCGCAGAGCCCCACGCCGGCGACCTCGGTGTCCCGGGCGTGCGCGGCGGGGGTGTCGGCCGGGTCCAGGACGGCGGCGATGCCACCCTGCGCCCAGCGGGTCGAGCCGTCGCCGACCTCCACCTTGGTGACGACGGCGACCGAGAGCCCGGCGGCGCGGGCGTGCAGCGCGACGCACAGCCCGGCGACCCCGGAGCCGACGACGCAGACGTCGGCGGTCAGCTCCCAGCCGGGGGCCGGCGCCGACAGCCGCAGCGGCAACCGGGTGGGCGCCCCCGCAGAAATGGCCATTTCTGCGGCAGCGGTCACCGGACGGGGACGCCGCGGTCGCTGCGCTGCTGGTCCGGCGCTCCCGGCACCGGGGCGGACGGGTCGGCGCCGAGCTCGACGACGCGGTTGGCGCCGTCGACGTGCACGACCTTCGGCAGGTACGACTTCACCTCGGTCTCGTCCATCAGGCCGTAGCTGATCAGGATGACCAGGTCGCCCGGGTGCACCAGGTGGGCGGCGGCGCCGTTGATCCCGATGACGCCGGACCCGCGCTCGCCGGGGATCACGTAGGTCTCCAGCCGGGCGCCGTTGGTGACGTCGACGATCGCCACCTGCTCGCCGGGCAGCAGGTCCGCGGCGTCCAGCAGGTCCTCGTCGATGGTCACCGAGCCGACGTAGTGCAGGTCGGCCTGGGTCACCGTGGCCCGGTGGATCTTGCTCTTGAGCATCGTGCGCATCATCAGCGGTACCCCAGTTCCACAGCGGTGTTGTCGATCAGGCGGGTGGTGCCGGCGCGGGCGGCGACCAGCAGCCGCGCGGGTCCGGCGACGGGCGCCGGTCCCAGATCTGGATCGGTCAGCTCCAGGTAGTCCTGGAGGAGGTCGGGGGCCGCGTCGAGCACCGTGCGGGCCGCGGCGAGCACCGCGTCGGCGCCCTGCGCCCCGGCGGCTGCCCCGGCGCGCAGTGCCGCGGACAACGCGGCGGCGGCGGCCCGCTGTTCCGGGGCGAGGTAGCGGTTGCGGGAGGAGAGCGCCATGCCGTCGGCCTCGCGGACGGTCGGGACGCCGACCACCTCCACCCCCAGCGCCAGCTCGGCCGCCATCGCCCGGATCAGCGTGAGCTGCTGGTAGTCCTTCTCGCCGAACACCGCGGCGTCCGGCCGGACCAGGCCAAAGAGCTTGGCGACGACGGTGAGCACACCGGCGAAGTGCCCGGGGCGGACGGCGCCCTCCAGCACCGAGCCCAGCGGGCCCGGGTGCACGGTCACGCCGACCGCGCCGGGCGGGTAGACCTCCTCGACCGGCGGGTGGAAGACGACGTCGGCCCCCTCCTCGGCCAGGGCGGCCAGGTCGGCGTCCCAGGTCCGCGGGTAGCGGTCGAAGTCCTCTCCGGGCCCGAACTGGGTCGGGTTGACGAACACCGAGACGACGACGCTGCCGCCGCGTTCGCGGGCGGCCCGGACCAGGGTGCGGTGCCCCTCGTGCAGCGCGCCCATGGTGGGCACCAGGACCACCGGGCCGGGCAGGTCGGCGCGCACCCGGCGCAGCTCGGCGGTGGTCTCGGCGACCACCGGCGCCCCGACGGACAGGCTCATCGGGTGGCCTCCTCGGCGGAGCCGTCCAGCAGGTCCAGCAGCGGGCCGGCCTCGTGCCGCTTGAGCCGGCCGGCGGCCAGCGCCCGCTCGGTGGTGCGCCGGGCCAGCGCCACGTAGGCCTCGACCGAGTCCGGCGCCCGCTCGGCGAGGGCCGCCAGGTGGTCGCGGACGGTGCCGACGTCGCCCCGGCTGACCGGGCCGGTGAGCCCCCGGTCGCCGCGGCGCAGGCCGTTGTCCAGCGCCGCGGTGAGCAGCGGCCCCAGCACCCGGGCGGGCGCGTCGACCCCGGCGGTGCGCAGCAGGTCGGCGGCCTCGGCGACCAGGGTGACCAGGTGGTTGGCGCCGGTGACCAGCGCCGCGTGGTAGAGCCGCCGGTCGGCCTCGGCCACCCAGAACGGCTCGCCGCCCATCTCCAGCACCAGCGTCTCGGCGACGGCCCGGTGCTCGGGCCGGCTGGTCACCCCGAACGGGCTGGCGGTCAGCCGCTGGGCGTCCTCGGGGCCGCCGGAGAAGGTCATCGCCGGGTGCAGCGCCAACGGCAGGACACCAGCCTGCTCGGCCGGCTCGAGCACGGCCAGGCCGTGCGCGCCGGAGGTGTGGAAGACCAGCTGCCCACGGCGCCAGCGGCCGGTCTCGGCCAGGCCGGCGACCAGTCCACGCAGCGTGTCGTCGGGAACCGCCAGCACCACCAGGTCGCTGGCGGCGACGACCTCGTCGGCCGGGCGGAGCGGCACCCCGGGCAGCAGCCGGGCGGCGCGCTCGCGGGTGGCGGCGGAGAGCCCGGAGGCGGCGACCACGTCGTGGCCGGCGGCGGCGAGCGCGGCACCGAGCACGGCGCCCACGCGGCCGGCGCCGAGAACGCCGACGCGGAGACGGGCAGGGGCCTCGGCGGCCGGGGCGAGCCCGGGGGCGGGCAGGACGGTCGGCGCGGCGTCTCCCGCGCGGGAGGGACGGATCGGCATCCCGGGTGCACCCTCTCGTTCCAGTCCCTCGCGGGTACCGGACTCAGGTCGCGTCGTCCCACGTCGTCGTGGGCCGGAGTCGTGCTGTGCGGTGGTGCTGGCCGTGCGGTGTTCCAGAGCACCCCGCCCGCTGCAACCGCCCGGAGGCGTGTCACGCAGGTGACGTGTCGGCATCGAGTCTGTCACCGTCCCGGCCCCGGGCAACGGCCGAGCCGTGTGTCCTGGCTCACCCGGGTGGTCCGGCCGGGTGAGCCGGTGCTGGTTACGTTGAGGCGCGCGCCGGCAGCGGAGCCGGCGCCGGAGCGGGAGGAGCACGGTGAGCAGCTTCGAGGGACGCACCGCACTGGTCACCGGCGCGAGCCGGGGCATCGGGCTCGCGATCGCCCAGGCACTGGTCGACCGGGGCGCCCGGGTGGTGGTCACCGCCCGCAAGCCGGAGGCGCTCGCCGAGGCGGTGGCGGCCCTGGGCGGGCCGGAGCATGCCGTGGGCGTCGCCGGGAACGCCGGGGACGCCGAGCACCGCGCCGCGGCCGTCCGCACCGCGCTCGACACCTTCGGCAGCCTCGACGTGCTGGTCGGCAACGTGGGGATCAACCCGGTCTACGGCCCGCTGATGGACGCTCCGCTGGACGCCGTCCGCAAGATCCTGGACACCAACGTCGTCGCCAGCCTGGGCCTGGTGCAGGAGGCCTGGCGGGCGTGGATGGCCGAGCACGGCGGCTCGGTGCTGCTCGTCGCCTCGGTGGCCGGGCTCCGGTCCAGCGAGGGCATCGCCGCCTACGGCGTCAGCAAGGCGGCGCTGATCAACCTGACCACGCAGCTGGCCGTGGAGCTGGGCCCGCGGGTGCGGGTGAACGCCGTCGCGCCGGCGGTGGTGCGGACGCGGTTCGCCGAGGCGCTGTTCACCGGGCGCGAGGAGGAGGTCACCGCGCAGTACCCGGCGGGGCGGCTGGGCGTGCCCGCGGACGTCGGCGAGGCCGCCGCCTACCTGCTCTCCGACGAGGCCGGCTGGGTCACCGGGCAGACGATGGTGCTCGACGGCGGCGCGCTCGCCCGCGGCCCCATCGGCTAGCGGTCACTCGCCGCGCAGCACCCGGGCCAGCACGTCGTCGCCGGCGTCCTCCTCGTCACGGTAGCGGCGACGACGGCGCCCGCTCGGGGCCGGGACGCCGCTCTCGGCGAGGATCTGCTCCAGCCGGGCGTGCCCCTGCGGTTCCGGGGTGGGCCGCGGTCCCGGGGTGTCGGAGGCCGCCGGGGACCAGTGCCCCGACGTCGCCGGCGCCTCGGGGGCCGCGGGGGTGGGCTCCCCGTCCTGCCACCAGGAGCCGCTGAGCTCACCGGTGCCGTAGGGGCCGCTGGCCCAGGAGCTCAGCTCGGGATCCCGGCTCAGCTCGGGATCCAGGATGGGTCCGGCCGTCGCACCGGCGTCCGGCTCGTCGCCCGGCGCCGCGCTGCGGCCGGTCAGCCAGGCGGGGGCCGACCAGGACTCCGCGTCCGCAGCGTCCCGGCCGTGCCGGCCGGCGGCGAGGGCGTCGTCGTCGGGCTCGGCGGCCCGGCGGTGCCGCCGGGGTGCGGGGGCCGCCGGCTGGTCGACCAGGGACTGCGCACTGAGCCACTCCCGCGGCGAGGGCGGCGGCGCGACGTCCCGCTCGGCGCGGACGGCCGGCGGCGGCGGGGGTGGGGTGGGCATCGGTGCGGGCGGGACGTCGGGCAGCGCCCGCCGGACCGGCTCCGCGTCGACCGTCGTGGGGAACCGGGTGTCCCAGCTCGAGGAGGCGGGCCCCATCGACGGCCAGCCGGACGACTCGCCGTCCAGGCTGCGCTGCTCGGGCAGCCCGGCGGCCGGCCCGCGCACCGACTGGGCGCGCATGACCATCCGCTCGATCAGCAGCTCCCCGGAGAGCTGCTCGGTCAGCTCCGCGCGCATCCGGCCCAGGTCGGCCCGCAGCTCACCCAGCGCGGCCAGTTCGGTGCGCACCTGTCCGAGCCCGCTGAGCTCGGCCCGCAGCGAACCGAGCGCGGCGACCTCCGAGCGCAGCTGCTCCAGCGCGGAGAGGTCCGCGCTCAGCCTGCTCACCGCCGCGAGCTCCTCCCGCACCCCGGTCAGCCCGGCCAGTTCGCCGCGGAGCTGGGCGAGCTCGGCGCGCATGGCCTGCTCGGCCTCCCGCCGCAGCCGGCCCTCCAGCTCCGCCTCGTGCTCGTGCCGGGCGGCGACCTCCCGGGCGAGCTCCAGCTCGTAGGCGTGCCGCAGCTCCGCCTCGCGGTCGGCCGCCGCGGGGTCCGCCGTCCCGGGGCCGCCCCCGCGGTTCCCCAGCAGCAGGCCGGCCGCCACCGCGGCCCAGCAGACCGCGAGCAGCAGCACCCGCAGGTACACCGGGTCGTCGGTGAGCACGACGGCGACGGTGACGAGCACCGCCAGGCCGACGGCGGCGCCTCCCCAGACGACGCGCCCGCGGGTCGCGCCACGGCTCGCCACCGGCTCGTCCAGCGCGGGCAGCGGGCGGACCGGTGCTGCGGTCGCCCCCGCCCGGGCAGCACCCGGGCGGGACGACGGAGGGACCGGCGGGCGCCCCGTGGCGGCAGGCCACCCGGGACCGCTGTCGTCCCGGCGACCTCCCATGCGCCCACCATAAGGCCACGGAGCGGCGTCGTGCGATCACGGCGCGGCGTCGGCGCCGGGTGCGGTGGCAGGCTGGGCGGATGACGCTGACCCTGCTGGACTGGCGACGCCGGGTGGCCGCCCTCTACGCGGCGGCGCGCACCGCCGAGGACCCCGAGGAGGGCTGGCGGAGCTGGCGGGCCGGGCGCGACGCGCTCTTCGCCGGGCACCCCGATTCACCGCTGCCGGCGGCCGCCCGCCCGGGTTTCGCCGGTCTGCCGTTCGCCGGGTACCACCCGGCGCTGCGCTTCGACGTCCGGGTGGACACCGACGTGGAGCCGGTGCGGCTGGGGGTGCCCACCACCGACGAGGGCGGGGTGGTGCTGCGCCGGGTCGGCCGGGTCACCCTCGGCGACGTCGGCCGGCTGGACCTGTGGTGGCTGGCCGGGTACGGCGGCGGGCTGTTCCTGCCGCTGCGCGACGCCAGCGCCGGCCGCTCGACCTACGGGGGCGGCCGCTACCTGCTGGACACGGTGAAGGGCGCCGACCTCGGCGGCGACGACGGGCGGCTGGTGGTCGACCTCAACTTCGCCTACCACCCGTCGTGCACCTTCGATCCCGCGTGGACCTGCCCGCTGGCGCCGGAGGGCAACCGGGTCGACGCCGAGGTCGCCGCCGGGGAGCAGTTGCCCCCCGGCGGCTGGTACTGAGGCGACGTGCTGGAACGGCCACCCTCCAGGGTCCCGCGCCGAGCGTGCGAGGCGTGGGGGGAGGGCGGTCGTCCTACTGGGCGAGGGCGCCGTCGGAGCTGAACACCAGGCCGAGGGAGACCTCACCCTGCTGGATGGCGGCCTTGGTCAGCGGGCCACCGGTGTCCAGCTCGCGGAAGCTGGCGAAGTCCAGCCCGTAGGTCTCCTCCAGGCCCGGCTGGCAGAAGGGCCGCTCCGGGCACTCGGTCGGGCCACCGAGCACCAGCGAGCCGTCGCCGCACGCCTCGGCCAGCTCCGACAGTGTGGTCACGCCGAGCTCGTCGGCGAAGGCCTGGGTGACGGCGAAGGCGTTCTGGTCGGCGGCCTCGGACGGCTCGCCGAACACCAGCCCGGCCTCGTCGGCCAGCGGCTGCAGCGCCGCGACCGTGGCGTCGACGTCGCCGGAGGCGACCTGCGTCTCCTCGTTGCCCTCGAGCGTCTCGGTGACGGTGGCCAGGTACTCCGGGAAGACCTGGATCTCCCCGCGCTGCAGGGCCGGCAGGTACAGCTCCCGGTTGCCCACCACCTGCACCGAGACGTCGAAGCCGGCCGCGCCGAGCACGTCGGCGTAGATGTTGGCGAGCACGGTGGACTCGGTGAAGTTGGCCGCGCCCACGGTGATCGGGCCGCTGCCCTGCTCCAGGCCCTCGGTCACGCCGGCGTGCCCGTCGACCCAGCCCTGGGCGACGTCCTCGGCGCTCTGCCGCTGCACGTCGACGGCGGCGTTCATCTCCACCAGGTCGTCGGTGGTCAGCTCGGCCGAGACGGCGTCCAGCGCCGGCAGCAGCGCCGGGTTGGCCGCGGCGGCCTCGGCGTTGACCGCCGGGACGATGTTGTCGGCGTTCTGCAACTGCTGGTCGTCCTCCAGCACGACCAGCTGGTCGCCGGGCACCGGGGCGCAGGCATCGCCGCTGGCCGAGCCACCGGCCTGCGAGCCGCCGCCGGTGCCGGACGAGCCGGACTCGCCGCAGGCCGCCGTGGCCAGCACGGCAGCAGCTGCCGCGGTGACGGCGAGATGGGTGAACGTACGGGGACGCGTGCGCATCGACTCCGCCTTCTGTGTCCCGTGGCGCCCCCTGGTGGACGGCCACGCGTGTCTGGCGGGAAGAACCCGCAGTGCACAACCCAACTCGCTCCGGGCCGCTCCCGCAACCGCCCGGGGGACCCGTTGCCGTTCCGTGACCGGGCTCAGAGCGGGGAGGTGGCCTGCACCCGGCGGCGCACCCGGAGCCGCGCCCACGGCAGCGACCGCTGTCCAGGGGTCAACGCCCAGGTCAGCGCGGCGAGCACCACCTCGGTGAGCACCGCGAGGGCGGCCACGAGCAGCGCACCGGCGAGCACGGCGCCGTAGTCCTGCTGGCCGAACCCGAGGTTGATGATCCGGCCCAGCCCGCCACCGGCGACCAGCGCGGCCAGCGTCGCCGTGGCGACCACCTGGACCGCAGCCGTGCGCACCCCGGTCATCAGCAGCGGGGTGGCGAGCGGCAGCTCGGCCCGCAGCAGCACCTGCCGCTCGCTCATCCCCATCGCCCGGGAGGCCTCCACCACGTCCCGGTCGACGCCGCGGAAGCCGATGTAGGTGTTGGTCAGCACCGGGGGGAACGCGAAGACGGCGAGCGCGATGGTGGTCGCCGTCGGTCCGAAGCCGATCGGGGTGACCGCGAAGAGCGTGAGCAGCGCGAGGGTCGGCACCGCGCGGCTGACGTTGGACAGCGCGACGGTGAACCCGCCGCCCCGGCCGGTGTGCCCCAGCAGCGCCCCCAGCGGCACGGCGAGCAACACCGCCGCGAGCACCGCGACGCCGGAGATCCGCAGGTGCTCGACCAGCAGGTCCAGGATCCCGCTGGGCCGCGTCCAGTTGTAGGGGTCGTTGAGGTACTGCAGGGCCTCCTGCCAGAGGTTCACGCCGCGGCCTGCCGAGCCCAGGGCGTGAGCAGCCGCTCGGCCGTGGCCAGCAGCAGGTCGGCGAGGAGCGCCAGCAGCACGCAGCCCACCGCACCGGTCACGATCTCCGCCCGGTAGAAGTTCGCGTTGAAGCCGCCGATGATCAGCTGCCCCAGACCCCCGTGCCCGACGATCACCCCCACGGTGACCAGCGCGACGGTGGAGACGGTGGCCACCCGCAGCCCGGCGACGAAGGACGGCAACGCCAGCGGCAGCTCGACCTGCCAGAACAGCCGCACCGACCCGTATCCCATGCCCTGCGCGGCCTCCCGCACGTCCGGCGGCACCGACCGGAGGCCGGCCAGGAAGTTCCGCACGAGGATGACCAGCGAGTACAGCACCAGCCCGACCAGCACCGTGGTGGACGTCAGGCCGGTGACCGGCGCGATGAAGGCGAACATCGCCAGCGACGGGATGGTGTAGATCAGCGTCGACAGCCCCAGCACCGGACCGGCCAGCCACCGGCTGCGCCGGGCGAGCAGCGCCAGCGGGAGGGCGATCAGGGCACCGAGCACGACCGCGGCGACGGTGAGCCGCACGTGCTCGCCGGCCAGGTCCACAATGGTGTCCCACTCACGGGTCACGTAGGAGGGGTCGAACCAGGGGTTCGGCGCCGCATCGACAGCGAGGACGACGTCGCTCGCCGCGCTCACCACCGGGCGCCTGCCAGGAAGGCCACCTCGTGAACGCTACTGCCCAGTCCGGACCCGCCGCAGGGTCCCGAGCCGAGCAGATCCGGCTCGAGGGCGTCGGCAAGCGCTACCCCGACGGCACCGTCGCCGTCCGCGCGCTGGACCTGACCTTCGCCGCGGGTGAGCTCAGCGTGCTCGTCGGCCCCTCCGGCTGCGGCAAGACGACCACGATGAAGATGATCAACCGGATCATCGAGCCCACCAGCGGGCGGATCCTGCTCGGCGACGACGACGTCACCGCCGTCGACCCGGTGCAGCTGCGCCGACGGATCGGCTACGTCATCCAGAACGTCGGCCTCTTCCCGCACCAGACCGTGCGGCGCAACGTCGCCACCGTCCCCCGGCTGCTCGGCTGGGACAAGCGCCGCACCCGCGACCGGGTGGAGGAGCTGCTCGAGCTCGTCGGGCTGGACCCGGCGACGTTCGGCGACCGCTACCCCCACCAGCTCTCCGGCGGGCAGCGCCAGCGGGCCGGGGTCGCCCGTGCGCTGGCCGCCGACCCCGGCGTCCTGCTGATGGACGAGCCGTTCTCCGCCGTCGATCCGATCGTCCGGGAGCGGCTGCAGACGGAGTTCCTGCGGCTGCAGGAGGCCGTCCGCAAGACCATCGTCTTCGTCACCCACGACATCGAGGAGGCGGTGCGGCTCGGCGACCGGATCGCGGTGATGAGCGCCGGCGGCACGGTCGAGCAGTTCGCCCCGCCCCCGGAGCTGCTCGGCTCCCCCGCCACCCCCTTCGTGGCGGACTTCGTCGGTGCCGACCGTGGCCTCAAGCGGCTGGCCGTCACCGGCATCGAGCTGGCCGACCTGGAGCAGCCGCCGGTGGTGCACGTCGACGACGGGCTGGCCGACGCCCGGGCCGCGCTGGCGCGCGCCGGAGCCCGCTGGGCCGTCGTGCTGGACGACGCCCAGCGGCTGCACGGATGGATCTCCACCGAGCGCGCGGCCGGGGCCGGGACGGTGCGCGACGCGGCCCGCCGGATGGAGGCCTGGGTGCCGGTCGACGCGACGCTGAAGACGGCGTTCTCGACCATGCTGCAGCTGGAGGCCGGCTGGGTCGCGGTGCTGGACGGCGACCGGTTCTGCGGCGTGCTCACGCCGGAGTCGCTGCACGCGGCGCTGCGCCGCTCGGTCGAGGGGTCCGTTCCCGAGGTCGCCGGCGCCGCCCTGGCCTGACGGCCCCGTCCAGAGGCTCACCCCGAGCCTGCGAGGGGTGCCGAGGACGGGGTCCTCCCTCAGGCCCGGGCGGCGCCCTCGTCGTCGGGGTCGGGCGGGATCCTGCAGACGTGCTCCAGCCACAGCGCGGCGGCCACCAGCCCGGCCCCGAGGACGACGCCGATCGCGCCGGTGACCGAGTCGCCGGCGGCGGCCCGCAGCCGGCCCAGGGCGGGCAGCGTGTGCAGCAGCAGCCCGCCCCACACCCCGGCGAAGACCGCCCCGACGTAGGCACTGGCCTGGGCGAGCACCGCGAGGCGGGCGACCAGCAGCGGCTCGACAGGGCGGATGGAGCCCGTCGGCGACGGCCGCCGCTCCCGCTGTGCGCTCAGCCGGGCCCGCAGCGCCCGGGCACCGAGCGCCTCCGCGACCGCGAGCACCCCCAGCGGGACCGGCAGCCACCAGGACAGCGCCGGCAGCGACCCGTAGGCGACCCGCACGACCAGCCAGGACGCCACGGCGATGCCGACGGCGAGGACGAGCAGGTCCCGGCGGCGCACCGGGCTCACGCCAGCTGCTCCCAGCGGACCACCGCGGCGACGTCGTCGGCCGGCAGCGCGGCGAGCAGGTCGGCCACCGCCCCGTGACCGGGCAGCTGGGCACCGGGGTCCAGCGCCAGCCAGGGCACCAGCACGAACGCCCGCTCGTGCGCCCGGGGGTGCGGGAGGGTCAGCTGCGGGTCGTCGGAGAGCACCGGGGCACCGTCGTCGCCGGTCACGGTGACGACGTCGACGTCCAGCGTGCGCGCGCCCCAGCGCACCTCGCGGGTGCGGCCGGCCGCCTGTTCCAGCTCGTGGGCCAGCGCAAGCCAGCCGGGGGCGTCCCGGTCGCCCCGCACGACGGCGATCGCGTTCAGGTAGGGCGGCTGCTCGACCGGCCCCCACGGCGGCGTCTCGTACAGCACCGAGCGGGCCACCAGCCCCTGCCCGGCCAGTGTCTCCACGGCGCGCCGCAGTGTGCCCGCGCGGTCGCCCAGGTTGGCGCCGAGGGAGAGGACGGCGCGGCTCACCGGCGGGTACGCCGGATGGCCAGGGTGACGTCGTCGGCGGGGACGCCGAGGTCGGCCTGCGGCTTGTGCACGGTGATCTCCACCGCCTGCACGAGCTCGTACCCGAGGCAGCGGTCGGCCAGCCGCTGGGCGAGGGTCTCCAGCAGGTCGACCGGCTCACCGACCAGCACCCCGTGCAGCTGCTGGGAGAGCTCGGCGTAGTTGACCGTCTTCGCGAGGTCGTCGGTCGCCGCCGCCGGCGCGGTGTCCAGCTCCAGCACGGCGTCCACCCGGAACGTCTGCCCGCGCTCGCGCTCCTCGGGGTAGACCCCGTGGAAGCCGTGCGCGGTGAGCCCGTGCACGGTGATCCGGTCGGGACTGGCCCCGCCCAGAGGCTCGCCGCGAGCTTGCGAGGGGTGAGGGGGACGGGGTCCTTGATCAGCCACGTGCGTTCCCTCCGCTCCGTGCGGCCTGCACCGCCGCCACCGTCCTGATCGCATCCAGCGACTGCACCGGGTCGTGCACCCGCACCCCCCACGCGCCGGCCTGGGCGGCGAGCACCGAGATCGCCGTCGTCGCCGCCTCCCGGCCCTCCGCCGGGCGCACGGCGCCGTCGGGGCCGGCCAGCAGCCGGCCCAGGAAGGTCTTGCGCGAGGCGCCCACCAGCACCGGCAGCCCGAGGGCGACCAGCCGGTCCAGCCCGGCCAGCAGCGCCCAGTTGTGCTCGGCCTTCTTCGCGAAGCCCAGCCCCGGGTCGAGCACCAGCTGCGCCGGGTCGACCCCGGCGGCGACGACGTCCTCCACCCGGGCGGTCAGCTCGGCGGTGACCTCGGTGACGACGTCGCCGTAGCGGGCCGCCGCGTACATCTCCCGGCTGTGCCCCCGCCAGTGCATCAGCACCCAGGGGACGCCCGTCTCGGCGACCAGCCGGGCCATGCCGGCGTCGGCCAGCCCCCCGCTGACGTCGTTGACCAGCACCGCCCCCGCGCCCAGTGCCGCCTCGGCGACCTCCGCCCGGGTGGTGTCCACGCTCACCCGGGCGCCGGCGTCGGCCAGCTCGCGGACCACCGGCAGCACCCGGCGGCACTCCTCCTCGGCGTCCACCCGGTCCGCGCCCGGCCGGGTCGACTCGCCGCCGACGTCGACGTAGTCCGCGCCGGCGGCGTGCATCCGCAGGCCGTGGGCGATCGCCGACCCCGTCTCGGCGAAGGTGCCGCCGTCGGAGAACGAGTCGGGCGTGACGTTCAGGACGCCCATCACCACGCACCGCCCCGGGCGGGGCAGGGCGAAGGACCCCGAGACACTCACCTGCCCAGGATGAGGCTCATCGCCTCGCTGCGGGTCGCCGCCTTCTCCCGGAAGATGCCGCGCACGGCCGACGTCATGGTCGTCGAGCCGGGCTTGCGGATGCCGCGCATCGACATGCAGAGGTGCTCGGCCTGGACCACCACGATGACGCCCCGCGGCTTGAGCACGTCGTAGAGCGCGTCGGCGACCTGGCGGGTGAGCCGCTCCTGCACCTGCGGACGCCGGGCGTAGACGTCGACCAGCCGGGCCAGCTTCGACAGGCCGGTCACCCGGCCGTCGGCGCCGGGGATGTAGCCGACGTGCGCGACCCCGTGGAAGGGCACCAGGTGGTGCTCGCAGGTCGAGTACATCGGGATGTCCTTGACCAGCACCAGCTCGTCGTGGTCCTCGTCGAACGTCGTGGACAGGACGTCGTAGGGATCCTGGTCGAGCCCCGCGAAGACCTCCGCGTAGGCCCGCGCGACCCGGGCCGGGGTGTCCACCAGGCCCGGCCGGTCCGGGTCCTCGCCGATGGCGAGCAGCAGCTCCCGGACGGCGGCCTCGGCCCGCGCGGAGTCGATCCGGCCCGGGCGCAGGTCGCCGACGACGTCGCCGGTGACCAGGTCCCGGCCGACCCCGTCGACCTCGTGCCCGCCCCCGGTCTCCCGGTCGCTCACCGGCCGGTGGCCGGGGCGCCCACGTCCCCGACCGGGTTCGGGGTGCCGGGCACCGAGCTGCCGTTGGCGTGCCCGTTCTGCGCCGCGGCCTGCTCGGCGGGGGTGAGCACCGGCCCGCGCTGGGACGGCGTCCGCTTGCCGAAGCCGTTGTACGGCGCCAGCGAGGGGCGCTTGGCGACCCCGGCGCAGATCCGCGCCATGTCCTCGCGGGAGAGGGTCTCCTTCTCCATCAGCTCGAGCACCAGCTGGTCGAGGGTGTCCCGGTACTCGACCAGGATCTCCCACGCCTCGTCGTGCGCGGCCTCGATGAGCGCCCGCACCTCGCCGTCGATGTCGGCGGCCACCGCGTCGGAGTAGTCCGGTCGCGACCCCATGTCCCGGCCCAGGAACGGCTCGGAGTCGGTGCTGCCGTACTTGACCGCGCCGAGCTTGGCGCTCATGCCGTACTGGGTGACCATCGAGCGGGCCAGCGAGGTGGCCTTCTCGATGTCGTTGCCGGCACCGGTGGTGGGCTCGTGGAAGACGAGCTCCTCGGCCGCCCGGCCACCCAGCGCGTAGGCCAGGGTGTCGATCATCTCCGAGCGGGTCTGGGTGTACCGGTCCTCGGTGGGCAGCACGAGCGTGTGCCCCAGCGAGCGGCCGCGCGGCAGGATGGTCACCTTGTGCACCGGGTCGGTGTTCGGCAGTGCGTGCGCCACCAGGGCGTGGCCGCCCTCGTGGTACGCGGTGACCTTCTTCTCCTTCTCGCTCATCGCCCGGGTCTTGCGCTCGGGTCCGGAGATGACCCGGTCGATCGCCTCCTCGAGAGCGGCGTCGGTGATCACCGTGCCGTTGTGGCGGGCGGTGAGCAGCGCGGCCTCGTTGAGCACGTTGGCCAGATCGGCCCCGGTGAAGCCGGGGGTGCGGCGGGCGACGGTCTCCAGGTCGACGTCCTCGGCCAGCGGCTTGCCGGTGGCGTGCACCTTCAGCACGGCGGTGCGGCCGGCCAGGTCGGGGCGGTCGACGGCGATCTGCCGGTCGAAGCGGCCCGGGCGCAGCAGCGCGGGATCCAGGACGTCCGGCCGGTTCGTGGCGGCGATCATGATGACCCCGCCCTTGACGTCGAAGCCGTCCATCTCGACGAGCATCTGGTTGAGGGTCTGCTCGCGCTCGTCGTGACCGCCGCCCATCCCGGCGCCACGCTGCCGGCCGACGGCGTCGATCTCGTCGACGAAGATGATCGCCGGGGCGTTCTCCTTGGCCTGGGTGAACAGGTCGCGGACCCGGCTGGCGCCGACGCCGACGAACATCTCGACGAAGTCCGAGCCGGAGATCGAGTAGAACGGCACGCCGGCCTCACCGGCGACCGCGCGGGCCAGCAGCGTCTTGCCGGTGCCGGGCGGGCCGAAGAGCAGCACGCCCTTGGGGATCTTGGCGCCGATCGCCTGGAACTTGACCGGGTTCTGCAGGAAGTCCTTGATCTCCCGCAGCTCCTCGATCGCCTCGTCGGCGCCGGCGACGTCGGAGAACGTCGTCTTCGGGGTGTCCTTGCTGACCACCTTGGCCTTGGACTTGCCGAAGGCCATCACGCCGCGGCCGCCACCCTGCATGGAGTTGAACAGCCAGAACAGCAGCAGCAGCAGGATCAGGAAGGGCAGGAAGCTGACCAGCAGGCTGGTGAGCAGGCTGGTCTGGGTGACCTCGGTGTCGAACTCGTCGTCGGCGTCGCGCAGCAGGCCGACCAGGTCCTCCTCGAGCGCCACCGGGTAGGAGGCGCTGACGGTGTCGCTGCCCTCCACCGGGTTCTCGAGGTCGAGGTCGACCGTCTGCTCGGTGGTGTTGATCGTCGCGGAGGTGACGTTGCCGCTCTCGATCTGGGCGAGGGCGGTCGACGTCGAGACCTCGTCGTAGCCACCGTTGCCGCGGAAGAGGCTGGAGCCCACGAAGGCCAGCGCGACCACGATGAGGACCCAGAACCAGACCGAGCGGAAGATCTTCTTGCGTTCCATACACCGATGCCGGGCCATCCGGGGCGCGCCCGGCCTGCCCGTCGACCCTCCTGATCGTCGCGGGACGCCGCACGCGGACGGAGGCGGCAGCCCGCCGCGGGGTGACGTCGTTGGCACGACGGTACACCGCCGTACCCGTACATCCGCTGGTCGCGACCCGGCCCCGCTGCAGGGGCCGCCGCGCGCGTGCGAGCGTCGGGGGCAGCGGGGTCTGCTAGGAGGAGTAGACCTCGGGCTTGAGGGTCCCGATGTAGGGCAGGTCCCGGTACCGCTCGGCGTAGTCCAGGCCGTAGCCGACGACGAACTCGTTGGGGATGTCGAACCCGATGTACTTCACCGGCACGTCGACCTTCACCGCGTCGGGCTTGCGCAGCAGGGTGCAGACCTCGAGGCTCGCCGGCCGCCGTCCGCCCAGGTTCTTCAGCAGCCAGGACAGGGTGAGGCCGGAGTCGATGATGTCCTCGAGCACCAGCACGTGCCGGTCGCTGATGTCGCGGTCGAGGTCCTTGAGGATGCGCACCACGCCCGAGGAGCTGGTGGAGCTGCCGTAGGAGGAGACGGCCATGAACTCCATCTGGGTGGGCAGCCGCAGCGCCCGGGCGAAGTCGGACATGAACATCACCGCACCCTTGAGCACCCCGACGAGCAGCACCTCCCGGCCGGCGTAGTCCGCGGCGATCGTCGCGGCCAGCTCCTCGATCTTCCCCTTGATCTGCTGCTCGGACAGGAGCACGTGGTCGATGTCGGGGCCGTAGCCGTGGTCGGGGCCCAACTGCCCGGCGCCCTGCGCTCCGGGGGTGGTCGGCTCGCTCACGGTCAGTGCTCCTCTGGGGGTTCGGCGGCGCGGGGGGTGGCGGTCCCGCGCTCGGCGCCGGACTGCAGCACCAGCCTGCCAGATGACCGCAGCACCCCCGTGCCGCCGGGTAGGTCGACCCGCCCCTGCCCCCGCCAGCGGGTGAGCAGCGCGTCGACCGCACGCAGGTGCACCGCCTGCAGGTCGGGCACGCCAGCGGCCCGTAGCCAGCCGCGCAGCACCCGCCGGCGCAGCGCGTCGGGCAGTGCGGCCACCGGCGCGGCCGGCAGCTCGCCGTCGACGACCAGCGCGGCGAGCCGGCCGTCGGCCAGCTCGTCCAGGGTGTCCAGGTCCTCCCGCAGCAGCCCGGCGGTGCGCGCCAGCGCCGGGGCGACCCCGCCGCCGAGCACCTCCTCCAGCAGCGGCAGCACCTCGGCCCGCAACCGGACCCGGGTGTAAGCCGGGTCGGCGTTCCACGGGTCGTCCCACACCGGCAGCCCCTGCTCGGCGCACGCCTGCCGGGCGGTGTCCCGCCGGACGCCGAGAAATGGCCGCCACCAGAGGACGCCGTCGGCGACCCGCTCGGCGACCATGCCGGCCACCGACCGCGGCCCCGACCCGCGGCCCAGCCCGAGCAGCACCGTCTCGGCCTGGTCGTCGAGGGTGTGGCCCAGCGCGATCCGGGCACCGAGCTCGCCGGCCACCCGGGTCAGGGCGCCGTAGCGGGCCGTGCGGGCGGCCGCCTCCGGGCCGCCGTCGTCCCCCACCTCGGCGCGGACGGTGCGCACCGGGTCGAGCCCCAGGCGCCGCAGCAGCTGCGCGGTGGCGTCCGCACGGCCGGCCGACCCCGGCTGGAGCCCGTGGTCGACGGTCACCCCGCCGACGCGGACGCCGGCGTCACGGGCCTCGAAGGCCAGCGCCGAGGCCAGCGCCACCGAGTCCGCTCCCCCACTGCAGGCGACCAGCACCGGGCGGTCCGAGCGGCGCAGCCCCGCACGCACGGCGTGCCGGACGACCGCGACCGCCGCCGGCGGCCCGGCCACCTCAGGCGGGAACGGCCGGGCGGCTGCCCAGCACGCGCTCCACCCAGCGGGCGGGGTCGGTGAGCTCCTCGACCAGCGGCAGGTTCTGCGGACCGGCCCAGACCTGGTTGAAGCCGTCCATGCCGGCCAGCTCGACCACCCCGGCGACGAACACCCGGCCGTCGGCGTACTGCTGCATCTTCTGCTCCAGCCCCAGCAGGCGGCGCAGCACCCGGTCGATGGGGCCCCGGCCCTTGCGGCGCTGGGCGAAGCGCTTGCGCAGCGTGCGCACCGAGGGCACGACGTCCGGCCCGACGCCGTCCATCACGAACTCGGCGTGCCCCTCGACCAGGCTCATCACCGCGGTCACCCGGTCCAGCACCGCCCGCTGCTCCGGACCGCGAACCAGCGCCATGAGCCCTTGCGGCGCGTCGTCGTCGGTGCCGCCGCGGACGGCGTCGGCGAGGCTGCGGGCCAGGTCGGTGAGCCGCTCCCGCAGCACGTCGGGGGTCAGGTCGGTGGCCGAGGCGAAGGCCTGCACCTGCTCCTCGAGGTAGGGCCGCAGCCAGGGGACGGCGGTGAACTGCAGCTGGTGGGTGACCTCGTGCAGGCACACCCACAGCCGGAAGTCGCTCGGGTCGACGCCCAGGCGCCGCTCGGTCTCGACGATGTTGGGTGCGACCAGCAGCAGCCGGCCCCCGGTGCCGAACACCTCGTACTGGCCCAGCACCCGCGTGCAGAGGAAGGCCAGCACGCCGCCGGCCTGGACGCCGGTGGCACGGGAGCCGATCGCGGTGGCCAGCGGCCCGGGGGCGGTGCCGCCCTGGGCGGCGCGCAGGCCGTCGGTGAGCGGGTCGAGCAGGGCGGCCATGCCGACGGCGTTGGCGTCGACCCAGCCGGGCCGGTCGACGACGGCGACCACCGGCTCCGGCCCGCCGGGCACCGGGTGCAGGCCGGTCAGCCCCTCGACGTGGGCGACGGCGGTCGCGGCGGCGCGGTGCAGCTCGGCGACGACGTCGGCGGCCTCCTCCCGGGAGGTCTCCGGGCCCGCCTTGGTCAGGCGGCGGGCGGTGCGGCCGGCGAGGTCCCAGTCGACGAGGGACGAGGGGCGGCTCATCGCCTCACCGTACGCCCGGAGGACCTGCTGCTCCCCACCACTCGCAAGCTCGCGGCGGGACCCGGCAGGAGGCCTAGCGGCAGCCGCAGTCGGCCAGGGCGGCGGCGACGTCGTCGAGGGCCGCCTCCGCCGCGGTGAGGCCGCCGGTGGCGCCGTCGGCGAGCACCGCGAACGCGAGCAGGCGGCCGTCGTCGGTGAGCACCGTGCCGGCCAGGTCGTGCACGCCCTGCAGGGTGCCGGTCTTCGCCCGCACCACGCCGGCGCCGCCCGCGTCCGTGCCCGCACGGTCGGCCAGGGTGCCGTCGTACCCGGCCACCGGGAGGCCGCTGAGCAGTCCGCCGGTGTCGGGGATGCTGCCGTCTGCGGCCCCGCGCAGCAGGTCGGTGAGCAGCCGGGCGGGCACCAGGTCGGCGCTGGAGAGGCCGCTGCCGTCGCTGAGCGCGACGCCGGTGGTGTCCAGGCCGGTGTCGGCGACCGCGTCGGTGACCGCCCGGGCGGCGCCGGCGAAGTCGGCCGGGAGCCCCCGGGCGATCGCCACGTGCCGGGCGAGGGACTCGGCCAGCAGGTTGTCCGACTCGGTGAGCGCCTGCTCCACCAGCCGCACCACCGGGGCCGAATCGACGCTGCCGAGGGTGCGGGCGCCGGCCGGCGCCTCCCCGAGCGCGACCGGTGCGTCGGGCGCGCCCAGCGCGGCGGCCAGCGCCCGGCCGGCGTCGGTGCCGGGCGCGCCGCTGCGCATCGGCCCGGCGGGGTCGACCCGAGCGCCGTCGACGGCGGTCGCGGTGACCGGCGCGGCGTAGGTGGAGGGGGCGTCGCCGGCCCCCCAGCCGGGTGCGGTGAGCGGGCCGGTGAACAGTGAGTTGTCGACCACCACCCGGGTGACCGGGGTGCCGCCCAGCGCCTGCTGCACCTCGGCGGCGAGCTCGGCCACGGTGGCCGCGCCCGGGTAGTTCTGCGACGGCTCGGTGGTCGACAGCGTGGGGTCTCCCCCGCCCACCAGCACGACCTCGCCGGGGGTGGCGCCGGCGACGACGGTCGTGGTGAGCGTCTCGGTCGGGCCGAGGGTGGTGAGTGCGGCCAGCGCGGTGAGCAGCTTCGCGGTGGAGGCGGGGGTGCCCGGGTCGGTGCCACCGAGGTCGAACAGCACCGAGCCCGTCGCGACGTCGACCACCTGGGCGGAGAGCCCGTTGCCCAGCGCGGGGTCGGCCAGCAGCGGTGTGAGCACCCCGCTGAGCACCGTGGGGTCGGGCACCGGGGCGCTGCCGGAGAGCTCGGTCAGCACGGGCGAGGGGTCGGTGAGGACCGGGAGGACGGCGTCGGGGACCTGCTCGGCGTCCTCGGCGAGGTCGCTGCCGCGGTTCCCGGTGAACTGCAGCACCAGGACCACGGCCGCCGCGGCGACCACGAGGACCAGCAGCGCGGCCAGCAGTGCCCTGCCCCGGCGGCCGCCGGCCCGGCGCTCGCTGCGGGTGGGAGGCACGGCGACCGAGGCCCCGGCGGGGGTATCGGGCGTGGGGGCCGGCCGCGGCGCCGGGGTGGGGCGCGGTCCGGGGGTGGGCCGGGCGCCGGTGGCCGGCTGCCCGGGCAGGCCCGCCAGCGGGGTGGCGAGCGGGGTGGCCGGGCCCGGCTGGCGCGGTCGCTCGGCCGCCGCCCGCTCGGCGGCGGCGCGCTCGGCGTCGGCACGCTCGGCGTCGGCACGCTCCTCCGCGGCGCGGGCCGCGGCCAGCCGGTCGGTCTCGGCCTGCTCGGCGGCGATCCGGTCGGCCTCCGCCTGCTCGGCGGCGATCCGGTCGGCCTCCGCCTGCTCTGCGGCGCGGCGGGCGTCCTCGCGCTCCGCCGCCCGGCGGGCCTCCGCCTCGTCGGCGGCACGGGCGGCTGCCTCCTCCTCGGCGACGCGGCGGGCGGCCGCCTCGGCGAGGACCGCCTGCTCCACCTCGGCCCGCTCGGCGGCCATCCGGTCGGCCTCGGCCTGCAGCGCGGCTGCGCGCTCGGCCTCGGCCTGCTCCACCGCCGCCTGTTCGGCAGCGGCCTGCGCCGCGGCGGCCTCCTGGATGGCGGCCTGCTCCGCCGCCCAGCGGCGCACCTCGGCCAGGTCCGCCTCGGCCTGGGCAGCGGCTGCTGCCGCCTCGTCCTCGGGGGTCTGCTGCGCGGCCTCCGCTGCTGCGGCCTCCTCGGCGGCGGCGCGCTCGGCGATCCAGCGCTTGACCTCGGCCAGGTCGGCCGCCGCCTGCTCCGCGGCGACCCGTCGCGCCTCCGCCTCCTCGGCGGCCTCGGCCGCGACCTGGTCGGCGGCCACCCGCTCCACGGCGGCGTCCTCCACCGCCTGCTGGGCCGCGGCGGCCTGCTCGACCCTGGTGGGCACCGGGTCGCCGTCCGCCGGCTCTCCGGCAGCCGGCGCGACGTCGTCCGCCGAGGCGACCGGCTGCTCGGTCGCCGGCTCCGCGGCGACGTCCTGCGGAACCGATTCGGGAGGTGTCTCACCCGAGGCCTGCGACCCCTGCGGGGTCGCGCCGTCACCCGCCTCCGGCGGCTGGTCCGACGGCTCGTCCTGAGGACTCGACGAGATCTCCCCCACCCCCCGGAGTGACCTCCGCCAACACGGCGGACGCTCGTACGCCACACTATCGGCGTGCAGTTCGACGTGACGGTAGAAATTCCCAAGGGCCAGCGGAACAAGTACGAGCTGGACCACGCCACCGGACGCATCCGCCTGGACCGGATGCTGTTCACCTCGACGCGGTACCCGGCGGACTACGGGTACATCGAGGAGACCCTCGGGATGGACGGTGACCCGCTGGACGCGCTCGTCCTGCTGGAGGAGCCGACCTTCCCCGGGTGCCTCATCACCTGCCGGGCCATCGGCATGTTCCGGATGACCGACGAGGCGGGTGGCGACGACAAGGTCCTCACCGTCCCGGCGACGGACCCGCGGATGGCCCACCTGCAGGACATCGGCGACGTCTCGGAGTTCGACCGGCTGGAGATCCAGCACTTCTTCGAGACCTACAAGGACCTCGAGCCGGGCAAGTCGGTCGAGGGTGCCGAGTGGGTCGGCCGCGCCGAGGCCGAGGCCGAGATCGAGGCCTCCCGCGCCCGGGCCCTCGAGGCCGGCGGCCACTGATCCCCGTCCACTCCTGACCCCGGCTCCGGCCGGATCGCCGAGCACGCACGCAGACGGCGGCGCACCCACCGGGTGTGCCGCCGTCTGCGTCTCGTGGCGCAGGACCGGACGACCGCCGGGAGCGGGGCGCGGGTGGGGTGCCGGGCGAACGACCGTCCCGGCGAGGGAGCTGGAGAGCCGCCTGTCGGAATCGAACCGACGACCTTCTCATTACGAGTGAGATGCTCTACCGACTGAGCTAAGGCGGCGGGCGTGCGTCGGAGAGCTTACGGCACCGGTGCACCGGCGCTGCGCAGCCCCCGGTGGGTCATCCCGGCAGCCGCAGCGCCACCGTCAGGGCCTCCACCGCGATCTGCGGCTTGACGTTCTGCTCCAGGGCCGTGCGGGCGGCCAGCACGGCGTCGATGCGCCGCAGCGCGCCGTCCGCGCCGATCCGCCGGGCCAGCTCCACCGCGTCGGCGCGCCGGTCCGGGTGCGCCAGCGGGACCCCCGGGTCGGCCGCTCCCCCGGCGGAGCTGACCACCAGCGCGTCCCGGTAGAGGGCGGCGAGATCGACCAGCGCGCGGTCCAGCGAGTCCCGGCCCAGCCGGGTCGCCCGGGACTTCTGCCGCTTCTCCAGCTCCTTGAGCTGACCGGCGCCCCGGCTGGCGGCCGCCACCCCGGGTCCGCGGGCCCCGACGCCGAGGCTGGCCTTCACCGCATCGGTCTCCGCGGCGTCGACCTCGGTCGTGGTCCGGTCGGACTCCTCCTTCGCCGCGGCCACCAGGTCGTCGGCGGCGTTGAGGCACGCGGCCAGCGAGACCAGCGACAGCGGGATGTCCAGGACCGCCTTGCGCGCCAGCCGGGCCGACTCCTCGCGGGCCAGGTGCCGGGCGCGGCCGACGTGCCCGCCTGCGGCCGCCGCCGACCAGGCGGCCAGCGCCGGGTCGATGCCGTCGCGGCGGGTGAGCACCTCCGCGACCGCGTCGACCCGCGGGGTGCGCAGCGCGACCACCCGGCACCGGGAGCGGATGGTGACCGGCACGTCGTCGGGGTGCAGCGAGGGGGCGCACAGCAGGAAGACCGTGCGCGGCGGCGGCTCCTCGAGCATCTTCAGCACGGTGTTCGACGCCTGCTCGGTCATCCGGTCGGCGTCCTCGACGACGACCACCTGCCACCGGCCCCGGGACGGCGCCCGGCCGGCGGTGCGGACGATCTGGCGCACCTCGGCGACCCCGATGGACAGGCCCTCGGGCACGACCCGGTGGACGTCGGCGTGGCTGCCGGCGAGCACCGTGCGGCACTCGTGGCAGGTGCCGTCACCGCCGGCGGGGCACTGGAGGGCGGCGGCGAACGCACGCGCAGCCACCGAGCGCCCCGAGCCGGGCGGGCCGGTGAACAGCCAGGCGTGCGTCATCGCCGCGGGGTTGGCGATCGCGGCCTGCAGCTCCGCGACGACCGCGGGCTGACCGACGACGTCGGCCCAGACCCCGGTAGCGCTCACGTGGTCACCTTGCCTCACTCAGTGCCGGCCCCGCTGCAGGGGCCCGCGCCGAGCGTGCGAGGCGTGGGGGGCAGCGGGGTCCTTCACGGGTGCAACTGGGGGGTGGCACCCGTCTGCACGCCGTGCTCGTTGCCCCGGCGACCCCGCGGCGTGGGGAGCTTGGCCGGCTGCTGCAGCGGCAGCCCCTCCAGCAGCACGCTAACCCGCCGGCGGATCGCGGCGGCCAGCTCGTCGGGCGACTGCCGGGCGTCGAGCACCAGGTAGCGGTCCGGCTCGGCCTCGGCCAGGGCGAGGAAGGTCTGCCGGACCCGCTGGTGGAACTCCAGCGACTCCGACTCCATCCGGTCGGCGGCTGCCCGGCCGCGGGCCCGGGCGAGCCCGATCTCCGGGGGCAGGTCCAGCAGCACGGTGAGGTCGGGCTGCAGGCCCTGGGTCGCCCAGCGGGAGATCGACCGGACGTCGTCCATCGGGATGGTGCGCCCCGCGCCCTGGTAGGCCAGCGAGCTGTCGACGAACCGGTCGGTGATGACCACCTCACCGGCGTCGAGCGCCGGCCGGAGGACGTCGTGCACGTGCTGCGCCCGGTCGGCGGCGTAGAGCAGCGCTTCCGAGCGCGGGGAGAGCCCGGAGCTGGCCGGGTCGAGCAGGATCGAGCGGATCCGCCCGCCGGACGGCGTCCCACCCGGCTCGAGGGTCGTGCGGGCGCCCAGGCCCTCCTCGGTCAGCCACTCGTGGAGGCGGCGCACCTGGGTGGACTTGCCGGCGCCCTCGCCGCCCTCGAAGGCGATGAGCACGCCGCCCCCGGCCAGCCGGCGGCGCGCGGTGGTGTCCCGGCGCAGCGCGGTGACCACGTCGGCGATCAGCGGCATCGGGCGACCGTCGTCCATCTGCCGGTAGGCGACCAGGCCGACGCCGACAGCGAGCAGGCCGGCGAGCAGGAGCATCAGCCGCTCCCCGGTCACCGTCAGCGCCACCGGCCCGAGGCTGACCGTGTGCCGGGCGATGAACCCCACCCCGAACGGTGCGACGGCGAGGGACAGGATGAGCGCCGCACGCACCAGGGACTGCACCAGCGCGAAGGTGCGCCCGCGGATCGCGTCCTCGACCTCGGTGCCCAGCAGGGTGAAGCCGGCCAGGTAGGCGATGCCGGCGAAGAAGCCCATGAGCACGACCAGGAAAAGCGCGAGCCACAGGGTGAAGGTCGAGGCCAGCAGCGCGACTGCGATGCCGGCACCGACGATCATGATCCCGAAGAGCCGTTCCCGGGGCAGGTCGCGGGCCACGCTCGGACCGACCGCGATGCCCAGCCCCAGCCCGACGAACACGGCACCGAACAGCAGGCCGTAGGCGGCGGTCCCGCCTCCCATGGACATGACGAACGCCTGCGCGGTGGCGATCACGACGCCTGCGGCGACGAACGCCCCGGTGATGCCGACGACCAGCCCGCGGACCAGGGGCGTGTGCCCGGCGAAGGAGAAGCCCTCCTTGAGCGACCTGAGGAAACCGTCGCCGGTGACCTGGGTGCCCTCGGCTCGTCGGCCGCTGATCGAGGGCAGGTTCCAGATGACGACCGCGGCGACCAGGAAGGTCAGCGCGTTGAGGTAGAGGGCCAGGTCGGCCTCGTCCACACCGGGGATGAGCTCGCTCAGTCCGCCCGCGGCGGTCAGGACCGCCATCACCACTCCGGCCAGCACCGGGGTGAGGCCGTAGGTGGTGACCAGGGAGAGCTGGTTGGCCGCCTCCAGCTGGTCCTTCCGGACCATGTTGGGGACCGCGGCGTCCTTGGCCGGGATCCAGAACAGGCTGATCGCCTCGATCAGGAACTGGGCGATGAACAGCCACACCAGGTCACCGACGAGCGGGATGGAGGCGAAGAGCCCGAAGCGCAGGACGTCGGAGACGACCATGGTCTTGCGCCGGTCGAAGCGGTCGGCGAAGGCGCCGGCCAGCGGGCCGAGCACGATGGCCGGCAGCAAGCGGAAGGCGAGGACGCCACCGACCGCGAAGTTGGCCGCGTAGCCGTCGAGCAGCGAGTAGGCGGTCGAGGAGATCGCGAGCAGGCCCAGCCAGTCGCCGAAGCTGGACAGCGCGGTGGACATCCAGAGCTTGCGGAAGTCGCGCACCCGCAGCACGGCGCGGATCCGGGAGCCGATGCCGACCGCGCCGTCCCCGCCCGCCTCGTCCCCGCTGCCGGCCGTCTCCTGGGCGGTGTCCCTGCCGGGCTCGGCCCCGGAGGCCTCGTGCTCGGCGCGCCAGGGGCGCTCGGGCAGCCCGGCCAGCGGCACCCCGGCGCCGTCGGGCGTCGGCGTGCCTGCCGCGGCGAGTCCGTCGGCGGGGACCGCACGCGGCTCGCCGGCGGCCGGCGGGCTGCCGACCACCCCGCCGGATCCGGCACCGGGCACGGCGGCGGGACCGGCACCCGGCCGGTGGTCTGCTGACGGCCCGTGCGCAGACGGCCCGTCCGGGTCGGAGCTGATCGAGACCCCCGGGGGTGAGAGGAGCGGGTGGCCGTCAGGCCACGGGCGGCGGGGTCACCGTACCGGTCGAGGACGACGGGACGGTCCGGTTCCGGACCCGGACGGGCGATCTCCCGCGCGTCAGCGCGGGGTGAGCCGGTACGCCCGCGTGGCGTAGGGCAGCTGGAGCACCGGCCGGCCGCGCGTGTCGGGGTGCCGGTCCAGCAGCTCCCGCACCCGGTCGAGGAACTCCGCCCGGTGGGCGGCGTCCATGGTGGCCGCGTAGCTGCGGGTGCCGATCCCGGCCACCACCTCCTCAGGGGTGACCTGCTGCCCGATCCCGGAGTCCGCGACCGCGACGTCGGCCGGCAGGGCGGTGGCGAACTGCTCGACGACCCCCTGGTCGGCCTCGTGCCCACGGGCCTCGGCGGCGAGCAGCCGCCCCAGCGCCGCGACCCACGGCACCCGCTCGTCGCGGGTGTTCCAGACGAAGCCGACCACCCCGCCGGGTCGGAGCACCCGGCGCAGCTCCGCCGCCGCCGGGCCGACGTCGAACCAGTGCGCGGCCTGCCCGGCGACGACGGCGTCGACGCTGGCGTCGGGCAGCGGGACCTGCTCGGCGCCCCCGAGGGCGGTGGCCACCCCGGGCAGCCGGGCGCGCAGCTGGTCGAGCATCCCCTCGCTCGGGTCGACGGCGACCACCTCGTGGCCAGCGGCCAGCAGGACGTCGGTGAGCAGCCCCGTGCCGGCGCCCAGGTCGAGCACCCGACGCGGCCGGTCACCGAGCAGGAAGGCGACCGCGTCGGGCGGGTAGGACGGGCGCAGCGCGGCGTACTCGGCGGCGACCGCGCCGAACGACGTCCGGCGCTGGTCCCAGCCCTCCACCGCGCTGCCCCGGCTCAGCTGGTCGCGGAGACCGGCTCGGCGACGTCGGCGGCTGCCGGAGCGGCCTTCTTCGTCGTCTTCTTCGCGGCCGCCTTGGCTGTCTTCTTCGCCGGCGCCTTCTTGGCCGCCGTCTTCTTCGCCGCCTTCTTCTTCACCGGCGCCCGCTCGCGGCGGTCGGCGAGCAGCTCGGCGGCACGCTCGAGGGTGATCGTCTCGACCTCGTCGCCCTTGCGCAGGCTGGCGTTGACCTCACCGTCGGTGACGTAGGGACCGAAGCGGCCCTCCCGTACCGTGACCAGCCCCTGGCTGACCGGGTCGGCGCCCAGCTCCTTGAGCGGGGCCTTCGCCGCGGCGCGGCCGCGCTGCTTGGGCTGGGCGAAGATCGCCAGCGCCTCGTCGAGGGTGATGGTGAAGAGCGCGTCCTCGCTCTCCAGCGACCGGGAGTCGGTGCCCTTCTTGATGTAGGGCCCGTAGCGGCCGTTGAGCGCCTGGATCTCCTCACCGTCGGCGTCCGTGCCGATCGTCCGCGGCAGGGTCAGCAACCGCAGCGCCTGCTCGAGGGTGACCGTCTCCGGCGTCATCGACTTGAACAGGCTCGCGGTGCGCGGCTGCTCCTTGCTGCCCTCGGGCACCAGCGTGGTGACGTAGGGGCCGTAGCGGCCGGCCTTCACCGCCACCGGGAACCCGGACTCCGGGTCGATGCCGAGCTCCCGGTCCGAGCTCGGGGCGTCGAGCAGCTCGGCGACCTTCTCGCTGGTCAGCTCGTCGGGGGCGATGTCCTCGGGGATGCTCACCCGGGCGCCGTCGTCGCCACCGGCCTGCAGGTACGGCCCGTAGCGGCCGACCCGGACGACCACCGGGTCGCCGTTGGGCGCCACCGCCCGCAGCGGGATGGAGTTGACGCCGCGGGCGTCGATCTCCTCCAGCCGCTGGCCGACGACGGACTTCAGCCCACCGGAGGCGCCGATCCCGCCGGCGTGCTGACCCTCGCCACCGAAGTAGAACTCGGTGAGCCAGTCGACCCGGCCGAGCTGGCCGGCGGCGATCTCGTCGAGCTCGCGTTCCAGCGAGGCGGTGAAGTCGTAGTCGACCAGCTGGCCGAAGTGCTGCTCGAGCAGGTTGACCACGGCGAAGGCGATGAAGGACGGCACCAGCGCCGAGCCCTTCTTCCAGACGTAGCCGCGGTCCTGGATCGTCTGCATGATCGACGCGTAGGTCGACGGCCGGCCGATCTCCAGCTCCTGCAGCCGCGCGGTGAGGCTCGGCTCGGTGTAGCGGGCCGGCGGGCTGGTGGTGTGCCCCTTGGGGTCCAGCTCCCGGGTGTCCAGCCGCTGCCCCCGTTCGACCCGGGGCAGCCGGCGCTCGCTGTCGTCGGCCTCGGCGTCGTCGTTGCCGGCCCCCTCGTCCTTGCCCTCGACGTAGGCGCGCAGGAAGCCGGGGAAGGTGATGGTCCGCCCGGAGGCGGTGAACTCGACGGCCTCGCCGGTGCTCGAGCTGCCGGCGAGCCGGATGCTCAGCGTCTTGCCCACGGCGTTGGCCATCTGGGAGGCGATGGTGCGCTGCCAGATCAGCTCGTAGAGCCGGAACTCGTCGCGGGCCAGCTGCCCGGCGAGCTGGCCGGGCGTGCGGAAGGAGTCACCGGCCGGGCGGATCGCCTCGTGCGCCTCCTGGGCGCCCTTCGCCTTGGTGGCGTAGCGGCGCGGCTCGGCCGGCACGTAGGCGTCGCCGTACAGCTCGGCAGCCTGCCGGCGGGCGGCGGTGATCGCCTCGTTGGACAGGTTGGTCGAGTCGGTCCGCATGTAGGTGATGTGGCCGTTCTCGTACAGCCGCTGGGCCACGCGCATCACCTGCGCGGAGGACCAGCCGAACTTGCGGCCGGCCTCCATCTGCAGGCTGGAGGTGATGAAGGGCGCGTAGGGCTTGCGGGTGTAGTCGCGCTCGTCGACCCGGCTGACGGTGACCGGCCGGCCCTCCAGCCGCGCGGCGAGGCCACGCGCGCCCGCCTCGTCGAGGTGGACGACGTCGCTGGTCACGCTGCCGGTGTCGGCGTCGAAGTCCTTGCCGGTGGCGACCCGGCTGTCGTCGACGGTGACCAGCCGGGCGCGCAGGGTCGTCGGCTCCCCCGCGTCGGCCTCCGCACGCCGCTCGGCGACCTCGAAGACGCCGTCCAGGCTCCAGTAGTCCGCGGCGGTGAACCGCATCCGCGCCCGCTCGCGCTCGACCACGATCCGGGTGGCGACCGACTGCACGCGGCCCGCCGACAGCTTCGGGAGGACCTTCTTCCACAGCACCGGGGAGACCTCGTAGCCGTAGAGCCGGTCGAGGATGCGGCGGGTCTCCTGGGCGTCGACCAGGGCGGTGTCCAGCTCGCGGGGGTTGGCCACGGCACGCGCGATCGCCTCGCGGGTGATCTCGTGGAACACCATCCGGCGGATCGGCACGGTGGGCTTCAGCGTGTCGATCAGGTGCCAGGCGATCGCCTCGCCCTCGCGGTCCTCATCGGTGGCCAGGTAGATCTCGCTGGCCTCCTTGACCAGCTGCTTCAGGCGGGTGACCTGCTGCTTGCGGTCGGGGCTGACCACGTAGAGCGGCTCGAACCCGTGGTCGACGTCCACCCCGAGGCGCGCCCAGGGCTCCCCCTTGTGCGCGGCCGGCACGTCGGCGGCGTTGCGTGGCAGGTCGCGGATGTGCCCCACGCTGGCCTCCACCACGTACTCGCCACCCAGGTACCCGGCGATCTTGTTCGCCTTGGTGGGCGACTCCACGATGACCAGTGGCCGGGATCCGGCGGCTGCAGCGCGCTTGCGCGGCGCACGGGCACCGGTGCTGGTGGCGGACTTCGTGGTCTTGGAGGGCGGCACGGGACTCCTGTCAGGGTGCTGGTGCAGGCGCCGGGCTCCCGCCCGGTGCACACGGGGCAGGCGGACCTGCACCCGTTCGGCAGGCGCCACGGTAGGCCACCACCCGGACACCCGGCCGGGCGGCGAGCCGATCCGGGCGCGCCGCTGCCCGGTCAACGGTCGGCGCGGGCTGCAGTTCCCGGGGAGCCGGGACCTCCGCGTGCGGACTCGACGCCGCCGGGTCACCGGGCCGGCCCGGCCCCGGCGACGACCGCGCCGACGGCGGCCAGGGTGGGGCGGTCCGGGTCGTGGTACTCGGTGTGCCCCTGGCCGGGATCGGTGGGCAGCGGGACGTCGCCGAACCCCAGGTCGGCCGGGCTGGGCCCGTAGTACCCGCTGAGGCTGACCAGGTCGACCGGCGTCCAGGCCCCGTAGACCTCCTCGGCCTCCAGCCGGGACGCCCGGCCCACCCCGGTGCCGGGGCTGCCCAGCAGGACGACGGCGTCCGCGGCGAGCCGGCCCGGCGCCCGCGCGGCCTGGCCGGTGACCAGGGTGCCGTAGCTGTGCGCCACGACCGTGGTGCGCGGCGCCGGCGGCGTGCCCGGGCCGCCACGGGCCGCGGCCAGCCCGTCCAGCGTCCGGTCCAGCACCCGCCCGGCGTGCACGGCGGTGACCGGCTGCAGCGCCCCGAGCAGCCCGGGGGTGCGGTACCCCAGCCAGGCCACTGCCGCCACGGCCAGCCCCGGCGCTGCACCGGTCGCGGCGGACAGCACGCCCGCGGCGGCGCCGACCAGGCCGTCGAGGTCGTCGGCGACCGTGGTGAGGATGCCGGGCACGAGGACCGCCACCGCCTGGGCAGCGTCCAGGTCACCGAGCGACAGCGCCGCCAGCCCCTGCGCCGGGTCGAGGACCAGCAGCTGCACCGGCACCGGGCCGGCGTCCGCGAGCTCCAGCTGCGCGGCGACCGCGGTGGCGGCCTGCCGGGCCTCGCCGGGCGGCAGGACGGCCAGCGCCGTCTGCAGCTGCGACCGGTTGGCCCGGTCGCGGGCCCAGGCCGGCAGCCCGTCGAGCGCGCCCACGGCACCGGGGTGGGCGGCGATCACGGCCAGCTGGACGGGAGCACTCAGCCCGGCCCACCAGTCGGCGGCGGCCAGCGGCCCGCCCCGGGGCGGCGCGGGGGCGGGGACCGGCGCCCCGGTCACCAGCTGCGGCAGGAGGTCGGGGAAGGCGACCGGCCCGGGAGCGGCGGCCAGGCCGGCCAGCGCATCGCCCGCCGCCACGGCGGCGGCGAGCGCCCGCTCCTCCGCGGCCCGCGCCTCCTCGGCCAGACCGGCGGCGAGCGCGGCGGCGCAGTCCGCGGCGGCCCTCCGGTCGGCGAGCGCCGCCGCCTGGTCCGGCGCCATCGCCGGGTGCGGGTGCGGGGGCAGCCCGGTGACCCGGCCGTCGTCGTCGAGCACCAGCCCGGCCCCGCCGGCGACGGCGAGCGCGCGGGCGGCGCACTCGGCCGCGTCGGTGGCGGCGCCGACCAGCCGGTGCAGCGCGGTCAGGGCGTCGTCGACGCGGGAGCCGACGCCGGTGGCCACCCCGGACAGCTCCACCAGGGCGCCGGCCGCCGCCGTCCCGGCCTCGCCCGACCAGCACTCGGCGCTGCCGAGCTGCCGCCCCACGGCGTCCAGCCTCGCCCGCCAGGGCGTCAGCCGGTCGGCGACCAGCGCGAGGGTGCCCACGCAGCCGCGCAGCTGGGGCAGGTCCCAGCGGGCCAGCTGCTGGAGCACGGGCGCGCTCACCGCGGCACCCGCGGGCCGCCGGGGAGGTCCGGCGGCGGGGCGGCGGCCAGCTGCCCGGCCAGTCCGGCGTCGGCCGCCCGGTAGGCGCTGATCGCGGCGTCGAGCGCCGCGGCCACCGCCGTCGTCCGGTCGGCGAGGGCGCCGGCCAGCTCCGCGCACCGGACCCCGGCCGTCGCCGCCGCCACCCCGACCGGGCCGGGCAGTGCCGTGGCCAGCGACCTCCCGGTGGCAGCGCCCAGCTCGGCGTCGTCCGCCAGCTCGGCACCCAGCCCGGACAGCTCGACGCGCAGCAGTCCGAGTGCGTCCAGCTGGACCGAGACCAGTCCGGACATCCGCCCTCCCTCGCTCGTGCGGCCCCGGTGGGGCCGGCTCGACGAGGGTGGGCGGCGGAGTGGGCGCGGCGGGCGCCGTCGTCCACACCCGACGGCGTCGTCCACATCAGGGGGCGCTGGCGCTCAGCGTGGACGAGGCGGTGTCGCTCTCCCCGCCGACGACGACCGAACGGCGCTTGCTGACCACCACGGCGGCGACGATGACGAGGGTGGCGCCCAGCGCGATGAGCACCCGCACCGTGGTGTTCTCCGCCTCCCCGACCGAGAGGGCGACGACGGCCGGGGCGATGAGCAGGGCCACCAGGTTCATCACCTTGATCAGCGGGTTGATGGCCGGCCCGGCGGTGTCCTTGAACGGGTCGCCCACGGTGTCGCCGATGACGGTGGCGGCGTGCGCCTCGCTGCCCTTCCCGCCGTGGGCACCGTCCTCCACCATCTTCTTGGCGTTGTCCCAGGCACCGCCGGAGTTGGCGAGGAAGACCGCCATCAGCGTGCCGGTGGCGATGGCCCCGACCAGGTAGGCGGCCAGCGGGCCGAACCCGAGGCCGAAGCCGACGGCGACCGGCGCGAGCACCGCCAGCAGCCCGGGGGTGGTCAGCTCACGCAGCGAGTCACGGGTGCAGATGTCGACGACGCGGCCGTAGTCGGGGCGCTCGGTGCCGGCCATGATCCCGGGGTGGGTGCGGAACTGCTCGCGCACCTCGAACACCACCCGCCCGGCCGCCCGGGAGACGGCGTTGATCGCCAGCCCGGAGAAGAGGAAGACGACGGCGGCGCCGATGACCGCCCCGACGACGTTGTTCGGGGAGACCAGGGTGAAGGCGTCACCCAGGGCTGTCCCGGCGTCGTCCAGCGCATCGACGATGCTCGCGTTGTAGGAGCCGAACAGCGCGGTGGCGGCCAGCACGGCGGTGGCGATCGCGATGCCCTTGGTGATCGCCTTGGTGGTGTTGCCGACCGCGTCGAGGTCGGTGAGCACCCGGGCGCCGTCCTCGTCGATGTCACCGGACATCTCCGCGATGCCCTGCGCGTTGTCGCTCACCGGCCCGAAGGTGTCCATCGAGACGATGACGCCTGCGGTGGTGAGCAGGCCGCAGCCGGCCAGCGCGACGGCATAGAGGGCGGCGGCCCCGCCGATGAGGAACGCCCCGTAGACCGCGGCGCCGATCAGCAGCGCCGCGTAGACCGCCGACTCCAGGCCCAGCGAGATGCCGGAGAGGATGACGGTGGCCGGGCCGGTCAGGGAGCTGCGGCCCACGTCCTTCACCGGGCGCCGGGAGGTCTCGGTGAAGTACCCGGTGAGCTGCTGGATCGCGGCGGCCAGCACGATCCCGACCAGCACCGACAGGAACCCGAGCACCTGCGGGCTGACCGGCACGGCCAGCCCGCCCGACAGGGCCGGCAGCACGGTGAAGGACGCGACCGCCACCAGCGCCAGCGAGACGGCCGCGGAGGTGAAGAAGCCCCGGTTGACCGGGGCCATCCAGGACCGGTCGCCCCTGCGGGGGTTGCTGGTCAGGATGCCGACCATGGAGGCGATCACCCCGATGGCCGCGACCACCAGGGGGAAGACCATGCCGACCGGGCCGAGGAAGACCTGGCCGAGGATGAGCGCGGCGACCAGCGTGACCGCGTAGGACTCGAACAGGTCGGCGGCCATGCCCGCGCAGTCACCGACGTTGTCGCCCACGTTGTCGGCGATGGTCGCGGCGTTGCGCGGGTCGTCCTCGGGGATGCCGGCCTCCACCTTGCCGACCAGGTCCGCGCCGACGTCGGCGGCCTTGGTGAAGATGCCACCACCGACCCGCATGAACATCGCCAGCAGGGCTCCGCCGAAGCCGAAGCCCTCGAGCACCACCGGGGCGGTCTCCTGGAACAGCAGCAGCGCCAGCGCGGCGCCGAACAGGCCCAGTCCGACGGTGATCATCCCGCAGACGCCGCCGGTGCGGTACGCGATGCGGAAGGCGGGGCGGTGCCCCCCGGCGGCCGCGGCGGCGGCGACCCGCACGTTCCCGCGGGTGGCCAGGGTCATGCCGATGAAGCCGACGCTGGCGGAGAAGGCTGCCCCGACGAGGAAGAACACCGCCCGGCCCACCCGGGTGCCCAGCCCGCCGTCGGTGACCGGCAGGAGCAGCAGCAGCAGGAACACGATGACCGCGAAGACCGCCAGCGTGCGGAACTGGCGACGCAGGAAGGCCACGGCTCCCTCCTGGATCGCCTTCGCGATCTCCTGCATCGACGCCGTGCCCTGGTCGGCGGCGAGCACCGCCCGGACCAGCCAGGCGGCGAAGGCCAGCGCGGCGAGGGAGACGAGGAGCACGGCCGCCACCAGGGCGAGGTCTCCTCCGGACAGGTCGGCGTCGGGCATGGGGGCCTCCGCGGCGAGGTGGGCGCGCACCGGCCGGCCACCCCCGGGCTCGCGCTCGGGGAGGGTCCCGGCGTGGCACGCACTGTGCCGCAGCCCGGTCGGTTCCACCAGAGCCTTCGTGATCTGGTGCACACTCCCGGCTGTTCGACCTGGTCGCCGGACGGGCGGGTTGCACCCCGGTGTGAGAGTGGGAGGCGTGACGTCGCTCCACCCCGCCCGACCCGCCGCGGACGACGGGGTCACCGCCGGGCCCGCAGCGCTGCCCGGTGACGAGCTGCTGGACTCGCTGCTGACCGGCACCCCGGAGGACGAGGACCCGGTCACCCACGTGCACCGGCTCGCCGCCCGCCCCAGCCGGGTGGCGGCATGGCCGGACTGGGTGGGCGCGGAGCTGCGCGACCGGCTCGCCTCCCGGGGCGTGGTCGCGCCCTTCAGCCACCAGGTGGCCGCTGCCGAGCTGGCCCGCAGCGGCTCGCACGTCGTCGTGGCGACCGGGACCGCCTCGGGCAAGTCGCTGGCGTACCAGCTGCCGGCGCTGACCGCGCTCGCCGAGGACGACCGGGCCTGCGTGCTCTACCTGGCCCCGACCAAGGCGCTGGCCCGCGACCAGCTGGCCTCGGTCGCGGCGCTGGCCGGCCCCTCGGTGCGGCCGGCCGCCTACGACGGGGACACCCCGGGCGAGGAGCGGGAGTGGGTGCGGCGGCACTCGCGGTGGATCGTCACCAACCCGGACATGCTGCACCGCGGGATCCTGCCGGCGCACCAGAAGTGGTCCAGCACGCTGCGCCGGGTCGCCTACGTCGTCATCGACGAGTGCCACGCCTACCGCGGCGTCTTCGGCTCGCACGTCGGGCACGTGCTGCGCAGGCTGCGCCGGGTCTGCCGCCGGTACGGCGCCGAACCGGTCTTCGTGCTGGCCTCGGCGACCGTCGCCGACCCCGCCGCGGCCGCCACCCGGCTGGTCGGCGCGCCCGTGACGGCGGTGACCGAGGACGGCTCCCCCCGGCCGGGCGCCACGTTCGCCCTGTGGGAGCCGCCGCTGACCGAACGGACCGGCGAGCAGGGCGCACCGCTGCGCCGGTCGGCGGCCGCGGACGCCGCGGGGTTGCTCGCCGACCTGGTGGAGCGCGACGCCCGGACGCTGGCGTTCGTGCGGTCCCGGCGCGGCGCGGAGACGGTGGCCGAGCAGGCCCGGGCGATCCTGCGGTCGCGCGGGCGGACCGACCTCGCCGGCAAGGTCGACTCCTACCGCGGCGGCTACCTGCCCGAGGAGCGGCGGGAGCTGGAGCGGGCGCTGTCCAGTGGCGACCTGCTGGGCGTGGCGACGACCAATGCCCTGGAGCTCGGCATCGACATCGCCGGCCTGGACGCGGTCGTGCTGGCCGGCTACCCGGGGACGCTGGCGTCGATGTGGCAGCAGGCGGGCCGGGCGGGGCGGGCGCAGCGGGAGTCGCTGGTCGTCTTCGTCGCCCGCGACGACCCGCTGGACCACTACCTCGCCCACCACCCCCGGGCGGTGTTCGGGCGGCCCGTCGAGGCGACCGTCACCGACCCCGCCAACCCGTACGTGCTCGGCCCACAGCTGTGCTGCGCGGCCGCCGAGCTGCCGCTGCGCGCCGAGGAGCTGGCCGACTTCGGTGGGCCGGTGGCCGAGGCGCAGATCGCCGAGCTCGTGGCCGCCGGGCAGCTGCGGACCCGCCCCACCGGCTGGTACTGGGCCGGGCGGGGGCGGCCGGACGTCGACATCCGCGGCAGCGGCGCGGCTCCGGTGTCGATCATCGAGCGGGACACCGGGCGGCTGCTGGGCACCGTCGACGGCGACGCCTCGCACGCCACGGTGCACACCGGCGCGCTGTACGTGCACCGCGGCGAGACCTTCGTGGTCGACGAGTTCGACGACGAGGACGCCTGCGCCGTCGTGCACGCCGAGAGCCCGGAGTGGACCACGGTCGCCCGGGACACGGTGGACCTGTCGATCGTCTCGATCGAGCGGACCCGCCGGCTGGGCGCGGTGACCGCGCACACCGGTGTGGTCGACGTGACCAACCAGGTGGTGGCCTACCAGCGCCGGCGACTGGGCACCGGGGAGGTGCTGGCGGAGTTCCCGCTGGACCTGCCGCCCCGGCAGCTGCGCACCCGGGCCGTCTGGCTGACCCTGGACGAGCGGGCCGTGGGCCGCGCCGACGTCGACGACGCCGCGCTGCCGGGCGCGCTACACGCCGCCGAGCACGCCTCGATCGGCATCCTGCCGCTGCTGGCCACCTGCGACCGCTGGGACCTCGGCGGCATCTCCACCGCGCTGCACCCGGACACCGGTGCGGCCACGATCGTCGTCTACGACGGCCACCCCGGCGGCGCCGGCTTCGCCGAGCGCGGCTACGCGGTGCTGCAGGAGTGGCTGCAGGCCACCCGGGCGACCGTGGCCAGCTGCGAGTGCGAGTCCGGCTGCCCCTCCTGCGTGCAGTCGCCCAAGTGCGGCAACGGCAACGACCCGCTGGACAAGCGCGGCGCCGTCCGGGTGCTCGACGTGGTGCTGGACGAGCTGACCGGCGCCCCCGAGCTGCCTGCCGGGGACGCCGCTGGCGGGGACCACGCCGACGAGCCGGACGCCCCGGCGGCGCTGGCCGCCGAGGCCCGGGTGGCGACGTCGACGGCGCATGCGCGGGCGGTCCGCCGCCGGGCGCGGCTGACCGCTCCGCCCACCACCGCGCCGGAGGACGACGCGCCCGGCCCGGCCGAGGGCGACGAGCCCTCCGGCCACCCGGCCGACGACCTCGTCTTCTGAGCCGGCCGGCCACGCCCCCCGGCCTCGCGGGCAGGCCTCAGCTCCTGCGCAGCGCCTCGCGCAGCGAGACCCGGCCACCGGAGCGGAGGACGGCGCCGGCGTAGACGCGGCCGGCGACGGCGAACGCCACGACCGCGGTCGCCAGCGCGACGACGAGCGCGAGGCCCAGCTGCCAGGCGGGCACCGGCTCGACGGCGAGGCGGGCCGGCATGACGAAGGTGGCGAGGACCGGCGCCACCGACGCCAGGTCGAGCCAGCGGGTCTCCGCGAAGTCGAACACGAGGTACGCGGCGGTGGCCATCGGGACCAGCGCCAGGCCCAGGGCGGGCTGCAGCGCACTGCTCAGGTCCTCCTGCCGTTCCACCCGCGCGGCGAGCCCGGCCATGAGCGTGGTGCAGGTGACGACGCCGAGCACGAGACCGACCACCCCGGCCGACAGGACTGCCCAGGACGCGCCTCGGACGCCGGGCAGCGCGCCGCTCAGGGCGAGCGCCCCCAGACCCGCGCCGAGCACCACCGCCAGCTGGGTGAGCCCGATGACGGTCGTGGCGAGGACCTTGCCGGCCAGCAGCTGCCACGGACGCACGCTGGTCAGCAGGATCTCCACGACGCGCGAGACCTTCTCCTGCATGACGTCGGTGGCCAGCGGGATGCCCCAGAGCAGGACGACCAGCACCGCTCCGGCGGCGGACCCGAGGCCCAGCACCACGTCGCCGATCGCGGGCCCCCCACCGACCGCGACCACGTCCATGGCGGCCTGCGCGGCACCGGCGTCGGCCGCGTCGGTGAGCAGCTCCGGGTCGACACCGGCCGCCCCGGCGACCTCGCGCAGCGAACGGTCCTGCAGGACCGCCTGCAGCAGCGCGCCCAGCTCGGGCGGCAGGGCGTCCCGGACCAGCACCCGGACGCCGTCGTCGGCGGTGAGCAGCACGGCGTCGGCCCCGCCGTCCTCGACCAGTGCCCGCCCGGCGGCCTCGTCGGCGACCTGCTCCACCGTGACGGCGGCGCCGCCCAGGGCCCCGGCCGAGGCGGCCAGGTCCGCCGTCGACGCCGTGTGCGCCAGCACCGGGACGTCGGCCCCGCCGCCCCTGGTGACCAGGGGCCCGGCGAGCGCCGTCAGCCCGAACAGCAACGTGCTGATCAGGAAGGCCTTCGTGAAGAACTTGGTGGCCAGCTCGCGGCGGAGGACGATCCGCACCCCGCCGACGCCTCGGACGCTGCGCGGGTCGACCGGCACCTCGGGCCGGACGGGGGTGTGGGTGCTCATGCCTTCTGCTCCTCCGGCTCGTGGTGGGCGGTACGGGCCCGGCGGGGCGCCTCGTCGACGACGCCGCGGTACACCTGCGCCAGCGACGGGCGCCAGGGCCGCAGCTCCCGCAGGGTGCCGCGGCGGCGGACCGCGTCCACCACCCGCTCGAGGTCCTGGTCACCCGGGAGGCACACCGTGACCGCGCCGTCCGGGGCCGGCGCGAGGCTGGCCCGGACGGCCGGCTCGAGATCGCCGACCCAGGTCGCGGGGTCGACGTCGCTGCGCAGCAGGAAGCGGTGGCCGTCGCCGCCGGTGAGCTCCGCGACGGACCCCTCGGCGACCAGGCTGCCCCCGTGCAGGACGGCGACCCGGTCGCACGTGCGCTCCACCAGGTCGAGCTGGTGGCTGGAGAAGACGACCGGGACACCGCGATCGGCCTCCTCTCGCAGCACCTCGGACATCACCTCGACCGCGAGGGGGTCCAGGCCCGAGAACGGTTCGTCGAGCACGAGCGCGTCGGGCCCGTGCACCAGCGCGGCCGCCAGCTGGACACGCTGCTGGTTGCCGAGGCTGAGGTCCTCGAGCGCACTGTCCCGGCGGGAGCCGACGCCGAGGCGCTCCAGCCAGTAGGACGCGGCCCGCTCGGCGTCCTGGCGCGCGAGGCCCCGCAGCTCGGCGAAGAACTGCAGCTGCTGGTGGACCCGCATGGTCGGGTACAGGCCACGCTCCTCGGGCATGTAGCCCATCCGTGCGCGCGCCGCCGCGTCGGCCGGCGCGCCGTCGACGGTCACGCGGCCGCGGTCCGCGGTGGCGACACCCAGCAGGATGCGCATCGAGGTCGTCTTGCCGGCACCGTTGCCGCCGACGTACCCGAGCACCTCGCCGCGGTGCACCTCCAGGCTGACGTCGTCGAGCACCTGGTGGGACCCGTAGCGCTTGCTGACGTGGTCGAGAGCCAGCACGGCTCCTCCTCGGCTGTGGGGGCTCCTGCGGTACGACCACCGTAGGTCGATCTGTTGTACAAACACAACACTCCGCAAGGGTCACCTATCGGTTCGTCTTGTCGTCTCGCCGATCCGCGGGTTAGCGTGCACACATGGCTGGACGGACGAAGCGCGACGAGGGGGCGCGTCCCATCCACAACCGGATCAACGTGGCCCGCGCCGAGGTCGGCATGTCACGCGTCGAACTCGCCCGCCTGGTCGGGGTGAACCCGCAGACGATCGGCGCGCTCGAGCGCGGCGACCACTACCCGAGCCTCCAGCTGGCGATGAGCATCTGCGAGGTCTTCGACCTCCCGGTCGAGGCGCTGTTCAGCCGGGAGCCGTTCCGCTCCATCACCGCCGCCTACCGCCGGACCGACCCGAGAGGTGACCAGTGACCACCCGGAGCGAGGCACCGCACCCAGCCGCCCGCCGCGCGACCGCCGCCGTCGTCGTGGGCGTCGCCGCATGGCTGGTGTTCCTGGTCCTGACGGTCTCCGCGCAGGCGTACTCCTGGGCGTGGGTGCTCAGCCTCGCCGTGATCGGCGCGGCCTGGGTGGGGGCCCGGGTGCTCGTCCGGGACATCGCCGAGCGGCGGGCCAGCGAGGTCGACGAGTACGAGCTCGCCCAGCGCAACACCGCCCGGAACGCCGGCTACGTCGCCGCGCTGCTCGCCGCACTCGTGCTCTACCTGGTGCTGTCGGTGGCCGGCGAGCTCGCCGAACGCGGCTCCGACCAGCTCCTGCTTCAGGCGCACCAGCTCGTGCTGGCCGCCTTCCTGCCCGCCGCCGCGGGCCCCACGTTCCTCGTGGCCTGGCGGCTGCGGGACCAGCCCGACCCCGGCGAGTAGCCGGGGCGGACCGACCGGCCTGCACCACGGCACATCCGCATGACGACCGAGGTCGACCCACTCGACGAAGGAGCGTCCCGCCATGAGCCCGCACCTCGCCATCCGTGACCTGACCCTGCCCGAGGCCCTGATGGCCTTCCTGCACGCCCGGAACGGGCGGCCCTACGAGTCGGTCCGGCCCGGAGCCCTCACCGCCGCCGCCGAGCTGGCCGAGCTGCTCGTCCTCGACCACGCCCGCATCGACGACCGGGACGGCGGCCGGCTCGTCGTCGACGCCCCCGCCACCGGCGACCGCACCTGGATCCGCGAGGTGACCGCCGAGCTGGTCGGTCACCCCACCGACGTCGCCACCTGGATCAAGCGGCGCGAGGGCGCACTGCCCACCCAGCAGGCGGAGGCCGCGGCCCGTGGCGTCCTGACGCAGGGCCGCAAGCGACTGGCCGGGCTGTTCCCCTACTCGACCAACACCGTCGACCGCGCAGTCCGGCAGCGGCTGGTCGACCACCTCACCGGTCCCGGCGCGGAGACCGACCCGCGCGCCGCCGTCCTCGCCCGGTTGCTGGTGAGGTCGCGGCTGCACCTGCGCAACGGGCTGACCGGGGACGTGCGGGCCCGCCTCGAGGAGGTCGCCGAGCGCGCCCCCTCGACCACGCCGGCACCGGCCGCCCTCAGCGCGGTCGACCTGGCGATGGTCACGGTCGTCTACACGACCGTGATCAACGACTGAGCACCCGGCAGCCTCCGCCCGGGGTCCGTCCCCGACGGCCGGCGCCGTCACCGCGGCCCCGTCTCCACCGGACCGGCGCGGGCCCGCCCCGGGGCATCGATCACACCCAGCGGACCGAGCCGGACCGGCACACTGACGTGCACCTCCACCACCGCACCGACGCCGACCGCGCACGAGGCCACCACGGCACCGTTGGCCGCCGCCACCTGGTCCGCGACGCTGCACGCCGCCGGGTCGCCCAGCACCGCGGCGCCCGCGGCGGCCAGCGCCGCGAGGTCGGCTGCCGCCGTCGCCCGGTGCCGTCCGACGACCGCCGCGCCGACCAGCACGGCGGCCACCCCGACCGCGGCCAGCAGCCCGGCGAGGGCGACCACCCAGATCGTGGCCGAGCCCCGTTCCGCCTCGGCGCCGCGGCTCGTCACGGTGCGCTCCCGCGGGCGGCGGGTTCGACCACGGCCGTGGCTGTCGCGGTGACGGTCACCCGCCACGGCACCGGGCCCAGGGGTGCGACCACCGCGGTGACCGTGACGGTCACCGCGTCGCCGCTGCTGCCCACGCCGACCACGGCGCCGTCGGGAGCGGCGGCACCGGCGATCCGCTGCACCACGACGGCCGGCTCACCGCGCGACGCCGCCCGGGCCCCCTCCCGGGCGGCGTCGACGCAGCGCAGCTGACCGGCGACCACGACCACCGCGGCGACCGCCCCCGCCAGCACGAACAGCAGCACCGGGAGGACGACCGCGGTCTCCGCGGTGACCATCCCGTCCTCGCGCTCCGGGCGGGAGCCGCGCCGCACCCGGACCACGGTCAGGACAGCGTGCTCAGCGCGGACTCGACCAGGTCACCGAGCGCGGCGAGCACCGACCCGCCGGTGACCACCTGGTAGAGCACCGCGGCGAACGCGCACGCCGCCACCGTGCCGACCGCGTACTCGGCGGTGCTCATCCCCTCCTCCCCCGGCTCCCGCAGCGCCGACCAGCGCCGGCGCAGCGCCGCCGCCACCCCTCCACCGGGCCGTCCCCCGTCGTCCTGCGCGCTCATCTCGCTCCCTCCCGCGAGCCGCCCCTCGGCCCGTCGACCCGACCCTCCCGGCGCGTCCGCCCGCCGCCCAGGTGGCAGGTGGAGTTGTGGAGAGGAGGTCCGGTTGTGGACACCGGCCGGCGAGCCGGGCACCGGCCGTGCCTCAGCCGAAGACGTCCGCGGCGATCCCCAGCACCAGGGGGACGACGCCCAGGCAAAGGAACGCCGGCAGGAAGCAGAGGCCGAGCGGGGCGAGCACCCACACCCCCGCCCGCCGGACGGCGGCGTCGACCCGGACCCGCTCCTCGCCGCGGAGGTCGACGGCCAGTCGCTGCAGCGCCGGGACCACGGACGAGCCGGACTCCCCAGCCCGCACCACCACCCGGGCCAGCGCGTCGACCGGTGATCCGACCCCGGCCCAGGCACGCTGCGGCGTCGCGCCCAGCCGGTGGAGCGCCGCCACCTGCTCCAGCCGGTCGCCCAACGGGCCGGGCACCGCCCCGGCGACCGCGGCCAGCGCCTCCCCCACCGGTGTCCCCGCGGCCAGGCACACCGCCAGGAGGTCGCAGGCCACCGGCAGGTCGGCGCGCTGCTGCGCGGTGTCGGTGCGTTCCGGGTCCGTTCCCGCCCGGCGCAGCACCCGGTCCAGCGCCACACCGGCCACCCCGGCCGCGACCGCGCCGGCCAGCCCGCCACCGAGCAGCGCGAAGACCGCCAGGGCACCCCCGGCCGCCTCGGCGCGGCGCCGCATCGGGCCGGGCGGGCTCCCGGCCGGCCGGCGCGACCGGCCGCCCGAGCCGTCCCCGGCTGGCCTGGCCAGCGCCCGGACCCGGGCCCGCCGGGCGGCGTCGGGCGGCACCCAGCACAGCAGCGCGGCCGCGAGCGCCACCGCGGCCGGCGCGGCGCCGGTCACCCGCGCACGACCCGGCCGACCAGCCGGGCCGACCAGGCCAGCCCGGCCACCTCCAGCCCCACCCCGACGACGAGCAGGACGGTGCCCGGCGTGGTGGTGGTCAGCACCCGCCACGGATCGGCCCCGACACCGGCGCCCATCAGCAGCCCGAGCACCGGCAGGCCCGCCAGCACGGTCGCGCTCGCCCGCGGCCCGGCCACCGCGGCGCGGAGCTCGGCCGCGGTGCGCAGCCGCGCCCGCAGGTCGTCCTCGACCGCACCGACGACGGCGGCGAGCGAGCACCCGGTGCGCAGGCTGAGCCGGACGGCCGCCGCCAGCCGCACCAGCGCCGGGCCGAGCGGGTCACCCGGCCGGAGCGGTGGCGGCTCGCCGAGCCGCAGCACCGGCTCCAGCGCCCGCGCCGTGACCCGGTCCGGGCAGCCGGCCGCCGCAGCACCGGCGGCCTCGGCGAGCGGGCGCCCGGAGCGGACCTCGGCGACCAGGACGCCCAGCGCCTCCGCCAGTGCGCGGGTGCGCCGTTCCTCCGCCTCCGCCTGCACCCGGCCGCGCACGACCCGCGCTGCGGCAGCAGCGCAGACCGCCGCCAGCGCTGCGACCACCGGCGTCGACAGCAGCAGTGCAGCGCTGCCCAGCACGACGGCCGGCCCGTACCGGACCGCCCACCGGTGCGCCGTCGTCCCGGGCCGGGGCAGGCGCCACCGCGGGCGAGACCCCGCCCCGAGCCGCTGCACCGCACCGGCCGCCGGCGGCCAGGCCAGCAGCGCCGCCGCCAGCACCACCAGGGCCGGCGCGCTCATCCGGGCACCCGGCAGCCGAGCAGGTCGGCCAGCTCCGTCCGCGCCGGACACCCCTCGCCGTCGGCCCGCCAGCCCGGCGCGACCTCGATCAGGTCGCCCCGCCGCCGGACGACGCCGAGCTCGTCGACGGCGCGCCCGGCCGGCCCGCGGCGGAGGTGGACGACCAGCCCGAGCGCGGCCGCCGCCTGGCTGTGCACCGCCGCCCGGTCCAGGCCCGCCGTGCTGCCGAGCGCCTCCAGCCGGGCGGGCAGGTCGGCCGCCCGGTTGACGTGCAGGGTGCCGCAGCCGCCGTCGTGACCGGTGTTCAGCGCGGCCAGCAGGTCGACCACCTCCCCGCCACGGACCTCGCCGACCACCAGCCGGTCCGGGCGCATCCGCAGCGCCTGCCGGACCAGGTCCCGCAGGGTGACCGCGCCGGCGCCCTCGACGTTGGGCGGCCGGGTCAGCAGGCGCACGACGTGCGGATGGCCGGGGGCGAGCTCGGGGGCGTCCTCGCACAGCACGATCCGCTCGGCGGGGTCCACCAGCCCCAGCAGCGCGGACAGCACGGTGGTCTTGCCGGTGCCGGTTCCGCCGGTGACCAGGAAGGCCGGCCGCCGGCGCACCGCCGCCCGCAGCAGGTCGGCGGCCGCGCCGGGGAAGGCGCCGCGCGCGTGCAGGTCGGCGAACGTGAGCACGGCCCGCCGCAGCACCCGGAGGGACAGGCAGGTGCTCCCGGCGGCGACCGGCGACAGCACCGCGTGCAGCCGGGTGCCGTCGGGCAGCCCGGCGTCGACCCAGGGTGCGGCGTCGTCCAGCCGCCGGCCCGCCGACGCGGCGAGCCGGACGGCGAGCCGACGCACCGCGGCCTCGTCGGCGAACCGGACGTCGGCGCGCTCCAGGCCACCGCCGCAGTCGACCCACACCTCGTCCGGCCCGTTGACCAGCACGTCGGTGACCCCCGGGCGGCGCAGCAGCGGTTCGAGCACCCCGGCGCCGGCCAGCTCGTCGGTGGCCAGCCGGACGGCGTCCAGCACCGCCCGGTCGCCGAGCAGGCCGCCGCTCTCCTCGCGGACCAGCGCGGCGACGGCTGCGGCCCCGGGTGCACCGGCAGCCGCGCCGCTGGCCAGCCGGGACCGGACCCGGTCGATGAGCGGGGTGGTCGCCGCGGCGGTCACGCCGCACGCCCGGGCAGCCGGCCGAGCAGCTGACGGCTGACCAGGCCCAGCGGGGCACGCGCGGCCACCGAGGGCGGCTCGCCGCGCTCGCTGCGCACCACGGCGGCCCGGTCGGTGCCCAGCTCGGCGAAGACCGGCCGGCCCGCCACGTCGGCGACCTCCGCCCGGGTGAGCCCTCCGGGCACCGGCCGGCTCACCAGCAGGGCGGCGGACCAGGCGCCGGCCGGCGCGCCCAGCAGCGTCCGGGCGGCAGCCGCGGCCCGGAGCCGGGCCGGCACGACCAGCACGGCGAGGTCGGCGGCGGCCAGCACCTGCTCGGTGGCGGCGTCGCGCGCGGGCAGGTCGACGACCACGCCCAGACCGCTGTCCCGCGACCCGCAGGCCACCGCCAGGAGCGCGTCGGGGGGCACCGGCTGCGGGTGGTCGCGGGAGGCGGACAGGACCGCGACGCCGTGCGCCTCGGGCAGAGCGGCCACCAGGGCCGCGCCGGACACCCGGCCGCTCAGCCCGGACAGCTCGGGCCAGCGGAGCCCGGGCGCACGCTCGGCACCCAGCAGCAGGTCCAGCCCGCCCGCCCAGCCGTCGCCGTCGACCAGCAGCACCTCGTCGGCTCCGGTGGCCGGCGCGGCCACGGCGAGGGCGGCCGCCAGCGTGCTCGCCCCGGCCCCGCCGCAGGCGCCGCCGACCACGGCCAGCCAGCCGGGCCGGGCGGGGGCGCGGACCGCCGCCGCGGCGCGCTCCAGCAACCACGCCTCGTCCCGGGGCAGCACCACCACCCGCTCGGCGCCCAGCTCCACCGCCGCGGCCCACACCTCGGGCGCGGGTTCGCTGCCGGTCACCACCAGCAGGCCCGGTCGCCGGGGCAGCGAGCGGACCGGTGCACTGTCGAGCAGGTCACCTCCGACCAGCACCAGCGGGGCGTCGCGGGCGGCGCGGCGCAGCGCCGGGCCGCCGCTGGTCAGCTCGGCGGTGGCACCGGCGGCGGCGAGCACCCCCAGCAGGTCGTCGAGGAGCGTCTCGTCGGTGCTGGCGACGACGGGGCGGCAGTCGGACGGGAGGGCGCCGGCGCGGCGCGGGGGAACAGGCACCGGACCAGCGCATCGGCACCGGAGCCGGGACGGAAGTCGCGGCGGCGAACTGTGGATGACCCCTCGGGGTGTGGACGGCGGTGCACCTGGACAGCAGGACTGCCGATCCCCTTACCGTGTGGGATGTGACCCGCGCTGCGGCGTTCTTCGACCTGGACAAGACGGTCATCGCGAAGTCCAGCACCCTGGCCTTCGGACGACCGTTCTTCCAGGGTGGGCTGATCAACCGTCGGGCGGTCCTCAAGGGCGCCTACGCGCAGTTCGTCTTCTCCCTCGCCGGCGCCGATGCCGACCAGATGGAGCGCATGCGCCGCCAGATCACCGCGATGACCACCGGGTGGGACGTCGCCGTGGTGCACGACATCGTCCGGGAGACGCTGCACGAGATCGTCGACCCGCTGATCTACGCCGAGGCCGCCGACCTGATCGAGGCGCACCGGGCCGCCGGCCGGGAGATCGTCATCGTCTCCAGCAGCGGGGCGGAGATGGTCGGCCCGATCGGCGAGATGCTCGGCGTCGACCGGGTGGTGGCCACCCGGATGGTGACCGTCGACGGCCGGTACACCGGCGAGATCGACTTCTACGCCTACGGGGAGCACAAGGCCGCCGCCATGCGGGAGATCGCCGCGGAACAGGGCTGGGACCTCGCGGACTGCTTCGCCTACAGCGACTCGGTCACCGACCTGCCGATGCTCGAGGCGGTCGGCCACCCCACGGCCGTCAACCCCGACCGGGGCCTGCGCCGGGCCGCCACCGAGCGCGGCTGGCCGGTGCTGGAGTTCACCCGCCCGGTGACGCTGCGCTCGCGCTTCGGCGGGCGGACGCCGGTCGTGACCGGGGTCGGGGTCGGCGTCAGCGCTGCGGTGGCGGGGCTGGCCTGGTACGCCCGCCGGCGGGCGCTGCGCGCGCTCTCGCCCGAGGCGGACGCACTGCCGCTGGCATCGCCGCCGGCCGGTCGCGGCCGGCGGCGCGGCGCCTGACGCCTGGCTCAGCGACCCGCCCGACCGCGCAGCTCCTCGAACGCACCGCGCAGCCGGCCGGCGCGCTCGGTCAGTTGATCCGCCACCTGGTCGGTCAGCGTCCGGACGGCGGAGACGGGCTGGAACGCCCGGGCGGCTGCGGTCAGCGACTCCTGCTCGCCGGGCGCCAGCTCCAGCTCCGCGGCGGCCACGTTCGACTCCAGCTGCTCGACGCTGGATGCCCCGGGGATCACCACGACCTGCGGCAGACCCAGCAGCCAGGCGAGCGCGACCTGGGCGGGCGTGGCGTCGTGCGCGTCGGCCACCTCGCGGAGCAGGTCCAGCAGCGGCTGGGCACGCTGCAGGTTCTCGCTGCCGAACAGCGGGTTCATCGCCCGGACGCCGCCGGGGCGGTGGTCGGCGGAGTACCGGCCGCCGAGCAGTCCCTGGGCCAGCGGGCTGTAGGCGATCACGACGCGCTGCTCGCGCTCGGCGAAGGGGACCATGTCCGCGAGTGGGCCGGAGTGGGCCAGGGAGAACTGCACCTGGTTGCTGACCACCGGGGAACCGAGCGCCCGGTCGGCGGCCTGCCAGCGCGCCAGCGAGTAGTTGGAGACCCCGACCGCGCCGATCAGGCCCTCCTCCTGCAGGGTCCGCAGCCCGGGCATGGTCACCGAGTCGGGCACCACGGGGTTGGCCTGGTGCACCTGGTAGAGCGGGATCCGGTCCAGCTGCAGCCGGGCGGCGCTCCCGGTCGCCCGGTTGCGCACCACGGGCGGGAACGGTGCGACGGGGAAGACCTTGCTGGCCACCACGACCTCGTTCCGCCGCTCCCCCAGCGCCTCGGCGAGGATCCGCTCGCTGCGGCCGAAGCCGTAGACCTCGGCGGTGTCGAAGAACGTGACGCCCAGGTCCAGGGCACGCCGGACGATGTCGGCGGCCGCCCCGCCGGCGTAGGCGTCGCCGTAGCCCCACTCCCGGGAGCCGAACTGCCAGGTGCCCAGCCCGATCCGGCTGACCCGTCCGAGCCCGGCGACGTCGAGGAAGCGCATCGGTCCAGTGTCGCGGTCACCACGGCCGGGCACCACCGGACCGGCCGACGGCGCCGTCAGCCGCGCAGCAGGCTCTCGCAGATCGCCAGGCCCTCGGTGGCCCCGAGCTCGGTGGCCCGGCAGCAGTGCACCAGCCAGCCGGCGACGCCGTCCGGACCGCCGGAGCGGTACCCCGCCACCGCGGCCGCGTACGCCGCGGCGCCCAGCTCGGCGAAGCCCACCTCGGGCACCGAGACCGCCTTCGGGTCCAGCCCCCGGGTGATGCCGACCAGCCGTCCGGCGGCGCGGGCCACCACGCCGTCCTGGGTGCCGAACGGACTGAGCGCGACCAGCTCGCCGTGCACGATCGCGGCGAGCACCACCGCCGGCACCGTCGTCGCCCCGGTGACCAGGGAGAAGAGCGCACCCAGCCGGGCGCCGGCCGCGCCGCTGGGCCGGCCGAGCTGCTCGCGGTCGGTGAGGTCGGCCGCGGCCAGCACGTGCAGCCGGGCCAGCACCTGGCCCGGCGCACGCTCCCAGGTCTCCACCATCGACCCCAGCCCCACCGACACCCGCAGCGAGCCCTGCACGACCGGGTCGCTCACCTCCCCGGCGCGGACGGCGGGCAGCGGGACGTCGACGCCCTCCAGCGCCGCCGACGCCCGGGCCCCGCGCAGCGCCGACTCGGCGCTCACCCCCGCCGACTCCCGCCGCAGCACCCGGTGGCCGAGCAGCCGGTCGACCGCGGCCCGGGCGCCCTCCGCCGCAGCGGTCACCCCCGGCAGCTCGAGCAGCGGGGCCAGCGGATCGGGGCCGGTCGGGCGGGTGGCGGGCGCGGCGGCGCGGCCGGCACCGGGGCGCAGCGGGATCGTCACGCCGACGACGGTACGAGTCACCCTCCGGCGCGGGTCAGAGCGGGCGGCCCACCGTGCGGTCGACGTGATCGGGGACGGCCACGCCCTCGTCGTCCCCGGTGGTGACCGTGCCGGTGGGCTCGAACATCAGGATCGACCCGCCGGGCGAGGAGGGCTTGTGCTCGGTGCCCCGCGGGACCACGAAGGTGTCGCCGCGCTCCAGCTGCACGGTCACCTCCGAGCCGTCGGGCTGCCGGACGGCGACGTCGAAGCGGCCGTCCAGGACGAGGAAGAACTCGTCGGTGTCCTCGTGGACGTGCCAGACGTGCTCACCGAGGGTGTGCGCGATCCGGACGTCGTAGTCGTTGACCCGGGCGACGATGCGTGGGCTGTAGACGTCGGTGAAGCCGGCGAGGGCGGCGGTGACGTTGACGGGTTCCGCGGGGGTCATGCCGCCAGGATGCCGCGCCCGGGGGCCGGGCGGGTGCCCCTAGGCTCCTGTGCGATGGCCGGCCCGCTGACTCTCCTCCTCGTCCGGCACGGCCAGAGCGAGTGGAACGCCGCCGGCCTGATGCAGGGCCAGACGCCGCACGTGCCGCTCACCGCCCTCGGGCACCAGCAGGCGGCGGCCGCCGCCGCCGAGCTGACCGCGCTCCGCACCGCCGGCACCGGACCGGGGGCCCTGGTCTCCAGCGACCTGCTGCGCGCGGTGCAGACCGCCGAGCACTGCGCCGCCGCCACCGGACTGCCGGTCACCACGACCCCGGAGCTGCGCGAGCAGGGCTACGGCGTGCTGGAGGGCCGCCCGTCCCGCGAGCTGTGGGACGTCGTCGACTGGACCGACGTGCACTGGTCCGCCGAGGGCGGGGAGAGCCTGGCGCAGCTGCACGCCCGGGTGGCGACCTTCCTCGCTCGGCTGGCCGCCGACCCACCGGCGGAGGTGGTCGCGCTGGTCACCCACGGCGACACGATCCGGGCCGCGCAGGCGGTCGCCGCCGGGCTGGGACCGGCGGAGATGCCGGTGGTCACCCCGCACAACGGCACGGTGACCCGGCTGGAGCTGGCCCGATGAGCCGGGTGCTGGTGCTGGGCGGCTCGCGCTCGGGCAAGTCGGCGCACGCCGAGCAGCTGCTGGACGACTGGGCCGAGGTCACCTACCTGGCCACCTCGTCGAGCGTGCCGGACGACGCGGAGTGGGCGGCACGGGTCGCCGCCCACCGGGCCCGCCGTCCGGCCGGGTGGACGACGGTGGAGACCACCGCCCCCTCGGAGCTGGTGCGCGCTGGCGCCGTCCTGGTCGACAGCGTGACCACCTGGGTGGCGGCGCTGATGGACGAGTCGGGCGTGTGGGATGCCGTCGACGGCGGCGGCGCGCACGCGGCCGGAGGGGCCGGCGACGCCGAGGCCGCGCTGGCCCGGCTCACCGACCGCTGCGACGCCCTGGTCAACAACTGGGTGATGACCCCGGCGCACGTGGTCGCGGTCAGCGACGAGGTCGGCCTGGGCGTGGTCCCCGAGACCCGCGCCGGGCGGCTCTTCCGCGACACCCTGGGCACGGTGAACCAGCGGCTGGCCGCCACCGCCGACGAGGTGTGGTTCGTCGTCGCGGGGCTGCCGCAGCGGCTGCGATGAGCCGCCGCTGGTGGTCCGGCCTGGTCGAGGCGTTCTCCCTGCTCAGCGCGGTGCGCACGCCGCCGGTCGACTCGGTGCGGGGCGCACTGCCCTGGGCCCCGCTGGTCGGGCTGGTGCTCGGCGGGGTGGCCACCGCGGTCGCCTGGGCCGGTGCGCAGGCCGCGAGCCCCCTGGTGGGTGCGGTGCTCGGGGTCGCCGTCCTGGCGCTGCTCACCCGCGGGCTGCACCTGGACGGGCTGGCCGACACCGCCGACGGGCTGGGCCCGCTGCGCGGGCGGGAGAAGGCGCTGGCGGTGATGCGCTCGGGCGACGTCGGCCCGTTCGGCGTCGCCACCCTCGTGCTCACTCTCCTGCTGCAGGTGGCGACCCTGGCCCAGCTGCTCACGCTGGACGGCGGCTGGCTCGCCCTGCCCGCCGCAACGGTGACCGCACGGCTGGCGATGGCCCGCACCGGGCTGCCGGGGGTACCGATCGCCGAGGGGTCCTCGCTGGGCCGGGCGGTGGCCGGCACCGTCTCCCGCGGGTGGCTGGCCGGGGCGGCGCTGCTCACCGCCGCGGCCGTGGCCGGGAGCGGATGGCTGCTGCGCGCAGACGCCCCCGTCGCCGCGCTCGTGCTGGTCGCCGCCGTCGCCGCCGGGCTGGGCTCGTCGGAGGCACTCCTCACCCGCGCCCGCACCCGGCTGGGTGGGGTCAACGGCGACGTGATGGGCGCGATGGGCGAGGTGGCCACGACGGCGACCCTGCTCACCGCGGCGCTGCTGCTGGCCTGACCCTCACCCCCCGGCGACGGACTGCACCACCATCACCTCCGCGCCGGCTGGGACGACCGTGGCCAGCCCGCGCAGCCGGCGCACCTCGTCACCGTCGACGTAGACGTTCACGTGCCGGCGCAGCGCCCCGGTCTCGTCCCGCACCCGCCGGTCGAACACCGGGTGCTCCGCGGCCAGCGCATCGAGCACCGCGGCCACCGTCGCGCCGGTGGGGAGGTCGAGCGGCACCGAGGACCGCCCGCCGGTGCAGTCCGCCAGCAGCCGCGGCAGCAGCACCCGCACGGTCACGGCAGCACCGCGGCGCGTACGCACAGCACGTCGGGCAGGTGGCCGGCGACCTGGGTGAACGACTCCCCCGCGTCGGCGCTGGCGTACACCTCCCCGCCCCGGGTGCCCAGGTAGACGCCCACCGGGTCACCGGCGTCCACGCAGGCGGCGTCGCGCAGCACCGCGTTGTACTCGTCGGTGGGCAGGCCGCCGTCCAGCCGCTGCCAGGTCTCCCCCGCGTCGTCGCTGCGGTGCACCGCCAGGCGCCCGTCCGGCGGGATCCGCTGCCCGTCGGCGACCAGCGGCACCACCCAGATCCGCCCACCCCGGCGCGGATCGGCCAGCATCACGAAGCCGAAGTCCGAGGGCAGCCCGTCGGCGATCGAGGTCCACGTGTCGCCGTCGTCGTCGGAGCGGTGCACGCCGTGGTGGTTCTGCGCGTACAGCCGCCGTGGATCGGCGGCGTCCCGGGCGATCTTGTGCACGCACTGGCCGAACTCCGGCGCCGGCCCAGGCAGGAAGTACGCCGAGATGCCCGCGTTGCGTGGCTGCCACGAGACCCCGCCGTCCCGCGTGCGGTAGACGCCGCCGGTGCTCATCGCGACGTGCACCGTGCCGTCGGGCCCGGGGACGACGGAGTGCGCCGCCGCCCCGCCGTAGCCGGCGCCCCACTCGGCGCGGTGCGGGTGGTCCCACAGCCCGTGGCACAGCTCGAAGTGCGCGCCGCCGTCCTCGGAGCGCCACACGGAGATCGGCTCGCAACCGGCCCACACCACCCCGGGCCGGTCGGCGGTGTCCGGGTGCAGCTGCCAGACCCGCTCGAGGGCGGTCCCGGCGTCGGCCGGGAACCGGATCGCGCCGGCCTCGGGCTCGGTCCAGGTCTGCCCGAGGTCGTCGGAGTGGAGGACGGTCGGGCCGAAGTGCTCCGAGCGGACGCCGAGCAGCACCCGGGTGCGGCCGTCGCGGGTGTCGATGCCGATGCTCGGCACCTCGGTCATCAGGAAGTGCGGTGCGGAGAGGGACCAGCTGCGCCGGTCGTCACTCGTCGCGAGCCAGAGCCCCTTGCGGGTGCCGATCGCCAGCAGAGTCGTCGCCATGCACCAGTAGACCGCCGGGCACCGACGAACTCATCGGCTAGCGGGCTGCCGATCGGTCCGCGGAACGTCGCGCCCACCACCGCTGCGCAGCGCCCTTGACGAGCCAGCCGAGCGAGAGCACGACCAGGATGATCCACAGCCGTGGCCAGCCGGTCGCCCGGTAGACCGCCTCCTGGACGACGTAGGTGACGGCGAACACCGCGGCGAACCAGCCCAGCTCGACCGCCGGACCCCCCGCCGCGCCACCAGAACGCTTGCCTCGATCAGCCATGCCCCACCCTCCCACCGCCCCGTTCCGCCGAGCTGGCCATCGTGGCGGACACGAGGGGTCAGGCGCGGGCCTGGGCGGGTGTCTCCCCGCCCTCCAGGTCACCCTCGGTGTCCAGGTAGGCCTGCTGCAGCTCCGCCAGCAGCGCCGGGTCGGGCTCGGCCCACATCTTCCGGTCCACCGCCTCCAGCAGCCGCTCGGCGATGGCGTGCAGCGCCCAGGGGTTCGACTGCTCCATGAACGCCCGGTTCTCCGGGTCGAGCACGTAGGTCTCGGTGAGCTTCTCGTACATCCAGTCGGCCACCACGCCGGTGGTGGCGTCGTAGCCGAACAGGTAGTCGACGGTCGCGGCCAGCTCGAAGGCGCCCTTGTAGCCGTGCCGGCGCATCGCGGCCAGCCACTTGGGGTTGACCACCCGGGCACGGAAGACCCGGGAGGTCTCCTCGGTCAGCGACCGGGTGCGCACCTGCTCGGGCCGGGTGGAGTCGCCGATGTAGGCCTCCGGCGCCTTGCCGGTGAGCGCGCGGACGGTGGCGACCATCCCGCCGTGGTACTGGAAGTAGTCGTCGGAGTCGGCGATGTCGTGCTCGCGGGTGTCGACGTTCTTCGCCGCCACCGCGATCCTCTTGTAGGCCGCCTCCATGTCCGGCCGGGCCTCGACGCCGTCCAGGTCGCGGCCGTAGGCGTAGCCGCCCCACACCGCGTACACCTCGGCGAGGTCGGCGTCGCCCCGCCAGTTGCGGGAGTCGATCAGCGACAGCAGCCCGGCCCCGTAGGCGCCCGGCTTGGAGCCGAAGACCCGGGCGGTGGCCCGCCGCCGGTCCCCGTGGGTCGCCTGGTCGGCGTCGACGTGGGCCTTCACGAAGTTCTCCTCGTCGGGCTCCTCCAGCGAGGCGACCAGGGTGACGGCGTCGTCGAGCATGGTGACCACGTGCGGGAAGGCGTCCCGGAAGAAGCCGGAGATGCGCACCGTGACGTCGATCCGCGGCCGGCCCAGCTCGTCGAGGTCGATCGGCTCCAGCGAGGTGACCCGCCGGGACGCCTCGTCCCACACCGGGCGGACGCCGAGCAGCGCGAGCACCTCGGCGACGTCGTCGCCGGCGGTGCGCATCGCCGAGGTGCCCCACACCGAGAGCCCCACCGAGCGCGGGAACTCCCCGTCGTGGTCGGCGCGGTACCGCTCGACCAGCGAGTCGGCCATCGCCTGCCCGGTCTCCCAGGCCAGCCGCGAGGGGACCGCGCGCGGGTCGACGGAGTAGAAGTTCCGCCCGGTCGGCAGCACGTTGACCAGCCCGCGCAGCGGCGACCCCGAGGGTCCGGCCGGCACGTACCCGCCGTCCAGGGCGTGCAGGGTCATGTCCAGCTCGTCGGTCGTGCGCGCCAGCCGGGGCACCACCTCGGCGACGGCGAACCGCAGCACCTCGGCCACGGCCTCGTCGTCGGAGCCGAGCACCTCGCGGACGACGGGGTCGACGGCGTCGGCGGTCCAGCCGGCGGCCTCCATGCCCTCGACGAGCGCCTCGGCCAGCGCCTCGACCCGGTCGGTCTCCTTGAGCCCGGCCGTGCCGTCCTCGGTCAGCCCCAGCGCCTGCCGCAGCCCGGGCAGCGCGACCTGGCCGCCCCAGATCTGCCGGGCGCGGAGCATGGCCAGCACCAGGTCGATCCGGTTCTGCCCGGTGGGCGGCGCGCCGAGCACGTGCAGGCCGTCGCGGATCTGGGAGTCCTTGACCTCGCAGAGCCAGCCGTCGACGTGCAGGATCATCTCGTCGAAGTGGTCGTCCTCGGGCCGTTCGTGCAGGCCCAGGTCGTGGTCGAGCTTGGCCGCCTGCATCAGCGTCCAGATCTGCTGCCGGACGGCGGGCAGCTTCGCCGGGTCCATCGCGGCGATGTTGGCGTGCTCGTCGAGCAGCTGCTCCAGCCGGGCGATATCGCCGTAGGAGTCGGCGCGGGCCATCGGCGGCACCATGTGGTCGACCAGGGTGGCGTGCGCCCGGCGCTTGGCCTGGGTGCCCTCGCCCGGGTCGTTGACCAGGAACGGGTACACCAGCGGCAGGTCGCCGATGGCGGCGTCGGGGGCGCACGCGGCCGACAGCCCGACGGTCTTGCCCGGCAGCCACTCCATGTTGCCGTGCTTGCCGACGTGCACCATCGCGTGGGCGCCGAAGACGCTGCGCAGCCACCAGTAGGCGGCGAGGTAGTGGTGCGAGGGCGGCAGGTCCGGGTCGTGGTAGATCGCGATCGGGTTGGCCCCGAAGCCACGCGGCGGCTGGACCATCACCACCACGTTCCCGGCGCGCAGCGCGGCGAAGACGATCGAGTCGTCGTCCACGTAGAGCGAGCCGGGCGCCTCCCCCCAGTGCTCGACCACCGCGTCGCGCAGCTCCTCGGGGAGGGTGGCGAAGTGGCGCCGGTACTCGGCGGCGGGGATGCGCACCGGGTTGCCGGACAGCTGCTCCTCGGTCAGCCAGTCCTCGTCCTGCCCGCCGGCGGCGATCAGCGCGTGCACCAGCGCGTCGCCGTCCAGATCGGCGACGCCGGGCAGCGCGTCGGGCCCGTCGAACGGGCCGACGTCGTACCCCTGGCCGTGCATCGCGGCGAGCAGCCGCACGGTGGAGGCCGGGGTGTCCAGGCCGACGGCGTTGCCGATCCGGGCGTGCTTGGTCGGGTAGGCGCTCAGCATGACCACGATGCGGCGCTCGGCCGGCGGGGTGTGCCGCAGCCGGGCGTGCGCCACCGCGGTGCCGGCGACCCGGGCGGCGCGCTCGGGGTCGGCGACGTAGGAGGTCAGCCCGTCGGCGTCGGTCTCCTTGAAGGAGAACGGCACGCTGATCAGCCGGCCGTCGAACTCCGGGATCGCCACCTGGTTGCCGACGTCGAGCGGGGAGAGCCCGTCGTCGTCGGCGGCCCACTCGGCGCGCGAGCGGGTCAGGCACAGCCCCTGGACGACGGGGACGTCCAGCGCCGCGAGCTGGCCGACGTCCCAGGCGCCGTCGTCCCCGCCGGCCTGCGCGGTCGCGGGCCGCGAGCCGCCGGCGGCGAGCACGGTGACCACCAGGGCGTCGGCGGTGCGGAGCACCTCGAGCAGGTCGTCGGGGACGCTGCGCAGGCTGGCGGTGAACACCGGCAGCGCACGTCCGCCGGCGTCCTCGATCGCGGTGCACAGGTCCTCGACGAAGCCGGTGTTCCCGGACAGCTGGTGCGCCCGGTAGTAGAGGACGGCGACGACCGGCCCCTCGGTCACGGTCGAGGAACGCTCCAGGACGCCCCACTCCGGTGCCACCGACGGCGGCTCGAAGCCCTCGCCGTCCAGCAGCACCGTGTCGGCGAGGAAGCGGTGCAGCTGGGTGAGGTTCTCCGGGCCGCCCTGCGCGAGGTAGCCGTGCGCCTCCGTGGCCACCCCCATCGGGACGGTGGAGAGCTCCATCAGCTCGGCGTCGGGCACCTGCTCGCCGCCCAGCACGAGCACGGGGACGCCGGAGGTCAGCAGCGGGCTGAGCATCTCCTCGTAGTGCCGGCGCACACCGAGGATGCGCACCACGACCAGGTCGCTGCCGGCGGCCAGTTCGGTCATGCCGTCGGCGCCGAGGCGGGACGGGTTGCCCAGCCGCCACGCGGCCGCGGCGGACCGGGCGCTCAGCAGGTCGGTGTCGCTGGTGGACAGGAGCGTGAACGTGCGCACAGATGCCTCCTCGGGGTCCGCGCCCCGGGTCGTCGGACACGGCAGCCGGAGTGTCTGGCTCGCCCCCGCCCAGCAGCGCGGCGAGGGGTCACAGTGGCGGGACCGCGCCGGACTCGCACCGGCTTCCTGCGCACTGCCGTGATGTGCGGCAGACGCTACCGGCACCCGGGGGCGGGCACGGGCAGCGGAACCCGCTGGACACCCCGGCGACGATGGCCCCCGTGCACCCCGAGGCCCCGGCGTACAGCGCGGACGTCGCCACCGCGTCCTGGATCCGGCCGCGGCTCGCCCCTGGCATCGGGCTCGTGGGCAGCGTCGTCCCCACCGGGTTCGAGGCGTACGCCCGGCTGCTGCACCCGGTGGACGTCGGCGACCGGCTGGTGCCCTGGCGCGAGGTCGCCGCGGCGACCGGCCGCACCGTGCACCCGCTGGTCCAGTGGCACCGGCTGGTCGGCTCCGACGACCCGCTGGACGGGCAGGGCGGCGACTGGACCGACGGCCGGCCCGAGGAGGGCAACCTCGACCCGCAGCACCTGACCGAACTGCTCGACGTCCTGGCCGGGCACACCACCACCCCGGACGAGTGCTGGTTCTGCCTCTGGGAGGGCTACGCCTGGGTGGACACGCGGCGGGGGGGTCATCGGCTACCACCCCAGCGCCGGGCGGTCCGAGCCCGAGCCTCCGGCGTTCACCCCCGAGGAGCTGGCCGGCCCGCGGGTGCGGCACCCGTTGGGCCGTGACCACCTGCTGCTGCGCGGACCGCTCGGCTCGGCCCGGTTCATCGGCGATCAGGTGACCGCCGAGTGGTTCATCCCTCAGTCCCCGAACCTGTGGTGGCCGGCCGACCGCTCCTGGTGCGTCGGGACGGAGATCGACTTCGACTCCACGCTGGTCGCCGGCAGCCGGGCACTCGTCGACGAGTTGCTGGCCCACCCGGTGCTCGAGGCACTGGAGGTGCACCCGGAGGGCTCGCTCACCTGGGACGCCGACGAGATCAACTGACGTGGCCGAGCCGACGTCAGTGCGTGCGGGCGACCCGGCGGCGGGTGAGCAGCCAGTGCAGGCCGACGCCGAGCGCCGCGCCGGTGCTGTTGGTGAGGACGTCGACCAGGGACGGGTACCGCGCCGGCAGGAACAGCGCCTGGCTGAGCTCGATCGCCACCGACCCGGCGACGCAGCCGAGCCACACCGCCCAGCGGGGCACGCGGGGCAGCGACCAGCACAGCAGCAGTGCCAGCGGGACGAACAGCAGCACGTTCCCACCGCGCTCGACGAGCCAGGCCGCGTCCGGCCAGGACAGGCCGGTGGCGTTCCGCACAGCGCGGGTGATCGGGCCGGAGAACCGGCCCATCGGGGTGGGGCGCAGCGTGACGAACGCCCCGAGTGCCAGGTAAGCGGCGAGCAGGCCGCGCGCCGCCCGCGGCCCTGGGCCGGGAGTACGGGCCGGCCGGTCCGCCACCGGGTGCTGCGTCAGCCGACGGAGACGAGGTCGATGACGAAGACCAGGGTCGACCCGCCGGGGATCGGCCCCTGGTCCTGCTCGCCGTACCCCAGCTCGCTGGGGATGGTGACCACGCGCCGGCCACCGACCTGCATCCCCTCGATGCCCTGCTCGAAGCCGTCGATGACCGCGCCCCGGCCGAGCGGCACCGGGAACGTGACGTCCTCCCCGCTCTCCCAGGAGGAGTCGAACTCCTCGCCGTTCTCGTAGAAGGCGCCGACGTACTTGACCTCGGCTGTCGTCCCCTCGGTCGCCTCGGCCCCGTCACCGACGACGACGTCGTCGATCACCAGCTCCGCGGGGGCCGGCTCCTCGGCGGCCGGGATGTCGGGGGCCTCGGAGAGGTCGCTGCTGATCCCGGGGGCCGCGCCGGCCGACTCGTCGTCACCGCCGCAGGCGGACAGCGACAGGCCGAGGGCGAGGAAGGCGGCGGGGACGGTGCGGCGGAGCATCGGCGGAGTTCTCCCGGGGCAGGCGGCCGCGCGGCGGATCCGCCCGCGGGGGCCGCGGGTCTGCACCCGTGGGTGCCGTCCCTAGCGACCGGCCCATCGTAGGTCGGGCGCGGGCCGGCGCCGGTGTTCGTGCAGACGTCACGCCGGGTGCCTGCGCCGTTCATCCGGACGAGCGGAGGCTGGAACGGCACGCCGCGCGCCGACCCCGAGGTGGTGAGCCGGTGGACCCCGTGAGTTCCTCCCGGATGACGATCGTCGCGGTGCTCTGCGCCACGACGTTCTTCCTGGCCCTGACCCTGCTCGAAGCCGTGCCGGAGATCCCGGTCGACATCGACGCCAAGCCCTTCTTCATCCCGGTTGCCCTCGCCGCCCTCGTCCCGCTGGGCCGGCCGGTGTTCGCGGTCGCCCTCGGCGCGATGGGCGGGGAGTTCCTCCGCGACATGCTCGAGGGGTACGAGATCGACGACGTCATCGGCGCCGTCGGCTACGTCGTCGCCTTCGCCGCGGCGGGGTACCTGGTCGGCGACCGGCCGCTCAGCAAGGTCCGGCTGACCGTCGCCGCGCTGGCGGCCGGCGCGCTGCACGCGGTGATCGAGGCCTCGTCGCTGGTGCTGTTCGACTCCGAGCTGTTCAGCATCGCGGTCTACAGCGCCATCGGGAACACCCTCGCCGACGGCCTGCTGCTCGGGGTCTTCCCGCTGCTCGGCCTGGTGCCGCTGCTGTACGGGCGGATCGACCGCTACCTGGGCTTCGAACCGCGCGGCCTGGCCCGGCACGCCGACCTGGTGCCCCAGGTCCCCCGGGCCCGGATCGAGCCGATGGAGGAGGCGACCCGATGAGCATCCGCGTGGCGGACCTGACGTTCCACTACCCGGCCAGCGACCTGCCGGCGCTCGACGGGGTGTCCCTGGACATCGCCCACGGCGAGGTGGTCGGCCTGGTCGGCCCACCCGGCGCCGGGAAGACCACCCTCTGCCTGGCCATGGCCGGCCTGGTGCCCGGGGTGACCGGTGGCCGGCTGACCGGCGAGGTCCACGTCGTCGGGGAGGACGGCGACGACGGCGCCCCCGCCGGCATCGTCTTCGAGGACCCAGGTGGCCAGCTCACCCAGCTCCGGGTGCTGTCGGAGGTGGCCGATCCGCTGCGCACCCGCGGCCTCACCCCCGCCGACGCCGAGACCGAGGCCCGGCGGCTGCTCGACTCCGTCGGCCTGCCCGGCGAGGAGCTCGCCCAGCGCTGGGTCTGGGAGCTCTCGGAAGGCCAGCAGGTGCTGCTCGCACTGGCCGCCACCCTCGCCACCCGCCCGCAGGTGCTGGTCCTGGACACCGTGATGGGCCACCTGGACCCGACCCACCGCGCCGAGCTGCTGCGCGTCGTCCGGGCGGAGTCCGGCCGGCGCACCGTCGTCCTCGTCGAGCAGGACGCCGGCGTGCTGCTCGACCTGGCCGCCCGGCTGGTGGTGCTCGCCGACGGCGCGGTGGTGGCCGACGGGCCGCTCGCCGAGCTCCTGGCCGACGACGACGTCCGGGCGCTCGCGGACCTGGACGCACCGCTCGCCCTGCGGGCGGCCCGGCGCCTGGAGCTCCCGGAGGCGCCGCTCACCACGGAGCACTTCACCGACCTGCTGCGCCGGACCCGGGTCCCGCACGCCCCGCCGTCACCGAACGGCGGCGCGACCGCCCCGGCGCCACCGTGGGCCGGGGAGCCGCCGCGGATCCAGGTGCGGGACGTCGACTTCGCCTACCCGGACCGTTCGCCGGCCCTCCGCGGGGTCTCGCTGCAGGTGTGCCCGGGTGAGGTGCACGCGGTGATGGGCCCGACCGGCGCGGGGAAGAGCACGCTGGTCCGGCTGCTGGCCGGGCTGCTGCGCCCGGTCGCCGGCCGCGTCGTCGTCGACGACCAGGACACCCGCGACGTGCACCCGGCCGACCTGGCGCTGCGGGTCGCCACCCTGCCGCAGGGCGCCGCGCAGAGCCTGTCCCGGCGCCGGGTGCGCGAGGAGATCGCGCTGTCGTTGCGCCGCCGCAAGCGGACCGGGGAGCTGGACGCCCGGGTCGAGATCGCCCGCCGGCTGGTCGGCCTGCCGGCCGACCTGCTCGACGCCGACCCGATCCTGCTGCCCAGCGCGCACCGGCGGCTGGTGGCGCTCGCGGCGGCACTCGTCGTCGAGCCGAGCGTCGTGGTGCTCGACGCGCCGTTCTCCGGGCTGGGCCCGGAGGCCCGGCACCGGCTGGTCGCCACGGTCCGGGAGCTGCGCCGCCGAGGCACCGCGGTGCTGCTCACCGAGCACGACGTGGACTCCGTCGCCGAGGTCGCCGACACCGTCACCGTGCTCGACCACGGGGCGATCGCGCTGCAGGGCCCGGTCCGGGAGGTGTTCGGCACCCGGCACCACGAGCAGCTCACCCTGCGGCGGCTGGACCTGCCGCAGGCCGGCGTGCTGGCCCGGTCGGTCGGGCTCGAGGCGCTCACCCTCGACGACCTGGTGACCGCGCTCTCGGCCGCACCGCCGTCGGCAGGCCCGCCGTCGGCGGCCACGGTGCCCGCGTCCGCCGTCCTGGGGAGGGACGCCTGATGGCCTCGCAGGTGCCCGTGCTCTACGTCAACCGGGACACCGTCGTCGACCGGCGGGACCCGCGGGTGAAGATGCTGCTGCTGGTGCTGCTGTTCGCCTTCGTCTTCATCGCCCCCGACCCGCAGTGGATGCTCGTCCCGGTGGTCGCCGGGCTGCTGACCGCGGTGCTGGCACACACCCCGTGGCGGTGGCTGCTGGCACTGTGGGCGATCCACATCCCGACCTTCGTCGCGCTGGTCCTCATCGGCGGCTGGGGCTCGGTGACCGCCGGGGACTGGGGCGGGCTGGCCGAAGCGGCCAGCGCCGAGCTGCGGCTCATCCTGGCCTGGACCGGCGCCATCCTGGTCAGCGTCAGCCTGTTCTCCGCGATCGACCCGGACGACACCGCCCGCGGGCTGCGGGGGATCGGGCTGCCGGCCCAGGCGGCGTTCGCCGTGGGGCTGTCCTACCGGCTGCTCTACACGACGCTGACCGAGGCGATCCAGACCAGCGACCACCTGCGGCTGCGCGGCATCCGGCTGGAGGTACGGCACCCCGTCCAGTTCATCCGCGACGCACTGCAGGTGTCCCTGCCGGTGCTGTTCGCGGTGGTGCGCCGCGGGCCGACGCTGATGGCGACCATGCGCATGCGCGGCTTCGCCAGCGATCCGCAGCTCGGCCGGCCCGGAGTTGCCGACGTCGCCCTGCTGGCCGTGGCGATCGGCGTGGTGGTCGCCGCGGGGCTGGCCCGCTGGGGTCCGCTCTCCGACGTGCTGACCTGATCCCGGGTCCAGGTCACGGGGTCCGGTCGGGAGGGGCGCGGCTTCGCCTGGCAGGACACCCGCCGGGCCACTAGCTTTCCGGCAACGTCCGTGACGGCTGGGGGTCCAGCAGTGTCCACATCGATCATCGTCGGGCTCGACGGCAGCGACGCCAGCGGACGGGCGGCGGACGCCGCCGCGGACGCGGCCCGCCGGCACGAACTGCGCATCGTGCTCGCCTGCGTCGTTCCCTGGTCGCCCTACTCGTTCTCCACGGCGGAGGAGAACGAACGGCGCGCGATCGAGAAGGAACGCGAGGCCAGGGCGGCCCGGGAACGGGTGCTGGACCCGGCGACCGCCCGGCTCACCGCCGCCGGCGACCTGGCAGTGGAGGGCGTCGTCCGGCACGGGCACCCCGCCGAGACGCTGGTCGCTCTCGCCCGCGAGCACGACGCCGCCTGGATCATCGTCGGCCGGGTCGGGCAGAGCCGGGTCCGCACGCTGCTGTTCGGCTCCACCCCCAGCAGCCTCATCCAGCTCTCCCCCGTCCCCGTCCTGGTGGTGCCGTGATGACGACCCCCTCCGCCGACGTGCTGGCCGCCTCCTTCGACGAGCAGGTCGACAACGTCTTCGCGCCGATCTCCGACGTCATCACCTCGATCGTCTTCTTCGCCGTCCCGCTGGACTTCATCGACGAGGGCGTGGAGCTGCCGCTGATCGTCGTCTGGCTCGTGGTGGCGGGGATCTTCTTCACCATCTACCTGCGCGGCTTCCAGTTCCGCGCGTTCGGGCACGCGATCAGGCTGGTCAAGGGCGACTACAACGACCCGAAGGACGCCGGGGAGGTCACCCACTTCCAGGCGCTGGCCACCGCCGTCTCCGGCACCGTCGGGCTGGGCAACATCGCCGGCGTCGCCGTCGCGATCTCCCTCGGCGGGCCGGGGGCCACCCTCTGGATGATCGTCGCCGGGCTGGTCGGCATGTGCACCAAGGGCGTCGAGTGCACGCTCGGGGTGAAGTACCGCAACGTCTACCCCGACGGCCGGGTCTCCGGCGGGCCGATGTACTACCTGAGCAAGGGCCTGGCCGAGAAGGGCATGGGCACGTTCGGCAAGGTCCTGGCCGTCGCGTTCTGCGTCTTCACCCTGGGCGGCGCAGTCGGCGGCGGCAACATGTTCCAGTCCAACCAGGCGTTCAGCCAGGCCCGGTCGGTGACCGGCGGCGAGGACGGCTGGCTGGGATTCGGCGCCGCGGGTGCGGTCTTCGGCCTGGTGCTCGCCCTGCTGGTCGGAGCGGTGATCATCGGCGGGATCCGCAGCATCGCCCGGGTCACCGACAAGATCGTCCCGTTCATGGCGGTCTTCTACGTGATCGCCTGCCTGGCCGTGCTGTTCTCCAACCTGACCGAGATCCCCGGCGCGCTGTGGGCGATCGTCTCGCAGGCGTTCAGCCCGGAGGCCGGGTTCGGCGGCATCGTCGGCGTGCTCATCCAGGGCTTCCGCCGGGCGGCGTTCAGCAACGAGGCCGGGCTGGGGTCCGCGGCCATCGCGCACTCCGCGGTGAAGACCCACGAGCCGGCGACCGAGGGGCACGTCGCGGTGCTCGAGCCGTTCGTCGACACCGTCGTCATCTGCACCATGACGGCGCTGGCGATCGTGATCACCGGCACCTACGCCGACGACGCGAGCGCAGCCGGCGTGCAGACCACCTCGGCGGCGTTCGCGACCGTCGCCTCCTGGTTCCCCTACGTGCTCGCGGTGGCGGTCATCCTCTTCGCCTACTCGACGATGCTCGCCTGGAGCTACTACGGGCTGAAGGCCGCGACGTACCTGTTCGGGGAGTCGATGGTCGTCGACCGCACGTGGAAGGTGATCTTCTGCGTCTTCGTCGTCATCGGCGCCTCGTCGACGCTGGACGCGGTGATCGGCTTCTCCGACAGCATGATCTTCGCGATGTCGCTGGCGAACATCATCGGGCTCTACATCATGGCCGGGGTGGTGAAGCGGGAGCTGTTCGGCTACCGGAAGCGGCTGGCCGAGGGCAAGGTGCTGCCCTTCGCGGAGCGGGGGGTCACCCGGCCCGCCCCCGGCGGCAGCACGGCCGCCAGCACGGGCCTGGACGGGACCAACCCGACCCTGCCCCCCACGGCCGACCCGCACTGACCGCGGCGGCGTCCCGGGTCCCCCGAGACGCAGCGGGGGCGCGTCCCGGGTGGGAACGCGCCCCCTCGGTGCGGTGCCTGGTCAGGCCGCGCCGAGCGCGTCGGCCATCCGGTGGTGGACGCGGGCCTCGTCCGCGCGGCTCTGCCGCTCCAGCGTGCGGGCGAGCGCGCGGCGGGCCCACCCGTTGGCCGGCGCGATCTCCACCAGGCGGGCCAGCGACTCCTCGGCGCGGGCCAGCTGGGCGGCGCCGTAGTAGCTGCGGGCGAGCAGCTCCAGCGCTGCCTGGTTGCCCGGTTCCGCGTCCACCACCGGCTCCAGCACGCGGGCGGCCTCGGTGGGCTGCCCCATGGCGAAGAACAGGTCGGCGCGCAGGTACTCGGAGTGCAGGTCGATCTCGAACGGCTGGGTCATGACGCTCCTTCCGGCCGGTCGAACACCGGGCCCCGGCCATCACTTCCCCACCACGCTGCGCACCGGATCCATCACGCCACGAACGAGATAGGGCGCATGGCCAACGTCATCTTCTCCATCTGCGCCGGCCTGGTGCTGCTCACCCTGGGCGCCTACGGCCGGGTCAGCGGCACCCTGCCCGAGGACTCGCCCTACCGGACCGGGCGACCGGCCACCGACGAGGACGACGACACCGGCCAGGAGCTGCCCACCAGCCCGGCGGAGGTCGCCGCCGAGCGGGCCATGCGCGACGCGGAGCTCGCCGTCGTGCAGCACCGGGCCACCCCGGAGCAGCAGCGCCGGGTGACCGCGATGGCCCAGGTGCGCACCCGCGCCGACCGCCGCCGCGTCTGGACGGAGATGGACGGTCGCGCCCTGCGGTGACCAGCCGCCCTGCCGGACAGGCCCCCGACTGTCCGGCAGGGCCCCGCATCCGGGGAAGTAGCCTCGCCCTCGCCATGTCCTCCCTCGCCGCGTCCTCCCCCGCCGCGTCCTCCGCGCAGACCACCGTCTCCCCGTCCGGCCCCGGGCCGGCGCGGGACCGGGCCGACGCCTGCCCCGGCGCCCTGCAGACCCATGCCGCCGCCGACGGTGAGCTGGCCCGGGTACGCGTCCCCGGCGGCGCGCTGACCGCGGGGCAGCTGCGCACGCTGGCCGCCGCCGCCCGCGACCTCGGCGACGGGCACCTGGAGCTGACCAGCCGCGGCAACCTCCAGCTGCGCGGCCTGGCTCCCGGCGCCGGGACCGAGCTGGGCGAGCGGCTGGCCGTGGTGGGGCTGCTGCCCAGCGACACCCACGAACGGGTGCGCAACGTGCTGGCCAGCGGGCTGTCCGGCCGGCGGGGCGGGCACCTCGACGTCCGCCCCTGGGTGCGGTCCTTCGATGCGGCACTGCTGGCCGACCCCGCGCTCGCCGAGCTGCCCGGCCGGTTCCTGGTCGCCTTCGACGACGGCCGCGGCGACGTCGCGGGGCTGGGCGCCGACGTCGCCCTGCTCGCGCTCGCCCCCGACGTCGTCGCCCTGCTGCTCGGCGGCACCGACTCCGGCGTCCGCGCGCGGCCCGGGGACGCCGTCGCCCTGGCCCTGGCCGCCAGCGCGGCCTTCCTCGCCGAGCGGGCCGCCCAGGGCAGGACGGCCTGGCGGCTGGCCGAGCTGACCGACGGCTGGGCGCGGGTCGCCGAGCGGCTCACCGGCCGGCGGCCGGAGGCACCGGGCCGTGAGCGGGTCAGCGCGCCGGTGACCGGCCCGGCCGGGGTGCTGACCCAGGACGACGGCCGCAGCGCGCTGGCCGTGGTCGTGCCGCTGGGCCGGCTCGCGGCCGACCAGGCGGAGCTGCTCGCCGACCTGGCCCCCCAGGTCGAGGTCACCCCCTGGCGCACCGTCGTCGTCCCCGACCTGGCCGACGCCGCCCCGGCCGTCGACGCGCTGACCGCCGCCGGCCTGGTCACCGAGCCGGCCAGCCCGTGGCGGCTGGTGACCACCTGCGCCGGGCGCCCGGGCTGCGCGAGGTCACTGGCCGACGTGCGGGCCGACGCCACCGCCGCCGTCGTCGCCGGCACGCTGCCGGCCGACGGCGCCCGGCAGCACTGGGCCGGCTGCGCGCGCCGCTGCGGCCGCCCCACCGGCCGCGTGGTCGACGTCGTGGCGACGCCGACCGGTTACCTCATCGAGAAGGACTGATGTACTCCTACGAGCACGACGGCGCCGAGATCTACCGGCAGTCCTTCGCCACGATCCGCGCCGAGGCCGACCTCTCCGGGCTGCCCGCCGACGTCGCCCAGGTGACCGTGCGGATGATCCACGCCTGCGGCCAGGTGGACCTGGTGCAGGACGTGGCCTGGTCCGACGACGTGGTCGCGAGGGCCCGGGAGGCGCTGCACGCCGGCGCCCCGGTGCTGTGCGACGCCCAGATGGTCGCCTCCGGGATCACCCGCCGGCGGCTGCCGGCGGACAACGACGTCGTCTGCACGCTCAACGACCCGCGCACTCCCGAGCTGGCCCGCGAGCTGGGCACCACCCGGACCGCCGCGGCCATGCACCTGTGGGGCGACCGGCTCGACGGCGCCGTCGTCGCGATCGGCAACGCCCCGACCGCGCTGTTCCACCTGCTGGAGATGGTCCGCGACGGGGCTCCCCGGCCGGCCGCGGTGATCGGCATCCCGGTGGGCTTCATCGGCGCCGTGGAGTCCAAGGAGGCGCTGGCCGCCTCGGACCTGGACTTCCTCGTCGTCCGCGGCCGTCGCGGTGGCAGCGCGATCACCGCCGCCGCGGTCAACGCGATCGCGAGCACCGCCGAATGAGGGCAGGAATGACCACTTCTGCCCTGGTGGGCCCGTCGTGACCGGGCGGCTGTACGGGGTCGGGCTGGGGCCCGGCGACCCGGAACTGGTGACGGTCAAGGCGGCCCGGCTGATCGGCGCCGCCGACGTCGTCGCCTTCCACGCCGCCCAGCACGGCCGGTCCGTGGCCCGCGGACTGGCCGCGCCGTACCTGCGCGCGGGCCAGGTCGAGGAGCTGCTGGTCTACCCGGTGACCACCGGGACCACCGACCACCCCGGCGGCTACCAGGGCGCGATCGACGAGTTCTACGAGGCCGCCGCCGCGCGACTGGCCGCCCACCTGGACGCCGGCCGCGACGTCGTCGTCCTGGCCGAGGGCGACCCGTTCTTCTACGGCTCCTACATGCACATGCACAAGCGGCTGGCCCACCGGTACCCGACCGAGGTGGTGCCCGGCGTGACCAGCGTCAGCGGTGCCGCCGCGGTGCTCGGCCGGCCGCTGGTGGAGCGGGACGAGGTGCTCACCGTGCTGCCCGGCACGCTGCCCGCCGACGAGCTCGCCGAGTGGCTGGCGACCACCGACTCGGCCGCGGTGCTGAAGCTGGGCCGCACCTTCACCAACGTCCGCGAGGCGTTCGACGCCGCCGGCGTGCTCGACCGGGCGTGGTACGTCGAGCGGGCCACCACCGACCGGCAGCGGGTCGCCCCGCTGGCCGAGGTCGACCCGGGGACCGTCCCCTACTTCTCCCTGGCGCTGCTGCCCAGCGAGCTGACCGGGCCGGGCAACCACCCCGACCGGGCCGAGGAGGACGAGCCGCGGCGCGGCGAGGTCGTGGTGGTGGGCCTGGGCCCCGGGCAGCGCAGCTGGACGACGCCGGAGGTCGCCGAGGCGCTGGCCGCGGCCGACGACCTGGTCGGCTACGGCCCCTACCTGGACCGGGTGCCGGCCAACCCGCGGCAGACCCGCCACCCCAGCGACAACCGGGTGGAGGCCGAGCGCGCCGCCGCCGCCCTGCAGCTGGCCAGGGACGGACGCCGGGTGGCCGTGGTCTCCAGCGGCGACCCGGGCGTCTTCGCGATGGCGGCCGCCGTGCTCGAGGTGGCGGCCGAGGGCTTCCCCGACGTCGAGGTGCGGGTGCTGCCCGGGCTCACCGCCGCGCAGGCGGTGGCCTCGAAGGTCGGCGCCCCACTCGGGCACGACTTCGCGGTGATCAGCCTCTCCGACGTCCTCAAGCCCTGGGACGTCGTGCTGACCCGGCTGCGGGCCGCCGCCTCGGCCGACCTCGTGCTGGCGCTGTACAACCCGCGCTCCAAGGCCCGGCCGCACCAGCTGGCCGAGGCGCAGAAGGCGCTGCTGGACGTCCGCGACCCGGACACCGTGGTGGTCGTCGGCCGGGACGTCGGCGGGCCGGAGGAGGCCGTGCGGGTGACCACCCTGGCCGGGCTCGACCCGGAGACGGTCGACATGCGCTGCCTGCTGCTGATCGGCTCCACCCAGACCCGGGTGACGCCGTCGGGCCAGGTCTTCACCAGCCGCCGCCACCCGGGCTGACCGTGCGCGCCGTCCTGCTGCTGGTCCTCGGGACGGTGCTGGTCGGCTGCGGCTCCCCCGGGCGGGCCTGCACGGAGGTGGGCGCGCTCACCGGCGTGGGCGTGGACACCGCCGCACTGGACCTCCCCGTCGGAACGACCGCGCACGTCTGCCTGGACGACGAGTGCACCGACGTCGAGCTGGGTGCGGACCCGGTCGACCGGGCCGACGTCTGGTGGGGCCGGCCGGTCCCGGACGTCGAGACGGTGCGGGTGTCCCTCTCGCTGCGCGACCCGGCCGGCACCGAGCTGTGGTCGGCCGGCGCGCCGGTCGACACCGGGATCGCGCTGCCGAACGGCCCCGGCTGCGGTGAGTGGACCGTGCTGCCCGGGCTGACCGCCACCCCCGACGGCCACCTGACCGGGTGACACGGGAACAGGACCGGCTGGTTGGGCCTTGCACCCGTTCGTGCCCCGAGGAACGCTCTCCCGCCCGGCTGCCTTCTGGTCGGTCGCCGTCCTGCTGATCCTGATGCTCGCCGCCTCGGGCGTCCCCTCCCCGCTGTACCGGGTGTACGCCGAGGAGTTCGGCTTCGGGTCGGGCACGCTGACCGTCGTCTTCGGCGTCTACGCATTCGCGCTGCTGCTGTCCCTGCTCGTCGTGGGCGGCCTGTCCGACCACGTCGGGCGGCGCCCGGTGCTGGCCGTGGCGCTGGTGGTCGAGGCGGCGTCGATGGTGCTGTTCTGGGCCGCCGACGGCGTCGGGTGGCTGCTGGTCGCCCGCGTCGTCCAGGGGTTCGCCACCGGGGCGCTGACCGCCGCGTTCGGCGCCGCCCTGCTGGACACCCAGCGCGCGGACCGGCCGCTGGGCCCGCTGGTCAACTCCGCGGGGCCGGGGCTGGGCCTCTCCCTCGGCGCGGTGGGCGCCGGGCTGGCGGTGCAGTTCGTGCCGGCCCCCACCGACTGGGTGTTCGGGGTGCTCACCGTGCTCTGCCTGGCCGCCGCGGCCTGGGTGCTGCTGCTGCCGGAGACCTCACCCCGGCGGCCGGGACTGGCCGCCTCCCTGGTGCCGAGCGTGCACGTCCCGGCGTCGCAGCGGCGGGCGTTCCTGCTGGTGCTCCCGTGCCTGATCGCCACCTGGTCGCTGGGTGGGCTCTACGCCTCCCTCAGCCCCTCGCTGGCCGCCACCGTCTTCGGGGTCACCGACCACGTCACCGGCGCGCTGCCGATCCTGGCGCTGAACGGCACCGGGGTGATCGGGTCGCTGACCATGCGGTCGCTCGCCCCGGCCCGGGGGATGACCGTGGGCGCCCTGGTGTTCGCCACCGGGGTCGCCGGCACGATCGCCGCCCTGTGGACGGGGTCGTTGGCCCTGTTCTTCGTGGCCGCGGTGGTGTCCGGGTTCGGCTTCGGCGGCGCGTTCCTGGGGGCGATGTCCACGGTGACCGCCGGCGTCGACCCCGGGCAGCGGGCGGCGCTGATCTCGGCGGTCTTCACCGTCAGCTACCTGGCCTTCAGCCTGCCGGCGATCGCCGCCGGGACCGCCGCGAACTCCGTGGGGCTGGCGCTCACCGCCGAGGTCTACGGCGCGGTGGTCATCGTGCTCGCGCTCACCGCCGTCGCCGGGCTCGCCCTGCACCGCCGACGCCCCGTCGTCCGCCCCGCGCCGGCTCCGGCACCGGCGGGGCAGCCGCAGCCGGAACCGGTCCACGACAGATGACGGTTGTCCCCGCCGGTGCGCGTCCGTAACTTCCGGTCCGTGCCTGCCGGGACCGCGATCACCCTGGGTTCGGTCACCGTGGAGGCCACCTCCCCGCGGGCGCTGGCGTCGTTCTGGGCCGAGCTCCTCGGCGGCGTCGTGGTCGGCGCCGAGACCGGCCACGTCTTCGTGTCCGCCCGGGAACCCGACGGCTTCGGCATGTTCTTCCAGGCCCGCACCGGCCCCCGTCCGGAGCGGCAGGGGCAGCACCTCGACCTCACCGTGCCGTGGGGGTGTCGCGAGGAGGAGGTCGCCCGGGCGGTCGGGCTGGGCGCCACCCACCGGTGGGACGTGCTCGACGAGGTGCCCTGGGTGCAGTGGTCGACGCTCGCCGACCCGGAGGGCAACCTGTTCTGCCTCGCCGAGCACCCGCCGTCCCGCCTGGCGCCGCCCGGCTGACCCCGCGTTCAGCCGGCGCCGGCGCGGCCGACGGCGGCGCAGAACCGGTCGTGGTCGGCCCGCGCCTCCCCCAGCGGCTCGAGCACCTCCGAGTCGGCGACCTCGGCCACCCGGTCGAGCAGCCGACGGCGGACCTGCCGCCCGCGCCGTCGCGCCCCGGCCCGCACCAGTGGCCTGGCCACCAGCGCGAGCAGCAGCCCCGCGACCAGCCCGCCGACCAGCAGCAGCGTCGGCAGCGGGATGCCCTCGACCCGCGGCAGCGGCACGACGTCGTCCAGCTGCAGCAGGCCGAGCCCGACCAGGCCGAGCAGCCAGAGCGCCCCGGCGAGGGCGACCAGCGCCAGCACCCACTGCAGCCCGCCGACGGCCCGCTGCCACAGCGGCGTCCGCTGCGGACCCAGGTCGGTGCCGGCCACCGCCCGGTCCAGCCGGTCGGCCAGCCGCTCCTGGGACAGCTCCGCGGTGCGCCGCAGCTCGTCACGCCACGCCTGCGGCAGCCCGTGGCCGGCCTCGTCGCGGGCCCGGCGCAGCGCCGCGCCCAGCGCCGCCTGCTGCACCGCGCCGGCCGGCGGCAGCGAGGTGCGGGCGGCCTCGGAGCCCAGGTGCAGCCGGCGCAGCGGGTCGGCGCGGAGCTTCGACGTCCAGCGCAGCACCGGCCAGCCGGTGTGCTCGGCGCCGCGGCGGCCGGCCGACTGCTCCACCGCCGTCACCACCGCGGGCACCCCGGCGGCGTCGGCCAGCGCGCCGACCAGCCCCTCCCGCTCGCTGCGGTCGCGGCTGCGGTCGGGTCCGGCGCCGGGCGCGCAGTGCGCGGCGAGCGCCGCGGCGGCGCCCCGGGCGTCGGCGGCGAGCCGGTCGGTGGCGGCGCGGCGGGCGCCGACCCGGCGGGCCAGCTCCGCCCGCAGCTCGGGCAGCCCGGCGCCGGTGCGGGCGGCGGTGGCCAGCAGTGGCGTGCCGGCCAGCCCCTCGGCGTCCAGCAGGCCGCGCAGGTCGGCCAGGCAGGCACGGGCAGCGGCCTCGTCGAGGCGGTCGACCTGATTGAGCACGACGACCAGCACCCCGGCGTGCCCGGCCAGCGGCGCGAGGTAGCGGGAGTGGACGGCGGCGTCGGCGTACTTCTGCGGGTCGAGCACCCAGACCAGCACGTCGACCAGCTGCACCAGCCGGTCGACCTCCAGGCGGTGCTCCACCCGCACGCTGTCGTGGTCGGGGAGGTCGAGCAGGACCAGCCCGTCCAGTGCGGGGTCACCCTGGTCGACGCGGTGCCGGCGGGGCACCTCCAGCCAGTCGAGCAGCCGGTCGGCGCCGTCGGCACCCCAGACGCTGGCGTGCGCGATGCCGGTGGTCGGCCGCCGCACGCCCGGCGTGCTCACCTCGCTGCCGCTCAGCGCGTTGAACAGCGTGGACTTGCCGCTGCCGGTGGCCCCGGCCAGCGCGACGACGGTGGCGTCGCCGAGCGCCTCCCGCGCCCCGGCCTTGGCCAGCAGCGACCGCGCGGCGCCGACCTCGGGCACCTCCAGCCGCCCCTCGGCGACCTCGACCGCCTCGCGCAGGGCGCCCAGCCGGTCGGCGAGTGAGGTCTCCCGCCGCCTCACGCGGCGGCCCCGCGGGCGGTCGCCAGCGCGGCGACGGCGGCGCGCAGCCGCTCGGCGGCCCCGGCCGCGGGGGCGGCGTCGGCCAGCAGCTCGTCGAAGCGGGCCTGCTCCGCGCGCAGCAGCACGTCGGCGCGGGCGTCGAGGTCGGCGCGGGCCCGGGCGGCGAGCTCCCGGACGGCGGCGTCGCCGAACACCGCCTCCAGCACCCGCTGGCCCAGCGCGGTGGTGCCCCCGGCGACGACCACCTCGGCGCCGGAGAGCCCAGCGGTGGAGGCGAACACCGCGACCATCACCACCGCACCGGCGCCGTTCACCCCCCACGACAGCAGCCGGGCCCGGGAGCGCTTGCCCGCGCCCTCCTCGCGCACCAGCTGCAGCACCGCGCCCTGCCAGTCCCGGACGGCGTCGGCCGCCGCACCGGTGAAACGCGGGGAGACGCCCTCCAGCTCGGCCTCCCGTCCGGCGAGCAGCGCCGGCCCACCGGGCAGCGACCGCCAGCTGGTGACCGTGCGCTCGGCGGCGGCGTCGGCCTCCGCGCGGAGCAGCAGCTCCACCCCGGACTCCAGCGCGCCCTGCAGCGAGTCGGCGGGGTTGGGCCGACCGGTCAGCGAGGCAGTGAGCCGGTCGCGCAGCCGGCCGACCTGGCCCTGCAGCGAGCGCATCCACTCCCCGGTGCCGACGAACTCCTGCCAGCGGGAGAGCACCTCTCCGCGCAGCAGGCTGCCGTTGCCCACGCCCTCGTCGACCGCAGCCCGGGCGCGGGCGTAGCTGGCGTCGGCCGCGGTCGCCAGGGCCTCGGCGGCGGTGGCCTGCTCGACCACGCCGGCCTCGACGGCGGTGACGCGCTCGTCCAGGCTGGCCAGCGCGCCGGCGAGGGTCTGCCGCACGACGGCGGCGCGCTGCTCGGCGTCGGCGGCGAGGCCGTGCAGCCACGCGCGCAGCGGGCCGACCTGCTCCTCGGGCAGGAACCCGTCGGTCAGCGGCCGCTCCTCCACGACGAACAGCCGGGCGGCGCCCAGCCCGCCACGCTCGAGCATCCCGGCGAGGTCACCGGCCACCTCGGTGGCCGCCTCCGGGGGCACCCGGTCCAGGACGACGGCGAGCGCGGTGCCCCGCTCCTGGGCGGTGCGCAGCAGGTCCCAGGGGACGGCGTCGGCGTAGCGGGCCGCGGTGGTCACGAACACCCACAGGTCGGCGGCGGCGAGCAGCTGGCCGGCGAGGTCGCGGTTGGCCTCCACCACCGAGTCGACGTCCGGGGCGTCGACCAGCGCCAGCCCGGCGGGCAGCCCGTCGTGAGTGACCAGCTGCAGGCCTCCCGGGCCGGCCTCGCCGCCGGTGGTGCGGGCCAGGCCGGGCAGCACCCGGTCGCCGGCGAACGCCGCCCGGTCGGCGGGGGCGCAGACCAGCACGGGCGCCCGGGTGGTGGGGCGCAGCACGCCGGGCGCGGTGACGTGCGCTCGCAGCAGGCTGTTGACCAGGGTCGACTTCCCGGCACCGGTCGAGCCGCCGACGACGGTGAGCAGCGGGGCGTCCAGGTCCCGCAGCCGGGGCAGCAGGTAGTCGTCGACCTGGTGCACGACCTCGGCAGCGGTGCGGGCGGCGGCGTCCCGGCCCGGGGTGGCCAGACCGAGCGGCGCGGCGGCGACCTCGTCGCGCAGCGCCTGCAGCGCGTCGGTCAGCGGGGGGCTGGTCACCGGCGGTATCTAGCCCGCCGGGGCACCGGTCACGCCTCCGCCTCCTGCACCGTGCGGGAGAGCAGGCAGAACTCGTTGCCCTCCGGGTCGGCGAGCACCGTCCAGGTCACGTCGTCCGCCTGACCGACGTCCACCCGGCGGGCGCCCAACGCGAGCAGCCGGGCCAGCTCGGCGGCGGTGCTCGACCCATCAGCGCGCAAGTCCAGGTGCAGGCGGTTCTTCACCGTCTTGGCCTCCGGGACGGCGAGGACGTCGATCTGCTGGCCGGCCCCGCCGCCGATGCTGATCACGTCGTCGTCCTGCTCGAGCACCGACCACCCCAGCACGGCACACCAGAAGTCGGCGATGATGCGGGGATCGCTGGCGTCGATGGCGAGGGCGGCGATGCGACTGGTCACGCCGGCATCCTGCCGGGGGAAACAACGGACCGAATCCGCCGCCACCTGACGTTCGTGGGCACCAGGCAGGCTGAACTGTCCAGCCTGCAGTGAGCAGGGTGTCGCTCCTTGTAATGCCTGCGCATGTAGTGGGTGACGGGCTTCGGAACGCGGCCCCCCACGAAAGGCGACACCGATGAGGAACCTGGACAGTCACGAGCTGGACGCCATGCTGCGCCACGCAGCGACGGCCCAGCGGACCCCCGCGGAAGAAGAGCGCATCTTCTCCGACGTGTGGTCGCGGGTGCAGACGTCCATCGATGAGGACTCGACGCCCGCCCGCGACGAGCTGCAGCAGCGGCGACTCAACCTCATCGGTGACCGGGAGGTCGCTGCGCGGCGACGTCGTCGCGCAGCGCGCGTGGCGTCGGTGACGCTGGCAGTGGTCGTGGCGGGGGCCGGGACGGCCGCGGCGGCGGAGTTTCTGTCCACCAGGACCGGCGAGCAGTCGACTGGCGCTGACGTGCAGATCGCAGGTCCCGGCGAGTTCCTCAACCAGGGCGGCACGGACCGGCGGCAGGTTTACGAGGAGGTGACCGCCGACATCGCTTTCGCGCCGGGCTATGAAGCCCAGCGTGACTATGCCTTGGAGTTCTTCCCCCACGAGAGCGACTCGGCCATCACTGAGAGCGCCCTGCGCTCCTTTGTCGCCGGCAATGCGATCTGCACTTGGGCCGACGCATGGGTGGCCGGCGACAATGCCGGGGACATCACGGCACGGGAGGCCGCGGCCGCGATGCTCACCGGGGTGGTCTCCTGGGAGCCGATCCAGACGTTCAACGAAACGCAGGGTGAGCCGGACCCGATGGATCCGAGCACCGGCGTCGACCCGAGCGCTGGAGGCTCGTACTACGGGTGGCTGCGCCCGTTGGTCCAGGCTGCCCAGTCCGGGGACCGCCAGGGAATCCTCGATGCGGTCGCGATCGCGCACCGGTGCTCTCCCGAAGTCCTTCCGGTCATCAGCACCGACCCCAACTACGCGGGTGCCCGATGAGCGACGAACGGGCCCGGTTCGAGGAGTTGTTCCAGGACACCCGGGGGCCGCTGCTGGCCTATCTCTCCCATCGGGCACCCATTGATGACGCGCCCGACCTGCTCGCCGAGGTCTACCTCATCGCCTGGCGGCGGCGAGCAGACCTGCCCGCCGGCGACGAGCGGCGACTGTGGCTGTTCGGGGTCGCTCGCCGACTGCTCGCCGAGCACCACCGGTCAGCGGCAGTGCGCACCGGGGTCGAAGGTGAGGCAGGCGAGGCCGCCAGCCGAGGACAGTCCGCCCACCGCGGAACGCGGGATGAAGCCGTCCACCGCGCCCTGGGCACGCTCAGCGACGTGGACCGCGACCTCATCACCCTCACCACCTGGGAGCGCCTGAGCCCAGCTGAGGCGGCCCAGGTCATCGGCATCACAGCGAACACCGCCCGGGTACGGCTCCACCGCGCTCGAGCGCGACTCGGCCGCCACCCAGCTCTTCAGTCACTGATCGAAGACGACCCCGATCCCGCCACATCCCCCAGCGCCTCCAGTGGTCGTCCGAACGGCCTCCACCCCGTGACCTGACCGACCTCCACTCCCTGCACCACGTATGCCTCGGGCCCGGCGTCCTCTGCGACGCCGGGCCCGACCCAGCTGAACCGTAGACCGTCCTACGAACAGCTCTCACCGCCGCGGCCGGGCTGACATCCGTAGTGCCGGTCGAAGCCCTCCACCACAGATGAGCCCGATCCAAGATCAGCGTGATTATCCCTAGATAAAGGGCGATATCTGCGGGTCGAGACGTGCTCCGGTCTGGGCTGCTTTTTCGGGACCGGCCAGTGGGTGGCTCTTGCGGAACAGCATCAATTGGGCGCCGGCGCCAGGTTCTGCGGTGACGCCGCTGAGGCTTGGCTACCGAGACTGCCGCGACTGAGGCAAGACAGGCCGCGAGCAACCGGCACGCCGACTCGCCCCCGCCATGCTGTCTCACTTCCTTGGAAGTGAGACACCTGCGCTCTCGCCAGTCCGACGAATCAAGTCCGCAAGTCGCGACCGTCTCAATGGTCGTCTCACAACGCCGTCTCAAGCCGACCGAATGCTCAGTACTTGTGAGACGTCACCGGGCAGCTGCCCTCGGCCGCCACCGACCTGGCCAAGCTCGGCCTGAGCGCGCTGTCCACCGCCGACCGGCAAGGCGACCACCCGCAGATCGCCATGAGCGGAGAAGCGAGAGCGGCCTGCTCGTCCCACACCCGATCGTCGATCGGGACGCCCGGAGGGAGACAGCAGCCGTAGCACGCAGCCGGGTACTAGACAGATGGACTGAGTAGGGGCACTGTCTACCCATGCCACCGGACGCCCCACCCAGCGAATGGCTCAGAGGGGTCTTGGAGCTGTGCGTCCTGCGGGTGATGGCCGAGGGCCCCACGTACGGGTACGCCATCGCCGCCGAGCTCGCCGCCGCAGGCTTCGGGGACATCAAGGGCGGCACCCTCTACCCGCTGCTGGCCCGCCTGGAGAAGAACGCCCTGGTCAGCGTCGAATGGCGGCCCGGTGAAGGCGGGCCAGGGCGCAAGTACTTCACCCTCACCGCTGCCGGCCGCGACCAGCTGGACGCCGGCCTCGCCCAGTGGCAGGTCTTCTCGGCCACGGTCTCCGGCCACCTCTCTCCCATCGGCACCGACCAGATGGCCTCACCAGCCGGATCCCGGACCTACTCGAGGAGCACCACATGAGCAGCTCGCTCCCTTCCCGCCCCTTCCCCCAGGAGGTCTGGGAGCGACCGTTCGTGAAGACCCACGACGCGTGGTGCGGCGACTTCGTCCGCGAGCTCCGACTCCGAGACGTCCCCGGCCCGGTGATCGGCGACCGCTTGGCAGAGGTCGAGACGCACTGCACCGAGACGGACGAGGCGCCCTCGGATGCCTTCGGCGACCCGACCGACTACGCAGCACGCCTCGACCACGACAGCGCCCCCGAACGCGTGCAGGGGGTCTGGACGGTCACCGTCACAGGCGCCGCCCAGGTCGTGGCCCTACTCGTCGGCACCTCAGCGTTCCCGGCCTGGGCCCGCGGAGAACCCCTCACCTACAACGTCGGCCAGGTCGCCTGCCTCGGGCTGTTCCTGCTCGTCACGCTGAGCCTGCCGCTGCTGCTGCGCCCAATGCTGCGTCGTCCCTGGACCATCGGCGGCCCCCTGTCCGCAGTGGTCTTCCTCGGACTCGGCGGCGCAGTCCTGTCCGGTCGCGCCGACCTACCGACCGTCGCCCGACTCCCCGCACCCGTCGTCGCGATCGGGCTCTTCGTGGCCGTCCTGGTCCTGGCGTGGATCGAGTACCGCGAGCTGGCCCGTGACATCGAGGGCGACCTCGTGACCTCCCCTCTCGACACACCCACCGGCCAGCCGGCGGCCACAGCTCGTCACAGGCGATGGGTCACCGTTGCGCCCGCCTACGTGGGCCCCGCCGCCTACCTCGTCTTCGCAGCCCTGGGTTGGCTGGCCGCCTGACCGCCCGCCGTCCCACCAGGCGACCGCGTCGGCCAGCAGCTCGCCGGCGCCGCGGACCCACGGCCCGCTCAGCCGGGGGTGCACCGCGCCCGCAGCACGGGCACGCCCGGCCCGGTCAGGTCGTCGCAGGACACCGCGCGACCGGCCATCGCCATGGTCAGCGCGAGGGTGGTGCCCGTGACCAGCGGCCCGTCGCCTGCGGTGAACGGGCCGTCGGTCGCTTCCAGGCGCAGCCCCCGGGCCGCGGTCCGGCTGTTCACGGCGAAGTCCCGGGCGGCGTAGAACCGCGCCACCGCGGTGACCACCGGCACCGGCGGCACACCGGGCTGGCCGAGCGGGCGGCGGACGTCCTGGGCGTGCACGACCACCTCACCGAGCCAGGCGGCGGTGTGCCCGGTCGGCGCGGTCGTGCTGGGCACGACCGCCCGGAACCGCGCCAGGGTGGCGGCGGGGTCGGCGCCCCGGTGCTCCGCCAACCGTCGGTCGTTGTGCACGTCGGTGTCGAAGCGCGCGGCCAGCATGCTGGCCAGCCAGCGACCGCGCCCGGTGCTGGCCGCGGCGTTCAGGTGGGCGACCACCTCCTCGACGGTCCACCGCAGGCACAGCGAGGGCTGGGCCCACTGCGCCGGCGTCAGGTCGGCCAGGTCATCCGCCAGCGCGGCACGTTCCGCGTGGACGGCTGCCCACAGGCCCTCGGTGGTGAGCGTGGGGTCGGGCACGGGGTCCTCTCGGTCGGATCGGTCGCGGTCGGAGCGGGGACCGCGAGCGGCCGCTGAAGTCATCGGTCTGACCGCCGGCTCGGCGCCCCGTCAGCGGCGAGGCGACCACGGACTGTGCACCCGCCGGAGACGCCCGCGCAGCCCCGGGACCGAGCAGTCCAGGAAGAAGAGGACCTCCCGCAGACCGGTCACCCTGAGGAACGTCAGCCGCCGCCGCTGACCGGGCGTCAGCGTGATGAACCTGATCCCGTCGGCTTCCGGCTGCTCACCCATGCCGCTCAGCCTGGCGTGGTGGCGGATCGGGGACAACCGCCTGCTGCCAGGGCGCCCCACGTCAGCACCAGGCCGCTGTCCGTCCCGACCGCATCGCGCAGGTTCGCGTCCGAGCCGTGGTGGGTGGCCGGATCCCGTGTGGCGGGCGTTCCCTGCCGGCGACCGGCGACCGCAGTTCAGCGCAGGACGACCAGGTCGGCGGACCCACCCCGCGACGAGCCGTCCCCGGTCTCCAGCGCGACGGACGCCGGTCCCGGGACGGCGCCCGCCGGGAGGGTGACGTCCAGCTGGTCGCTGAAGCGTTCACCACGACCGGTCAGCGCCCCGAGTGTCGTCACCGCGCCGTCCTGAACGAGGACGGCGGACGCAGTGGCCGGCCGCTCCTCCTCCAGTCCCCGACCGGTGTCGTCGCAGCCCTCGTGCAGCCACTCGACGGAGATCGTCACCTCCTCCCCCACCCGCGCCTCCGCTGGCGCGACGGACAGCTGGGGACCGGTACAGCCACCCGCGACCCCGGCACCGCCACCGCCGGTGCAGCCACCGGCCAGGACGAGCACGGCCGCGGCCGGCAGAACTCCCCGCACGTCGGCACCGTCCCCCGCACGGTCACGGCGGTCCAGGGTCCGGGCTGTGTCGTGACCGGATCGCGACCCGGTCAGACCCCGGCGAGCACCACGCCGTCGACCGACCGTTCCGTCCGGTCACGGTGCCCACCGAGTGACAGCTCAGCGGGCGAAGACCCGGGTGTGAACCCGCTCAGCTGACACTCGGCGGCGGATCGAGGCGGTCGAGCACCGCCGGGACGTCGGCCGGGGTGTCTGCCACCGCGGCCGCGCCCGCGGCGGCCAGCTCCCCCGGCGGTGCGGGGCCCCACCCGGCCCCGACGCAGGGCAGCCCGTGCACCCGCGCCCCGAGGACGTCGTGCGACCGGTCGCCCACCAGCACGGGCCGCTCCCCGTCCGGGTGCGCGGCGAGGGCGGCGGCGACCACCTGCTCCTTGTGCCGGACCCGCCCGTCCAGCGTCGCGCCGTGCACGCTCGCGAACCGCGGCAGCAGTCCGGTGTGCTCGAGGATGCGCAGCGCGAACGGCTCGGGCTTGCTGGTCGCCACCGCCAGCCGCGCACCGGCGTCGGTCAGCTCGGCCAGCAGCTCGGCGATGCCCGGGTAGACCGGCGCATCGAGGATCGCGCCGGCGGTGTAGTGCGCGCGGTAGGCGGCCACCGCCCGGTCGACGTCGTCCCCGCCGATGCCGAAGGCCGCAGCGAAGCCCTCCCAGAGCGGCGGCCCGACCATCGACCGCAGCTGCGCCTCGGTGGGCTCGGCCAGCCCGAGCTCGGCGGCGGCCACCCGGATCGAGGCCCAGATGCCCGGCGTGGAGTCGACCAGCGTGCCGTCCAGGTCGAAGAGCACCAACCTCACCGCAGCCACGCGAGCGCCTCCTCCACCGTCGCCACCGTCTCGACGCCGGGCGGCAGCGGCGGCCGGCGGACCAGCACCACCGGGATGCCCAGCTGCCGGGCGGCGACGAGCTTGGCCTCGGTGAGGTGCCCGCCGGAGTCCTTGGTGACGACGACGTCGACCGCGTGCTCGCGCATCAGCGCCAGCTCGTCGGCGACGCTGAAGGGCCCGCGGTCCAGCAGCAGCGTGGCGCCGGCCGGCAGCGGCTCGTCGGGCGGGTCGACCGAGCGGACCAGCACCCGCCCGGGCAGGCCGGCGAAGACCCCCACGCCCTGCCGGCCGGTGGTGAGGAAGACGCTGCGGTACCCGGCCACGGCCGCAGCGGCCTCGGTCGACGTGTCGACAAATCGCCAGGTGTCCCCCGGGCCGGGCGTCCACCCGGGGCGCTGCAGGCGCAGCAGCGGGGTGCCCTGCCGGGCCGCCGCCCGGGCGGCATTCGCGGTGATTCGCGCGGCGAAGGGGTGGGTGGCGTCGACGACGGCGCGCGGCGCGTGCTCGGCCAGCCACGCGGCCAGCCCGTCGGCGCCGCCGAACCCGCCGATCCGCACCGGCCCCTCCGGCAGCACCGGGTCCGCGACCCGCCCGGCCAGCGACGACAGCACGTCGACGCCCGCGGTGACCAGCGCGGCGGCCAGCCGTCGCGCCTCGCCGGTGCCGCCCAGCACCAACACCGGACCGGTCACCGGTGCACCATGTGCCCGTGAGCAGGGACGGTGCCAGCGGGCTGCGGCACGGCTGGACGACGGGCGCCTGCGCGACCGCGGCCACCACTGCCGCCTACACCGCGCTGCTCACCGGCGAGTTCCCCGACCCGGTCGAGATCTCCCTGCCGAACGACCGGCACCCCTCCTTCGCGCTGGCTCGCGAGGAGCTGGCACCGGACGCCGCCTGGGCGGCCGTGGTGAAGGACGCCGGGGACGACCCCGACGTCACCCACGGCGCGCTGGTCTCCGCCCGGGTCACCCTGGGCGAGCCCGGCAGCGGGGTGGTCTTCCGCGCCGGGGAGGGCGTGGGCACGGTCACCAAGCCCGGCCTGCCCCTGGCCGTCGGCGAACCGGCGATCAACCCGATGCCCCGGCAGTTCATCCGCGAGCACGTGGCCGCGGTGGCGCGGGGGCACGGCGGCACCGGCGACGTCGTCGTCGAGGTCGCCATCGAGGACGGCGCGGAGCTGGCACGGAGGACGTGGAACCCGCGGCTGGGCATCCTCGGCGGGCTGTCGGTGCTGGGGACCACGGGCGTCGTCGTCCCGTACTCGTGCTCGTCGTGGATCGACTCCATCCGCCGCGGCATCGACGTCGCCCGCGCCGCCGGGCGGGAGCACGTGGCCGGCTGCACCGGGTCGACCAGCGAGCGGGTCGCCCAGCAGCTGTACGGCCTGCCGGACGACGCACTGCTGGACATGGGCGACTTCGCCGGCGCCGTGCTCAAGTACCTGCGCCGCCACCCCGTGCCGCGGCTCACCGTGGCCGGCGGCATCGGCAAGCTCGCCAAGCTCGCCGAGGGGCACCTGGACCTGCACTCGGCCCGCTCGCAGGTGTCGTTCACCGCGCTGGCCCAGCTCGTCGCCGACGCCGGGGCCGCGCCGGAGCTGGTCGAGGGCGTGCGCGGCGCGAACACCGCGCTGGACGCGCTGCGCCAGTGCCAGGCCGCCGGGCTGCCGCTGGGCGACCTGGTCGCCGCCGGCGCCCGCCGGACGGCGGAGGGCGTGCTGCGCGGCGCCCCGGTGCAGGTGGACGTCGTGGTGATCGACCGCGCCGGCGTGGTCGTGGGCAGGGCCTAGGAGCGGCATCGCGTCGTCGAGTAGAGGTGGCTGTCGGGGAACTCCCCGGCGGTCAGCACCCGGCCGACGACGACGACGGCGGTGCGCTTCACCCCGGCGTCGGCGACCTGCTGCGCGATGTCGGCGAGCGTGCCGCGCAGCGTCAGCTCGTCGTCCCGGCTGGCCTTCGCGACCACCGCGACCGGGCAGTCGCCGCCGTAGTGCGCAGCCAGCTCGGGGGCGAGCTCGTCGATGCGCTGCACGGCCAGGTGCAGCACCAGCGTGGCGCCGGTGGCGGCGTAGGCGGCCAGCTCCTCCCCCGGTGGCATCGGCGTCGAGCGCGCCGACGTCCGGGTGAGGACGACGGTCTGCGCCACCCCCGGCACGGTCAGCTCCCGCTTCAGCGACGCCGCGGCCGCCGCGAACGCCGGCACCCCGGGGACGACGTCGTAGGGCACCCCGGCGGCGTCCAGCCGGCGCATCTGCTCGGCCATCGCGCTGTACACCGACGGGTCGCCGGAGTGCAGCCGGGCGACGTCGAGGCCCGCCTCGTGCGCGGCCACCAGCTCGGCGGTGATCTGGTCCAGGTCCAGGTCGGCGGTGTCGACCAGCCGGGCGCCGGCCGGCGCGGTGTCCAGCAGCTCCCGGGGCACGAGCGCGCCCGCGTACAGGCAGACCGGGCTCGCGGCGATGATCCGCGCCGCCCGCACGGTGACCAGGTCGGCGGCGCCGGGTCCGGCACCGATGAAGTGCACGGTCATCGCGTCACGCTCCAGATCGTCACGGGGAGGGCGGGGCGGAAGGTGGTGAAGCCGCCGACCGGCTGGGCGTGCGCCACCGACAGCCGGGTCAGTTCCCCGCCGACCCGGGCCCGCCACTGGGCGACCAGCGCCTCGCTCTCCAGGGTCACCGCGTTCACCACCAGCCGGCCGCCCGGGCGCAGCGCGGCCCAGCAGGCGTCCAGCACGCCGGGCACGGTGGCCCCGCCGCCCACGAAGACGGCGTCAGGGTCGGGCAGCCCGGCCAGCGCCTCCGGTGCCCGGCCGCGCACCACCTCGAGCCCGGGGACGCCGAGCCGGGCCGCGTTCCGCGCGACGCGGTCGGCCCGTCCGGGCTCGGCCTCCACCGCCACCGCCCGGGACGCGGGGTGCACCCGCATCCACTCGATGCCGATGGAGCCGGCGCCGGCGCCGACGTCCCACAGCAGCTGGCCGGGCAGCGGCGCCAGCCGCGCCAGCGTGACCGCCCGGACGTCGCGCTTGGTCAGCTGCCCGTCGGACTCGTAGGCATGGTCGGGCAGGCCCGGCACGGTCGGCAGCGGCACGGTGCCCGGGTCGGCGACCACCTCGACGGCGGTGACCACCAGCGGGTCGGTCTCCGGGTGCGGCCACCCGGCGGCCGTGCCGGTGAACCGCCGCTCGGCGGGGCCGCCGAGCTGGGCGAGGGCCGTGAGCCGGCTGGCGCCGTACCCCGCCCCGGCGAGCAGGGCGGCGAGGTCCGCCGGCGTCCGGGTGTCCGAGCCGAGCACCAGCAGCCGCCGGCCGGGCGTGGCGTGCGGAAGGACCAGCGAGACCGGCCGGCCGACGACGGGGACGACGGTGGTCTCCTCCACCGCCCAGCCCAGCCGGGCGCAGGCCAGGGTCACCGACGACGGGTGCGGCACCACCTCGACGGCGTCCGCGCCGAACTGCCGGACCAGCGAGCTGCCGACGCCGGAGAGCATCGGGTCGCCGCTGGCGAGCACGACGACCCCCCGGCCGGGGTGGTCGGTGAGCAGCGCGGCGAGCGCCGGCGCCATCGGCGAAGGCCACGGCACCCGCTCGGCGTCGACCGACGGCGGCACCAGGTCGAGCTGCCGTGCGCTGCCGCGCAGCACCTGGGCGGACTCGATCACCCGCCGGGCGGCCGGCGACAGCCCGTCCCAGCCGTCCGCCCCGATCCCGACGACGGTGACGGTCCAGCTCATGCGCCCACCTCACCCGCCCCGCCTTCCACGCTCTTCGCGCGCTTCCCCCGTGCTGCAGCGCGTGGAAGGGGTCCGAAGAGCGTGGAAGGCGCGGTTCGGAGCCGTCCGGCGACCGTCGTCACGCGGGGAGCTCGCCCTCCGGGCCCGCCGACTCCGCCAGCAGCCGCTCGCGCAGCTCCTCGGGCAGCAGGTCGACGTAGACGGTGCCGTTCAGGTGGTCGACCTCGTGCTGGAGGCAGCGCGCGGCCATCCCGGTCGCCTCGATCGAGGTGGGGTCGCCGTGCACGTCGACGCCGTCCACCCGGGCCCGGAAGGCGCGCGGCAGCTCGGCGTACGGGCCGGGCACCGACAGGCACCCCTCCTCGGTGGTCTCCGTCGCCGGCTCGCCCTCGAGCGGCGCCAGGATCGTCAGCTCCGGGTTCACCACGTAGCCGGCGACGTCCTCGCCGTGGGCATCGGGGCAGTCGATGACGAAGACCCGCGCGTCGACGCCGATCTGGTTCGCCGCGAGCCCCACGCCGTCGGCGGCCTGCATGCTGGCGAACATGTCCAGCACCAGGTGCCGCAGCGCCCGGTCGAACACGGTGACCGGGGCGCAGCGGCGGTGCAGCACGGGGTTGCTGCCGTAGGTGACGATCGGCCGGGCGACGCCGTCGTAACGGCCGGGCAGGCGCATGACCGTCGATCCTAGGGATGCGGCCTCCCTACAGTGGCGCCGATGTCCCCCAGCCGTGCCACCGCCGTCGGGCTCGCGCTGGGTTCGGCCGCCGACCTGCTGCTCGCCGACCCGCGCCGCTTCCACCCGGTCGCCGGCTTCGGCCGTGCGGCGGGCGCGCTGGAGCGCCGGGTCTGGCGCGACGACCGCGCCACCGGCGTCGCGTACAGCGCCGTCTGCGTCGGGACGGCGACCGCGCTGGGCGCCGCCCTGGCCCGGGTGACGAGCGGGCGCCCGGCCGCCCGGACGGCGGTCACCGCGCTGGCCACCTGGGCGGTCCTGGGTGGCACCTCGCTGGACCGGGCGGCGGCCACGATGGCGCAGCACCTGGACGCCGGGGACCTGCCGGCCGCCCGCGGCCACCTGCCCACCCTGGCCGGACGCGACCCCGCGGGCCTGGCCGAGGCCGAGCTGGTCCGGGCCACCGTGGAGTCGGTCGCGGAGAACACCTCCGATGCCGCCGTCGCGCCGCTGTTCTGGGGCGCGGTGGCCGGACTGCCGGGGCTGCTCGGCTACCGGGCGGCGAACACCCTGGACGCGATGGTCGGGTACCGGTCGGCCCGGTACGAGCGCTTCGGCTGGGCGTCGGCCCGGCTGGACGACGTCCTCAACTGGGTGCCGGCCCGGCTCACCGCCGCCCTCACCGTGGCCGCCGCGCCGGTCACGGGCGGGTCGGCCGCCGGCGCGTGGCGGTCCTGGCGGCGGGACGGCGCCGCGCACCCCAGCCCGAACGCCGGCCGGTGCGAGGCCGCGCTGGCCGGCGCCCTGGGGCTGCGGCTGGGCGGGCGGAACGTGTACGGCAGCCGGGTCGAGGAGCGGCCCACCCTGGGGGACGGTCAGCCCCCGGTCCGCGCGGACATCCGCCGTGCGGCCCGGCTCTCCCGCGTGGTGTGGACGGCCGCCGCCGGCCTGGCCCTCCTCAGCCGGGCCGCGATCAGCCGGCTCCGCCGGGGACCGCGCGCCTGACGCGGCTGCACCGGGTGCCGGGGCAGGACGCCGCGCGGCTCGGGCGGGACGGGGAAGCCGGCCGGGTCGGTGCGCGGGTGGCTGGCCGGTGGGTCGGCGGGGCCGAGGCCGCCGCGCAGCGTGACCAGCAGCGTGTGCCCGGCCAGCGCACCGAGCGCGAGGAACGTGACGATCAGAACGGCGAGACCGACATCTGGGTTCATGGACTGACCGTGGCATCGTCGAGCCTGGTGCGAAGCGGTCCAATCCGGCATGGTGGCGTCATGCCACCCGCCGTCGAGCAGTCCACTCCGGCGCAGGAGCTGGCCACTCTGGTCGGACCGGTCACCGCGCTGCCGACCCCCCGCTACGCCGGGCTGGCCCGGCGGATCCGCGACCTGGTCGACGGCGGCCGGCTCACCGCCGGCTCGCGACTGCCCGCCGAACGGGACCTGGCCACCGCGCTGGCCACCAGCCGGGTGACCGTCGCCTCGGCCTACCGGGTGCTGCGCGAGGAGGGCTGGGCCCGCACCCGGCACGGCTCGGGCACCGTCCTGGAACCCCCCGGCGGCACCCCCGCCCGCGACTGGCTGCCCACCGACGCCCCCGGCCACATCGACCTGGCCCACGCGGCGCCCGCGGCGACCTCCCAGCTGGAGCCCGCCTACCGGGCGGCGCTGGCGCGGCTGCCCGCGCTCACCGCCGGGCACGGCTACGCCCCCGGCGGGCTGCCCGAGCTGCGGGCTGCGATCGCCGAGCGGTTCACCGCCCGCGGGCTGCCCACCGACCCGGAGCAGGTCGTGGTCACCGCCGGGGTGGGCGACGCCGCCGCCGTCGTCGCCGAGGCGCTGCTGGAGCCCGGCGACCGGGTGCTGGTCGAGCACCCCAGCTACCCCGGCGCGCTGCGCGTCGTCGAGGGCGCCGGTGCCCGGTTGGTGCCGGTGACCGTCGACGCGGAACGCCCCGACGCCCTGGTCGAGGCCGCGCACCTGGCGGCCCGGCAGAGCGGTCCGCGGCTGGCCTACCTGATGCCCGACTTCACCAACCCGACGGGCGCGCGGATGTCAGCAGCCGGCCGGCGCCGGCTGGCCGCCACGCTGTGGCAGCAGGGCGTGCTCACCGTGGTCGACGAGGTGTGCGCCGAGCTGTACCTGGACGACGGCCCGCTCCCGCCGTATGCCGCCGGGCTGCCCGACGCCGCCACGGTCACCCTCGGCGGGCTGGCCAAGGCGGTCTGGGGCGGGCTCCGGATCGGCTGGCTGCGCACCGACGCCGCCCTGGCCACCCGCCTGGCCGGTGTGCTCGGCCGCCGTCAGCTCTCCGTCGGCCTGCTCGACCAGCTGGCCGCCACCGTGCTGGTGCGCGACCTGGACGCCGTGCTCGCCGAGCGCCGCGACCAGCTGCGCACCCAGCGCGCCGCGCTGCTGGCCGCCCTGTCCGAGCTGCTGCCGGAGTGGCGGGTGCACCCTCCGGGCGGCGGGCTGTCGGTCTGGTGCGCCCTGCCGCCGGGGCTCAGCTCGGCCGCGCTGGCCGCCGCCGCCGCACCGCGCGGCGTGCTGCTGGCCGAGGGGCGGGTCTTCGGCACCGGGCACGCCTTCGACGACCACGTCCGGCTGCCCTTCACCCGGCCGGCCGCGGAGCTGCGCTCCGCCGTCGAGGTGCTGGCCGGCCTCGCCGGTGAGCTGCGCAGCGACCTCGGCCGGACACCGGCGCCGCGCACCGTCGTCTGACCAGCGCCATCTCATCGTGCGGGCGCCCTCACTCCAGGTCATGACGTCACCGGGGGATCCGGCCCCACCTCCTCGACTCCCCGTGCGTGGAACGGCGCAGATCGGTAACTTCCCCAGCGTGGTCGCCCATCCGGGGCGATGGGCGTTCCCAGTCGAGAACACGGCGCGCGGAGGCCCCGCCGGGAGAACCCCGGCGCACTGTCGAGATCGGTCGGAGTCGATGCCCTCCACCACCACGGCCGCCGCCCCCTCCGGGACCCCGGCGGTCCCCCGCCCGGCCCCCGCCGCGCACCCCCCGCTCCCGACCGCCCCGGCTCCCGGCCGGCTGACCGGGCGCTTCCGGGGGGACCTGGTCACCGGGCAGTGGTGGTGGTCACCCGAGCTGTTCGCGCTGCACGGCCTGGACCCGGCCGCCGTCCGGCCGTCGGCCCAGCTGCTGCTCGCGCAGGTGCACCGCGACGACCGGCCGGCGCTGCGCGAGGCGCTCGGGGCCGCCGGCGTGACCGGCGCGCCCTTCACCCGGGAGCACCGGCTGATCCGCCCGGACGGGCAGCAGCGCCGGGCGCTGCTGGTCTGCGAGCCGGAGGCCGACCCCTCCGGCCGGGTCGTCGTCCTCGGCGGGCTCGTCGTCGACCTGACCGAGGAGCGGGCGCACCCGCCGGCGGCCGCCCCCGCCGACCCGGTGCACCGGCTGGAGACCGAGGTCGAGCAGCTGCGCACCGCGATGGCCAGCCGGGCAGCGATCGAGCAGGCCAAGGGCATCCTCATGCTGCTGATGGGCTGCGGTGACCAGGTCGCGTTCGACCTGCTCGCGCACATCTCCAGCCACACCCACCGGAAGGTGCGCGACGTCGCGCTGTCGATCATCGACTCGGCCAGCGGACGCCAGCCCCTGCCGGCCGACGTCCGGGAGATCCTGCACGACGCCTGCCCGCCCGGCCGCAGCGTCTGACCCCGGCAGCTGGTCCCTCGGCCCCCGCCCGTCCCGCCCCGGCGCTCGTCGGAGAAGATGCCGGGGCCGCTCGGCACCGGAGTCCCGGTCCGGGTGCGGGACGAACGAGGGGAGGCCGGCGCGTGTTCTACCTGTTCGCCCGGTTCGTGCTGCGGCCGCTGTTCATCGTGGCGTTCCGGCCCACCGTCGTGGGCCGGGAGAACGTGCCGGCCACGGGCCCGGTGATCCTGGCCAGCAACCACCTCTCCTTCATCGACAGCATCGCCATCCCGCTGATGGCCCCCCGCCGGGTCGGCTACCTGGCCAAGGCCGAGTACTGGCAGGGCTCGGGCATCGGGGGCTGGCTGACCCGGACGCTGTTCACCGCGCTGGGCGCGCTCCCGGTCGAGCGGGAGGCCTCCCGGGCGGCGCAGGCCGCGCTGGACACCGCGATGGGGGTCCTCCGCGCCGGTGGGGCGTTCGGCATCTACCCCGAGGGCACCCGGTCCCGGGACGGCCGGCTGGCCCGCGGCAAGACCGGGGTGGCCTGGCTGGCGCTCACCGCCGACTGCCCGGTGGTCCCGGTCGCCGTGCACGGCACCGACCGGGTGCAGCCGATCGACGCGCGGTGGCCGCGTCCGCACCGGATCCGGGTCACCTTCGGCGAGCCGCTGGTCTTCCCCGAGCACCGCGGCATGGCCGGCAAGGGCCGGGCGCGCCGGGAGGTCACCGACCGGGTGATGGAGGCGATCGCCGAGCTCTCCGGCCAGGAGAAGGCCGGCTGGGGCACCACGCCGACCGCTGCATGAGGGGCGCACTGCTGGTCGCCGGCACCACCTCGGACGCCGGCAAGTCCGTGGTCACCGCCGGCATCTGCCGCTGGCTGGTGCGCCAGGGGGTGTCGGTCGCCCCGTTCAAGGCGCAGAACATGAGCAACAACTCCATGGTCACCGCCGACGGCGCGGAGATCGGCCGGGCGCAGGTGATGCAGGCCGCGGCCGCCCGGGTGGAGCCCGAGGCGGCGATGAACCCGGTGCTGCTCAAGCCGGGCGGGGAGAACGCCAGCCAGGTCGTCGTCCTGGGGAAGCCGGTCGCCGACGTCACCGCGCTGTCCTACCGGCCGATGAAGGCCGCGCTGCTGGATCAGGCGCTCGCCTGCCTGGCCGACCTGCGGTCCCGGTTCGACGTCGTGGTCTGCGAGGGCGCCGGCTCCCCCACCGAGATCAACCTGCGCGCCGACGACATCGCCAACATGGGCCTGGCCACCGCCGCGCAGCTGCCGGTGGTCGTGGTCGGCGACATCGACCGCGGCGGGGTCTTCGCCGCGCTGTACGGCACGGTGGCGCTCATGCCGCCGGCCGACCAGCGGCTGGTGGCCGGCTTCCTGGTGAACAAGTTCCGCGGCGACGCCCGGCTGCTCACCCCGGGGCTCGACCAGCTGCGCGACCTCACCGGCCGGCCGGTGCTCGGGGTGCTGCCCTTCCGCACCGGCCTGCACCTGGACGTCGAGGACTCCCTCGGCGTCGACGCGGTCCGCGGCCCGGCGCTGCCGCCGCACGGCGAGGACGTGCTGCGGGTGTCGGTGGCCCGGCTGCCGCGGCTGTCGAACTTCACCGACCTCGACGCGCTCGCCGCCGAGCCCGGTGTGCTGGTGCGCTACGCCACCCGCCCCGAGGAGCTGGCCGACGCCGACCTGGTGGTGCTGCCCGGCACCCGGTCCACCGTGGCCGACCTGCAATGGCTGCGGGAGACCGGGCTGGCCGACGCCGTCGCCCGCCGCGCCGCCGCGGGCCGCCCGGTGCTCGGCATCTGCGGCGGCCACCAGATGCTCGCCCGCACGATCAGCGACGACGTGGAGTCCCGGGCCGGCGTCGTCCCCGGGCTGGGCCTGCTGCCCACCGACGTCACCTTCGCCCGGGAGAAGACCCTCGGCCGGCCGTCCGGGACGGCGTGGGGCCAGCCGGTGCGCGGCTACGAGATCCACCACGGCACCGCGGTCGTGGACGACGGCGCCGAGCCGTTCCTGGACGGCGCCCGGGCCGGCGCGGTCTTCGGGACGACGTGGCACGGCGCGCTGGAGTCCGACGGCTTCCGCCGGGCCTTCCTCACCGAGGTCGCCGCGATCGCCGGCCGCCGGTTCACCGTCGCGCCGGACACCGACTTCGCCGCCGTCCGCGAGGCCCGGCTGGACGCCCTGGGCGACCTGATCGCCGAGCACGCCGACACCGACGCGCTGTGGCGGCTGGTCGAGTCCGGCCCGCCTGCGGGGTTGCCCGTGCTGGCGAGCGGGCTCAGCCCGCGCTGACCCGGGCCCGGACGTCGTCGGGCCAGGGCACCGGCCGGCCGTCGGTGGTCACCACGTAGGTCGACCGCACGGTGCAGCAGGGCCGCTCGCCGACGCGGACCGTGAACCGCAGCGTCACGCTCGTCGTGCCCAGCCGCTCGAGGTCGGCGTCCACGGCCACCACGTCGCCGTGCCGGACCGGGGCCGTCCACTCCAGCGCGCTGGCCCGCACGTAGTACTCGACCCCGGCCGCGTTCAGCGCCGTCCAGTCGACGCCGGCGGCCCGCCACCAGGCTCCCAGCGCCTCATCCGCCCAGGTCAGGTAGTGGCCGTTGAAGACGACGCCCTGCCGGTCGCACTCGGCGAAGCGGACGGGGGCACTCCACACCTCGGGCACGGGAGGTCAAGCTACCGTCGGGGCGTGGACAGCAGCATCGCCGGGACCGCCCGCTCCGACCAGGAGGTGCTCGCCGGCTACCGCCCGCCCAGTCAGCTGGTGCTGGACAAGGAGATCGACCGGATCGACCGGCACTGCGCGGCGTTCATCGGGCTGTCCCCCTTCGCCACGCTCTCCACCGCCGGCGCCGACGGCTGGCCGGAGATCAGCCCGCGCGGCGGTGACCCGGGGTTCGTGCACGTGCTCGACGAGCACCGGCTCGCGCTGCCCGACCGCACCGGCAACAACCGCGTCGACAGCCTGCGCAACCTGACCGAGAACCCGCGGGCCGCGCTGCTGTTCTTCGTGCCCGGCGCGGAGGAGACGCTCAAGGTGTTCGGGACGACGTCGCTGGTCGGCCCGGACGACCTCGGCATCGACCTGACCGAGTTCGGCCGGGCGCCCCGCTCGGTGCTGGTGGTCCAGGTGCAGCGGGTCTACTTCCAGTGCGGCAAGGCGGTCATGCGCTCGGGGCTGTGGGACCCCAGCACGCACGTCGACCGGTCGACGATGACGCCGTTCGGCGAGGTGCTGCGGGAGCACTGCCGGCTGGAGATCCCGCTGCCCGACGACGCGACGATCCGCGCGGAGCTCGCCCAGGAGCTGTAGTCCCGGCTCGCCGGCCGGTCAGCCGGCGAGCTCCTCCCGCTCGGCTCTGCGGGCGGCGACCGCCCGCTGGGCGAGCAGCCGGATCCGGTCGGCGCGGGCCCGGCGTTCCGGTCGGTAGCGGGCGTCCTCGACCAGCTGCCACGCGGCCAGCGCACTGGCCCGGACCTGACCGGGACCCGCGACGTTGACCGGCTGCACCGGCTGGGCTGTGGTCATCACATGCCCCTCTCCCCCACTGGCGGCTGATGGTCAGCGCCGTCGTCCTGTAGTGGCCCATCGTTGGCCGTTCCAACCGTCGATGGCGCCGCTTTGCGGTCGTCCAGGCACCGTTCGTCAGCAGAATCACACCCCTGTGGTTCGGGCGGAACGACCGACGCGACGTTTTCGCCCGCCCGGCGGCGTGTCCTCGTGAGGCACGCCGCGTGGTCGGTCGCCTACGGTCCGGACATGGCGAGCAGATGGCGCGGAGCGCTGGGCCGGCTGGCGACGGCGGTGCGGACGGCCAGTCCCCCGCGCACTGCCCGGCCGGCGACCCCGAGCGCGGTGACCGACCACGACGGGCCGCTGGAGCTGGACTACCGGCCGCGGGACGACGGCCGCCCCGACCCGGGGGAGATCGTCTGGGCGTGGGTCCCCTTCGAGGAGGCCGACGGCCGCGGCAAGGACCGCCCGGTGCTGGTGGTCGGCCGGGACGGCGAGGCCCTGCTGGGCCTGATGCTGACCAGCCGGGACCACGATCGGGACGCCGCCGACGAGGCCCGGCACGGCCGGCACTGGGTCGACATCGGCAGCGGTTCCTGGGACCGGCGGGGCCGGCCCAGCGAGGTGCGCGTCGACCGGGTGCTGCGCCTGGCCGCGGACGACGTCCGCCGCGAGGGGGCCACCCTGGACCGGGCCCGGTTCGACCTGGTCGCCGCCGAGGTCCGCCGGCTGCGCGGGCGCTGACCGGTCAGTCGGTCGAGGGCTCGTTCTCGTGCGCGGACACCCGCGACCGCAGGTGGTAGACGCCGGCGCCCGCGGTCAGGCTCTGCAGGTCGTACCGGTGCACGACCTTCGGCCCGCCGTGCAGGTGGACGTGGGTGACGGTGGGCAGCGGGTCGCCGTGGCGGGCCTCGCGGACCTCCACCCGGCCGTCGAGCGGGCCACCGACGAACAGCAGCACGGCGTCGCTCTCCGCCGGTTCAACGGTGTCCTGGGACAGCGGTCCTCCTCCGATCGGCTCGCGCACCCGGACCAGGGTAGGCGCCTCGGGCCACCCCTCAGCCCTGGCGCGGCCGCAGCACCCGGGCCAGCAGCGGGGCGGTGAAGAGCATCACGAACAACCGCAGCACCTGGACGGCGAGGACGAACGTCGCATCGGCCCCGCTGCCGCTGGCGGTGGCCAGCACCGCGTACAGCCCACCCGGGGTGGTGGCCAGGTAGCCCTCCAGGCGGCTGACCCCGGCCGTCGCCGACAGCAGCAGCCCCAGCCCGGCGCAGGCGGCGATGACGCCGACGATCAGCGCCAGCGCCAGCGGCAGCGCCCGGCCGACCACCCGCAGGCTCGGCCGGGTGAGCCCGATGCCCACCTGCAGCCCGATCGCCAGGAAGGCGACCGCCTGCACCGCCGCCGGCACCCCGGCGCCCTGCGAGACGCCGGTCAGGTCCAGCGCGGCCGCGACGAGCAGCGGCCCGAGCAGCGCACCGACCGGGATGCGGGCCACGCGGCCGAGCACCAGCCCGGCCGCTCCGCAGAACGCGGTGAAGAGCAACCCCGCAGCCCAGCCCGGGCCGTCGTCGACCGGCGCCGCCCCGCCGCCCGGCGAGGCGCCGTAGACCGTGGTCGCCACCACCGGCATCGCCACCACGATCACCAGCACCCGCAGGTACTGCAGCACCCCGACCAGCTGGGCGTCGGCGCCGAGGTCGCGGGCCATCGCGGTGATCCCGGAGGCCCCGCCGGCGACCATCGCGAAGGCCCCGGTCACCGCGCTGATCCCGCGCTGCAGGCGCATCAGCTGCCCGGCGGCCAGGCTGACCAGCAGGGTCGCCACGGTGATCGAGAGCACCGGCAGCCAGTGCTCGGCGACGACCCGGAGGGTCTCCGGCTGCACCAGCGCACCGGCCGAGACCCCGATCAGCGCCTGCGCCCCGGTCAGCGCCGGTCGCGGCAGCACCAGCTGGGTGCGGCCGATCAGCGCCCGGCCCAGGCCCGCGGCCAGCCCGCCGAACAACGCCGGGGAGGGGACGGAGAGCAGGTCCATGACCAGCGCCAGCAGCACCGCGGCGAGGAGGACGACCGCCCAGTCGGCCAGCAACCACCGTCGTCCCCGCGCCACGCGGTGCACTCTGCCGTAGCGGCCTCCCGGCCCCTCAGAGGTTGGCGATGCGGCGGAGCTCGGCGACGTGCGCGTCGAAGGCGGCCCGGCCGGCCCTGGTCAGCGCCAGGCTGGTGCGCTGGCGGGAGGCGATCGTCGCCTTGCGCACCTGCACGTAGCCCGCCTCCTCCAGCTGCTTGACGTGCTTGGAGAGCACCGAGTCGCTCACCTGCACCGCGTCCCGGACGGTCGCGAAGTCCATCAGGTCGACGGCGGCGAGCAGCCCGCAGATCTGCAGCCGCGGCGGAGCGTGCACGACCGCATCGAACCGCGGCTCGACGGCGGTCACCGGCCCTCGCGGAGGCCGGCGACGTAGATCCGGGTGACCCAGCGGCTGAGCAGCCCCGCCGACGCCCCCAGCACCGCGGCCACCACGACCATGGCACCACGCAGGTCGAGCAGGAACTCGGCGGCGGCACCGACGCCGTACAGCCCCAGGAAGCCGATCGCCCACCAGCGCGTGGCCCGTTGGACCCGCCCCTGGACCGGCCCCACCTTCCGGGCGTCCCACCAGACCCCGGTGATCCGCCGGTACGCCGCCATCAGCCCCGCGCACCCGGCGAGGAAGATCACCAGCGCCCCGACGATGACCCAGGTGCTCCGGGACGAGTAGCTGCCGAAGAAGCCGAAGAGGAGCAAGCCCAGGGCGACGTCGTACCACCACGGCTGCATCAGGCGGTCGGCCACCGCGGCCCGGTCGGACTGCAGCGCGGCGAGCTGCGCGGCCGCCTGGTCACGGGTGGCCAGCGGCCCGTCCCCGTCGAGCGGACCGCCGGTCACCGCCGGCCCCGCAGCTCGGCGGCGTAGGCCCGGCTCCAGCGCCGGCCGAAGAGGGTGACCGCGACGCCGAGGACGGCGCCGGCCACGACCATCGCCCAGCGCTGGCCGTACCCCTCGGCGAGCACCAGGGCCCCGAGCAGCACGGGCAGGTAGATCGCGCACCACAGCACCATGGACCGGCCGTCGATGTTCACCCAGACGCCGGTGATCCGCTTGTACGCGGACACCATCGCGCCGAGGCCGCCGAAGAAGACGACCAGCGCCGGGAACGTGACCCAGGGTGAGTCGAACGCGTAGGAGGACAGGAAGCCGAACAGCAGCAGCCCGAGCGACGCGTCGTACCACCCCGGAGGCACGACGCGGTCGGCCAGCGCGTCGCGGTCGGCCTGCAGCGCAGCGAGCTGGGCGACCGCTGCGTCGCGGTCGATCCCGTTGCTTTCCATACCGGAAAGAGTGGCGTATCACTTTCCACTTCGTCAAGAGACACGCCCCTGGTCCCGCCCCGGGCAGCCGTGGTCGAATGACGCTCCAACTGCGACGGCAGTGGAGGAAGCCCGGTGCGACTCCGGCGCGGTCCCGCCACTGTGACCCGGTCCAGGCCGGGGAGTCAGGAACTCCCGCCGTCGCTTCCTGCCACCTCCGGGCGTGGACACCCGGGGAGAGGACCTGTGGTCTCTTCATGACCTATCCCTTCGGCGCCGTCGTCGGCATGGACGACATGCGGCTGGCCCTGCTCCTCAACGCCGTCTCCCCCGCCGTCGGCGGCGTGCTGGTGCGCGGCGAGAAGGGCACCGCGAAGTCGACGACGGTGCGCGCCCTGGCCGCCGTCCTGCCGCCGGTCGACGTCGTCGCCGGCTGCCGCTTCGCCTGCGACCCCGCCGCCCCCGACCCGGAGTGCCCGGACGGTCCGCACGACGCCGCCGCCCCGGGGCAGACCCGCCCGGCCCGGCTGGTCGAGCTGCCGGTCGGCGCCTCGGAGGACCGCGTCGTCGGTGCCCTGGACCTCGAGCGGGCGCTCACCGAGGGCGTCAAGGCGTTCGAACCCGGCCTGCTGGCCGCGGCCAACCGCGGCGTCCTGTACGTGGACGAGGTCAACCTGCTGCACGACCACCTGGTCGACCTGCTCCTGGACGCCGCCGCCATGGGCCGCGCGTACGTCGAGCGCGAGGGTGTCTCGGTGCGGCACGCGGCTCGCTTCCTGCTGGTCGGCACGATGAACCCCGAGGAGGGCGAGCTCCGCCCGCAGCTGCTCGACCGGTTCGGGCTCACCGTCGAGGTCGCCGCCCCCCGCGACCCGGGCGAGCGCGCCGAGGTGGTGCGCCGCCGGTTCGCCCACGACGCCGACCCGGCCGGATTCGCCGACGCCTGGGCCGCCGCCGAGCAGGACCTCGCCCGGCGGATCGCCGCCGCCCGCGAGCTGCTGCCCCGGGTGGTGCTCAGCGACGCCGCCCTCCAGCAGGTCACCGCCGTCTGCGCCGCGTTCGACGTCGACGGGCTGCGCGCCGACCTGGTCACCGCCCGTGCCGCGATCGCCCACGCCGCCTGGGCCGGCCGCACCGAGGTCACCGAGGACGACGTCCGGGTCGCCGCCCGGCTCGCCCTCCCGCACCGCCGCCGGCGCAACCCGTTCGACGCCCCCGGACTGGACGAGGAGACGCTGGAGCAGGCGCTGTCGGACTCCCGCCCCGACTCCCCGCCCGACGAGGACCCCACCCCGCCCGAGGGCACCGACCCGACCGACGGGGGCCCGGACGGCGGTGGCGACGGCGGCGGCGACGGCGGCACACCCCCGCCCCCCACCGGCGGGCCCTCCCCGGACGCGGTCTCCCGGGAGCAACCGTCCGCGGATGTCCGCGAAGAACCGCAGGGTGAGCCGACGACGGCGCCGCGGGGTGAGGGCGGCGGGCACACCGACGCCGCACCCGCCCCGGAGAAGGCCGCCGTCGCGCCGTCCGACCCGTTCCGCACGAAGCGCCTGGAGGTGCCCGGCATCGGCGCGGGCGCAGCCGGACGGCGGTCCCGGGCGCGCAGCGAGCGCGGCCGCGTGGTCGGCTCCCGCACGCCCGAGGGCACCGTGACCAAGCTGCACCTGGTCGACACGGTCGTCGCCGCTGCCCCGCACCAGCGGGCGCGCGGGCGCACCGGCCGCGGGCTGCGCATCGAGCGCGGCGACCTGCGCCAGGCCACGCTCGAGGGCCGCGAGGGCAACCTCGTCCTGTTCGTCGTCGACGCCAGCGGCTCGATGGGCGCCCGTTCCCGGATGGCCGCGGTCAAGGGCGCCGTCCTCTCGCTGCTGATGGACGCCTACCAGCGGCGGGACAAGGTCGGGCTGATCACCTTCCGCGGCGGGGCGGCCGACCTGGCGCTGCCGCCGACCTGGTCGGTCGAGGCCGCCGCCGCCCGGCTGACCGCCCTGCCCACCGGCGGGCGGACCCCGCTGGCCGCCGGGCTGCTCAAGGCCCACGAGACGCTGGCACTGGAGCGGGTCCGGGACCCGCAGCGCCGGCCGCTGCTGGTCGTCGTCACCGACGGCCGGGCCACCGGCGCCCGCGGTGGCGACCACCTCGGTGACGCCCGCCGGGCGGCCGGGCTGCTGGCGACCGCCGACGTCGCGAGCGTCGTCGTCGACTGCGAGTCCGGGCCGGTGCGGCTGGGGCTGGCGGCGTCCCTGGGCGCCCGACTCGGCGCGCAGACGCTGCGGCTGGAGGAGCTGGGCGCCGAGGCGCTCTCCGGCGTCGTCCGCTCGGTGCGAGAGGCCGCCTGACATGCCGCAGGGACAGGTCGCGGTCGTACCGCAGGACGGACTGAGCACCCGGCAGCGCCGCAACCGGCCGCTGCTGGCGGTGCACACCGGCGAGATGAAGGGCAAGTCCACCGCCGCCTTCGGGATGGCGATGCGGGCGTGGAACCAGGGCTGGTCGATCGCGGTCTACCAGTTCGTCAAGAGCGCCAAGTGGAAGGTCGGCGAGGAGAACGCGCTGACCGCACTGGGCCGGCTGCACCAGACCACCGGCGAGGGCGGCCCGGTCGTCTGGCACAAGATGGGCTCGGGCTGGTCGTGGTCGCGCAAGCACGGCGAGGAGACCGACCACGCCGCCGACGCCGCCGAGGGCTGGGCCCAGATCAAGCGCGACCTCGCCGCCGAGGCGCACCGCTTCTACGTGCTCGACGAGTTCACCTACCCGCTGAAGTGGGGCTGGGTGGACGTCGAGGACGTCGTCGAGACGCTGACGAACCGCCCGGGGAGCCAGCACGTCGTCGTCACCGGGCGCGACGCCCCGCCGGCGCTGGTCGAGGCCGCCGACCTGGTCGTGGAGATGACCAAGGTCAAGCACCCGATGGACGCCGGCCAGAAGGGCCAGCGGGGGATCGAGTGGTGAGCCGCCCGGCCCCGTCCCCCGTCCAGTGCGGAGTTGTGGTCGCCCGCCCCCGCGTGTCCGTGCGTGTCGGCGACCAGAAGTGCGCACTCGGCGCGTGGGCTCGCCGATGAGCACCCGCATCCCGCGGATCGTCGTCGCCGCGCCGTCGTCGAACGCCGGCAAGACGTCGATCACCACCGGCCTGATCGCCGCGCTGACCGCCCGCGGGCTCACCGTGAGCCCGCACAAGGTCGGCCCCGACTACATCGACCCGGGCTACCACGGGCTGGCCGCCGGCCGCCCGGGCCGCAACCTCGACCCGTGGCTGGTCGGCGACGAGCGGATCACCCCGCTGTTCCTGCACGGCTCCCGCGGCGCCGACGTCGCGGTGGTCGAGGGCGTCATGGGCCTGTTCGACGGCGCTGCGCACGCCAGCGTGGAGCCCGGCTACGGGTCGACGGCGCAGCTGGCCACCCACCTGCGGGCGCCGGTGGTGCTCGTCGTCGACGCCGCCTCGCAGGCGCGCAGCGTGGCGGCGCTGGTGCACGGGTTCGCCACCTTCGACCCGTCGGTGCGCATCGGCGGCGTCGTCCTCAACCGGGTCGGCACCGACCGGCACGAGGCGATCCTCCGCGAGGCGCTCGGCGCGGCCGGCGTGCCGGTGCTGGGCGCGGTCCGGCGGATCGAGGACCTGCACACGCCCTCCCGGCACCTGGGCCTGGTGCCCGCGGCCGAGCGGTCGGCCGAGGCGGTCCGCACCGTCCGGGCGCTGGGCGCGGTGGTCGAGGCATCGGTCGACCTGGACGCCGTCCTGCGACTGGCCCGCACCGCCCCGGACCTGGCCGGCGAGCCGTGGGACCCGGCCGCGGAGGTCACCCGGGTCGCGGGCCGGCCGGTGGTCGCCGTCGCCGGTGGCCCGGCGTTCACCTTCGGCTACGCCGAGACCGCCGAGCTGCTCACCGCCGCCGGCGCCGAGGTGGTGACCGTCGACCCGCTGCGGGACGACGCGCTGCCCGAGGGCACCCGGGCGCTGGTGGTCGGCGGCGGCTTCCCCGAGGTGCACGCCGGCGCGCTGAGCGCCAACGTCGGCCTGCGGACGGCGATCGCCGACCTCGCCGCCCGCGGCGGTCCGATCGCCGCGGAGTGCGCGGGGCTGCTGTACCTGTCCCGGGAGCTGGACGGTGAGCCGATGTGCGGCGTCCTGCCGACGACGACGGCGATGCACCCGCGGCTGACCCTGGGCTACCGGGCCGCGGTCGCGCTGACCGACAGCGTGCTGGCCCCGGCCGGCACCCGGGTGCGCGGGCACGAGTTCCACCGCACCACCGCGGGCCCGACCGCGGGCCCGACCCCGGCCTGGCAGTGGAGCGCCGACGGGCCGGAGGGCTTCGTCAGCGGGAACGTGCACGCGTCCTACCTGCACCTGAACTGGGCCGGATCACCCGGGATGGCCACCCGCTTCGTCGCCGCCGCCGCGCGGCTCCCCCAGGAGGTCGGCCGTGCACATCGCTGAGGGGTTCCTCCCCGAGACCCACGCGCTGGGCTGGACCCTCGCCGCAGCCCCGTTCGTGGTGCACGGCGCCCGCGCGGTGGTGAAGGAGGTCCGTGAGCACCCGGAGTCGACGCTGCTGCTCGGCGCGGCCGGCGCGTTCACCTTCGTGCTGAGCGCGATCAAGCTGCCCTCCTTCAACGGCAGCTCCAGCCACCCGACCGGCACCGGCCTGGGCGCCGTCCTGTTCCGGCCGCCGGTGATGGCGCTGCTCGGCACGGTCGTGCTGCTGTTCCAGGCGCTGCTGCTCGCCCACGGCGGGCTGACCACGCTGGGTGCCAACGCGTTCTCCATGGCGGTGGTCGGGCCGTGGGTCGGCTACGGGGCCTACCGGCTGGTGCGCGGCTGCGGCGGCGGGCTGCTGGTCGGTGTCTTCGCCGCGATGGCGCTGGCCGACCTGGCCACCTACGTGACGACGTCGCTGCAGCTCGCGCTGGCCTTCCCGGACGCGGAGAGCGGGCTGGCCGGTGCGGCGCTGAAGTACCTGGGCGTCTTCGCGGTCACCCAGCTGCCGCTGGCGATCGGCGAGGGCCTGCTCGGCGTCCTGCTGTTCCGGGTGCTCACCGTCAACGCCCGCCCCGAGCTCGAACGCCTCGGCGTCCTCCGCCCCGAACCGGAGCCCGACCCCGTGCCCCACCAGGACGGCGTGGCCCGGGAGGGGCTCCGATGAGGCGGCACCTGGTCACCGCGCTGCTCGTGCTGGCCGTGATCGCGCTGTTCGCCGCCCCGCTGCTGCTGGACCGGGAGAGCGAGTACGCCGGCACCGACAGCCAGGCGACCGAGCTGGTGCAGGAGTCCGACCCGGACTACGAGCCGTGGTTCGAGTCGGTGTTCTCCCCCGGCTCCTCGGAGATCGAGTCCGGGCTGTTCGCGCTGCAGGCCGCGCTGGGCGGCGGGGTGCTCGGGTACGTGCTCGGCCGGCTGCGCGGCCGGCGGACGGCGCACCGGGCGGCAGAGAGCCCCACCCCGGGCCCGTGACCGGGCTCGCGATCGACGACGCCGCCTGGGCCAGCGCCTGGCGGCGGCGGTCCCCGGCCGACAAGCTGCTGCTGTCGGGCGGGCTGGTGCTCAGCGCCCTGGTGCTGCCGGTGTGGCCGGGCAGCGTGCTGGTCGGGCTGGCCGCCGTCGTCCTGGCGCTCGGCCCGGCCCGGGTGCCGGCGCGGACGTTCGGCCGGGCCATCCGGCTGCCGCTGGCGTTCATCACCATCGGGGCACTGACCGCGGTCGTGCAGATCGGCGACGGCGGCCTGGGCTGGGCCCCGGACGCCGCTGCGCGGGCCGGCGGGCTGGTCGGGCACGCCCTGGCCGGCAGCGCCGCGGTGCTGCTGCTGGCGACCACCACGCCGATGTCGGACCTGCTGCCCGCGCTGCAGCGGTTGCGGGTGCCGGCCGCGGTGGTGGAGGTCGCCTCGGTCACCTACCGCCTGCTGTTCGTGCTGCTGACCAGCCTGACCACCATCCGGGAGGCGCAGACCGCGCGGATGGGCCACTCCACCGTGCGCCGGTCCTACCGCTCCAGCGGGGTGCTCGCCGCCGCCGTGCTGACCCGCTCCTGGGACCGCGCCCGGCGGCTGCAGGACGGGCTGGCCGGCCGGGGCATGGAGACCGGCCTGCGGGTGCTGCCCGAGACGCTGCCGGGCTCCCGCCGGTTCGAGGCGCTCACCGTCGCCGGGCTGGCCGCGCTGGTCACCGTCGGGGTGCTCGCATGAGTCACCTGACCCTGGCCGCGGCCGGGCTCACCGTGGGCTACGACCGCCGCCGGCCGGTGCTCGACGGCGCCTCGCTCACCGTCCCGGCGGGCCGGCGGCTGGCCGTGCTGGGCGCCAACGGCTCGGGGAAGACGACGCTGCTGCGCTGCCTGTCCGGTGCGCTGGAGCCCGCCCGCGGCCGGGTCACCCTGGACGGCGCCGAGCTGCACCACACCCGGAAGGGGCTGCGCGCGCACCGGCAGGCGGTGCAGCTGGTGCTGCAGGACCCCGACGACCAGCTGTTCAGCGCCTCCGTCGCCCAGGACGTCTCCTTCGGCCCGGTGAACCTGGGCCTGGCCGAGGACGAGGTGCGCGCCCGGGTGGCCGAGGCGCTGGAGCTGCTCGCGGTCACCCATCTGGCCGAGCGGCCCACCCACCAGCTGTCCTACGGGGAGCGCAAGCGGGTGGCGATGGCCGGCGCGGTGGCGATGCGCCCCTGCGTGCTCCTGCTGGACGAGCCGACCGCCGGGCTCGACCCGACCGCGGTCGGCGAGGCGCTGGCCGCCCTCGCCCGGCTGCAGGAGGCCGACTCGACGGTGGTGATGAGCACCCACGACGTCGACCTGGCGCTGCGCTGGGCCGACGAGGTCGCCGTCGTCGTCGACGGCCGGGTGGTGCAGGGGGCGCCGGAGACCGTGCTGGGCGACGACGCGCTGCTCGCCCGGGCCCGGCTCGACCGGCCCTGGGCGCTCACCGTGGGCGCCCGCCTGCGCGCGCTGGGGCTGCTGCCCGACGGCGCCCTGCCCCGCGACGCCGACGCCCTGCTCGCCGCGCTGCCCGACTCCCCCGGCGTCCGGGCGTGATCACCGTGGGCCTCGGGGCCCGGAGCGGGGTGACCGCCGACGAGGTGCTGGCCGCGGTCGACGCGGTCCTCCCGCCGGACGCCGGACCCGTCGTGCTGGCCACCCTCGACGCCCGGGCCGCGGAGCCCGGGCTGCGCGAGGCCGCCGCCCGCCGGGGCTGGCCGCTGACCGGGCACCCCGCGTCGGCGCTGGCGGCGGTGCCCGTGCCGGCGCCCTCGGCGCGGGTGGCCGCCGCGGTGGGCACCGGCTCGGTCGCCGAGGCCGCCGCGCTGCTCGGCGGCGGCCGGCTCGTCGTCGGCAAGACCGTGCACGGCCGGGTCACGGTCGCGGTCGCGACCGGCGACGACGTCGATCTCCGGCACCACGGGGACGCCGAGGTCGCCCCCGGGCTGGTCGACCTGGCGGTGAACGTGCGGGCCGACGCCCCGCCGGCCTGGCTGCGCGCAGTGCTGCACGAGGCGCTGGACGCCAGCGCCGGCTACCCCGACCAGGGTCCCGCCCGCGCCGCCGTCGCCGCCGCGCACGGGCGGCCCCCCACCGAGGTGCTGCTCACCGCCGGCGCGGCCGAGACCTTCACCCTGCTCGCCCGGGCGCTGCGCCCGCGCCGGGCCGTCGTCGTGCACCCCTCGTTCACCGAGCCGGAGGCGGCGCTGCGGGCGGCCGGGCACCCGGTCGAGCGCCTGCTGCTGTCCGCCCCGGCGTACCGGCTGAACCCCGCAGCGGTGCCGGCCGACGCCGACCTGGTGGTGCTCGGCAACCCCACCAACCCGACGTCGGTGCTGCACCCCGCCGACGCGGTCGCCGCGCTGGCCCGGCCCGGCCGGGTGCTGGTGGTCGACGAGGCGTTCGCCGACTCGGTGCCCGGCGAGCCGGCGTCCCTGGCGCACCGCACCGACCTGCCCGGTGTGCTCGTGGTGCGCAGCCTCACGAAGACGTGGGGGCTCGCCGGGCTGCGGATCGGCTACGCCCTCGGCCCGGCCGACCTGGTCGCGGCGCTGGCCGCGCAGCAGCCGCACTGGCCGGTCTCCACCCCGGCGCTGGCGGCGCTGGTCGCCTGCAGCACCGACCGCGCCCGGGCCGAGGCCGACGCCGTCGCCCGGCAGCTGACCGCGCACCGGCGGGAACTGCTGGCCGCCCTCCCGGCCGGGGTGGAGGTCGTCGGCGACCCCGCCTCGGCCTTCGTGCTGCTGCGCGTGCCCGGCGGCGCCCGGGTGCGCGCCCTGCTCCGGGAGGAGGGCTGGGCGGTGCGCCGCGGGGACACCTTCCCGGGGCTGACCGGCGACCATCTGCGGGTCGCCGTACGCGACCCGGGGACCTCCCGTGCGTTCGGCCAGGCGCTGGCTGCCATCCTTGAGCAGGTCACCGCCGACGTCGCCGCTGATCTGCCAACCCGCCCGGCCGCCCTGGCAGAGGAGACCGATGACCGCGACTGACCCCGCCCCGGCCGCCGTCTACCCGGTCGGGCTGCGCCTGGCCGGACGCCGTGTCGTGGTGGTCGGCGGCGGCCAGGTGGCCCACCGCCGGGTGGCCGGGCTGCTCGAGGCACGCGCCCTGGTCACCGTGGTGAGCCCCGAGGTCACCCCGGCACTGGAGGCCCTCGTCGCCCCGGGCTCGGTGACCTGGCACCCCCGCCGGTACGTGCGCGGCGACCTGGACGGCGCCTGGTACGCCGTCGCCGCGACCGACGACCCGGACGTCAACGCCGCGATCGCCGAGGAGGCCGAGCGGGCCCGGGTGTTCTGCGCCCGCGCCGACGACCGGTCGGCCTCCAGCGCCTGGACCCCCGCCGTCGGCCGGCAGGGCGACCTGGTGGTCGGCGTGCACGGCGGCGGCGACCCGCAGCGGGCCATCGGCGTCCGCGACGCGGTGCTGGCCGGGATCACCGACGGCTCCATCTCCGACCGCGCCGCCCGCACGGCCGAGGGCGCGCCGGGCAGCGTGGTGCTGGTGGGCGGCGGGCCGGGCGACCCGGGCCTGGTCACCGTCCGCGGCCGGCACGCGGTGGCGACCGCCGACGTCGTCGTCGCCGACCACCTCGCCCCGCAGGGCCTGCTCGCGACGCTGCCCGCCGGGGTCGAGGTGATCGACGCCTCCAAGCTGCCGCGCGGGCGGTCCATGGCCCAGGAGCAGATCAACGAGTTCCTGGTCTCCCGGGCGCGCGCCGGCAAGCGGGTGGTGCGCCTGAAGGGCGGCGACCCGTTCGTCTTCGGCCGCGGCTGGGAGGAGCTCGAGGCGTGCGCGGCCGCCGGGGTGCCGGTCGAGGTCGTGCCCGGGGTCACCAGCGCGATCGCCGTCCCGGGGCTCGCCGGGGTGCCGGTCACCCACCGCGGCATGACCCACGAGTTCGTCGTCGTCTCCGGGCACGTGCCGCCCGGACACCCGGCGTCGCTGGTGGACTGGGCCGCGCTGGGCCGGCTGCGCGGCACCGTCGTCGTCCTGATGGGCGTGGACACCGCGCCGCAGATCGCCGCCGCGCTGGTCGAGCACGGCCGTGACCCGCAGACGCCGGTCGCCGTGGTCGCCGACGGCGCCACCCCCGGCCAGCGCACCGTGCGCACCACCCTCGTCGGCCTCGGCCGGGCGATCGCCGACGAGGGCATCCGCCCGCCGGCGGTCTGGGTGGTCGGCGACGTCGTCGGCCTCGGCGCCCCGCCGGCCTGATCCGGCCGCGGCACACGCGGCGTGGCCGCAGAGGCACGCAGAAAGCACTAGTGCTGCCGATGTAGCACTCCTACTATCACCGCACCGAAGCGGTCAGAGGAGTGATGCACGTGCACGCGGTGTCCTCGTCCCCCCAGCCGGCCGGCTCGCCGGCTCCCGAACCGGTCATCCGGGTCCGCGACCTGCGGATGAGCTACGGGTCCACGCAGGTGCTCACCGGTGTCGACTTCGACGTCCACCCGGGCGAGGTGGTCTGCCTGCTCGGCCCGAACGGCGCCGGCAAGACCACCACCATCGAGGTGCTGGAGGGCTTCCGGCTGCCCTCGGCCGGCACCGTCGAGGTGCTCGGCGCCGACCCGGCCACCGGCGACGACGCCTGGCGCGCCCGGGTCGGGGTGGTGCTGCAGTCCTGGCGGGACCACCCCCGCTGGACGCCCCGCCGGCTGCTGTCCTACCTGGGCGGCTACTACGCCCCCTACGCGACCCCCGACCACCCACGCCCCTACGACGTGGAGTGGCTGCTCACCACCGTCGGCCTCACCGACGGCGCCGACCGGAAGATCGCCACCCTCTCCGGCGGCCAGCGCCGCCGCCTCGACGTCGCCGTCGGCATCATCGGCCGTCCGGAGCTGCTGTTCCTGGACGAGCCGACCGCCGGGTTCGACCCGGAGGCCCGGCGGGACTTCCACGACCTGGTGCACCGGCTGTCGGACCTGGAGGGCACCAGCATCCTGCTCACCACCCACGACCTGGGCGAGGCCGAACGCCTGGCCGACCGGATCCTGATCCTCAACGGAGGACGGATCGTCGCCGACGGCAGCCCGGACGCGCTCGCCCGGCAGGTCGCCGGCCGCGCCGAGGTGCGCTGGACCTGCGCCGGCGAGGTGTTCGTGCACGCCACCGAGGAGCCGGTGCCCTTCGTCCGGGAGCTGCTGACCCAGCACGGTGAGGAGGTGACCGACCTGGAGGTGCGCCGCGCCGGCCTGGAGGACACCTACCTGGCGATGGTGCACCGGGCCGAGGCGGCCCCCCGTTCCCCCGAGCTGGTGGCGGCGACCCGGTGAACGCCACCCGGCACGCGATCGGCCTCGGTCTGCGCCGCGGCTGGACGGAGTTCCTGCAGGGCCTGCGCAGCCCGCAGGACCAAGGCTTCTACCTGTTCATGGGCGGCCTCACGCTGGGCTGGCTGTGGATCCACCGGGACGACGAGGTCAGCGGCACCGGCCTGCTCTACCCGTCGTTCGCGCTGCCCAGCATCCTCGGCGGGCTGCTCGTGTTCGGCGTGGTCATCGGCCCGGCGTACGCGCTGGCCATGGAGCGGGAGGACGGCACGCTGCTGCGGCACAAGGCGCTCCCGGCCGGCATGCCCGGCTACGTCACCGGCCAGCTGACCCTGCAGTCCCTCAACCTGGTGCCGACGCTGCTGGTGCTGCTCGTGCCCAGCCTGCTGCTGTTCGACGACCTGATGCACCGGGGCGGGGCCGGCTGGGCCGTCACCGTCGGGCTGATCGCGGTCGCCCTGCTCGCGTTCCTGCCGTGGGGCATGGTCATCGGCTCGGTCGTGCCGAGCGTCCAGAAGGTGGGCACCTGGGGGATGCTGCCGACCCTGGTGCTGCTGGGGATCTCCGGGATCATCGTGCCGGTCCAGGCGCTGTGGGGCTGGGTGCAGGCCGTCGCCCAGGTCTTCCCGGTCTACTGGCTCGGCCACGGGCTGCGCTGGGCGTTCCTCCCCGACGACGCGGCGGTCGCCGAGCTCGGCGACGTCTGGCGCCCCGGGGTGGCCCTCCTCGTGCTCGCCGCGTGGGCCGTGGTGGGCTGTCTGCTCGCACCGCGGGTGCTGCGCCGGATGGCCCGGCGGCAGTCGGGCTCGCAGGTGCAGGCCGCGCGGGAGGCGGCGCTGCAGTGGGTCAGGTGACCGAGGGCGTCCACAACCGGATCGCGCTGCTGCGCGCCGAGCAGGGGGTGACCCGGCGGGAGCTGGCCGACGCCCTGGGGGTGCACTACCAGACCGTCGGCTACCTGGAGCGGGGCGAGTACAGCCCCAGCCTGGCCCTGGCGCTGCGCATCGCGGAGTTCTTCCGGGTGCCGGTCGAGGCGGTCTTCTCCCTGGCGCCGTTCCCCCGGGTCACCGACCTGCACCGGACGGCGGACGACGGGACGGCCTCCAGCGCGTGAGTGCCGGTGGTGGTGCCTGCACCACCACCGGCCGTCGTGCCAGCGGGATCGAGCCGGCGGGCCGGCGCGACGAGGGTCGGAGCCGTCCGTCGTCCGACCCCCAGGGAGTCACCGTGACCGGAACGACCCGCCCCTCCCCCGCCCGCCGCCGCACGTCCGTCGTCGCCGCCGGCACCGCGCTCAGCGGCCTGCTCGCCGCCGGGCTGCTCGCGCCGCCCGCCACCGCCGCCCCACCACGGCACGCCCCGGCCGGCGAGCTCCAGCGGGAGCTGGACGCCCTGGTCCGCGAGGACGGGTACCCCGGCGCCCTGGCCGCGGTCAGCGACGCCCGGGGCCGGGTCCGCGACCTGACCGCCGGCGTCGGCGACCTGGCCACCGGCGCGCCGGTGCCCCGGAACGGGGAGGTGCGCGTCGCCAGCAACACCAAGACGTTCACCGCGACCGTCGTGCTGCAGCTGGTCGGCGAGGGGCGGGTCGCCCTCGACGAGCCGGTCGAGACGTACCTGCCGGGGCTGGTCCGCGGCGAGGGGATCGACGGCCGGCAGATCACCGTGCGCCAGCTGCTGCAGCACACCAGCGGCATCCCCGACTACGACCACGTGCTGATCGAGGAGTGGCAGGGCAGCGGATACCACCGCTTCTACGAGCCGCACGACCTGCTGGCCGCCGGGCTGAGCCAGCCGGCGCTCTTCCCGCCCGGCGGCGGCTTCGAGTACTCCAACACCAACTACGTGCTGGCCGGGCTGCTCGTGCAGCGGGTGACCGGCCGGCCCGTCGGGGAGGAGATCACCCGGCGGGTCATCGAGCCGCTGCACCTGCGCGACACCTACTGGCCCGGCGAGGGCGAGCAGCAGCTGCGGGGCCGCCACCCGCACGTCTACTCCCCGCTCGAGCCGGAGGGCCCGCCGGTCGACGTGAGCGTCCTCGACCCGTCCCTGGGCTGGGCCGCCGGAGCGCTCGTCTCCACCCCGCGGGACCTGCTGCGCTTCAACTCCGCACTGGTCGGCGGCGAGCTGCTCAGCCCCCAGCTCCTGGCCGAGATGCAGCGGACGGTCCCCGCGGACGGCACGGTGCTGCGCGGCGCGGAGGAGTACGGGCTGGGGCTGCAGACCTACACGCTAAGCTGCGGCGGCGTCGCCTGGGGCCACGGCGGTGACCTGCCCGGGTCGCACACCCGCAACGCCGTCACCAGCGACGGGCGTGGCGCGGTCGTCGTGATCACCGGCGACCCGGCCACCGAGGAGCAGGCGATCCGGCTCGAGGAGACCATCGACACCGCGATCTGCGGCTGACCTCAGTCCGGCGGGAACCGGCTCGCGGCGTCCTCCAGCAGCACCTCGCGGTGCGCCGGGGGGCGCCGCGGGCACGCGGTGCAGGTGGCCTCGTGCGGCACCCGGTACAGCAGGCAGCAGGAGGCCCGGCGGGTGAAGCGGACCCCGGCGACGTCCGCGTAGCGCGGGGCGGGCAGCGGCGACCCGATCCCCGCGGCCAGCGGGCCGGCCAGGGCGGTGGCCGCCGCGACGTCGCCGGTGGCCCGACCGAGCGCGAGCAGCCGGTTGGCGATCGAGTCGGTCGCGATCGCCCACAGCGGCCGCTCCCGCAGCCCGCCGGCCGCAGCCACCGCGGCGACCACCGCCGCCAGCGAGGCGCGCAGCTCGCCGGCCGGGGCGTCGCCGGCGGCCGGGTCACCGGCGGTCGCCGCGACGGGCGCGTGCCCGCCGAGCAGGTGCAGCGTGGTGTCGGCGAGCCGGGCGGACACCGGCACCCCGGTGACCAGCCCGGCCAGGAACGGCCCGAGCAGCACGGTGGACGCCGAGTACCACCACACCGTGGCCAGCACCCGCCGGTCGTCGGTGCCCTGCCGGGGCGCCCGGGCCGCCAGCACCTCACCGGTCCAGGCCGGGTCGGCCAGCACGGTCGCGGGGACGGCGTCCGTCGAGGGCGGGGGTACCAGCCCGAGCCCCGCCGCACCGGGCAGCCGGGCGAACCGCGTCGTCCCGGCGTCCACCGCGACAGTCTGGCCCGGCCGGGTTCCCCCGCGACGTGCGGGGGAACCTGACGAGGAGGTGACCGGGGCCATAGGTTGTGCAGCAGAGACAGCGTCGCCTCGCCGGTGGGGCGACGCCCGGATCCGGAGGTGGCGCATGAGCGAGACCCAGACGAACGACGCCCAGGGCCTGTCCAGCCAGCTGCCCGAGGGTGGCTTCCCGCCACCGGAGGCGCTCGCCGCCTCCGCCAACGCGGGACCCGACGTCTACGAGCGGGCAGCAGCCGACCGGGTGGGCTTCTGGGAGGAGCAGGCCCGGCGGCTGGACTGGGCGCAGCCGTGGGAGCAGGCGCTGGACTGGAGCAACCCGCCGTTCGCGAAGTGGTTCGTCGGCGGGAAGCTCAACGTGGCGGCCAACTGCGTCGACCGGCACGTCGACGCCGGCCACGGCGCACAGGTCGCCTACCACTGGATCGGCGAGCCCGGCGACACCCGCACGATCACCTACGCGCAGCTCAAGGACGAGGTCTGCAAGACCGCCAACGCCCTGGTCGAACTGGGCGTGCAGGCCGGTGACCGGGTCGCGATCTACCTGCCGATGATCCCCGAGACGATCTTCACCATGCTGGCCTGCGCCCGCATCGGCGCCGTCCACATGGTCGTCTTCGGCGGCTTCTCCCCCGACGCGCTGGCCAGCCGGATCACCGACGCCGACGCGAAGGTCGTCGTCACCGCCGACGGCGGCTACCGCCGTGGCGCCCCCAGCGGTCTCAAGCCCAACGTCGACGAGGCGCTGACCAAGACCGACGGCGTCCGCAGCGTGCTGGTCGTGCGGCGCACCGGCCAGGACGTCGAGATGACCGAGGGCCGCGACATCTGGTGGTCCGACCTGGTCGAGCGGCAGTCGACCGAGCACACGGCCGAGGCGTTCGACGCCGAGCACCCGCTCTACATCATGTACACCTCGGGCACGACGGCGAAGCCCAAGGGGATCCTGCACACCTCCGGCGGCTACCTGACCCAGGTGAGCTACACGCACTGGGCGACCTTCGACCTCAAGCCGGACACCGACGTGTACTGGACCGCGGCCGACGTCGGCTGGGTCACCGGCCACAGCTACATCGTCTACGGCCCGCTGTCGAACCGCGCCACCTCGGTGATGTACGAGGGCACGCCGGAGACCCCGCACCGCGGGCGCTGGTGGGAGATCGTCCAGGAGTACGGGGTGACCATCCTGTACACGGCACCGACCACCATCCGCACCTTCATGAAGTGGGGCGAGGAGGTACCGGCCGGCTTCGACCTCTCCTCGCTGCGGCTGCTCGGGTCGGTCGGGGAGCCGATCAACCCCGAGGCCTGGCTCTGGTACCACAAGAACATCGGCGGTGGCCGCTGCCCGATCGTGGACACCTGGTGGCAGACCGAGACCGGCGGCCACATGATCACCCCGCTGCCCGGCGTCACGAAGCTCGTCCCCGGCTCCGCCCAGCACCCGTTCCCCGGCATCTCCGCCAAGGTCGTCGACGACGAGGGCAACGAGCTCGCCGACGACTCCACCGGCCTGCTGGTGCTCACCGAGCCGTGGCCGTCGATGCTGCGCACCATCTGGGGCGACGACGACCGGTACGTCGACACCTACTGGTCGCGCTTCGGCAAGAACGTCTACTTCGCCGGGGACGGCGCGAAGAAGGACGCCGACGGCAACATCTGGCTGCTCGGCCGGGTCGACGACGTGATGAACGTGTCCGGCCACCGGATCTCCACCACCGAGGTGGAGTCGGCCCTGGTCAGCCACCCGACCGTGGCCGAGGCGGCCGTCGTGGGCGCCACCGACCCGACCACCGGCCAGGGCATCGTCGCCTTCGTGATCCTGCGCGGGGACGCCGTCGACCGGGGTGAGGAGCTGGTCAAGGAGCTGCGGCTGCACGTCCGCAAGGAGATCGGCCCGATCGCCAGCCCGCGGCAGATCATGGTCGTGCAGGAGCTGCCCAAGACCCGCTCGGGCAAAATCATGCGCCGCCTGCTCCGCGACGTGGCCGAGAACCGCGAGCTGGGCGACGTCACCACCCTCACCGACTCCTCGGTGATGGACCTGATCAGCGCCAAGCTGCCCGCCAGCGGCTCGGACGACTGACGAGAGGACCCCGTCCTCCTCACCCCTCGCACGCTCGGAGTGAGCCCCGGGACGGGGCCCGGGGGCCGGGGCGCGCGGTCGACGCGCCCCGGCCCCACCCTCCCTGGTGACCCCGGACAGCGACGATCGCCCCGATGCGGCACGATCATCAGCAGTCCGACGCGCCGGGAGACCGCCTGGCGCCGATGAGGGAGGAGCCACCCGTGGCCCACAGTGCGCCGACGCACCCGCAGACGGGATCGACCGCCCGCTCCACCACCGAGCCCTCGGTCGGCACGCTGGCCAAGAACGCGATGACCGACGTCTCCACGCTGGTCCGCTCGGAGATCGAGCTGGCCAAGGCCGAGATCGGCGCCTCCGTCAAGCGCGGTGGAGCCGGGGCCGCGGCGTTCGCCGCCGCCGGTGTGATGCTCGCCTTCGCCGGGTTCTTCTTCTTCTTCTTCCTCGCCGAGCTGCTCGCCGTCTGGCTCCCCCGGTGGGCGGCGTTCCTCATCGTCTTCGCCCTCCTGGTCCTGGTGGCCGCCGTCGTCGCCCTGGTCGGCTGGCGGCTGGTGAAGAAGATCCAGAAGCCCGAGCGCACCATCGAGACGCTGCAGGACCTGCCCGACGTGATGCGCCGCGAGGCCCCCGGCCAGCGCACGCACGACCTGCCCACCGTCCGCGACGGCCAGGTCGTCCGGCAGGACGCGCACGCCCGCCTGCGCTGACCCGGTGACCGTCCCCGGCGAGGGGCCACCCGACGCCACGAGCGCACTGCTGCCCGGCCCCTGGTCGCACCGCGACGTCTCCGCCAACGGGGTCCGGCTGCACGCGGCCGAGGCGGGTGAGGGGCCGCTGGTCCTGCTGCTGCACGGCTTCCCGGAGTTCTGGTGGGCCTGGCGGGCCCAGCTCACCGGGCTCGCCGCAGCCGGGCTGCGGGTGGTCGCCCCCGACCTGCGGGGCTACGGGGCCAGCGACAAGCCACCCCGCGGCTACGACCTGCCCACCGCGGCGGCCGATGCCGCGGCTGTCGTCCGCTCCCTGGGCGAGACCGACGCCGTCGTCGTCGGCTCGGACTGGGGCGGGCTGGTCGGCTGGACGATGGCCGCCCTGCACCCGCGCACCGTCCGCCGCCTGGTGGTGGTCTCCGCCGCGCACCCCCGCCGGCTGCGGGCCGGGATGTCGAACGCCCGGCAACGCCGCGCGATGGCCTACGCCGTGCGCTTCCAGCTGCCCCGGCTGCCCGAGCAGCGCCTCACCCGCGCCGACGACGACCCGGTGGCCGACCTGATGCGCCGCTGGTCGGGGCCCTCCTGGGTGCACACCGCCGACTTCGCCGAGGCGGTCGCGCGCTACCGCTCCGCGGCCCGGATCCCGCAGGCCGCCTACGGTGCGATGGAGTACTACCGCTGGGCCGCCCGGTCGCAGCTGCGCCCGGACGGGCTGCGCTTCGCCCGGCGGATGGCCGCCCCCGTCACCGCGCCGACGCTGCAGGTGCACGGCGCCCTGGACCCGCACGTCCTGCCGGCCACGGCGCGCGGGTCGGACCGGTACGTGGCCGGGGCCTACCGCTGGCTCGAGCTGCCCGGGGTCGGGCACTTCCCGCACGAGGAGGCCCCGGACGAGGTCACCGCCGCGATCGCGGACTGGGCCTGGTCCTGAGGGCCGGGGGGTCCTGCTACTCGCAGGCGCCCGTGTCGACCGGCGCGACCGCCCGCTGCCCCTGGGCAGCCGCGGTCTCGACCTGCTCGGCGGTCAGCGCGTAGCCGGTGTCCGGGTCGTCGATCGCCGAGGCGAAGACCACCCCGAGCACCGAGCCGTCGGGCGCCAGCAGCGGGCCACCGGAGTTGCCCGAGCGCACCTGCCCGTACAGGGCGTAGACGTCCCGCTCGACGGTGCGCACCGCCCGGAAGTCCGGCCCGCTGATCGGTCCGCGGTCGCGCACCCGCGCCGGGCCGACGTAGAGGTCCCCGCCGCCGGGGTAGCCCATGACGATGGCGTCGTCACCGGTGTCGGCCGGCGCCGGGGTGAAGCGCAGCGGCACCTGCGGCAGGCCCGGGACGGCGAGCACGGCGACGTCGGTCTCCTCGTCGACGTACACCGGGGTGGCCTCGTAGGACTGGCCCTCGGCGTTGACCGTGGGCCGGCTGACCCCGGCCAGGACGTGGGCGTTGGTCATCACCCGCTGGTCGGCGTAGACGAAGCCCGACCCGTCGATCTGCCGGGAGCACGAGCCGGCGATCCCCCGGATCTGCACCACCGACCCCCGCACCTGCGTGACGACCGGGCTGGCCAGCAGCGCCTGGTCCGGAGCCGGGACGTCGCGCGCCTGGGTCGGGGTGAGCGGGTCCAGGACGTCGGGCAGCCCCTGCCGGTCGACGGCGTCGCGCAGCGACTCGTAGAGCGCCCGCACCCGCTCGGGGACGGCGCGGTCGACCGACTGCACCAGGGTCGACTCGCGCACCTGCGAGGCCACCCCGGGGAACGGGGAGCTGGCCAGCGGGATGGCCACCATCCACGCCACCAGCAGCACCGCCACGGCGGAGACCACCGCGCCGGCGATCGAGTCGACGACCTTCGCCGGCTCCCAGGTGACCCGGGTGCGCACCGCACGCCCCACCACCCCGGCCAGCAGCTGGCCGAGCAGGGCGCCGGCGAGGACGACGACCAGCGCGACGAACACCCGGGTGACCGAGGAGCTGGCCAGCTCGTCGGCGATCGGCCCGGACAGCTGGGCGCCGAGCACCGCGCCGCCGAAGAACCCCACGAACGAGGTCGCCGACACGATCAGCCCCTGCCGGAACCCGGAGAGCGCGAAGACCATCGCCAGGACGATCAACGCGAGGTCGACCAGGCTCACGGAGCGCGCACCGTCATCGTCCCGACCTGGCCGAGCGCGATGTGGAAGCTGCACTCGAAGGGGTAGTCGCCCGGCTCGGTCACCTCGAACTCGATGGTGTCCTCCTCGCCGGGGGCGAGCACCGGGATGGCCGGCTCGATCGGCGCGGGGCCGGTGTCCGGGGTGAAGCGGAAGTTGTGCGTCAGCTGGTCGGCCTCGTTGCGCACGGTCACCCGCACGGTGCCCGGCTCGACGGTGAAGGTGTCCGGCGTGAAGACGTAGTCGTCGCCGGTCGTGAGGGTGATCTCCTGGACGCCGTCGGCCGTGGTGGTCACCGTGCCGACGTCGCCGCCGGTGGTGCGGGTGGCCTCCGGCAGGGTCGGCGTCTGGTTGGAGCAGGCGGTCAGGACCGGCCCGAGCAGGGCGAGGACGACCAGCAGCACGGCTGCCGGTCCGCGGGTGCTCCGCCGCGCTCGCACGCGGGCCTGGGCTGCGCTCATCGTCCCGGCACGGTACGCGGACCGCCTGTGCGCCCGCTGTCGTCGGCCACCGTCGGCGCGGCGCGGCCGGCGGGCTGCTCGTCGAGCACCTCGACGTCCGCCGGGTCCCCGGCGTCCGGACGGACCGGCGCCGGAGGGACGGCGAGCGGCCGGACGTCGCGCTCGTCCCAGGGGCGGGCCAGGCCGGCGGCCTCCAGGACGGCGTCCAGCAGTGCGGCAGTGAAGCCCCAGACGACCATCCCGGCGACGTCGAACGCCGGGCCGACGTAGCCGCTGGGATGCCCCACCCGGAACCGGTTGGCCGGGTCGGCCAGCTCCGCCAGCGGCACCCGGGCCACCCGGGCGACCTCGTAGGGGTCGCCCACCGTCACGTCCCGCGGGTCGTCCCACCAGCCGACCACCGGGACGACGAGGTTGTCCGACGGGCCGAGGAACAGCGCCGGCAGGGTGGCCAGCACCCGGACCCCGGCCGGGTCGACGCCGGCCTCCTCGTGCGCCTCGCGCAGCGCGGTGGCCACCGGGTAGTCCTCCCCCGGGTCGGCGCCGCCGCCGGGGAAGGCCGGCTGGCCGGCGTGCCGGCGCAGGTGCGCGGCCTTCTCGATCAGCAGCACGTCCGGCCCGCCGGGGCCCTCGCCGAACAGCAGCAGCACCGCCGACCGGCGGGCGCTGGCCGAGCGGGCGGACCGGGGGTCGTGCCGGTGCCACAGCGACAGCTCCCCGGCCGCGGCGACGAGCCGGCGGACGTGCTCGGGGAGGTCGGCCAGCTCCTCGGGCGCGGCGTTCACAGCTGCACGCCCAGGTGCTCCGCGACCAGCTCCTCGAACTCGGCGAGCGAGTGCACCGGCCCGATCTGCACGTGCGCCACCGACCCGTCGGCGGCGAGGAACAGCGTGTGCGGGAGGTTGGGCAGCCCCAGGGACGCCATCACCTCGCCGTCCTCGTCGAAGGCCGTCGGCAGCGTGACCCCGGCGTCGTCGGCGAAGGCCGCCCCTGCGGCGGCCCGGTCCCTGCTGTCGATGCTGAGCACCCGCAGCCGGTCGCCGACGGTGTCGGCCAGCTCCTGCACCAGCGGCAGCTCCTCGCGGCAGGGACCGCACCAGCTGGCCCAGAGGTTGACCACGGCGGGAGTGCCCTGCGCCCGGCCGAGGTCGAGGCTGCCCCCGGTGAAGCACGGGAAGGACAGCCCGGTCAGCTCGCCGTCGGGCGCCCGGTCCGCCGGCTGCTCGGGGCACGCGGCCAGGTCGGTCTGCACGTCGGGGACCGCGTCGGACGACGACGGCGCAGCCCCCGGCGGGTCGGCGTCATCGGCGGAGCAGCCGGCCAGCAGCACCAGCCCGGTCGTGACCGCCACGAGGAGGCGGCGGGTCACTCGGTGTCCGAGGCGGCCGGGGTCTTCACGAGCTTCTCCGCGACCTGCGGGTCGACCGGCCCGACGCCGTAGGACGGGCACCAGGACGCCAGACCGCAGGCGCCGCAGGCCGGCTTCTTGGCGTGGCACACCCGCCGGCCGTGGAAGATCACCCGGTGGGAGAAGATCGTCCACTCCTTCTTCGGGATCAGCTCGGCGATCTCGGTCTCGACCTTGACCGGGTCCTCCTCTCCGGTCCAGCCGAACCGGCGCACCAGCCGGCCGAAGTGGGTGTCGACGGTCAGCCCGGGCACCCCGAACGCGTTGCCGAGCACCACGTTCGCGGTCTTGCGGCCGACGCCGGGCAGCGTCACGAGGTCCTCCAACTTCGCCGGGACCTCGCCGTCGAACCGCTCGACCAGCGCCTGGCCCAGCCCGAGCACGGAGTTGGCCTTCGCCCGGAAGAACCCGGTGGGCTTGAGGATCTCCTCCAGCTCGGCCCGGTCGGCCCCGGCGTATGCGGCCGCCGTCGGGTAGCGGGCGAACAGCGTCGGCGTCACCTTGTTCACCGTCTTGTCCGTCGTCTGCGCGGACAAGACGGTGGCGACCAGCAGCTCCAGCGGGGTGGTGAAGTCCAGCTCGCAGTGCGCGTCGGGGTGGATCAGCGCCAGCTCACGGTTGATCCGCCGGGCCCGCCGGGTGCGGGCCAGCGGGCTCTCCTCCGGGTCGAACGGCGAGACGCCCAGCCGGGCGGCGCGGGCCGGGCGGCGGGGCGCGGCGGGCCGGGTGTAGGCCGGCGGGGTCACGGGCTCGGACACGCGACCGAGGGTAGGCGTCGGCACCGACGGCCACCGACCGTCATACTCGCTGACGGTGCGCCGCCCGGCATCCGGCCGGGTACGCCCCCCGACCGCACGACGGACGTCGTCTCTCCACCCGGGCCTCCCCGCCCGGAGACGCCGCCGAGGAGGTGCTCGTGGTCGCCCTCATCGTCATCCTGTTCCCGCCGCTGCTGATCGCGTTCCTGCTCGTCATGGAGCGGGTCGAGGAGCCGCTGCGCCGGCCGACGTCGCCACGCGAGGTCGAGGCGTTCCTCGACACGGCCACACCCGGCGAGGTGGGCACCCTCGCCGCCTCCGGCATCCGCCGGGCGATGAGCCGCTGGCGGGACCGCCGCCGGCGCCGCTCGCGGGCGGTCACCCCGCCGGCCCAGCCGGCGGTGCTGGACTTCGACAGCAGCCCGGCCGCGGCGGACCGCGACCCCGACTGAGCGGGCACCCGGTGGCCGCGCCGACGGTTGGACCCCACTCTGAGTGGGCAGGCCGGTGACCGACCGCACGGGTGAGCCTGGCCACAGGGCCTAGACTCTGCGGGAACGCGGGTCGCCACAGCTCCCGCGAGGACGTTGCGAGAGGTGCACGTGGACGAGGTACTTGCCCAGTCCGGGCTCTTCCAGGGGCTGTCGGAGGAGGCTGCCGAGCCGGTGGCCAGCGCGCTGGAGACGGTGACGCTGCCCCGTGGGCGCGTGGTCTTCAACGAGGGCGAGTCGGGCGACAGCCTCTACGTCGTGCTCTCCGGCAAGATCAAGCTGTCCCGGCGCGCGCCGGACGGCCGCGAGAACGTGCTGGCCGTCATGGGCCCGTCCGACCAGTTCGGTGAGCTGTCGGTCTTCGACCCGGGGCCGCGCACCGCGACCGCCACCGCGGTCACCGACGTCCGGCTGGCCAAGATGCCGAACACCATGCTGCGCCCGTGGATCACCGCGCACCCGGAGATCGGCGAGCAGCTGCTGCGCGTGCTGGCCCGCCGCCTGCGCCGCACCAACGACTCGGTCGCCGACCTCATCTTCACCGACGTGCCCGGCCGGGTGGCCAAGGCGCTGCTGCAGATGGCCGACCGCTTCGGCAGCCGGGAGAACGAGGGGCTGCGGGTCAAGCACGACCTCACCCAGGAGGAGCTGGCCCAGCTGGTCGGCGCCTCCCGCGAGACGGTGAACAAGGCGCTGGCCGACTTCGTGCACCGCGGCTGGATCCAGCTGCAGGGCAAGTCCGTCGTCGTCCTGGACGAGGAGCGGCTGCGCCGCCGCGCGCGCTGACCCCGCACCGCGACCTCGCTGAGGCCCCGCTCCCCCACGGGGAGCGGGGCCTCAGCGCGTTCCGGCCCACGCACCCGGCCCCACCGTCGCGCTCCCCCGATCCCGACGCAGGGGGCGGTGGTCAGGTCGCGGGGCGCACCATCGGGATGCGGGTGCCGTCGGGCAGCACCGCGACGAGGCCGCCCGGCCCGCGCACGAACCGCGGGCTGATCGGCACCACCGGGGCCGGCGGCGCCCCGGCGAACGCGGCCGCGGCATCCCCGAACGCGGCGAGCTGACCCAGGGTGTGGATCGTCGGCGGCAGCATCGGCCGGGTGCCCGCGGCGTGCTCGGCGAGCGCCGCCGCCGGCGTGGCCCAGCCGGCCTCGTCCGCCTCGCCGGAGACGTCCCGGGCCTCCTGCCCCACCGGCAGCAGCGCCAGGAAGAACTTGGTGTCGTACCGGCGGCGCTCGGCCGGCGGGGTGATCCAGTGCGCGAACGGGCGCAGCAGGTCCGCACGCACCGCCAGGCCCCGGGCCGCGAGCAACTCGGCCAGCGACAGCTCCCGGGCCACCAGCGCCCGGCGCTGCGCCTCCCAGTCCGCACCGGAGACGTCCGGGACGACGCCGCCCCCCTCCGGCGGGCCGGCCAGCAGGACGCCGGCCTCCTCGAAGGTCTCCCGGACGGCGGCGCACACCAGCTCCCGCGCCAGCCGCTCGGCGCAGCCCCAGGTGGCCGCCCACTCCGCCGGCGGCGGCCCGACCCACGCGGTGTGGACGTCCCCGTCCCGCTCGTCGACGCCGCCACCGGGGTAGGCGGTCATCCCCCCGGCAGCGGGCATGCCCCGGCTGCGGCGGAGCAGGTGGACCTCCAGCCCCGCTGCGCCGTCGCGGACCAGCAGCACGGTCGCCGCCTGGCGGACCGGCGCCGGCGCGGTCACCGCAGCTCGACGGTGAGTTCCACCTCGACCGGGGCGTTCATCGGCAGCTCGGCCACGCCGACGGCGCTGCGGGCGTGCTGGCCGGCGTCACCGAAGACCCGGCCGAGGAACTCGCTGGCGCCGTTGACCACGCGCGGCTGGGCGCTGAAGCCCTCGGCGCTGGCGACGTAGCCGACCACCCGCACGATCCGCGCCACGGCGTCCAGCCCGACCAGGTCGTCGACGGCGGCCAGCGCGTTGAGGGCGCACACCTTGGCGTCGGCCGCGGCGTCCTCGACGTCGACCGAGCCGCCGACCTTGCCGGTGCGGCGCAGCCCGCCGTCGACGAAGGGCAGCTGGCCGGAGGTGAAGACCAGCTGACCGGTGCGGATCGCCGGGACGTAGGCGGCGACCGGAGCGGCCACGGGGGGCAGCCGGACGCCGAGCTCGGCCAGCCGGGCGTGCCAGCTCTGCGGGGTGCTCATGCCGGGCTCAGCTGGTCGGGCGCTTGAGGTAGGCGACCAGCTGGTCGCCACCGCCGGGCCCCTGCAGGACGGTGACCAGCTCCCAGCCGTCGACACCCCACGAGTCCAGGATCGCCTTGGTGTTGTGGATCAGCAGCGGGATCGTGGCGTACTCCCAGGTACGGCGGGCTTCGCTCATGCCGCGACGCTAGCGCAGCCCCAACCGCCAGACGATGGAACGGCCCCCCTGCGGGGCCCCGGTGCGAGCCTGCGAGCGCTGGGGGGCAGGGGGGTCCTTCGACTCGTACGCTGATCCGGTGACGCCCGACCCCCGCTCCGTGCGCTGCCACGTCGTCACCGGCAAGGGCGGCACCGGGAAGACGACGGTCGCCGCCGCGCTCGCCCTGGCCCTGGCCGCCGACGGGCACCGCGTGCTGCTGGTGGAGACCGAGGGCCGCCAGGGCATCGCCCAGCTGTTCGACACCCCGCCGCTGCCCTACGAGGAGCGCCGGGTCGCCGTGGCGCGCGGCGGAGGCGAGGTGAAGGCGCTGGCCATCGACGTCGAGGCGGCGTTCCTGGAGTACCTCGACATGTTCTACAACCTCAAGCGGGCCGGCTACGCGCTGCGCAAGATGGGCGCCATCGACTTCGCGACCGCGATCGCCCCCGGCCTGCGCGACGTGCTGCTCACCGGGAAGATCAAGGAGGCGGTCACCCGCCGCGAGCACGGCCGGCCGGTGTACGACGCCGTCGTCGTCGACGCCCCGCCGACCGGGCGGATCACCCGCTTCCTCAACGTCACCAACGAGGTCGCCGGCCTGGCCCGCTCCGGTCCGATCAAGACCCAGAGCGACGGGGTCATGGCCGTGTTCCGGTCGCCGCAGACCGCCGTCCACCTGGTCACCCTGCTGGAGGACATGCCGGTGCAGGAGACCGCCGACGCCATCGGGGAGCTGCGCGCGGCCGGGCTGCCGGTGGGCTCGGTGATCGTCAACATGGCCAGCGAGCCGCTGCTGCCGGCCGAGGCGCTGACCCGGGCGGCCGACGGCGGGCTCAGCGCGGCCGACCTCAGGTCGGCGCTGGCCGCCGCGGACCTGCCCGGCGGCGAGCAGCTGGCCGAGGGGCTCGTCGCCGAGGCGGTGGAGCACGCCCGGCGGTGGACGGCGCAGGACGCGCTGCGCGACGACGTCGCGGCGCTGGGCCGGCCCACGGTCGAGCTGCCCCTGTCGGTGGGGCCGATCGACCTGGGCTGCCTGTTCGAGCTGGCCGCACGGCTCGAGGGCCACCTGACGGCGGAGGCGGCCGCGTGAGCGCCCCCCAGCACCGGGCGCCGGCGATGGACCTGGCCGCCCTGGTCCGCGACCCGGCCACCCGGATCGTGGTCTGCTGCGGCTCCGGCGGCGTGGGCAAGACGACGACGTCGGCGGCGCTGGCCCTGGCGGCGGCGGAGGCCGGCCGGCAGGTCGTCGTCCTCACCATCGACCCGGCCCGGCGGCTGGCCCAGTCGCTCGGCCTGGTCGAGCTGGACAACGAGCCCCGCAGGGTCGAGGTACCGGGTGCCGCCGGCGAGCTGAACGCGATGATGCTGGACATGAAGCGGACGTTCGACGACGTCGTGTCCGCGCACTCGACGCCCGAGCGGGCGCAGGTGATCTTCGAGAACCCCTTCTACCAGGCGCTGTCCTCCTCCTTCGCCGGCACGCAGGAGTACATGGCGATGGAGAAGCTGGGGCAGCTGCGCGCCAGCGACCGCTGGGACCTGGTGATCGTCGACACCCCGCCGTCCCGCTCGGCGCTGGACTTCCTGGACGCCCCGAACCGGATGAGCCGGTTCCTGGACGGCACGATGATCCGGCTGCTCACCGCGCCGGCCCGGGCCGGCGGGCGGGCCGGGGTCCGGCTGTTCGGCGCCGGCTTCAGCCTGTTCAGCCGGATCATCAGCAAGATCCTCGGTGGGCAGCTGCTCAACGACATCTCCGCGTTCGTCTCCGCGCTGGACACGATGTTCGGTGGCTTCCGGGAGCGGGCCACCGCCACCTACGAGCTGCTGCGCCAGCCGGGCACCGCGTTCGTCGTCGTCGCCGCACCGGAGCCCGACGCGCTGCGGGAGGCCTCCTACTTCGTCGACCGGCTCTCCACCGAGGGGATGCCGCTGGCCGGGCTGGTGCTCAACCGCACCCACCCGCCGGCGACCACCGGGCTGTCGGCGACCCGCGCCGAGGCCGCGGCCGAGGCGGTCGCCGAGGCGGGCGGGCCGGACGCCGCGCTGGCCGCCGGGGCGCTGCGGGTGCACGCCGAGCGGATGGCCCAGGCCACCCGGGAGCAGCGGCTGGCCGACCGGTTCACCAGCGCCCACCCGGAGGTGCCGGTGCGCACCGTGCCGGCCGCCGCCGGCGACGTGCACGACCTCGACGGGCTGCGCACGATGGCGGCCGCGCTGCTGGCCGACGAGGACGACACCGGCACCGGCACGCCCCGCAGCCGGGTGCTGCCGGTCCGCCGCCCGGCTGCCTGACCCGTCCGGCCGGGAGCCGCTCACCCGCCGAGGGCGTGACCGGAGCCGGCCGCTCCCCCTCCGCGTGGCGCCCGGGCGACGCTCTGCACCTCCAGGGCGCCCTCCGCCCAGGCCAGGAGCTGGTCGGCCGTGGCCCAGCCGCGGGTTCCTCCGTACCAGGTGAGCGCCACGCCCCAGCCCACCATGACCGTTCCGGCCAGCACCGGGTAGAGGAGGCCTCCGACCCCCTCCCCGTTCGCGAGGGAGACCCCGGTGGCGACCAGCCCGGCCACCAGCAGGCAGGCGGCCAGGACCAGCCAGCAGACGGTGAGGACCCGGACGGACGGCGGCCAGCCGATCCTGGCCACCAGCCGGCTGCCGGCCGGCTCGTGCGGCGCGATCCGCCCCCGCAGCACCGGCGTCCAGGAGTTCTGCCGGACGGTCCGGGGCAGGGCGCACACCCGGACCCGGCGGCGCCGCACCCGACCGACGAGGTCCACCGGTGCCGGGTCTCCACCCACCCAGGTCCGGCGGCGGCGCCAGGAGACGTCCACCGCGAGCCGTTCCTCGGCGATCTCCACCGGCAGCGCAGAGTGCAGCTCCAGGTGCTCGATCCGCCAGAGGTGGAACCAGGCGGAGAGCACTCGGCGATCGACGCGGTCCACGGCCGACCCATCGGTGGAGTCGGGGGTCACCGTCCCGCCCACCGGAGCAGCTGGACGACGGCGACGAGGACGGCGGCCGTGGCAGCGAAGACGAGGAACCCGGTCCCCGCGACCCGGTTGGCCGCCTCGGCCCGACGCTGGAAGACCGAACGGGGAGGACCGACGACGCGCCGGTTGAAGGCGACGACGTGGCGCCACCACGCCCTCGCCGCGACGAGGAGCACGCCGCCCACCACCAGCAGCACGATCCCTGCCAGCACCTGAGCTCCGATCTCCGACGGCGGACGTGGGCACGACCTGCCGCTGCCCGTGCGCCGGTACGGATGGTGTCGCACGGTAACCCGCGCGGGCCGGTCCGTGCTCGTGTCCCTGGGGTGCACGTGGTGTGCGGTGCGCGAGGTGACGACGTGCGTCCCCCGTTCGTGTCTGCGTCACCCAGGGACCTGGTCACGGTGGTGACGCACCGTTAGCGTCCGCCCGACCGTTCCGTCGGAGGGATGACACACCAGGCATGAGCACCGCACCCGAGCTCGAGCTCGACCGCAGCACCACGACCCCGCCTGCCTCGGCCGGCCTCGTCGGCACCGGCGCCGCCGTCCCCACCGTCGTCCCCGCCGCCGCCGACCTCCCCGTGGAGATTCCGGTCGACACCACCGGGCTCTCCGCCGACGACAGCGCCCGCACGAAGACCATCACCGCGGCGATCCGCCAGCGGTCGCAGGAGCTGCGGCGCGACCACCCGGTGCTGCGGCACCAGGACGCGCTCGGCCTGGCCGCCTTCGGCGTCGCGGTCGCCGGGTTCGTCGGCTCCGGCGCGCTCTACCTGACCGGCGTCCTGCCCTGGTACGTCACGCTGCTGCTGTCCGCGGCGTTCGCCGCGGTCGGCCACGAGGTCGAGCACGACCTGATCCACGCCCTCTACTTCCGCCGCCGCAAGGGCGTGCGCTACGCGCTGCTCTTCGGCGTCTGGGCGATCCGCCCGTACACGATCAACCCGGTCTACCGGATCCGCCTGCACCTGCGGCACCACGCCTACTCCGGCCTGCCCGACGACATCGAGGAGGTGTCGATCACCAACGGGAAGCCGTGGGGGCCGGTGCGGCTCTACAGCCTGCTCGACCCCTACGTGCCGGCGCTGATCCGGATCGTCACCACCCGGCCGAAGGACGCCGAGGATGCCCTCTGGCGGCGCACCATCCTCAAGGCCAGCATCGGGCTGACCCCGGTGGCGATCACCGTCTGGTACGGCTTCCTCGCGCTGCACGTGGCGACGTGGGCCGGCGCCGCCGTCCCGGCCGGGCTGCTGCACGCACTGACCGTGCTCACCGTCGTCTGGGTGGGGCCGAACGTCTGGCGCGGCTTCTGCCTGCACTTCATCAGCAGCAACATGCACTACCAGGGCGACGTCGAGCAGGGGAACGTGCTGCAGCAGACCCAGGTGTTCAACAAGTGGTACCTGGCGCCGTTCCAGGTCTTCTGCCTGAACTTCGGCAGCACCCACCCGATCCACCACTTCTACGTGGCCGACCCCTTCTACGTGCGGCAGCTGATGGAGCGGGACATCCACCCGGTGCTGGCCGCCAACGGCGTCCGGTTCAACGACATGGGCACCTTCGCCCGGGCCAACCGCTACCACTCCGCCTGACCTACCACTCCGCCTGACCTGCCCCGACGGCGACGCGCGGACGCCACGCCCGGCGTCCGCGCGTCGCCGGTCGAGGCCCCCACGGGCACGCCCCGGACAGGTACCTTGGCCGGCGATGTCCGAGTCTGCGAACCCCCGTCTGGGCGCCCTGGTCAAGCTGGCCGCGACGATCGTCGTGGCCGGTGCCCTGGTCGCCGCCCTGCTGCTGCCCTGGGTCGGCGGACCCGGGCTGGTCGCCCGCAACTCGGCGAGCCTGCTCGACGCGCTGCCGGTCGAGCTCACCGACGAGACGCCGAACGGCAACACCACGGTGCTCGCGGCCGACGGCTCGGTGATCACCCAGTTCTACGACCACAACCGGACGCCGGTCGCCCCCGACCAGATCTCCGACGTGATGAAGCAGGCGATCGTCGACATCGAGGACTCGCGCTTCTACGAGCACCGCGGGCTGGACGTCGAGGGCACCACCCGCGCGCTGATGAAGAACCTCGCCGCCGGCCGGGTGCTCGAGGGCGGGTCGACGCTCACCCAGCAGCTGGTGAAGCAGACGCTGGTCGAGACGGCGGAGACCCAGGAGGAGCGGGACGCGGCCCTGGACGAGACGGTGGGCCGCAAGCTGCGCGAGGCGCGGCTGGCCCTTGCCCTGGAGGAGGAGTACTCCAAGGACGAGATCCTCACCCGCTACCTGAACATCGCCTACTTCGGGCGCGGGGCGTACGGCATCCAGGCCGCGGCGCAGAAGTACTTCAGCATGGACGCCGTCGACCTGCAGCTGCCGCAGGCCGCGGTGCTCGCCGGCCTGGTGCAGACCCCCAAGCACAACCCGATCGAGTACCCGGAGCTCGCCCGGCAGCGGCGCGACCAGGTGCTCGACCGCATGCACCAGCTGGGCCACATCACCGACCAGGAGCTCGCCGACGTCAAGGCGTCCCCGATCCCGGTCGCCGAGGGCGCCAACCCGCCCAACGGCTGCGCCTCCGCGAGCATCGGTGGCTTCTTCTGCGACTACCTCTACGGCTACCTGACCCGATCGGTCGACGACGGTGGCCTCGGGCTGTCCGCGACGCAGATCGAGAACGGCGGCTGGACCATCCAGACCACCCTGCGGCCGGACATGCAGCGGGCCGGCGAGCAGGCGGTGCTGGACACCGTCCCCATGGGCGACGAGGCCGTCGGTGTCTTCGACGCGCTCGAGCCGGGGACCGGGCACGTGCTGGCGATGGCCGTGAACCGCCGGTTCGGCTGCAACGACCCGGCCGCCGGCTGCGAGTCGGTCAACTTCGCCGTCGTCCCGACGAAGGGCTCGGGGTCGACGTTCAAGACGTTCGTGGCCGCCGCCGCACTGGAGAAGGGCCTGCCGGCCAGCCACACCATCACCACCAGCGAGCCCTACACCAGCCGGGTCTACAAGAGCTACGACCCGGACACCAGGAAGATCGGGCCGGTCACGGTCGGGAACGTGGGCAGCTCGTACCCCAACACGCTGACCATGACCCAGGCGCTGTACATGTCCTCCAACACGTACTTCCTCGCGCTGGAGGACGCACTGGGCAAGATCGAGCCGGCCGTCGAGATGGCGCAGCGACTGGGCATGAACTTCGACTACTCGGTGACCCAGACCCCGGCTCAGAAGATCATCGACGAGAACCGGGCGTCGTTCGCCTACGGCACCGACGGGGTCAGCCCACTGGACCTGGCCAACGCCTACGCGACCCTCGCGGCGAGCGGGGTGCGGTGCGAGCCGACGCCGGTGCTGGCCATCACCCGGTCCAACGGGAAGCCGCTGACCGGTGAGGACGGGCAGCCCGTGGTCCGGGGCGAGCAGTGCGAGCAGGTCATCGAGCCCGGGATCGCCAACACGCTGAACCAGATGCTGCGCAAGGACGTCGAGCCGGGCAACCCCAAGCAGACCGCGCCGGCGGCCTACATCCCCGGTCACCAGATCGCCGGCAAGACCGGCACGGTCAACGACCAGGACTCGGTGACGTTCGTCGGCTCCACGCCGGAGTACACCGCCAGCGTCATGGTCTTCCGCCCGCTGGACACCCGGAGTGTCGGCGGGTACGGCGGCGGGAAGCCGGCCGGCATCTGGCACGACGCGATGCTGCCGATCCTGAGCAACCAGCCGACCGCGGAGTTCCCGCCGGCCGACCCGAAGTACGCCGGTCGCGGGGTGGACGCCGCACCGGTGGGTCCGCGGACGTCGTCCGACGACGGCCGGACCTCCGGCAACCGGAGCCAGGCCAACCGGGGTGGCGGCACCACGTCGACGCCGAGCACCCCGGCCCAGCCTCCTGCGCAGCCGTCCCAGCCGGCTCCTCCGCCGGCGGCCCCGCCCGCAGCCCCGCCCGCAGCCCCGCCCGCGGAGACCGGTGGGGCACCGACGAACTGATCGACCGGCGGGGCCGGGCCGGCGGGCCCGGCCCCGCCGTCGTCGGTGGGTGCGTCGCGGCCGGGCGGTCAGCCCAGCTGGCGGCGGACCTCGGCGGCCACCCGGCCGCCCTCGGCGCGGCCGGCGACCGCTCCCTGGACCGCGCCCATCACTTTGCCCATGTCCTTCATCCCCGACGCCCCGGTGCGGGTGATCACGTCGGCGACCAGCGCGGTCAGGTCGGCGTCCTCGAGCTGGGCGGGCAGGTACCCGGCGACGACGCCCTCCTCGGCCCGCTCCCGCTCGGCCTGCTCGGCGCGGCCGGCCCCGGCGTAGGCCTCGGCGGCCTCCCGCCGCTTCTTCGCCTCCCGGCGCAGCACCGCCTGCACCTCGTCGTCGGAGAGCTCGCGGGCCTCCTTGCCCGACACCTCCTCGGCGGAGACGGCGGCCAGCACCATCCGCAGGGTCGCGGTGCGCAGTTCGTCGCGGGCCTTCATCGCGGTGGTCAGGTCGGTGCGCAGTCGTTCCTTCAGCTCAGCCACGGCGCCGAGCCTGCCACCTGGGCCACCGCGACTGCGACGCAGTTCCCCTAGTCTCGGGGGATGCGCGCGATCACCGCCGTCCCGGCCGCCGTGCTCGCCACCGGCGCCGCCGCCGTCGCCTACGGAGGCCTGGTCGAGCGCACCCACTGGACGCTGCGCCGCTTCGACGTCCCGGTGCTGCCGCCCGGCGCCGCACCGCTGCGCGTGCTGCAGCTGTCCGACCTGCACATGACCAGCGGGCAGCGCAGCAAGCAGGAGTGGGTCGCCGGGCTGGCGGAGCTCCAGCCGGACCTGGTGGTCACCACCGGGGACAACCTCGCCGGGATGGACGCCGTCCCGGCGACCCTGCGCGCCCTCGACCCGCTGATGGACCTCCCCGGCGCGTTCGTGCTCGCCAGCAACGACTACTACGCGCCGCGGCCGAAGAACCCGCTGAAGTACTTCAAGACCGACCACAAGCGGGTGCACGGCGACGAGCTGCCCTGGCAGGAGCTGCGCGACGGGATGACCGGCCGCGGCTGGCTGGACCTCACCAACGACACCGGGTCGCTCACCGTCGCGGGCACCCGGATCGCCTTCGCCGGGGTCGACGACCCGCACCTGAAGCTCGACCGGTACGACGACGTCGCCGGGCCGGCGGACGACGCCGCTGACGTCCGGATCGGGCTGGTGCACTCCCCCGAACCACGGGTGCTCGACCGGTTCGCCGCCGACGGCTACGACCTGCTGCTGTGCGGGCACACCCACGGCGGCCAGCTGCGGGTGCCCCTCTACGGCGCCCTGGTCACCAACTGCGGCATCGACCGGGCGCGCGTGCGCTGGCTGCACCGATGGGCGGAGCCGACCCCGGCACACCCGACCGGCACCTGGCTGCACGTCTCCGCGGGCCTGGGCACGAGCCCCTACGCCCCGGTCCGCTTCGCCTGCCCGCCCGAGGCCACGCTGCTCACCCTCACCGCCCGGCCCGCCTGACGACGGCCGAGGTGCGTCGAGTACAGTTCTCGACGCACCTCGGGGTGTGGCGCAGCTTGGTAGCGCGCGTCGTTCGGGACGACGAGGCCGCAGGTTCAAATCCTGTCACCCCGACCAGTCACTCAGGGACCGCCGATCCGGCGGTCCCTGAGTGCGTTCAGGGCCGGTGACCGGACGTAGGTCACTCCCCGGCGCCGTTTCCGCCCGCCGGCGCGCGGGCACCGGCACCTGGTGACCGAATGGCTGCTCCTGCTGGCGGCCGTGCTGCTGACCGCGCTCACCGGGTTCTTCGTCGCGGCCGAGTTCTCCCTCACCACCGTCGACCGCGGCAAGGCCGAGGAGGCCGCCGAGGCCGGTGCGACGGGCGCCGCCGGCGTCGTCACGGCCCTGCGCGGCCTGTCCACCCAGCTGTCGGCAGCCCAGCTGGGCATCACGCTGACCACGCTGGTCGTCGGGTTCCTCGCCGAGCCGGCGCTGGGCGGGCTGCTGGAGCCGGTCCTCGAGGCCGCCGGGCTGCCGGAGAGCACCACGACGCCGATCGCGATCGCGCTGGCCATCTTCCTGGCCACCTTCCTGCAGATGATCATCGGCGAGCTGGGCCCCAAGAACCTGGCGATCGCCCGGCCGCTGCCGACCGCCTCGATCGTCGCCCCGGGCATGCGGCTGTTCACCACGGTGGCCGGCCCGGTGGTGCGCGGGCTCCAGGCCGTGGCCAACGCGATCGTGCGCCGGCTCGGGTTCGAGCCCCGCGAGGAGCTGGACGACACCCGGGACGCCGAGGGCCTGGCCGCCGTGGCCCGGCGTTCGGCCGAGGAAGGCGACCTGTCCCCCGTCGCCGCCCGGCTCCTGGCCCGCTCGCTCGGGCTCCGGGAGAAGTTCGCCACCGACGTCATGACCCCGCGCACGCGGCTGTGGACGTTGAGCTCGGCGGCGACCGCTGCCGACGTCATCGACGCCGCCATCCGGTCGGGCAACTCCCGCTTCCCGGTCTACGGCGCCGACCTCGACGAGGTCACCGGCGTGGTGCACGTCAAGCACGCGGTCTCCGTCCCCGCCGAGGAGCGGCTCCGGCGCACCGCCGGCGAGCTGGCCGAGCCGGTCCTCGCCGTCCCGTCGTCGCTCCGGCTGGACCCGTTGCTGGACCTGCTGCGCGAGCAGGGCCTGCAGCTGGCCCTGGTGGTCGACGAGTGGGGCGCCACCCACGGCATCGTCACGCTCGAGGACATCGTCGAGGAGCTGGTCGGGGAGATCGCCGACGAGACCGACCGGCCGCTGCGCCAGCTCCGCCGCGAGGCCCCGGACTGGCTGGTCTCCGGCCTGCTGCGCCCGGACGAGCTGCGCGAGCGCACCGGCATCACCGTGCCCGAGGGGCGTTACGAGACCGTCGCCGGGTTCGTGGTGGAGCAGCTCGCCCACCTCCCGGCGGTCGGCGAGTCGGTGGAGATCGAGGGCTGGCGGCTCACCGTCGACGAGGTCGAGGGCCGGCGCGTCGCCCGCCTGCGTGCCACCCCCACCCCGGACGACGCCCAGGTCGAGGACGTCGCCCGCCCGGCCGGCGCCACCGCCGTCCGCCCCGAGCGAGAGGTGGCCCAGGCGTGAGCGACGGGTTGAGCCTGCTGGTCCTGGTCGCCCTGCTGCTGGGCAACGCCTTCTTCGTCGCCGCCGAGTTCGCGCTCGTCTCGGCCCGCGCCGACCAGATCGAGCCACGCGCCGAGGCCGGCTCGGTGCGCGCGCAGAAGACGCTGACCGCCATGCGCAACGTCAGCCAGATGATGGCCGGCGCCCAGCTGGGCATCACGCTGTGCTCGCTGGGCCTGGGGGCGATCGGCGAACCCGCCGTGGCCCACCTGATCGAGGCGCCGCTGGCGGCCGCCGGGCTCCCGGAGGCCCTGCTCCACCCGATCGCGCTGGTGATCGCCCTCTCGCTGGTCACCGTGCTGCACATGGTGCTGGGCGAGATGGTGCCGAAGAACATCACCATCGCCGGCCCCGACCGCGCGGCGATCGCCCTCGGCCCGCCGCTGGCCGTGCTCGTGCGGGTGCTCAAGCCCCTCATCTGGTTCTTCAACACCGTCGCCAACGGCTTCGTGCGGCTGTTCGGCGTCACCCCCACCGACGAGGTCTCGGCCAGCTTCGACGCCGGCGAGATCCGCTCGATGATCACCCAGTCCCGGCGGGAGGGCCTGCTCGGCACCGAGGTGAGCGAGCTGGCCACCGGGGCACTGACCTTCGAGCAGAACGACACCCGGTCGGTGCTGCTGCCGCTGGAGGACCTGATCACGGTGCCGCGGGAGACCACGCCGCGCCAGCTGGAAGCGGTGGTGGCCGAACACGGCTTCTCCCGCTACCCGATGCGCCGGCCCGACGGCGCGCTCGCCGGCTACGTGCACGTCAAGGACGTGCTGGACGCCGGACCGTCGCACCGGGACCAGCCGGTGCCCGACAGCGCGGTCAAGGACTTCGTGGAGCTGTCCGCCGACGAGCCGCTGCCCGAGGTGCTGCAGTCGATGCGCCGCAGCGGGGCACACCTCGGCCGGGTCGTCGCCGACGGCCGGACGCTCGGCGTCGTCATGCTGGAGGACGTGCTCGAGCAGCTGATCGGCGACGTCCGGGACGCCGGCGTGGAGCCCGGGCCGGTGACGCGGGCCGGGGCGGGCGCCGGCGGGAGGTGAGCAGGGCGACGAGGGAAGATGGCCCGGTGACCGCCGAGCAGAACGCCCCCAGCCCCTCCCCCGCCCTGCCGCCGGAGGTCACCGCCCGCTGGCAGGCCCGGTTCCGTGCGCCGCGGATCAGCCTCCCGGACTGGGCCGAGGACGCCCCGCACCGCAACGTGTACGCCTCCGACGTCAGCGGCGTCGTCGAGCAGTACGCCTGGGACCGGGAGACCGACGTCCACCGGCAGGTGACCGACCGGCCCAACGGGACGCTGGCGGCCACGATCAGCCCGGACGGCGAGCGGATCTGGTGGTTCGCCGACACCGATGGCGACGAGTTCGGCGTGTGGCGTGTCCAGCCCTTCGCCGGTGGCGCGGACGAGGTCGCCGTCCCCGAGGTCGGACCGGCCTACCCCGCAGGCCTGGAGATCGGCCGCACCGTGGTCGCGATCGGCCGGTCCACCGACGACGGCAGCGAGCTGTGGATCGCGCCGTCCGGCGGCGCACCCGCGGTCTTCTACACCTCGGTGGACCCGGCGTCGGTCGACGCGCTGTCCCGCGACGACGCGCTGCTCGTCTACTCCCACTCCGAGCACGGCGACCCGCGCTACCCGGCGCTCCGGGTGCTGCGCACCGGCGACCTGTCGGTGGTCGCCGACAAGTGGGACGGCGAGGGCCGCGGCCTGCACGCACTGAGCTTCTCCCCCGTCGCCGGTGACCAACGCCTGCTGGTCGGGCACGAGCGGCGCGGTCGCGAGGAGCTGCTGATCTGGGACGTCGCGACCGACACCGAGACCGAGCTGACCCTGGACCTGCCCGGTGACGTCACCGCCGGCTGGTACCCCGACGGCTCGGCGCTGCTGGTCGGGCACGACCACGCCGCGCGCAGCGAGCTGTACCGCTACGACCTCGGTAGCGGCTCCCTGACCCAGCTGGAGACGCCGACCGGCGTCGTCCGGGGCGCCACCGTGCGCCCCGACGGCACCGTGGAGCTGGCCTGGTCCTCCGCGGCGCTCCCGCCGGTGATCCGCCGGGCCGACGGCCCGGTGGTGCTGGCTGCACCGGGTGAGGCACCCCCGGCCGCGTACCCGGTCGAGGACCGCTGGGTGCCCGGCCCGGGCGGGGACGTGCACGCCCTGCTGGTCCGGCCGGCCGGGGAGGGCCCGTTCGCCACGGCCTTCCTGGTGCACGGTGGGCCCGAGGCGCAGGACGACGACTCCTACCGCGCCCGGCGGGCCGCCTACGTCGACGCCGGCTACGCGGTGGTGCACGTGAACTACCGCGGCTCCACCGGCTACGGCAGCGAGTGGCGGGACGCCCTCACCGGCCGGCCGGGACTGACCGAGCTCGAGGACGTCGCCGCGGTCTACGACGCACTGGTCGCCGAGGGCGTCGTCGACCCCGCCCGGGCGATCCTGACCGGTGGCTCCTGGGGCGGCTTCCTCACCCTGCTCGGACTGGGCACCCAGCCGGAGCGGTGGGCCGCCGGCATCGCCGAGGTGCCGGTCGCGGACTACCTGGCGGCCTACGAGGACGAGATGGAGGGGCTGCGCGCCTACGACCGGGCGCTCTTCGGTGGTTCACCGGAGCAGGTGCGCGACGTGTACGTGCGGTCCTCGCCGATCACCTACGTGGACTCCGTCAGCGCGCCGGTGCTGGTGGTCGCCGGCGCGAACGACCCGCGCTGCCCGATCCGGCAGATCGACAACTACGTCGACGCGCTGGTCGAGAAGGGCAAGCCGCACGAGGTGTACCGCTTCGACGCCGGCCACGGCTCGCTGGTGATCGAGGAGACCATCCGCCAGGTCGAGGTCGCCCTCAGCTTCGCCCTGCGACACGTCACGCCGTAGGAGCCGTCGAGCCGTAGGAGCAACCACCTACGAGTCCGGACCGCGGCACCGCAGCGAAGCTGCTGGTGCTCGCCTGGCGCGGGGCCGGAGGCTCCCGCCGGGCGGGCACCCCGTGCCGCAGTCGCCGCTCGTCGCGGCGGCCGGAGGCTGCCCGACGAGCGGCGACGAAACGGCTCAGCGCACGCCGGGCACGGCTCCTGGCCGCGGTGTCACGCGGAGCGTGACGAAGCAATGAGCTCGGCGATCTGCACGGTGTTGAGGGCGGCGCCCTTGCGCAGGTTGTCGTTGCTGACGAACAGCGCCAGCCCGCGGTCGCCGTCCTGCCGGATCCGGCCGACGTAGCTGGGGTCGGTGCCGGCGGCCTGCAGCGGCGTCGGCACGTCGGCCAGCTGCACGCCAGGTGCGCCGGCCAGCAGCTCGGTCGCCCGGGCCACGGAGAGCTCACGCTCGAACTCGACGTTCAGCGACAGCGAGTGCCCGGTGAACACCGGCACCCGCACGCAGGTGCCGGAGACCCGCAGGTCGGGGATGCCGAGGATCTTGCGGCTCTCGTTGCGGAGCTTCTGCTCCTCGTCGGTCTCGAAGGAGCCGTCGTCGACGACCGAGCCGGCCATCGGCAGCACGTTGAACGCGATCGGCGCGACGTACTTGACCGGCGCGGGGAAGGTGACCGCGGAGCCGTCGTAGGCCAGCGCGTCGGCCTTGTCGACGACCGCCTTCACCTGGCCGTGCAGCTCCTCGACGCCGGCGACACCGCTGCCGGAGACCGCCTGGTAGGTGCTCGCCACGATGCGCACCAGCCCGGCCTCGTCGTGCAACGGCTTGAGCACCGGCATCGCGGCCATCGTGGTGCAGTTCGGGTTGGCGATGATCCGGCCCTCGGCGGCCAGCGCGATGTCCCCGGGGTTGACCTCGCTGCACACCAGCGGGATCGCCGGGTCGCGGCGGAACGCGGAGCTGTTGTCGATCACCGTGACGCCGGCGGCGGCGAACCGGGGGGCCTGGGCCCGCGAGGTCGTGGCACCGGCGGAGAACAGCGCCACGTCCAGCCCGGTCGGGTCGGCGGTGGCGGCGTCCTCGACGACGACCTCCCCGTCTCCCCAGGGCAGGGTGCGACCCGCCGAGCGGGCGGAGGCGAAGAACCGGATGGAGGCCAGCGGGAAGTCGCGCTCGGCCAGGATCGAGCGCATCGCCACGCCGACCTGACCGGTCGCGCCGACGATGCCCAGGTGCAGTGGGCGGCTCATCGTCCGGTCCCTCCGTAGACGACTGCCTCGGCCTGGTCCGAACCGAGGTCGAACGCGTCGTGCACCGCGCGGACGGCGAGGTCGACGTCGGTGTCGCGGCAGACCACGGAGATGCGGATCTCCGAGGTGCTGATCAGCTCCAGGTTCACCCCGGCGTCGGCGAGGGCGCCGAAGAACTTCGCCGAGACGCCCGGGTGGGAGCGCATGCCGGCGCCGACCAGGGAGACCTTGCCGATGTGCTGGTCGAAGCTGACGTCGGTGTAGCCGACGGTGTGCTTGACCCGCTCGAGCGCGGCCAGCGCGGTGGGCCCGTCGCTGACCGGCAGCGTGAAGGAGATGTCGGTCAGCTTGCTGGCCTGGGCCGAGACGTTCTGCACGATCATGTCGATGTTGACCTCGGCGTCGGCGAGCACGCGGAAGATCTGCGCTGCCTCACCCGGGCGGTCCGGCACCCCGGAGACGGTGATCTTGCCCTCGCTCCGGTCGTGCGCGACGCCGGTGATGATCGCCTGTTCCACGGTGAGGTCCTCCATCGAACCGGCCACGATCGTGCCGGGGAGCTGTGAGTAGGAGCTGCGCACGTGCACCGGGATGCCGTACCGGCGGGCGTACTCGACGCAGCGGAGCATGAGCACCTTGGCCCCGGAGGCGGCCAGCTCGAGCATCTCCTCGTAGGTGACGGTCTCCAGCCGCTTGGCGTTCGGCACGATCCGCGGGTCGGCGGTGAAGACGCCGTCGACGTCGGTGTAGATCTCGCAGACGTCGGCGTGCAACGCCGCCGCGACCGCCACCGCGGTGGTGTCCGACCCGCCGCGACCCAGGGTGGTGACGTCCTTGGTGTCCTGGCTGACGCCCTGGAACCCGGCGACGATGACGATCGAGCCGTCGTCGAGGGCGTCGCGCAGGCGCCCGGGGGTGACGTCGATGATCCGGGCCTTGCCGTGGCTGGAGGTGGTGATGACCCCCGCCTGCGACCCGGTGAACGACCGCGCCTCGTAGCCGTGCGTGGAGATGGCGATCGCCAGCAGCGCCATCGAGATCCGCTCGCCGGCGGTGAGCAGCATGTCCAGCTCGCGACCCGGCGGGTTCTCGGTGATCTGGCTGGCCTGGTCCAGCAGCTCGTCGGTCGTGTCGCCCATGGCGGACACCACCACGACGACGTCGTCGCCGTTCTTCTTCGCCTCGACGATCCGCTCGGCGACGCGCTTGACGCGCTCGGCGTTCGCGACGGAGGAGCCTCCGTACTTCTGCACGACCAGGGCCACGGTGCAAGGTTACCGGCGCGCCCAGGCGGGTCCGCGCCTGATCACCGGTTTGCCCCCCGGATGACCAGCAGGTGGGATCGAGGCCGTGACGGACGGAGACCGCTGGCTGCTGTCGGAGAGCGAGCGCGGGAACCCCGACGGCCGGTCCCGGCGGATGCGCCGCCGCGGCGAGTTCTGAGCGGGCCCACCGCCCGTCCGGCCCGCGGCCCCACCGAGCGGGCCCCTGCGCGAAGTCGTGCTCTGCCCACCCCCGGTGGGCAGAGCACGACTGCCGTCGGGGCAACGGTGGCCCGACGATGCTCGTGGTCTGCCCACTCCCGGTGGGCAGACCACGACTGCCGGCGGAGGAGCTCAGCGGGCCGCAGCCCCGTCGGTGGGACGACGTCCCGTCGCCGACCGGTCGGCCGGCGGGGTCAGGCGCGGGTGCCGCGGTGCAGGGCGACGACCCCGCCGGTCAGGTTGCGCCAGGCGACGTCGCCCCAGCCGGACTCCTGCAGCCAGGTCGCCAGCTCCGGCTGCGCCGGCCAGGCCCGGATCGACTCGGCCAGGTAGATGTAGGCCTCCGGGTTGCTGCTCACCGCCCGGGCGATGGAGGGCAGCGCGCGCATCAGGTACTCGGTGTAGACGGTGCGGAACGGCGCCCAGGTGGGCCGGGAGAACTCGCACACCACCAAGCGGCCGCCGGGGCGGGTGACCCGGCGGAACTCGCGCAGCGCCTGCCGCGGGTCGGCGACGTTGCGCAGCCCGAAGGAGATGACCACGCCGTCGACGCTCTCGTCGGCCAGCGGCAGCGCCATCGCGTCCCCAGCCACCTTCGGCACCGGTCGCGACGCCCCGGCGCGCAGCATCCCCTGGGAGAAGTCGCAGGCGATCGCGTGCACGCCCCCCGCCGCGAGCTCGACCGTGGAGACCGCCGTCCCGGCCGCGACGTCGAGCACCGTCGAGCCCGGGCGGGCGTCCAGCGCCTCGCGGGTGGCCCGCCGCCAGCCGCTGTCCAGCCCACCGGAGAGCACCGTGTTGGTCAGGTCGTAGCGCCCGGCGACCCGGTCGAACATCGCCGCGACGTCGGCCGGGCGCTTGTCCAGCCCGGCGCGCACGCCCACCCCGTCAGGTCGTCCACCGGTCGCCACCTCGGGGACGCTACCTGCGCGCCTCCTACCCTGGAGCGGTGAGCCCGGCCGCGACCTCCCCTCCCACCGCGGCCGTCGTCACCACCACCGCCCTGGGCACCCGGCGCACCCCACTGCTCACCCTGGTCCCCTCCGACGGCGCACTGGCCTGGGTCCGCCGCGGCGAGGGGCTGGTCGGCTGGGGGGAAGCCGACCGGCTGGAGGTCTCCGGCCCTGGCGCGCTGGCCACCGCCGCCGCCTGGTGGGCCGAGCGCTGCGCGCGCACCGAGGTGCACGACCCGGTCGGCGTCCCCGGCTCCGGGCCGGTGGTCTTCGCCTCCATCGCCTTCGACCCGGCGGCGTCCACGTCGGTCTTCGTCGTCCCCGAGGTCGTGGTGGGACGACGGGACGGCGCCACCTGGGTCACCGTCACCGGGGACGCCGGCGCCGAGGAGCGCGCGGTCGTGGAGACCTCGCCGGCGGTGACGACGACGTCGATCGGTCAGCTCCGCTACGCCGACGGCTCGCTGGACCCGGCGACCTGGTGCGCCGCCGTGGAGGCCGCGGTCGCCCGGATCGACGCCGGTGCGCTGGACAAGGTCGTGCTCGCCCGCGACCTGCTGGTCACCGCCGACGAGCCGATCGACCCCCGCCGGCTGCTGCTGCGCCTGGCCGAGCGCTTCCCCGAGTGCTGGACCTTCGCCGTCGACGACCTGCTCGGCGCCACTCCGGAGCTGCTGCTGCGCCGCACCGGCGACCAGCTGTCCGCCCGGGTGCTGGCCGGCACCGTCCCGCGCGGCGCCGGCGCGGAGGACGAGCGGCTCGCCGACGCGCTGCAGCACTCGGCGAAGGACCTCGCCGAGCACGGCTACGCCGTCCGTTCCCTGGTGGACGCGCTGCGCCCGTACTGCGACGACATGGACGTGCCGGCCGGCCCGTCGCTGCTCACCCTGCCGAACGTCCGCCACCTGGCCACCGACGTGCGCGGCACCCAGCGGGGGGACGCCGACCTGCTCGAGCTGGTCGAGGCGGTGCACCCGACGGCGGCGGTCTGCGGCACCCCCACGGACGACGCCGCGGCGCTGATCGGCGAGCTGGAGGGGATGGACCGCGGCCGCTACGCCGGCCCGGTCGGCTGGCTGGACGCCCGCGGCGACGGGGAGTTCGGGCTGGCCCTGCGCTGCGCCCAGCTGACCGGGGCGGAGGGCGGCCGGCAGGCCCGGCTGTTCGCCGGGTGCGGGATCGTCTCCGGCTCCGACGCCGCGGCCGAGCTCGCCGAAACCCAGGCGAAGTTCGCCGCCGTGCAGGCCGCACTGGAGGACTGAGCCCCGGATCGGGGCCTGCTCACCCGCCCGGGGGATCGGGCCTCCGGTCCGCTCGCCGCCGTGCCGAGGAGGTACGAAAGGACTCGGGCACCCGGAGGCGCGGCACGTGGACGGTCGGACGGCGGCGTTCTCGGCGCGCGGGCAGGTGGTGGGGCTCGGCGTGCTGAGCCTGGCCGCCGTCCTCGTGCTGGCGGCTGCCCTGGCCGAGGGCACGCCGCTGTCCGCCGTCAGCTTCCTGCTGGTCAGCACCGGAGCAGCCACCGCGGCGTGGGCGGGAGCCCGGCGGGGACCGCGCTCGCCGACCAGTCGGTGGCTCGCCGTGGCCCTGACCCTCAACGCACTCGGTGATCTGCTCTGGCAGCTGACCACCTCCCTGCACGGCAGCCCGCTGGACGTCTCGGTGGCCGACGTCGCCTACATCGCCTCCTACGTCGCGCTGGCCGCCGCACTGCTGAGGCTCGGCCAGGAGAGCGGACCCACCAGCCGCGCCCGCTTCCACTCCGTGCTGGACGGAACGGCGATGCTGATCATCGCCCTGCTGGTGGTCTGGCAGGCCTCGGTGCGGACGACGCTGTTCGACGCATCGATCCCCCTGGAGGCCCGGGTGATCTGGTCGGCCTACCCGATCCTGGACGCCGTGGCCCTGGGGCTGGTCGTCCGCGGGACGGTGCTCTACCGCCGGCTCGGCACCTCCACGCTGCTGCTCGCCCTCGGCTCGGCCGCGTGGCTGGGCTCGGACCTGGGTTGGCTGGTGATCGGGGAGGCGGACACCGCCAGCGGATGGCTGGACGCCGGCTGGCTGATCGGCTCCGTCCTGCTCGCCCTCTCGACCTGGTCGTCCCGCGGACACGCGGCGGTGACCCCCCGCGCACACCACGCTGTCGTGGGCCGCTGGCGGATGACCCTGGCCTTCCTGCCACTGCTGGTGCCCAGCCTCCTCGAGCTCGAGGCGTGGCTGGAGGGGGAGGACATCGACCCGCTGCCGGGACTGCTGGCCACCCTCGCCCTCACCGCGCTGGTCGTGATCCGGGCCCAGCGGCTGCTGACCGAGAGCGCCCGGTCCCGGGCGCTGGTCCGCACCCAGGCCCGCCGGTCGGAGGCGCTCGCGGTCAACTCCTCCGACGGCGTCGTGGTCGTCGACCCGGCCGGGCGGCTGGTGGCCGACTCCCGGTCGATGGCCGAGCTGCTCGGCCAGCCGGGCGTCGCCGGCGACTCGCTGCCGGCGATGCTCGCCACCATCGGCGTCGCCCCCGGCGACGTGCTCGCCGTGCTGGCCCGGGCCCGACAGCAGAAGGGCACGCCCTCGGAGCTGGAGCTGCAGGGCGGCCACCCCGGCGGCGGCACCGTCTGGCTGGGCGGCCGTGCCGTGGACCTGCTCGACGACCCGGACGTCGGCGGCATCGTGGTGAGCGTCTACGACATCACCGCCCGCAAGCTCGCCGAGCAGGAGCTGGCCCACCAGGCGTTCTACGACGCGCTGACCGGGCTGGCCAACCGCTCGCTCTTCCTGGACCACACCGAGCAGGCGCTGCGCCGCGCCGGCCGGTCCGACGCCCCGCCGATCGTGCTGTGCCTGGACCTGGACGGCTTCAAGGACGTCAACGACAGCCTCGGGCACCTGGCCGGCGACGAGCTGCTGCGCACCGTCGGGCGGCGGCTGCTGGCCGCCGTCCGCACCGCGGACACCGTCGCCCGGCTGGGCGGTGACGAGTTCGCCGTCCTGGTCGACGACACCCGCGGCGGGCTGCCCGCGGCCGCCGAGCTCGCCCAGCGGCTGCTGGACGTGATCGGGGAGCCGATCGACCTGGGGGGGCACCGGGTCGCGGTGGCCGCCAGCATCGGCATCGTCGCCGCCGAGGCGTCGGCGACCCCGCTGTCGCTGTTCCGGGACGCCGACATCGCGATGTACCGGGCCAAGGCCACCGGCCGGGCGCAGTGGGTGGTGTTCGACCCGGAGATGCGCGCGGCCGCCCTGGAGCGGATCGAGCTGGAGCGCCAGCTCGCCGGGGCGCTGGAGGCCGGGCAGCTGCGGTTGGTCTACCAACCCGTGGTCGACCTGGCCACCGAGCGGGTCGTCGGGTTCGAGGCGCTGCTGCGCTGGCACCACCCGGTGCTCGGCCCGATCGGACCGGACCGGTTCGTCCCGGTCGCCGAGGACTCCGGGCTGATCGTGCCGATCGGCCGCTGGGTGCTCGCCGAGGCCACCCGCACCGCCGCCCGCTGGCAGCGCGCCCATCCCCGCAGCACGCCGCTGTCGATGGCGGTCAACGTCTCCGCCCGCCAGCTGGCCGGTGGCACGCTGGTCGGGCACGTCGCCGAGGCGCTGTCCGACAGCGGCGTCGCCCCCTCCTCGCTCGTGCTGGAGGTCACCGAGACCGCACTGGTCACCGACCGGTCCGCGGTCGCCGAACGGCTCGCCGAGCTGCGCGCGCTGGGGACCCGCCTGGCGCTGGACGACTTCGGCACCGGCTACTCGTCGCTGAGCTGGCTGCGCCAGTTCGACGTCGACGTGCTCAAGATCGACCGCTCGTTCGTCAGCCTGCTCGACGGCTCCCCGGACGACGCGGCGATCGTGCACGGCCTGGTCCAGCTGGGCCGCACGCTGCGCCTGGAGGTGGTGGCCGAGGGGGTCGAGACCGCCGCCCAGCGCGACCGGCTGCGCGCCGAGCGCTGCGACCTGGCCCAGGGCTACCTGTTCGCCCGGCCGCTGGAGGAGACGGCCGCCGAACTGCTGCTGCTGGACGAGTCGGGCGCGATGCGCCCGGCGGTGCCCGGCGCCCGGGCCTGACCCGGGCGGTCAGCCCCGCCCGGCGCGCAGCACCGACGCCGCGGTGGCGCGCAGCTGCCCGGCCAGCTCGGCCTCGGCCGCGGCGTCGGTGCGGACCACGACGACCCGGGGCCCGCCCGCGCCCAGCGCCGCGACCAGCTGCTCGGGGTCGGTGACCGCGGTGGCCGCCCAGCCCAGTGACCGCGCGACCGCCACCAGGTCCCGCCCGTGCGGCGTGCCGAAGACCCGCCGGTAGCCCGCTGCGTACTGCGGCTGCCCGGGTTCGAGCTGGGCGAAGATGCCGCCGCCGTCGTTGTCCGGGACGACCACGGTGAGGTCCGGCTGCCGCTCCCCCTGGCCGGTGAGCAGCCCGGTCAGGTCGTGCAGGAACGTCAGGTCGCCCATCAGCGCGAACGCCGGTCCACCACCGGCCCCCTGGTGGGCCAGGGCGGCCCCGACGGCGGTGGAGATGGTCCCGTCGATCCCGGCGACGCCGCGGTTGGCCAGCACGGTCAACCCGGGCCGGGGCACCGCCAGCCGGTCGACGTCCCGGACCGGCGTGGAGGACCCCAGGACCAGCAGCGCCCCCGCCGGCAGGGTCGCGACCACGTCCCGGGCCAGCCGCGCCGCGGTCAGCGCACGGCCCGGCCGGTCGTCGAGCAGCGCGTCGACGGCGATGCCCACCCGCTCCGCGGCGGCCGACCACTCGGCCGCCCAGCCTCGCCCGGGGCGCTGGCCGCCCTCGCGCAGCGCGCTGCCGGGGTCCAGGTGCGCGCTGCCGACCAGGGCGCTCCCCCGGCCGGGATCGGCCCAGCGCGGCGCCGGGGCGTAGGTCTCGACGGTCACCTCCGGGTCGGCGAGGAGCGCGGAGACCGGCCGGGACAGCGTCGGGCGCCCCACCACCAGCACCCGGTCGGGCCGGTGCCCGGCCAGCCACTCCTGCGCGCCCAGCAGCAGCGCCGGTCCGCGGAGCGCCCCGGCGGCGCCCCACGCGCCGCTGCTGGGCTCGGCCAGCACCGGCCAGCCGCGCTGGTCGGCGAGGACGGCGGCGGCCCGCCCGACCGCCGAGGGTGCGTCCCCGGCGATCAGCAGCGTCCGCGCTCCCGCCGGGTCGGACCCGGTGAGCGGCGCCCCACGCCACGCCCGGCCGCCGGGCACCGCCGCCGTCCACGGCGCACCGTCCGGGCGGCCGGCGAACGGGCCGCTGGGCAGCGGCGGACGGGCGCCGGGGGTGACGTCGTCGGGCAGCAGCGGCTCGCGCAGCGCCAGGTTCAGGTGCACCGGGCCGGGGTCGCCGGACAGCTCCCCGCGGGCCACCAGCAGCGCCTTGGCCACCAGCGAGCGCCAGTAGCGGTTCTGCGGCACCTCGCGCCCGGCCTCGGGCACCCCGACGTCGGCGGCCCAGCGCACCGCGCGCCCGTAGAGACCGGGCTGCTCGATGGTCTGGTTGGCCCCGGTGGACCGCAGCTCCGGCGGCCGGTCGGCGGTCAGCGCCAGCAGCGGCACCCCGCTGGCGTCGGCCTCCAGCACTGCGGCGTGCAGGTGCGCGGTCGCCGTCCCGGAGGTGGTGAGCACCGGCACCGGCCGCCCGGCGGCCTTGGCCAGCCCCAGCGCCAGGAAGGCCGCCGTCCGCTCGTCGATGCGCACGTGCAGCCGCAGCCGGCCGGCGGTCTCCGCGTCGGCCAGGGCGAGCGCGACCGGCGCGGACCGGGAGCCGGGCGAGACGACCGCGTCGGTGACGCCGCCGCGGACCAGCTCGTCGACGAGCACCCGGGCGAAGGCGGTGGCCGGGTTCACGGCGTCTGCACCGCCGCGAGCCGGTCCCGCCAGCGCCGCTCGGTCGCCGGATCCGCCGCCGTCTCGGCCAGCCGGTCGGGCACCGGGCGGGTCACCGGCAGCGCGCCGTCGACCGGCAGCAGCGGCTCGCTGGCGACGTCGGCGGTGAACAGCGCGACCGTCGCCAGCCCGCAGGCGAACGGCAGCTCCGGCAGCGCCGCCGCCAGGGCGACGCCGGCGGCGATGCCCACCGAGCTCTCCAGCGCGGAGGAGACCACGCACGGCAGGCCGTGCGCCTCGGCCACCTCCAGGGCGGCCCGCACACCGCCCAGCGGCTGCACCTTCAGGACGACGACGTCCGCGGCCTCGGCCAGCGGCACCCGCCGGGGGTCCAGCGCCCGGCGGACCACCTCGTCGGCAGCGATCCGGACGTCGACCCGGCGGCGCAGCGCGGCCAGCTCCTCGACCGTGGGCACCGGCTGCTCGGCGTACTCCAGCCCCACCCGGCGGTCCAGCACCGTGAGCCGGTCGGCGGCGGTGTCGACGTCCCAGGCGGCGTTCGCGTCGACCCGGATCGCGCCGGCGGGGCCCAGCGCGTCGCGGACCGCTTCGACCCGGGCCAGGTCGTCGGCGATGGTCTGCCCGCGTTCGGCGACCTTGACCTTCGCGGTGCGGCAGCCGGAGGCGCGCACGATCTCGTGCGCGCGCTCGGGGCCGACCGCCGGCACCGTCACGTTCACCGGCACCGTGCCGCGCACCGGGTCGGGCCAGCCGAGCACCGCCGCCTCGTGCGCGCTGGCCCACCAGCGCCTGCTCTCGGCCACGTCGTAGTCCCAGAACGGGGAGAACTCGCCCCAGCCGGCCGGGCCGCGGACCAGCACGCCGTCGCGCGCGTCCAGGCCACGGAAGCGGTTGCGCAGCGGCACGCGGTAGACGTGCGCCTCCAGCGCCGTACCGGCGCCGCCGGCTGCCGGAGCGATCACCCGCCCAGCGTAGAGCGCGCCCCGGACGGTCGGGCGCCGCGCAGTACCGTGGCTCCTCGTGCCCCGGCAGCTGACCCTCGTGCCGGCGCCGTCGGCCACCGAGCCCGCCGCGGCGCTGGGCACCGTCTGGCCTGCGCTGCGCGCCGCGCTCCAGGGGGACGCCCCGCTGGCCGTGCTGCCCGCCGACCCCGGCCCGGCCGCCGCCGCCCGGCGGGTGCTGCACCCGGACGAGTCGCTGGAGCCGGGCACCGACCTGGTCGTGGTGACCTCCGGATCGACCGGTGACGGAAAGGGCGTGCTGCTGTCCGCCGCGGCGCTGGAGGCCTCGGCGCGCGCCACCCTGGCCCGGCTGGGTGGCCCGGGGAGCTGGCTGCTGGCGCTGCCGGTGTCCGCCGTCGGCGGGCTGCAGGTGCTGGTGCGCAGCGCACTGACCGGGCGGGAGCCGGCGGTGCTGGGCCGGGGCGAGTCGCTGGCCGCGGCCGCGGCCCGGCTGCCGGCCGGTGACCGCCGGTACACCTCGCTGGTGCCCACCCAGCTGCGCCGGTACCTGGCCGAGGAGCCCGAGGCGCTGGCGTCCTTCGACGCCGTGCTGGTCGGCGGCGCCGCTGCCGACGCCGCCCTGCTGGCCCGGGCGCGTGCCGCCGGCGTGCAGGTGCGCCAGACCTACGGCATGAGCGAGACCGCCGGTGGCTGCGTCTACGACGGACGGCCGCTCGACGGGGTCACCGCGCGCGTCCGGGACGGCGGGATCGAGCTGGCCGGGCCGGTGCTCGCGCACGGCTACCGGCTCGACCCCGCGGCGACCGCGGCGGCCTTCGCCGACGGCTGGTTCCGCACCCGGGACGCCGGCGCCCTCTCCTCCGACGGCGCCCTCACCGTCTCCGGCCGGCTGGACGACGTGGTGATCAGCGGCGGGGTCAACGTCTCCCCCCAGGCGGTGGAGGCGCGGCTGCGCGAGCACCCGTCGGTCGCCGACGCCGTCGTCACCGGGGTGCCCGACCCGGAGTGGGGGCAGCGGGTGGTCGCCGCCGTCGTCGCCGCCCCCGGGGCCGTCCCCCAGCTGGCCGACCTGCGGCCCTGGGTGGCCGAGCGGCTCGGCGCCGCTGCGGCGCCCAAGGACCTGCACCTGATCGACGCCGTCCCGACCCTGCACACCGGCAAGCCCGACCGCCGCGGTGTCGCACGCACGCTGAGAGGAACTGCCTGATGGCGACCCCCGCCCAGTGGCTGGAGGGCGCCCGCCCCCGCACCCTGCCCGCCGCGCTCGCGCCGGTGTTCGTCGGCTCCGGCGTGGCCGCCGCGCTCGACGGGTTCCGGCTCGCCCCCGCGCTGCTGGCGCTGCTCGTCGCGCTCGCCCTGCAGGTCGCGGTCAACTACGCCAACGACCACTCCGACGGCAAGCGCGGCACCGACGCCGACCGGGTGGGCCCGATGCGGCTGGTCGGCTCCGGCGCCGCCAGCGCCCGGCAGGTGCTGGTCGCCGCGATGATCGCCTTCGCCGTCGCCGCGGTGGCCGGCCTGGCGCTGGCCGCGCTGTCGAGCTGGTGGCTGGTCGCGGTCGGCGCGGTGAGCATCCTGGCCGCCTGGACCTACACCGGCGGCCCGATCCCCTACGGCTACCGGGCGCTGGGCGAGGTGTTCGTCTTCGTCTTCTTCGGCCTGGTCGCCGTCGTCGGGACGACGTTCGCCCAGACCAAGTCGCTGGACGGACTGGCGTTCGCGGCGGCGGTGCCGATCGGGCTGTGCTCGGTGGCGCTGCTGGTGGTCAACAACCTGCGCGACGTGCACGGCGACGCCGCCGTCGGCAAGCGCACGCTGGCGGTGCTGCTCGGCGAGGGGCGCACCCGGCTGTTCTTCACCGGGCTGCTCGTCGTCGTCTTCGCCGCGATCCTGCTCATCGGCCTGGCCCGGCCGTGGGCGCTGCTGGCCCTGCTCGCCGTGCCGCTGGCCGTGCCGCCGGTGCGCACCGTGCTCACCGGCGGCCGCGGGCCGGCGCTGATCGGCGCGCTGCAGGGCACCGGCCGGCTCACCCTCGCCGTCGGCGTGCTGCTGGCCGTCGGCCTGGCCCTCAGTTGAGGGGCGCACCCCGCGCGGGGACGGCGCCCGGCTTCGCCCTGCTGCTGCTGGCCGCGGTGCTCGCCGTGGGCACGCTGGCGCTGGCGTGGGGGCCCGCCCTCGGGGACGGCCGCAGCCAGGTCTGCCTCGACCGCGGAGCGCCGTACGCCCCGCCCTACGAGGGCTGGCGCGTCCACGCTGAGGGCTCCGCGCTCCCGCTGGGCGTCACCTGCACGTGGACCGACCCGGTCACCGGCGACGTCGTCCGCCAGGAGCCTGCCTGGACGCCCACGCTGCTCGCCGGCGCGAGCGCCGCAGCGGGCCTGGGCTGGATCGCGGTCGCCGGCGGGCGCCGCCGTCGTGGGGCCCGCTAGACCGAGGCGTCGTCCTCGCCGCGCAGCTGGGCGCGGAGCTGCTGCTTGCGCAGGCTCCGCCCGGCGATCGCCTCGGTGAGCCGGTCGCGGAGCGGGCGCAGCACCAGGTAGGCCACCGGCATGCCCAGCAGCAGCCCGAACAGCAACGCCGGGAAGCCGGGGAGCCCGAGCACCCAGATCAGCGTCACCAGCGCGGCGACGATCGCCAGCCGCGCGAACGTGTAGGCCAGCAGCCAGGGCAGCAGCGGCGGCGGCTCCGCCGGCCCGCCGGTCGGCCCCACCGGGTTCACCGGTGCCTGTGCGTCGTCAGCCACGACGTCCCTCCCACTTCGTCGAGAGCACCACCGTGGTGCGGGTACGGGCCACGCCCCTGATCCGGTTGATCGCGCTGATGGTGTCCTCCAGCGCCGGGATGTCTGCCACCCGCACCTTGAGCACGTAGCCCTCGCTGCCGGCCACCCGCCAGCAGTCCTCCACCGGGGGCAGCGCGGCCAGGGCCTCCTCCAGGCCGACGTCGTCGACCTGGTCGCTCTCGATCACCCCGACCAGCGCGGTGACGCCCAGGCCCACCGCGGCCGGGTCGACCACCGCGCGGTAGCCGGTGATCACCCCGGCGGCCTCCAGCTTGCCCACCCGCTCGTGCACCGAGGGCGCCGACAGCCCCACCTGCCGGGCGAGCTCGGCGTAGCTGGCCCGCCCGTTCGCCCCCAGCAGCGCGATCAGCTGCTCGTCCACCGCGTCGATGACGCCCCTCCGGTCCTGCCGTGGTCGCACCCGGCGCCTGAGGAGCCGCTGTGCCCGGTCTGTGGACCCGCACCCCGGGGCGCGAGATCACCGGGTACCAGTATCGGCGCGGTCGTACATTGGGTGCTGACGAGGGGGGTGGACCGATGGTCTTCCTGGTGATGCTGGTGATCGCTGCCGCGGTGGTCGTGCTCGTGATGCGGGCTGCCGCGGCTCAGGGCGGGGGTTCCGGCGGCTCGGGTGGGATCGGCCGGCCCGGTGCCGGACCACGACCGCCCCGGCCGCCCAGGGCGCAGCGCCCGACCCGGCCGGTGGCGCCCGACGACGACCCCGACTTCCTCCGGGAGCTCGAGCGCCGCACCCGGCGGGACGACGGCAGCCTGAGCTGACCCGACTCCCCCAGCAGACGACGCGAGCCGTCAGCCTCTCCGGAGGCTGACGGCTCGCGTCGTTGGTCGGGTGGTGCGTCAGGCCGCGGCGCGAGAGCCGCCGAACAGCCGGCGCCAGCCGGCCCGCCGCGGGACCGCCCGCTCGTCCGGCGCCTCGGCGCGGTCGCGGTCGCCCGCCCGGTCCAGGTCGCCGGGCCAGCCCAGCCCGGTGCCGTCGGCCGGGTCGCCCGGCCAGCCCAGCCCGCCCTGGCCGGCGGCGTGCCGGGGACCGGACGGCTCCGGCCGCTGCTCCAGCGCAGCCGCGACGAGCGGGTGCACCGACGCGCCCTCGGCCGCCACGTGCCTACCCACAGTGAACTCCACCGGGTTCAGTCATGACCCGAGGATGACATGACCGCAGGCCGACCCGCGAGCCGCCGTCGTTCCCCCCGGCCCGGTTTCACCCGATCGTGACGCTGGGTGACCAGTAGGTCAGCTGACCCCGCCGTAGCTGTGCAGCCCCGTCGACACCATGTTCACGTACAGCAGGTTGAACAGCACCACCGCGAAGCCGACGATGTTGATCCACGCCGCCGGGCGCCCCCGCCACCCCGACGTGGTCCGGGCGTGCAGGTAGGCGGCGTAGACCACCCAGGAGATGAACATCCACGTCTCCTTGGGGTCCCAGCCCCAGAAGCGACCCCAGGCGCTCTCCGCCCAGATCGCCCCGGCGATCAGCGCGAAGGTGTAGATCGGGAAGCCGAAGACGGCGGTGCGGTGCGCGGTGCGGTCGAGCGCCGCCGCCGAGGGGAGCCGGTCCAGCAGCGACGGCGCCGGCGTCTCGCCCGCCGCGGCCCGGGACTCCCGGCGGCTGCGGACCAGGAACAGCACGCTCGCCACGCCGCTGACCAGCAGGACGCCGGACCCCAGCACCGCACTGCTCACGTGCACCGCCAGCCAGCTGGACCGCAGCGCGGCGACCAGCGGGCCGGTCTCCACGTAGAGGAACAGCCCGATCAGCACCAGCGAGACGACGACCGGGCCCAGCACGAAGACGCCGATGTGCCGCAGCACCGGTGCCCGCACGGCGAGCACCGTGTAGGCGACGACCGCCACGAGCACCACCGCGGTGGCGAACTCGTACATGTTGCCCCAGGGCAGCCGGTCGGCCGCCATGCCGCGGGTGACCAGCACCCCGGCGTGGGTCAGCACGCCGGCGACCGTCAGCACCATCGCGATCAGGCCGAGGCGGCGCGCCCGACCGGGCTCGGACACCGTCTCGGCGCGGCCGGCCGGCGCGGCCGGACCGCTGCCCGCGGCGACCAGCTCCCGGTCCTCCGCCCGGGCCGACCGGCCGAAGGCGAGCTCGGCGCAGAACGCCACCACGGCCAGGGAGTACAGCCCCACCGTGACGGAGAACAGGGTGTCGGACAACGCGGCGAGCGTCTCGTCGATCACGACGGCGGGCCCTCTCTGTGGAGCACGCGGACCGGGAGGGTCAGCTGACCCCGCCGTAGCTGTGCAGCCCGGTGGAGACCAGGTTGACGAACAGCAGGTTGAAGATCATGACCACCAGGCCGACGATGTTGATCCACGCGGCGGGCCGGCCGCGCCAGCCGGACGTGGTCCGGGCGTGCAGGTAGGCGGCGTAGACCACCCAGGCGATGAACGCCCAGGTCTCCTTGGGGTCCCAGCCCCAGAACCGGCCCCAGGCGCTCTCCGCCCAGATCGCCCCGGCGATGACCGCGAACGTCCAGATCGGGAAGCCGAAGACGGCGGTGCGGTGCGCGGTGCGGTCCAGCGCCGCCGCCGAGGGGAGCCGGTCCAGCAGCGAGGGCGCCAGGACCTCCCCCGCCGCGGCCCGGGACTCTCGCCGGCTGCGCACCAGGTACAGGATGCTGGCGATCCCGCTGACGAAGAAGATCCCGAAGCCCAGCGTCGCGGTGCTCACGTGCACGGCCAGCCAGCTGGACCGCAGCGCGGCCACCAGCGGGCCGGTCTCCACGTAGAGGAACAGCCCGATCAGCACCAGCGAGACGACGACCGGCGCCATCACGAAGACGCCGATGTGCCGCAGGGCGGGTGCCCGCACCGCCAGCACCGCGTAGGCGACCACCGCCACGAGCACCACCGCGGTGGAGAACTCGTACATGTTGCCCCAGGGCAGCCGGTCGGCGGCCAGCCCGCGGGTGACCAGCACCCCGGCGTGGGTCAGCACGCCGGCGACGGTGAGGCCCATCGCGAGCAGCCCCAGACGCCGGGCCCGGCTCGGCTCGGGCGTGGTGCCCGGCCCCGGTGCGGCGTCGACCGGTGCGGCCGGGGCGTTGCCGGCCGCGACCAGCTCGCGGGCGCGGGCGGGCCGGCCGAAGGCCAGCTCGGCGCAGAACGCCACCACGGCCAGGGAGTACAGGCCGACGGTGATGGAGAAGAGCGTGTCGGACAACGCGGCGAGCGACTCGTCGATCACGACGGCGGTGCCTCTCTCTCGGAGAACGGGGGCTGTGCCGGAGCGGCCGCGGCCAGCGCGCGCCTGACGTCGTCGGCCAGCTCGGTGAACCGGGGACCGGTGTCGGCGCTGCCCCGGGTCAGCGACCCGATCGACAGCACCGTACCGCCGCCGTCGGCACCCGGGCCGACCCGGGCGAAGACCCGCTCACGGCGCACCAGGAGCATGCCCAGCAGGCCCACCAGCACCGCGATCGCCGCGCCGAGCACCCAGACCTGGCCGGGGTCGTGCGACAGCTGGAGCGCGGCGAACTGGCGGTAGCTGCTGAAGGTCACCACGGTGCCGTCGGGCAGCGTCGTCGACTCCCCCACCGCCAGGTTGGCCCGGCCGACCTCGGTGAGCCGGTCCTGGTCGATCAGTCTCTGGTCGAGCGTGTACACCGACTGCGGGAGCCCGGAGTCCAGGCCCAGGTAGCCGGAGTAGACGAAGATCGCGACCTGGGGGTCCAGCGGCCGCGGGTCGACCGAGGTGAGCAGCCGGTCCTGGACTTCCCCGGTCGGAGCGAAGTAGCCCTGGATCGCCAGCTGTTCGTCGATCCCGGCGCCGAGGTCGGGGAGCTTGAGCGCGCCCTCACTGCCCAACGTCGCCTGCTCCGTGGGCAGGAACGGCGCGCAGACGTCGGTGATCGGCTCGGCGCCGGGCACGGCGACCGAGAAGCACGGGCTGTACCCGTGGCCGGTCACGTACACCCGGTCGCCATCGGTCCGCAGCGGGTCGTTGACCCCGATCGTCGTCTGCTGGTCGGCGGCACCGCCGGCCGGACCGTAGGAGATGTCGGCGGTGTAGGAGGCGGCGGTCTGGTCCTCCTCGTAGGTGGCCTGGAAGTCGTCCAGGTCCACGCAGAGGTCGGACATCGAGCCGTTGTCGACCAGCGGGCCGGCGGAGTAGGTGTCGTACTGCTGGAAGCTGTTGCAGAAGCCGGAGCCCTCGGTGACCAGGATGCTGCCCTCGTAGCCCCACAGCTTCCCGCCGGCGAGGCCGAGCAGCAGCGCGAGCAGGGAGAGGTGGAACAGCACGTTGCCGGTCTCTCGCAGGTAGCCCTTCTCCGCCGACAGCTCCGGCCCCGACCTGCCCTCGCGGCGGACCACCCGGTAGCGGCGGACCCGCAGCTCCTCCTCCACCACGTCCAGCGCCGCCGGCCCGGTCAGCGTGGTGGGCAGCGTGGTGGACTCCGGCAGCCGGTGCAGGTGCCGCGGCGCCGACGGGGGTGGGGTGAACAGCGCGCGACCGTGCTCGACCGCCCGGGGCAGCACGCAGCCGATCAGCGAGATGAACAGCAGCAGGTAGATCGCGGCGAACCACGGCGAGCTGAAGACGTCGAACAGGAACAGCCGGTCCAGCCACGGCCCGAGCGTCGGGTGGTCGGCCAAGTACTGGTTGACGTTGGTCTGCGACAGCGACCGCTGCGGCAGCAGCGAGCCGGGGATCGCGGCCAGCGCCAGCAGGAACAGCAGGATCAGCGCGGTGCGCATCGCGGTGAGCTGGCGCCACCAGCGCAGCAGCCGGTTGGCCAGCCGGCGCCCGGCCGAGGGACGGGGCGGCGGGGCGGGGGTGGCGGCCGAGCGCGGCGGGGCGGTGATCGTCACAGCGGCGCGCTCTCGGCCAGGCCGGTGGCGGCCAGCCAGCCCTGCAGCCAGCGCATCATCTCGGTCCACGCGCCGGTGACCAGCAGCAGCCCGACCAGCACCAGGACGGCGCCGCCGAACCGGGTCACCGCGCGGGCGTGGGTCTTCAGGAAGGACATCGCGCCGACCGCCCAGCGGGCGCCGAGCGCGACGAGCACGAACGGCACGCCCAGGCCCAGGCAGTAGGCCAGGCCCAGCAGCGCGCCACGACCGGCGGTCGCCTCCTGGAAGGCGAGGTTCTGCACCGCCGACAGCGTCGGGCCCAGGCAGGGGGTCCAGCCCAGGCCGAAGACGACGCCGAGCAGCGGCGCCCCGGCCAGGCCGGCGGCCGGGCGGGTGTTCAGCCGGGCGGTGCGCTGCAGCACGGGCAGCCAGCCCAGGAAGCCCAGCCCGACGAGGATGGTGACCACGCCCATCACCCGGGTGATGACGTCGTTGTACTCCAGCAGCAGCCGGCCCAGGCTGCCGAAGGCGCTGCTCAGCGCCACGAAGACGACGGTGAAGCCGAGCACGAACAGGACGGCGCCGAGCACCATCCGGCGGCGGGGCGCGCGCTCGGTGGTCTCCGGCCGCACCACCGTGGCCACGCTGCCGTCCACCGCAGGCGCCGGGGCGGGGGTCGTCGCCCGAGCGCCGGTGCCGACCAGCCCGGTGACGTAGGAGAGGTAGCCGGGCACGAGCGGCAGCACGCACGGCGAGGCGAAGCTGATCAGCCCGGCCAGCGCGGACACCAGCGCCGCCACCAGCAGCGGGCCGTCGACGACCAGCTCCTTGACCGCGTCGACCACCTCAGGCCTCCCCGGTCAGCTGTGCCAGCACCGTGCGCAGGTCGTCCTGGCGCACCTCACCGGTGTACACCGCCGCGACGCGACCCTCGCGGTCGAGCACGATCGTCGAGGGGATCGCCGCCGCCGGGTAGTCGCGGAACGCCAGCGCGACCTCGCCGCGCGGGTCGAACAGGGACGGGAAGGTGATGTCCTTGCTCTCCAGGAACCGGGTGGCCAGCTGCTCGGTGTCCTTCACGTTCAGCCCGAGGAACTGCACGCCCTCGTCGGCGACCTCGGTGTAGACCTCCTGGAACTGCGGGGTCTCCACCCGGCAGGGGGCGCACCACGAGCCCCAGAAGTTCAGCACCGCGACGTCGCCGGCCAGCTCGGCGGAGGCCCACTCCCCGCCGTCGAGCAGCGTGCCGGAGAACTCCGGGGCGCTCTGCCGCTCGCCCTCCGGGATCACCTCGCCGGAGGGGGTGCTCTGCACGAACCGGAACTCGCCGCCGTTGTTCACGTCCACGGCGCCCTCCCCGGTCGCGCAGCCCGCCAGCAGCGCGCCGGTCAGCGCGAGCAGTGCGGCCAGGTGCCTACGCACCGGGCACCGCATCCGGGTCGGTGGCGCCGGCCGGCTCGGCATAGGAGATGCCGACCAGCCGGTCGCCGTCGTAGGTGAAGGAGGTCACGCTGGCCAGGCCGCACTCCCGCCGGCGCGGGTCGTGCAGGTAGCTGCGCCCCTCCAGGTGCAGCCGCAGCGTCCAGATCGGCAGCTGGTGGCTGACGCAGACCGCGGCGTGCCCCCGGGCGGCGTCCCGTGCGGTGGCGACGGCGCCGAGCATCCGGGCGGCGATCTCCCGGTACGGCTCACCCCACGACGGCTTCCACGGGTTGCGCAACCGCCACCAGTTGCCCGGGTGCTTGAGCGCGCCGTCGCCGACGCCGAAGGCCTTGCCCTCGAAGGAGTTGCCGGCCTCGATCAGCCGCTCGTCGGTGGCGATCGCCAGGCCCAGCGTCTCGCTGATCGGCTGCGCGGTCTGCTGCGCGCGCTCCAGCGGGCTGGCCACCAGGTGGGTCACGTCCCGGTCGGCGAACCAGGCGGCCGCGGTGCGGGCCATGCCCTCGCCGGCCTCGGACAGCCGGTAGCCGGGCAGCCGGCCGTAGAGGACGCCGGACGGGTTGTGCACCTCACCGTGCCGCATCACGTGCACGACGGTCGTCTCGGTCACGGCTGCAGCTCCTGGGCGTCGGTGGAGACCCGCGACGGCGCCGGGCCGCCGGCCGCGGCCGCGGCGGCCGAGGCGGCGGCGGGCAGCGCGGCGAGCACGTGCTCGACGGCCTCGTCGTCCAGGGCGGCGCTGACGAACCACGCCTCGAACGCCGACGGCGGCAGGTACACCCCGCGGGCGAGCATGGCGTGGAAGAAGGCGGTGTGCGCGGCGACGTCCTGGCTGCGGGCGTCGTCGTAGTCGCGCACCTGCCGCTCGTCGGGCACGAAGAACACCGAGAACATCGACCCGGCCTGCTGCACCCGGTGCGGCACGCCCGCGGCGAAGAGCGCGGCGCTGGCCGCGCCGCGCAGCGTGGCGGCGACCTCGTCGCAGTGCGCGTAGACCTCGTCGGTGCACAGCCGCAGCGTGGTGAGCCCGGCGGCGACGGCGACCGGGTTCCCGGCCAGCGTGCCCGCCTGGTAAACCGGCCCGGCCGGGGCGAGCTGCTCCATCACCTCGGCGCGGCCACCGAAGGCCGCGGCGGGCATGCCGCCGCCCATCACCTTGCCGAAGGTGAACAGGTCGGCGTCGACCGGGTCCAGGCCGTACCAGCCGGAGCGGGACACCCGGAAGCCGGTCATCACCTCGTCGACCAGCAGCAGTGCGCCGTGCGCCGCGGTGATCCGCCGCAGGTGCGCGTTGAACCCGTCCAGCGGCGGGACGACGCCCATGTTGCCCGGCGCGGCCTCGGTGACCACGACGGCGATCTGGTCACCGCGCTCGGCGAAGACCGCCTCGACCGCGGCGACGTCGTTGTAGGGCAGCACGATGGTGTCCGCGGCCGCGCCGGTGGTGACGCCGGGGGTGTCGGGCAGGCCGAGGGTGGCGACGCCGGAGCCGGCGGAGGCCAGCAGCGCGTCGACGTGGCCGTGGTAGCAGCCGGCGAACTTGACCACCAGCGGCCGGCCGGTGAACCCGCGGGCCAGCCGGAGGGCCGACAGCACCGCCTCGGTGCCGGAGTTGACCAGCCGCACCCGCTCGACCGGCGCGACCCGGCCGGCGATCTCCTCGGCCAGCTCGGCCTCGCCCGCGGTGGGCGTGCCGAAGGTGAAGCCGTTGCGGGCCGCGGCGGTGACGGCGGCGACCACCTCCGGGTGCGCGTGCCCCAGGATCATCGGCCCCCAGGAGGCCACCAGATCGACGTAGCGGCGGCCGTCGGCGTCGGTCAGCCACGGGCCGGAGGCCGAGGCCATGAAGCGGGGGGTGCCACCGACGGCACGGAAGGCGCGCACCGGGGAGTTGACCCCGCCCGGCGTCACCTGCCGGGCCCGGTCGAACAGCTGCGCCGACGCCGGCGCCTCGTACGGGTAGGGCTCGGTCACGGGTCCACTCTCCCAGGCGGATCTGTGGGCGCGCCGCCCCCGGGGTGCCCGGCGAGGATGGCGGCGGTCACAGCCTGCGGCGCGCGGGTCGGCACCAGCACGGTCCCCCCGTCGTTCCGGCGCAGCGGCAGCCCGGTGCGGCCCCGCGGCAGCGACCAGCCACCGCCCAGCACCGGGGCTCCGGCGTCCACCCCCGCCGTCCCGGCGAGCACCGCGCGCAGGTGGGCGGCGTCGACGTCGGCCAGCGGCAGCCGCTCGCGCCCGACGCTCAGGGCGGCGTCGGCGCCCCGCCCGCCGACCCGCACGGTCCACGCCCGGCGCGCCGACAGCGTCCCGGCGGCCACGACGCCCAGCACGAGGCCGGCGACGACGGCGACCACCCCGGCCGACAGGCCGGGCAGCACCGCGGCGAGCACCAGCAGCGCGGCCAGCACGGCGGCGGCCAGCCAGAACGGGCGCCACGAGCCCCCGGGCTCGACGTAGGTCGAGTCCGCCGGGGGCGGTGACGTGCTGGAACGGCCCCGCTGCAGGGACCCGGCACGAGCTTGCGAGTGTCGGGGGGCAGCGGGGCCCTTCATCAGCGCAGCCAGCGGGCGGCCTCGACCGCCCAGTAGGTGAGCACCGAGCCCGCGCCGGCCCGGCGGATGGCGGTCAGCGTCTCCAGGATGGCGCGCTCGCGGTCGACCCAGCCATTCGCCGCGGCCGCCTCGACCAGCGCGTACTCACCGCTCACCTGGTAGGCGCTCACCGGGACGTCGACGGCGTCGGCGACCCGGGCGACGATGTCCAGGTAGGGCAGCGCCGGCTTGACCATGACCGCGTCCGCGCCCTCCGCGAGGTCCTGCGCGACCTCGCGCAGCGCCTCGTCGGCGTTCGGCGGGTCCATCTGGTACGTCGACCGGTCCCCGAACTGCGGCGCGCCCTCGGCGGCCTCGCGGAACGGGCCGTAGAAGCCGGAGGCGTACTTGGCCGCGTAGGCGAGGATCGGCGTCTCGGTGAACGCGGCGCTGTCCAGCCCCGCCCGGATCGCCGCGACCTGGCCGTCCATCATCCCGCTGGGGGCGATCACGTGCGCCCCGGCCTGCGCCTGGGCGATCGCCACCGCGGCGTACCGGTCCAGGGTCGGGTCGTTGTCCACCACGCCCGCCGGGGTGACCACGCCGCAGTGCCCGTGGTCGGTGTACTCGCACAGGCACAGGTCGGCCATCAGGACCAGCTCGTCGCCCAGGTCGGCGCGCAGGTGCTGCAGGGCACGGTTCACCACGCCGTCGGCGGCGTCGGCCTGCGAGCCCACCGGGTCCTTGTCGGCCGGGATGCCGAAGAGCATCAGGCCGCTGATGCCGGCCTCGGCCGCCTCCGCGGCCGCCTTCCGCAGCGAGTCCTGGGTGTGCTGGACGACGCCGGGCATGGCGCTGATCGGCTGCGGCTCGGCGATGCCCTCCTTGACGAAGACGGGCAGCACGAGGTCGGCCGGGGCGAGCCGGGTCTGCGCGGTCCAGCGGCGCATCGCCGGGGTCGAGCGCAGCCGGCGGCCCCGGGCGAACCCGGGGTTGGCCCCGCCGGTCACTTCTCGGCCTCGGCCTCGGCCCGGCGGGCCTGCGCGAACTCGGCGAGCGCGTCGACCAGCGGTCCGACCGCGGCGGTCTCCGGCTGGACGTCGACCCGCAGGCCGAACTCGGTGGCGCTGCCGGCGGTGGCCGGGCCGATCACCGCGACGACGGTCTTGGCGTGCGGCTTGCCGGCGATGCCGACCAGGTTGCGCACCGTGCTCGAGGAGGTGAAGCAAACCGCGTCGAAGCCGCCGCCCTTGATCGCCTCGCGGACCGCCGCCGCCGGCGGGGCCGCCCGGACGGTGCGGTAGGCGGTGACGTCGTCGATCTCCCAGCCGCGCTCGACCAGGCCCGCGGCCAGGGTCTCGGTGGCGATGTCGGCGCGCGGCAGCAGCACCCGGTTGATCGGGTCGAAGACGTCGTCGTAGGGCGGGAAGTCGACCAGCAGGCCCTCGCTGGACTGGTCACCGGTCGGCACCAGCTCGGGCACGATGCCGAAGTCGCGCACGGCCTGGGCGGTCTGCTCGCCGACGCAGGCGACCTTGACCCCGGCGAACGCGCGGGCGTCCAGGCCCAGCTCGACGAACTTCTCCCGCACCGCGCGGACGGCGTTGGTGGAGGTGAACACGATCCAGCCGTACCGGCCGGTGACCAGGCCCTTGATCGCCCGGTCCATCTGCGCGGGGCTGCGCGGCGGCTCGACGGCGATGGTCGGCACCTCGACCGGGACGGCGCCGTAGGCACGCAGCCGGTCGCTCATCTCCCCGGCCTGCTCCTTGGTGCGCGGCACCAGCACCCGCCAGCCGAACAGCGGGCGGCTCTCCCACCAGGAGAGCTTGCCGCGCTTGTCGACGGCGGCGCCGACGGTCACCACGACCGCGCCGGTCAGAGCGTCCAGCCCGGCGGACTTCTCCGCCACCGCCGCCAGCTTGCCGGCCACGCTCTTCTGCGCGGTGCCGCTGCCCTCGGTGGTGACCAGCACGGGCGTGGAGCCGGACAGGCCGCCCTCGACCAGGCCGGCGGCCAGGGTGGGCAGCTGCTCGGCGGTCGCCTGCAGCACCAGCGTGGCGCCGGTGCCCGAGGCGGCGGCGGCCAGCGCGGTCAGATCGGCCGGGGCCTCGGTGCCCGGCCGCACGTCGGCGGTCACCGAGGTGCCGCCCAGCGGGACGCCGGCGTAGCCGGGCACCGCGGTGCTCACCGCGACGCCGGGGACGACGTCGAACGGGACGCTGGTGCGGGTGACGGCGAGCGCCTCCTTGACCACGGCGTCGCTGGTGAACGGGTCGCCGGCGACCAGCCGGACCACCACGTTGCCGTTCTTGGCCGCAGCCACGGCGCCCTTGGCGACGTCGGCCGGCTCGCCGCTGACCGGGGTCAGCTCGAGGTCCGGGTGCGCCTCGCGCACGGCCTCGGTGACGGCGGCCGAGACGTCCGGGTCGATCAGCACCGTGTCGGCGCCGGCGATCGCGGCGCTCGCCCGGGCGGTCAGCAGCTCCGGGTCACCGGGGCCGGCACCGACGAACACCACGGTGCCCTTGCTGCTGCCGTTCTGCTTGCGTGAGCGCGTCATCGCGTGCTCCTGTTCCTGCCCCCGGAGGGGGTCGCTGCGGGTGGTACGGGGCTGGAGGGGCGGGTGGGGACCCGCCCGGGATGGCGCGTCACCGGGGTGTCGCCATCAGCGCGGCGGCGCCGCGGTCGAGCAGCTCGGCGGCCAGCTGCCGGCCCAGGGCCTCGGCCTCGACCGCCGGGCCGGTGAGCGAGCCGCGGATGCCGTCGCTGCCGTCGATCGCGGTCACCGAGGCGCGGAGGTAGAGCTCGGCGGCGCCGTCCTCGCCCTCGGCCAGCTCGGCGGCGGCGGCCACCGGGGCGCTGCAACCGGCCTCCAGGGCCGCCAGCACGGCGCGTTCGGCGGCGACGCAGGCGCGGGTGGCCGGGTCCTCGAGCACGGCGAGCAGCTCCCGCACGCGGGTGTCCTCGGTCCGGCACTCGACGGCGAGCGCCCCCTGCGCGGGGGCGGGCAGCACCTGCAGCGGGTCGAGCACCTCGGTGACCGCGGCCAGCCGGTCGATCCGGGCCAGCCCGGCGCGGGCCAGCACGACGGCGTCCAGGTCGGCGTCCGGACCCAGGGCGCGCGCCATCCGGGTGTCGACGTTGCCGCGGATCGGCACGACGTCCAGGCCGAGGCCGAGCGCGCGCAGCTGGGCCATCCGGCGCGGGGCCCCGGTGCCCACGCGCGCACCGGGGGGCAGCTCCCCCAGGGTGAGGCCGTTGCGGGCGACGAGCGCGTCGCGGGCGTCCTCCCGCGGTGGGACGGCGGCCAGCGTGAGCCCCGGGGCCGGCGCGGTCGGCAGGTCCTTGTAGCTGTGCACCGCGACGTCGACCTCGCCGCGCAGCAGGGCCTCGCGCAGCGCCGTCACGAAGACACCGGTGCCGCCGAGCTGGCTGATCGCCTGCGTGGAGCGGTCGCCGTAGGTGCTCACGTGCACCAGCTCGACGGGCACGCCGGTGGCCGCGGTCAGCGCGTCGGCGACGTGGGAGGACTGGGTGAGCGCCAGCTGGCTGGCACGGGTGCCCAGCCGCAGCGGCGTGGCGGGCGCGGTCACGGGGCACCCCCGGTGCGCCGGTCGCGGGCGGCAGCGCCGCCGGCGCGGCCGTCGCGGCCGGCCTCGATCCGCGGGTCCAGCGCTGACAGCGGGGTGCCGGCGGGCAGTTGCGGGTCGACCGTGACCGCGTCGGAGAGGGTGGCCCGGTCGCCGTCGGTGGCCCCGGACAGGCCCAGCCCGAACAGCGCCCGCAGCGCGTCGGCGTAGTCGGTGCCGCCGGGGGCGCTGGCCAGCTCCTTCACCCGCACGGTCGGCTCGTGCAGCAGCTTGTCGACGACGCGGCGGACGGTGCGGGCGATCTCGCTGCGGGCCTTGGCGTCGAGGTCGGGCAGCCGGGTGGACAGCCGCAGCAGCTCGGCGTCGACGACCTCGGCGGCCTGGCTGCGCAGCGCGGAGACGGTGGGGGCGACCGCAGCGGCCTGCCGCTCGGCGCGCAGCAGCGAGGTCTCCAGCTCGACCAGTGCGTGGGCGGCGGCGATGTCGTCGGCCGCAACCGAGCCGGCCACCGGCTGCCCCGGGTGCGCGGCCCGCTCGCCCTGCAGCATCGCGAGGTCGACGACGTGCACGCCGGGCAGGCCGGCGACCGCGGGCTCGACGTCGCGGGGCAGGGCGAGGTCGACGACGACCATGCGCCGGTCGCCGCGGCCGGCCATCGCGGTGCGGACCAGCTCCTCACCGATCACCGTGCCGGTGGCGCCGGTGCAGGTGACCAGCACGTCGGCGGCGGCGAGCTCCTCGGGCAGCCGGTCCAGGTCGGCCTGCCGGCCGCCGACGGACTCCGCCAGCCGCGCGGCGCTGGCCGGGGTGCGGCTGCTGACGGTGACGGCGGCGCCGCGGCGGGCCAGCGTGGTGGCGGCGAGGGCGCCCATCGAGCCGGCGCCGACGACGAGCACCGGGCGGCCGGCGAGATCGCCGAGGACGTCGGTCGTGCGGTCCAGCGCGACCGACACCAGCGAGGCGCCGGCCTTGTCGATGCCGGTCTCGGCGTGCACCCGCTTCCCGACCCGCAGCGCGCGCTGGGCGATCGGGTGCAGCTCGCGCCCGACGGTGCCCTGCTCCTGCGCCAGGGCGTAGGCGCTGCGCAGCTGCCCGAGCACCTGGGTCTCCCCGACGACCATCGAGTCCAGGCCGGCGGCGACCGTGCACAGGTGGCCGATCGCCTGGTCCTCGTAGTAGACGGTGACGTAGGGCGAGAGCTCCTCGACCGTGGCGCCGGCGTGCCGGGCGAGCACCCGGCTGACGTCCGTGACGCCGCCGTGGAAGCGGTCGACCTCGGCGAAGACCTCGATGCGGTTGCAGGTGGCCAGCACCATCGCCTCGCTGACGTGGTCGCTGTCGACCAGCTCGTGCAGCGCCTTGACCGTGTCGTCGCCGCTCATGCTGACCTGCTCGAGCAGGGCGACCGGAGCGGTCTGGTGGCTGATGCCGACGGCCAGCAGGCTCATCTCGTGCTCCCCGCGGTGTGCAGCTCGGCCGCCGGCGACGGGACGTCGCTGCGCTGCTGGTCCAGGAAGGCGAGGACCTGCAGCTCCACGGACAGGTCGACCTTGCGGACGTCGACCCCCGCGGGCGCGGACAACGCCACCGGCGCGAAGTTCAAGATGCTCCTCACCCCGGCCGCGACGAGCCGGTCACAGACCGACTGCGCCACCTCGGCCGGTGTCGTGATGACCCCGATCGTGGCGGCGGTGGCACGCACCACCGCCTCGAGCTCTTCCACCGGGCGGACCGTGCACCCGCCCACCTGCGTCCCCACCGCTGCGGGGTCGCTGTCCAGCAGTCCGACGAACGTGAAGCCCCGGCTGGCGAAGCCGGTGTAGTCGGCCAGCGCCGAGCCGAGCCGGCCGAGCCCCACCAGCACGCACGGGCGGGACCGCTCGCCGCCCAGCGCCTCCGACAGCCGGGCGCGCAGGCCGGCCACCGAGTAGCCCACCCCCCGCACGCCGCAGGGCCCCAGGTGCGAGAGGTCCTTGCGGAGGCCGGCCGGGTTGACCCCGGCGGCGCTGGCCAGCTCACCGGAGGAGACGTGGCTGCGACCGTCGTCGGCGAGACCGGCCAGCACCCGCAGGTACACGGCCAGCCGGGCGACGGTGGCCTCCGGGATGTTCCGGGGCCGCGACTGGGTCACGGGCAGACTCCACAGCGATCCGAACGCGACCCGGCCGGGGCCGGACGTTCGGGAGACTCAGGGCAACAACACTTCTGGCACGACACTCGGGGCTGGGACACGCGGATGGCCTGGGCGCGTCAGCGCCCGGCCATCTCACGGTAACCGCTTGTGAAGGCCTGAACAAAGTCGCCGGCCCCGTCTGCGCAGGTCAGGGGGGTCGGCTGTGGCGGATGCCACGCCGTGTGCCACCCGGTCGGGTGCGGTCGGCGGCTCAGCCGACGCCGAGGTCGCGCCGCAGGCGCACGACGTCGACGGTGAAGTAGCTGTGCTCCCGGCCGTCGAGCAGCACGACCGGGACGCGGTCACCGAACTCGGCGCGCAGCTCCTCGTCGCCGTCGACGTCGACCAGCACCGGCGTCAGACCGGCCTCCCCGCCGATGCGGGTGAGCGTCTCCTCCGCCACGGTGCACAGGTGGCACCCGGTCCGGGTGAGCAGCTGCAGGCGTGCGGTCGGCTCAGTCACCGGCCTCCTCCCCTCCGGCGGCCCGCGCCGCCCGTTCCATGCCGAGCTCGCGGAGCCGGGCCCGGCTCACCTTGCCGGCCAGCGAGTGCGGCAGCCCGGGCACGACGTGCACCGCCACCGGGACCTTGAACCGGGCCAGCGAGGCTGCGGCGTGCGCGCGCAGCTCCGCCTCGCCGAGCTCGACGCCGGGCACCGCGACCACGACGGCGTGCACCGCCTCGCCGGTGCGCGGGTCGGGCAGCCCGATGACCGCGCTCTCGGCCACCCCCGGGTGCGTGCCGAGCACCCGCTCGACCTCGCCCGGGTACACGTTGAACCCGTTGACCAGGACCAGGTCGCGCCGGCGGTCGACCAGCACCAGGTCGCCGTCGGCGTCCCGGTAGGCGATGTCGCCGGTCGCGAGCCACCCCTGCGCGTCCGGCCCGTCGAAGCCGTCGGGCCAGTACCCGCTGAACAGGTTCGGGCCGCGGGCACAGATCTCGCCCGCCTCCTCCGGCTCGTCGTCGGCGTCGTCGGCCGGGTGGTCACCGGCCGTCGGGCCGCCGGCGGTGTCCCGCAGGACGAGCTCGATCCCGGGCAGCGGGCCCCCGATGCAGCCCGGCTTGGCGCGGCCGGTGACCAGCGTGCTGGCCAGCACCGGACCGGCCTCGGTCAGCCCGTACCCCTCCCACACGGTGACCGCGGCCCGCTCGCGCATCGCGGTGAGCACCGCCGGCGGCAGCGGGGCGGCACCGGAGCTGGCGGTACGGACGGCGGCGAAGCCGCGCCGCAGCACCGCGTCGGAGCCCGCCGCGTCGGCGGCCGCCAGCCAGGCCGCGTACATCGGCGGCGCGGCGGGGACGGCGGTGACCTCCTCCTCCGCCATCAACCGGAGGGTGGCCAGCGGGTCGAACTCCTCGACCAGCACCGCACAGGCACCGGTCGCGGCGGTGAGCCCCCAGCCGCTGGTGAAGCCGTAGACGTGGAACAGCGGGAGCGCCACCAGCACCCGGTCGCCCGGGCGCACCGGTGGTGGGTCCAGGGCCAGGCACTGCTGCTGGTTGGCCAGCAGGGCGGCGGAGGTCAGCATCGCGCCCTGCGGCCGGCCGGTGGTGCCGCTGGTGTAGGCCAGCAGCGCCAGCGCCGCCGGGTCCTCGGGGTCGGCGGGGGCCGGGCCGTCGTCGTCGGGCGGGCCGACCTGCACCGGCACGCCGGCGAGCTCCGGCCGCGGCGCCGCGGTGACCAGCAGTCGCGATCCGGAGTCCGTGAGCAGGTACGACACCTCGGGGTCGGTGTAGGCGGTGTTGACCGGGACGACGACCAGCCCGGCCCGGAGCGCACCGGTCACCGCCACCACCCAGTCGACCCCGTTGCGCAGCTGGACCGCCACCCGGTCGCCGGTGTCGAGCCCGTGCGCGCGGTAGCCCGCGGCGGCGCGGTCGACGAGCCCGTCGACCTCGGCCCAGGTCAGCCGCCGCGCGCCGTGCACCAGGGCCGGGGACCCACCGGAGGTGGCCGCCGCCCGGCGCACCAACGCCGCCAGCGACCCCACCGGCGCGGTCGCCGGGACGCCCTCTCCTGTCACACGGACCTCCCTGGACCCACAGACCGCCCCCGACCAGCGGCGACGGAGCCGCCGGGGCACGATGGTGTCATCCCGGTGGGCCGACCCGCAGCGGGTTCCACGTGCCGGGCGAGCCGGCCGGACCGGGGTGGAGGAGGAGCACGGCATGACCCGCCCGCGTCCTCCCGCGCCCCCGACGGCCCCGGCCGCCCCCACCGCCGGCGAGCGCGTGCGGCCGGTCCCCCGCCCCCGGCCCGGGCAGTGGCCGGCGCCCGCCCCCGCGGCCCCGCCCGCCGAGCCGGCCCCGCCCGCCGAGCCGACCGCCGCCCCCGCGGAGGCGGACGAGGTGTGGGAGTTCGTCCGCCGCGCGCAGCAGGGTGACGCCGAGGGCTTCGGCCTGCTGTACGACCGGTACGTCGACGTGGTCTACCGCTTCCTGCTGCTCCGGGTCGGCGACCGGGCGACGGCGGAGGACTTCACCAGCGAGACGTTCGTCCGGGCGCTGCGCCGGATCGACTCGCTCACCTTCCAGGGCCGCGACGTGGGTGCCTGGCTGGTCACGATCGCCCGCAACATCGTGTTGGACCACGTGAAGAGCAGCCGCCACCGGTTGGAGGTCACCACGGCGGACATGCACGACGCGGATCGGACGACCGAGGGCCCGGAGACGGCGGTCGTGCAGCGGCTGGCCCACGCGGAGCTCCTGGCCTGCATGCAGCAGCTGTCCGACGACCAGCGGGAGTGCCTGGAGCTGCGCTTCCTGCAGGACCTCACCGTCGCCGAGACGGCGGCCGCGATGGGCCGGAAGGACGGTGCGATCAAGGCGCTGCAGCACCGCGCGGTCCGCCGGCTCGCCGCGCTGTTGCCCCCGGGACTGCGGTGACGTGCGTGACCAGCTGGCTGCGCTGCGTAACGCCGGGGCCGGTCCCGTCGTTGAGCGGAGCGGGATGCCCCGCCGGTCGGCGACGCGGGACCCCGGTGGTCAGCGGAGGACGACGGTGACGGTGCAGCACGACGACGCGACGGGCTCCGCCCACCGTGCCGCCGGCCCGCCACCCACCGCGGAGGACCTGGTGCTGGCCCGGCTGGAGGGGCTGCCGGCCACGTACGCCGCGCACCCGGACCCGGCGTTCCGCACGGCCACCCGGACCCGGCTGGTGGCGATGGCCGCCGTCCGGGAGCCCGCACCCCGGCACCGGGGCCTGCTCCGCCGCGACCGGCGCACCGGCACCCCGGCGTGGCGGGGGCGCCTGACCGCCGGCCTCGCCGGGGCCACGCTCACCCTGACCGCACTCGGCGGCCTGCTGACCGCCGCCCAGGGCGCCGGCCCCGGTGACCTGCTCTACCAGGTGAAGCGCGGCGGCGAGGCGACCCAGCTGGTGCTCGCCGGCGACAGCACCCGCGGCTCGACGCTGCTGGACTTCGCCCGGACCCGGCTCGGGGAGCTGACCGAGCTGGCCGGCACCGCAGACGCCGGCCCGGTGGTCGAGACGTTGCGCACGATGGACCGGCAGACCAGCGAGGGCGCCGCCTGGCTCACCACCCGGGCGGTCGCCGCCGACGACGCCACCGGGCTGCGGACGCTCACCGCGTGGACGGCCGGTCAGCGCGCCGGGCTCGACGCGCTGGCCGACGAGGTCCCCACCGACGCCGCCGAGGCGCTGGCCTCTTCCCAGCAGCTGCTCTCCGCCGTCGCCGACCGCGCCGCGGCGCTGGACGGCGCGCTGGCCTGCAGCGGCGGACCGTCCGTCGCGGCCGGCGACGAGCTCGGCCCGCTGCCGGTCCCCTGCCGGCCCGGCCCGCCCGCGACGGGGAGCCCGGCTCCCGCCACGCCGCCGGCGCCCCCGGTCAGCTCGGTCGACGCACCGGCGGCACCGGGCGGCGTCGTCCCCCCGGCTGCGCCGCCCGCCCCGGCGACCACGCCGCCGCCCGTCCCGACCGCAGCCCCGGCTCCGGCGCCGGCCCCGTCACCCGATCCGTCACCTCCGGCGCCCGCACCCGAGGGTCAGCCGGTGCCGCCCGCGCCGGCCGCGCCCACCACGGCCGCACCGGACCGGCCGAGCACGGTCGTCGAGCTGCCGCCCGTGGTCCCGGGCCTGCGGGTGTGCCTGCCGCCGCTGATCTCCCTCAACTGCCGACCTGCCGCCGACTGAGCCGGCCGGCTCGCTAGGGTCGGGGGACCAGCGCAGTCCACACCGGGAGGTGACCCGTGGTCCGACTTCCCTTCCGGGGGCGGGCTGCGCGCCTCCCCGCCGGGGTGGACGACGAGGAGACCCGCGCGCTCGTCGCCGGCACCGCGTCGGCCGCGGCCGCCGAGACCACGCCCGCGCCCGTTCCTGACCCGGACCCGACCGGCGCGGCGTTCTTCGACGTCGACAACACGATGATGATGGGCGCCTCGCTGTTCTGGTTCGCCCGCGGGCTGGCCGCCCGCAAGTACTTCACCAGCCGCGACGTCGCCTCCTTCATCTGGCAACAGGCCAAGTTCCGCATCGCGGGCAGCGAGAGCAGCGTCGACATGCACACCGTGCGGGACAACGCGCTCGCCTTCGTCGCGGGCCGGCCGGTCGAGGAGATCATCCGGGCCAGCGAGGAGATCTACGACGAGCTGATGGCCGACCGCATCTGGTCGGGCACCCGGCTGCTGGCCCAGCAGCACCTCGACGCCGGGCAGCGGGTCTGGCTGGTCACCGCCACCCCGGTCGAGCTCGCCTCGATCATCGCCCACCGGCTCGGGCTCACCGGGGCCCTCGGCACCGTCGCGGAGGTCGTCGACGGCCGGTTCACCGGGCGGCTGGTCGGCGAGCTGATGCACGGCGACGCCAAGGCGCAGGCCGTCCGGGTGCTCGCCGAGCGGGAAGGGCTGGAACTGGCCCGCTGCACCGCCTACAGCGACTCCAGCAACGACCTGCCGATGCTCAGCCTGGTCGGCACAGCCGTCGCGGTGAACCCCGACTCCGAGCTGCGCGCCATCGCCCGGTCGCGCGGCTGGACGATCAAGGACTTCCGCACCGGGCGGAAGGCCGCCAGGATCGGCGTCCCGACGGTGGGTGCCGCCGCCGTCTCCGGTGGTGTCGTCGGCGGGCTGGTCGCGCTGCGCCGCCGCAACCGCTGGCCCTTCTAGCCCCCGGCGGTGGCGAGCCCGCCGTCGGCACCGTCCTCCCGCAGCGGGTCGAGCAGCATCAGCCGCAGCAGCATCTGCGCCCAGGCCGCCCGGACGGCGACCGGCTGGCCGGCGACCGCGTCGGTGGCGTGCACGCCGGCTCCCGGCAGCTCGCTCACCACCGCCTCGAAGGCCAGCCGGAAGAGCAGGTCCCGCGCCTGGTCCACCGACAGGCCGACGCCCAGCAGCGGCTCCAGCACCCAGCCCAGGCCGTTCTCGTCGAGCTCCGCCACGAACGGTCTTCGTGCCGACCACCCCGGTCGGATGCACCGCCGGGGAAGTGGTTTCGTGAGATGCCCCACGGTCGGGACGGCGCTCAGACCCCGTACTCGTCGGCCAGGAAGTCGCGTAGGAACCGGAAGCCGGCCAGCTGCGCCAGGTACGGCGCGGACGGTGCCCGGCCGTGCCGGGCCGCCTCCGCCATGTCGTCCTCGATCCACGCGACGACGGCCTCGGCGTGAGCCGCCAGCGCGGCCACCTGTTCTTGAGGGAGCGCCGGAGCAGCCGGCGGGAGCGGGCGCTCCGCCGGCTCCTGCCCAGCGCTCGCCATCAGCTGAACACGGACCGGCGCTGCAGGAGGAGCCGGTAGATGGAGTGCTGGATCGTCTCGCGGACCTGGTCGGTGAGGTTGAAGACCACCATCGGGTCGTCGGCCGCGGCCGGGCCGTACGAGGCGGTCTCGATCGGTTCACCGAAGGCGATGAACCACTTCGAGGGCAGTGGCACGGCGCCGAGCGGCCCGAGCAGCGGGAAGGTCGGGGTGATCGGGAAGTACGGCAGGCCGAGCAGCCGGGCGGCGGTCTTCGCGTTGCCGAGCATGGGGTAGATCTCCTCGGCGCCGACGATCGCGCACGGCACGATCGGCACCCCGGTGCGCAGCGCCGCGCTGACGAAGCCGCCCCGGCCGAACCGCTGCAGCGTGTACCGCTCGCTGAACGGCTTCCCCACCCCCTTGAAGCCCTCGGGGAAGACGCCCACCAGCTCGCCGGCGGACAGCAGCCGCTCGGCGTCCTCGTTGCAGGCCAGGGTGACGCCCAGCTTGCGGGCCAGCGCGCCGATGAAGGGGACCTGGAAGACGAGGTCGGCGCCGAGCAGGCGCAGCCGGCGCCCCGCCGGGTGCTGGTCGCGCAGTGCGACGGTCTCCATCAGCGCGTCGACCGGCACGGTGCCGGAGTGGTTGGCCACCACCAGCGCGCCACCGGTGTCCGGCACGTTCTCCAGGCCCTGCACCTCGACGCGGAACCAGCGCTCGAACCACGGCCGCAGCATCGGCAGGAACAGGTGGTCGGTCAGGTCCGGGTCGAAGCCGAACTCGTCGGTGTCGTACTCGCCGGTGAGCCGGCGCCGCAGGAAGTCCAGCCCACCGGCCACCTCCTCGTCCCAGGAGGGGCGGGACGGGGTCGGCGGCGGGACCGGCTGGTCGTCCGCGCGCAGCGGGATGACCCGGGCCTCAGGCATCGTGCACCGCCCGCAGGCCGGGCACCGACGGCGCGGACCGGTGGCGCGGGGTGACCACGGTGGCGGCGGCGGCCAGCCCCCCGGCGAACCGGGCCACGGCCGAGCGCGCCACACCGGTGACGCTCTCGACCAGCTCCGGGCGGACCACCGGGGGGAGGGTGCGGCCGTAGTCGGCCAGCGCCTCGGCGGTCGAGTAGTGCGGGGTGTACCCGAACTCCTCGCGCAGCACGCGGGTGTCGACCACCCGGCCGAAGTTGAGGAACCGCATCTGCTCCGGGGACCAGTCGACCAGCCCGGGCCGGCGGGTGAGCCGGCCGAGCGAGCCCATCGCGGCCTCGGGCAGGGGCAGCTGCACCCGGCCCAGCCGGCGGATCGCCTGGGAGAGCAGGACGGTGCCCGAGGCGCCGACGTTCACCGTGCCGGTGAACTCCCCGGTGGCCGCGCGGGCCAGCACCGCCACGGCGTCGTCCTCGTGGAGGAGCTGCACGCGGGCGTCGTACCCGAGGGCGGTGGGGATCACCGGCATCCGGAAGAAGCCCGACAGCAGGGAGTCGATCCGCGGGCCGATGAGGTTGGTGAAGCGCAGCACGGCCACGCCGACGTCGGGACGACGCCGGGCGAAGGAGCGGACGTAGCCCTCGACGTCCAGGCTGTCCTTGGCGAAGCCCCCACCGGGGACCCGCCGGGCCTGCATCGTCTCGGTGAAGACCGCCGGGTCGCGGGGGCTGGCCCCGTAGACCGCGCTGGTCGACTTCAGCACGAGCCGGCGCACCCGGGGCGACCGCTGGCAGGCGGCCAGCAGCTGCATGGAGCCGATGACGTTGAGCTCCTTCATCGACACCCGCCCACCGGCGCCCGCCGGGGTCGCGCTGATGTTCATGTGGACCACGGTGTCCACCGCAGCCGACTCGATGACCTTCCCGATCAACGGGTTGCGGATGTCGGCGCGGACGAACTCGGTCCGCCCGAGGCGGCGGAGCACCTCGGGGGCCGGGGGGACGGTGTCCACCCCGATGACCCGGTCGATGCCCGGGTCGGCTGCGAGCTCGGCCGCCAGCGCGCCGCCCAGCCACCGGCTCACACCGGTGACCAGGACGACCGCAGGCGGCACGAGCGTCAGCTCACTTCTTGTTGCGGCGCTGCACGCGGGTCTTCTTGAGCAGCTTGCGGTGCTTCTTCTTCGCCATCCGCTTGCGGCGCTTCTTGATGACCGAACCCATGTCCTGCTCCCGACGTCGTGGTCACGCGGCGCCGGGGGCGGTGACCGGGTGGCCACGCGGTTCCTGATCCGGGCACCGTGCGAGGTGTTCAGCTCCAGCGCGGGCCACCCCCCGGCCGGGGGGAGGCACCGCTCAGCGCACGAGACTACCCGGAGGTCCGGACCGGCCGCGCCGGTCCGGGTCGGCCAGGCCCCGTCCCGAGGCTCGCCCCGGGCGTGCGAGGGGCGAGGAGGACGAGGTCCCTGCTCAGGCGATGTCGGTGTAGGCGTCGCGCAGGTAGTCGTGCACGGCGCGCTCGGGCACCCGGAAGGAGCGACCGACGCGGACGGCGGAGAGCTCACCGCCGTGGACGAGGCGGTAGACGGTCATCTTGGAGACCCGCATCAGGGCGGCGACCTCGGCGACGGTCAGGAAGGCGACGGCGGCACGGGGGGCCGGGACGGCGGCCGGGCGGCCGACCGGGCCGGCGGCCGGGTGGGCAGCCGGGACGGGGCGCGACATGGCGGCGGCCGAGACGGGCCGGCCCATGGGACGCGGCGCCGGGACACCCGGGCGAGCGGTCTGCTGCAGCGGTGCGCGGTGGGGCATGGTCACGTCGATCATCTCCGGTCGTAGCACGAGTCGGGCCACCGGCTTCCCCACCGGCGGACGGGACACGCACGTGCTGGGAATGACCATATGGCGACCTGTGTGACAGAAGCGATGGGTGAAACGAACAGGCGGACCGGTCCGTCCTGGGCACAAGTGGACAGAGACACCGCGTGACACACCCGTCACGGCGTGTTGTCCCCAAGTCGACAGGTCCCTGCGCACCCGCTGTCCACAGAAACTGTGGAAAACCACAGTGATGTGATTCGCTCCGGGGGGTCCGGATGCCCCTGGTCCTGGGGACGCCCTGGGGAGCCGGTGTGGGGAGCGGGCGACCGGGTTGCGCACGCGCCGGCAGGCCGACGGCCACCCACCGGGAAGCACCGGTGGGCACATGTCGACAAGCCGACGTGTCGCCCGCCCGGGTTCAGTCCTGGGGGCGCCCCAGCTCCACGGAGCGGCGGTGGGCGGCCTCGATGGCCGCGATGAGGGCCGCCCGCACCCCGTGCCGCTCCAGCTCCCGGATCGCGGCGATCGTCGTCCCACCGGGGCTGGTGACCGCCTCACGCAGCTGCACCGGGTGCTCCCCGGAGTCGCGGAGCATCACCGCCGACCCGTAGGCGGTCTGCACGATGAGGTCCGCGGCCACCGACCGCGGCAGGCCCAGCAGGATGCCGGCGTCGATCATCGCCTCGACCAGGAAGAAGAAGTACGCCGGACCGCTGCCCGACAGCGCGGTCACCGCGTCCTGCTGGCCCTCCGGCACCCGCCGGACCTGGCCCACCGGCGCCAGCAGCGCCTCGGCCTCGTCCAGGTGCTCCTCGGTCGCGTGCGCCCCGGCAGAGAGCACGCTCATCCCGGCGTCGACCAGCGCGGGGGTGTTCGGCATGACCCGGACCACCGGGGTGCCGGCGGGCAGCGTCGACTCGATGCGCGCGGTGGGCACCCCGGCCGCGACGGAGACCACCAGGTGCTCGTCGGCGGTCACGTGCGGGGCGAGCAGGCCCAGCAGCGCGTCGACGTCCTGCGGCTTGACCGCCAGCAGCAGCACCCGGGCGCGTGCGGCGGCCTCGGCCAGGTCGACCGCGCCCACGCCGTACCGCGCGGTCAGTTCGGCGGCCCGTTGCGGGCTCCGCTCGACGACCCAGATGCCGTCCCCGCCACCCGCCCGGCGGACCAGCCCCGCCAGCAGCGCCTCGCCGATCTTCCCCCCGCCGACGATGGCCAGCCCGCGACGACTCCCAGTGATCATGCCCGCGACGGTAGCGCCCGGCCGGCGTGTGCCCCGGGCCGGCCGGGGTAGCCAGGCACCATGTCCGGAGAACTGAACGGCAAGCGGGTGGCCGTGCTGGCCACCGACGGTGTGGAGCAGGTCGAGCTCGAGCGTCCGTGGCAGGCCCTGGTCGACGCCGGCGCCCAGCCCCAGCTGGTCAGCCTGGAGGCCGGCTCGATCACGATGTACCAGCACATCGACAAGGGCGACAGCAAGGACGTCGACACCGTGGTGTCCCAGGCCGACCCCACCGGCTTCGACGCCCTGGTGCTGCCCGGCGGGGTCATCAACGGCGACTTCGTCCGGGCCGACGCCGACGCGGTCGCCTTCACCAAGGCGTTCTTCGACGCCGGCAAGCCGGTCGCCGCGATCTGCCACGCACCGTGGGTCCTCGCCGAGGCCGACGTCGTCCGGGGCCGCCGGATGACCTCGTGGCCCTCGCTGCAGACCGACCTGCGCAACGCCGGCGCGGAGTGGGTCGACGAGGAGGTCGTCGTCGACGGCAACCTGACCACCAGCCGCAAGCCCGACGACCTCGACGCGTTCAGCGCGACGCTGGTCCAGCAGTTCGCCGGCGCCTGAGTCCGCCGTCCTGACCCGGTCACGGTGACCGGGTCAGGACCCCGCGAGCAGCCCGGCAGCCGGTGCGATGACCAGCACGGTGCCGGCCAGCAGCAGTCCGGCCAGCAGCCGGAGGGCGAGCGGGCCCTGGCCCTGGCGTTCCCGCCAGGCGGCGACCCCGGCCACCAGGCCGGTGACGGCCAGCGGGGCGGCCACCAGCGCGGCGTAGGGCATCAGCTCCCACAGCAGCGTGAAGGCGAAGTAGAGCCCGATCCCGACCGCCAGGGCCACCACGAGCTCACCGACGAACCGGACCCAGGCCAGCGCACCCTGCCGGCCGGTCACCGGTTCGGCGTCGGCTTCGGCCTCGGCCCGGACCGCCGGCTGCGGCCCGGTGCGGTGCGCACCCGCCCGCCGCTCGCCGGTGGCCTGGGAGCTGGAGGTCTGCAGCGCCGGGATCGCCGCCGTCGACGGGCCACCGGGCACCTTCGCGGTGGGGGCCTGCTCGGCAGGTGCCCGGTCGGCAGCCGGCGACCTGCCGGCGGACGACCTGCCGGCCGACGACGTGCCGGCCGGGGCCGCCGGGGTGGCCGAGGTGGGCTCCTGGTCGACCGGTGCGGGGGCGTCGGTGTGGCGGCGGGCCGGGCCGGGGGCGGCCAGGTCACCCAGGCCGCTGGTCGGACGCCGGTCCTCGGCCGGCTCCCACACCGGGCGCGAGGGCGTGCCGCGGAGCGGAGCACCGTTGCGGGCCGCCTCGCCGGGGCGTGCGGGCTCCGCCCGCGGAGCAGGGGCGCGCCCCCCGGCGGGAGGAGCCGCTGCCGGCGCCGCAGCCCGGGCGGGGGACGGCCGGGCGGCAGGTGCCGGTGCCCCCGGGCGGCCGGGGGTCCCCGGCCGGGGCGCCTGCGCCCCGCGCCCGGCCGGTGCCGGCCGCGGGTCCGCGGCGACCGGCCGGCCGCTGGTGTCCACCGGTGCCGAGCGGCCCGTGGCCGCCTCGTCCGGGCCCCGGCGACGACGGCCCGGCCGGGTGCCCTGCTCGCTCTCCAGCCCGTGCTCGCGCAGGATCTCGGCCAGCGAGCGGACGCTGTACGAGTCCGACGGCTGCGACATCACGCTCCCTCCAGCGAGTCCAGGCGGCGGAGGATGACCCCCTCGCGCAGCGCCCACGGACAGATCCGCACGAACGGTACGTCCACGGCGCGCATCGCGGCCTGCGCCACGACGGCACCGGCCGGGACCTGGTGTGCGCGCTGCACCGAGACCCCCTGCAGCTCGGCCAGCGCACCGGCCTCGATCCGGGAGACGAACCCGAGGACCTGCTCCAGTCCGGTCACACTGAGTTCACGGGGCACCCGGAGCCCGGCGCCGTAGGGCGCGGCACCGGCGAGCCGGGCGAGGGTGCGGAAGGTCTTCGACGTGGCCGCCACCAGGTCGGGCGCGCCCGCGGCGCGCAGCTTGCGCCCCGCCGGCGCCAGCACCTCTGCGGCGTGCTCCTCCAGCCGCATCAGCGCAGCCAGGTCCGGACGCCCGCCGGTCTCGGCCTCGGGGAGGAAGCGGCGGGTCATCCGCCCGGCACCCAGTGGCACCGAGAGGGCGACGTCGGGGTCCTCGTCGAGCCCGCTGGCCAGCTCCAGCGACCCGCCGCCGATGTCGAGCACCAGCAGCCGGCCGGCGCTCCAGCCGAACCAGCGGCGGACGGCGAGGAACGTCAGCCGGGCCTCGTCCTCACCGCTGAGCACCTGCAGCTCGACCCCGGTCTGCTCGCGTACCCGGCGGAGGACGGCGGCGCCGTTGTCCGCGTCGCGGATGGCGGAGGTGACGAAGGCCAGCAGCTCGTCGCACCGCCGGTCGGCGGCCTGCCGCTTGGCCTTCTGCACCGCCGTGAGCAGGGCCTTCTCCCCCGCCTTGGAGAGCTTTCCGTCCGGGCCCACGTGCTCGGCCAGACGCAGCAGCCAGCGGTCGTCGTGCATCGGGGTCGGGTGCGCACCGCGGTGGGCGTCGACCACCAACAGGTGCACGGTGTTGGAGCCGACGTCGAGCACGCCCAGTCGCATGCGGGAGAGTCTGCCGGTTCACCCGGCACCTACGCTGCGCCGGTGGCACCGAGCACCCCGACCGACCCCCCGTCCGAGGTCCCGCTGGACTTCTCCCGGGAGTGGATCGAGTTCGTCGACCCGGCCGATCCCGAACACCTGGTGCGGGCCGACCTCACCTGGCTGACCAGCGCGTGGACCTGCGTCTTCGGCCGCGGCTGCGCCGGGGTGGTGGCCGGTCGCGCCGAGGACGGCTGCTGCAACCACGGCGCCTTCTTCACCGACACCGACGACCTGGAGCGGGTCGCCGCCGCGGTGGCCGACCTCACCCCGCTGGACTGGCAGCGGCACCCCGGGCACGCGCCGGCCCAGGAGGAGTGGACCGAGCCGGACACGCTGACCGAGCCCGAGCCCGGGGAGACCGCCGAGGAGGCGTTGCGCACCCGGGTCGTCGACGGTGCCTGCGTCTTCCTCAACCGACCCGGGCACCCCGGAGGCGCCGGCTGCGCGCTGCACGCGATGGCGCTGCGGCAGGGCCGGCACCCGCTGGAGACCAAGCCCGACGTGTGCTGGCAGCTGCCGGTCCGCCGGGAGCAGGAGTGGGTGGACCGCCCCGACGACACCCGGGTGCTGGTCTCGACCATCGGCGAGTTCGACCGCCGCGGCTGGGGCCCGGGCGGCCACGACCTGCACTGGTGGTGCACCGGCTCCCCCACCGCCCACGTGGCCGTCCAGCCGCTGGTCGAGACCTACGGCCCGGAGCTGACGGCGCTGCTGGGCGAGGCCGCCTACGCCGAGCTACGCCGGCTGACCGAGGCGCGCCTGGACGCCGGGCTCGTCGCCCCGCACCCGGCCAGCCCCCGGCCGGTGCCCGTCGAGCTGCACCGGCGCCGGCCCGACTGAGCCCGGCGCGACGCCGGCCCGGGTGGCCCGGAAGGTCTGCCGGTAGGCCCGCGGGGAGACGCCGCGACGGCGGCCGAACTGCTCCCGCAGGCCGGCCGCGGTGCCGAAGCCGACCAGCCGGGCGATCTCCTCCACCGGGGCGTCGCTGCCCTCCAGCAGCGACTCGGCCGCGGCCAGCCGCTGGGCCAGCAGCCAGGCGTGCGGCGTCGTCCCGGTGGTGGCCTTGAACCGGCGGGCGAAGCTGCGGGGGCTCATCAGCGCCCGGCGGGCGAGCACCTCGACGGTGATCTCCTCGGCCAGGTGGGCCCGCGCCCACTCCAGGACCACGCCGAGCAGGTCGTCCTCGTAGCGGGCCACCGGCTCGTCGATGAACTGCGCCTGGCCGCCGTCGCGGTGCGGGGGCACCACCATGTCCCGAGCCAGCGCGTTGGCCGCCGTCGCACCCCACTCCCGGCGGACCAGGTGGAGCATCGCGTCGATGCCGCTGGCCGTCCCGGCGCCGGTGATGATCCGACCGGCGTCCACGTAGAGGACCGCGGGATCGACCTGCACGCGGGGGAAGCGCGCGGCGAGCTCCCCGGCCATCCGCCAGTGCGTGGTGGCCCGGCGACCGTCGAGCAGGCCGGCGCGGGCGAGCACGAAAGCCCCCGAGCAGTGGCTGACCAGCTGGGCGCCGCGGTCGTGCGCGGCCACGAGGGCGGCGAGCAGCTCCGGCGGGGAGGGCTGGGCCAGGTCCTCCCAGGAGGTCACCAGGACGATGTCGGAGGCCGCCACCCGCTCCAGCCCGTGTTCCACGGTCAACCCGATGCCCGTGTCGGTCCGGACCGGCCCCGGCCGGACGGCGGCCAGCGCGAAGTCGAAGCGCGGCAGTCCCAGGTGCCGGCGGTCGTAGCCGAAGACCTCCGACGCGACGCCCAGCCCGAAGGAGCCCACCAGGCCGTCGGCGACGACGGCGCTCACCACCAGCGGACGGTCGGTCGCGATCACGGCGGCAGCATGGCAGGAAACCGGCGGTCCCGGTCATCCGTGCCACTCGTCCGGTCGACGCCGGCGGCCGAGGCTGCTGGCATGGTGCTGATCACGTGCCCCGCCACCCGCGCCACCGAGCTGGTGACCGACCGGCGTGTCCGGTCGGTGGCGGCTCGAGCTGCGCGGGCGCACGTCTCCGCGTAGCTTCGAACACATGAGCGAAGCGGACACCGGGCCCGACAGCCCGCGCAGCACCGAGAAGGACCCGTCGGACTGGGTGACCGGTGACGAGCCGGCCACCGGCGCGCAGAAGAGCTATCTGCACACCCTCGCGCGCGAGGCCGGGGAGGACGTCCCCGACGACATCAACAAGGCCGACGCGTCGAAGAAGATCGACGAGCTCCAGGACGAGACCGGCCGCGGCCAGTGACCCACCGGGCGGGGCCCGGAGGGTTCCCCCGGTGAGTCACTGGAGGTGAGGTACCGATACGGACGCCGCAGGCGGTCGTCCCGGGCGGCGGGCCCGCAGGGTCCACCCCCGGGACGACGGTCAACGGCTCAGCGCAACGTGCCCCGGCACCTGGCCGCGGTCGCGATCCGGAGGATCGCAGTCAGCTACGCCTCGAACTTGTAGCCCAGTCCGCGCACCGTGACCAGGTACTTGGGGTTGGCCGGATCGGGCTCGAGCTTGGCCCGCAGCCGCTTGACGTGGACGTCGAGGGTCTTGGTGTCCCCGACGTAGTCCGCACCCCACACCCGGTCGATCAGCTGGCCGCGGGTGAGCACCCGCCCGGCGTTGCGCAGCAGCAGCTCGAGCAGGTCGAACTCCTTGAGCGGGAGCGCGACCGGCTGCCCGTCGACGGCGACGACGTGCCGCTCGACGTCGAGCCGTACCGGGCCGGCCTCCAGCGCGGTGTCGACCACCGGTTCGGCGTCCGTGCCGCGGCGCAGCACGGCCCGCATCCGGGCGACCAGCTCGCGCGCCGAGTAGGGCTTGGTGACGTAGTCGTCGGCGCCCAGCTCCAGCCCGACGACCTTGTCGATCTCGGCGTCCTTGGCGGTGAGCATGATGATCGGCACCGTGCTCCTGGCCCGCAGCGAGCGGCAGACCTCGGTGCCGGAGAGCCCGGGCAGCATGAGGTCGAGCAGCACGATGTCGGCCCCGGCCCGGTCGAACTCGGCGAGCGCGTCCGTGCCGGTGGCGGCCACGACCGTGTCGTAGCCCTCTCGCCGCAGCATGTAGGACAGCGCGTCGCTGAAGGACTCCTCGTCCTCCACCACGAGCACTCGGGTCATGACCGTCCTCTCCTCGCGGCCCCTGCGGGGCCGTCGTCGTGGGTCCCGACCGGGACGTCGTCGACGTCCACGGGGCGGGAGGGGTGGAGCGGCGGCACGGGCGGCCGCTCGGGTGCTCCGTCGTCCAGGGGCTGGTCGACCCCGGCAGCGAGGGGGATGCGCAGGGTGAACGTCGACCCCAGGCCCTCCTCGCTCCACACGGTGACCGCGCCGCCGTGGTTGCTGGCGACGTGCTTGACGATGGCCAGGCCGAGCCCGGTGCCCCCGGTGGCGCTGGCCCGGGACTGGTCGACCCGGTAGAAGCGCTCGAAGACCCGGGAGCGGTCCGAGCGGGGGATGCCGATGCCGGAGTCGGTGACGGCGATCTCGGCGAACCCGGAGCGGGCCCGGGCGCCGACGGCGATGGTGGTCTCCGGGGGGCTGTAGGCGACGGCGTTGGCCAGCAGGTTGGTGAGCGCGGTGGCCAGCTGCGCCTCCACCCCGCGCACGACCAGCCCGGGCTGGGCGGCGACGGCGAGCTGGATGTCCTTGGCGGCGGCGGCCGCGCGGGTGCGGTCGACGGCCTCGGCGACGACGGTGCCGACGGCCACCGGCACCAGCTCGGGCATCGGCTCGGCCCCCTGCAGCCGGGACAGGTCGATGAGCTCGCGCACCAGGCGGGCGAGCCGGTCGGCCTCGTGGCTCATCCGGGCGGCGAAGCGCTGCACCGTCTCCGGGTCGTCGGCGGCGCCCTGGACCGCCTCGGCCAGCAGGGCGAGCGCGCCCACCGGGGTCTTCAGCTCGTGGCCGACGTTGGCGACGAAGTCCCGCCGGACGGCCTCGACGCGGCGGGCCTCGGTGACGTCCTGCAGCACCAGGGCCACCGGCCCGGTGCCGCTGAGCGGCGCGCTGCCCAGCCGGATGCCGTGCACGCCCACGGTGCGGGGGCCGGCGCCGACCAGGTCCCCGGGGAGTGCGACGTCGGCCCGGCGACTGCCGGCGGTCTGGGTCTCCCGGGCCACCTCGAGCAGCCCGGGCACGAGCAGCCGGCTGCCCCGGACGATGCCCAGTGCCCGCGCGGAGGGGTTGGCCAGCAGCACCGCGTCGTCGGGGCCGACCACGACGACGGCGGGGTCCATCAGGTCGACCAGCCGGCGGGCGAGCGCTGCCTCCTCGTCGGCGCGCGGGTCGACCTGGCCGCGCGGGCTCACCGCGCCCCCCTCGTCGACGGGACGGTGGCGGGCGCGGACCACGGTGAGCGCCAGCAGCAGGCCGGTCGCGAGGCCCGCCAGCAGGGCGACCAGCGGTTCCACGGTGCTGATGCTAGACAGGGAGGACCACTGCGCGGCCGGCCCCGGAGCACATCACCCGTCCGGGCGCGACAGTTCACCGCGGTGTGCCCGGCCGTTCACCTGGCGGTCCCCGGAACCCCGTGACACCGTCTCTAGGCTCGTGCGCACACGCGTTCGACGTCCGACACCGGACGTTCCGGACGGTGGGCGGGGACGCCACGCGCCGAGCGGCCGGGCCACCCGGGCCCGGACCTGGCGCGGCAACTGGACGGAGGAAGCGTGCTGCGGGAGAGCTACCGCGAGGAACTGGACGACATCAACGCCTGCCTGGTGGAGATGGCGAACTCGGTGGGGTCCGCGATGAGCACCGCGACCACCGCCCTGCTCGACGCCGACGTCGCACTCGCCGACCTGGTCATCGCCGGGGACGAGCGGATCGACTCGATGCGCGAGAGCATCGAGGAGCGCTGCTTCACCCTGCTGGCCCGGCAGCAGCCGGTCGCCACCGACCTGCGCACCATCACCGCGGCGATGCGGATCGTCGGTGACCTCGAGCGGATGGGCGACCTGGCCGAGCACGTCGCGAAGGTGGCGCGGATGCGCTTCCCGGAGCACGCGGTGCCGCAGGAGGTGCGCCCGGCCTTCCTGGAGGCCGGGCACGTGGCGGAGAGCCTGGTCGCCAAGGCCGGCACGGTCATCGCCAAGCGCGACGTGGCGGCCGCGGCGGAGCTGGAGGCCGATGACGACGTCATGGACCAGCTGCACAAGCAGATGTTCCGTGAGCTGTTGAGCAAGGACTGGCCGCACGGCATCGAGTCCGCGATCGACGTGACGCTGCTGGGCCGCTACTACGAGCGCTTCGCCGACCACGCGGTCAGCGTCGCCCGCCGGGTGGTCTACCTGGTCACCGGCGAGAACTCGATGGCCGTCGCGCACGACAGCTGAGCACGACGCGACGAGGCCCCGGAGGCACCGCCTCCGGGGCCTCGTCGCGTCCGGCGGCCCGGAATCCGGTTGCTCGTCCCCGGCGGACCGGGAGGCTGGCCGGGTGCCGTCCCTCCTGCCTCCCGGCCAGCCACCCTTCCGTGCGCTCGACACCCCGCGGGCGCCGACCCCCGCCGAGCAGCGGCTGCTGTCCGGGCTCGCCGCGGCCGGCCCGCCGGAGCTGGTCGCCCAGGCCGACGACGTCCTCGTCGTGGGCGTCTGCGCCTGCGGCTGCTCGTCGGTGCAGCTGGCGACGTCCGCGGCGCCGGTGCCGGAGGCGACGGTGGCCCGGCTGTCCAGGACCGGCCGGGACGACGTCCTCGCGGTGAGCTCGACCGGGCGCGGCCCGGACGGGCACGTGGTGAGCGTCGTGCTGCACGTGCTGGGGGGCCGGCTGGGCGAGCTGGAGGTGTTCGACGCCCATTCCGGGGAGGGGGTGGCCGTCGACCCGGCAGCCGTGACCGGGCTCAGCCACCCCGCGGTGGACTGAGCCCGGCCGGCGGCTACTTCTTGCCCTGGTTCTTGACCGCCTCGATCGCGGCGGCGGCGGCCGCGGGGTCGAGGTACTGGCCGCCCTTCTGCAGCGGGCGCAGGTCGGCGTCCAGGTCGTAGCGCAGCGGGACGCCGGTCGGGATGTTCAGGCCGACGACCTCCTCGTCGCCCATGCCGTCCAGGTGCTTCACCAGCGCGCGCAGGCTGTTGCCGTGCGCGGCGACCAGCACGGTCTTCCCCGACCGCAGGTCCGGCACGATCGCGTCGTACCAGTACGGCAGCATCCGGACGACGACGTCGGCCAGGCACTCGGTGGCCGGACGCACCTCCGGGGGCAGGAAGGCGTAGCGGGGGTCGCCGTCCTGGCTGAACTCGCTGCCGGCCTCGATCGGCGGCGGCGGGGTGTCGTAGGAGCGGCGCCAGGTCATGAACTGCTCCTCGCCGTACTGGGCGAGGGTGGCCGCCTTGTCCTTGCCCTGCAGCGCGCCGTAGTGGCGCTCGTTGAGCCGCCAGGAGCGGCGCACGTCGATCCACTGCCGGTCGGCCGCGGCCAGCGCCAGCTCGGCGGTGGTGATGGCCCGCTTGAGCAGCGAGGTGTGCAGGACGTCGGGCAGCAGGCCCTGCTCGGCCATCAGCCGGCCGCCGCGGGCCGCCTCATCGCGGCCCTTCTCCGACAGGGGGACGTCCACCCAGCCGGTGAACAGGTTGGCCTTGTTCCACTCGCTCTCGCCGTGGCGGAGCAGGACGAGGGTCGCAGCGGGGCTCGCGGTCTCAGTCACGCCGCCATCCTGCCCGACCGCGGGTCAGCGCGTGAGAAGTGGCCAGCACACCCACAGCTCGAACAGCGCGGGCGGCGCGAGCCCGACGAGCAGCCACGGGCTCCGGAACCGCCGTCCCGCGCCCCAGCGGACCGCCGCGACCATGCCCAGGCTGCACGCCACTGCGACCGAGCCCCACAGCACGAGCCCAGCGACGTCCGGGGCGATCAGCTGCACGACCAGCAGCTCGACCGCGCACAGCAGCAGGGGGTAGGCCAGCGCGGAGGCGGCAACCAGGCCGATCAGCGCCCGGCCCTGCCGGGCCGGCGCCGGCGTCTGGTCGACCATCGCCGCCACGCTAACCCCCGCAGGGGAGGATCGGCCCGTGCGTGCGACGGAGCGGTGGGCCGCGGAGCTGGCGGCGTGGGCGATCGACCCGGAGCTGCTGGCGGCGGCCCCCGAGTCCCCCTACGGCTTCCCGCCGGACCTCTTCGGCGCCGACCGCGGAGCGGAGGCCACCCTGGCCGCGGTCGGCGACGTCGACCCGGGCAGCGTGCTGGACGTCGGCTGCGGCGGCGGGGCGGCCAGCGTGCGGGCCGGCGCCGCCGAGCTGCTGGGCGTCGACGAGTCCGCCGAACTGCTGGCCCGGTTCACGACGGCGGCACTGGGCTCCCCGGCGAGGGCGGTGCGCACCTGGGTGGGGCGGTGGCCGGACGTCGCCGCACGGGTGCCGCCCGCCGACGTCGTGGTCTGCGCGAACGTCGTCTACAACGTGCCCGACGTCGCTGCGTTCGTGGCCGCGCTGACCGGGCATGCCCGCCGCCGGGTGGTGGTCGAGCTGACCGACGTCCACCCGTGGACGTCCCTGGGCGGGCTGTGGCGACACTTCCACGGCCAGGACCGGCCCGCCGGCCCGACGGCGGCGCTGTTCGGCGAGGTGCTGACGGACCTCGGCGTCGCCGCGGAGCAGGCGACGTGGCCACGGGCCGATCCGTGGCGCGACGCCCCCGCCGACGTCGTGCTGGCCTTCACCCGCCGGCGGCTGTGCCTGCCGGCGGAGCGCGAGCCGGAGGTGGCCGCGGCGATGAGCCGCTCCACCGACGACCGGCCGCGCACCGCGACCACCTTCTGGTGGCCCGGCGCGGCCTGAGGTCAGGCGGGCAGACGCCGGCCGGGCAGCCAGACGAGGACGACCACCGCGGCGATGACCGCACAGCCGGCGGTGCCGACGGCGGTCAGGTGCATCGCCCCGACGAAGGCCTCCCGGGCCGGCTCGACGACGGCGCCGACGCCGGACGCGGCCTCACCGCCGGCGGCCCGGGCGCGCTCGACCGCGGCCAGCGTCCCGATGATCGACTCGCTCGCCTGCTCCCGGGCTGCGGGCGGCAGCGCGTCGACGTCGTCGCCGAGCCGGGTGGCGTAGGCACCGGCCAGCACCGAGCCGAGGATCGCCACCCCGAGCGCGCCGCCCACCTGGCGCACCGCGTTGTTGACCGCCGCGCCCGCGCCGGCCTTCTCCCGCGGGACGACGGACATGATCGACTCGGTGGCCGGGGCCATCACCGAGCCCATGCCGATGCCCTGCAGCGCCAGCACGGAGAGCACCAGCCACAGCGGTGTGTCCGCGTCCAGCAGCTGGATCCCGGCGAAGGAGAGCGCGATGAGGGTGAAGCCGGTGGCGCACACGGCCTTCGCCCCGAAGCGCTCGGCGAGCACCGAGCTGCGCGGCGCCATCACCGCGATCCCCAGGGCGACCGGCACGAGGCTGGCCCCGCTGGCCAGTGGGGAGTACTCGCGCACGCCCTGCAGGTAGTAGACGAGGTAGAAGGTCGCGCCCTGCAGGGCGAAGAAGTTCAGCGTGAGGGCACCGGCGGCGGCGGAGAAGGCCGGGTTGCGGAAGAGGGTCACGTCCAGCGCCGGGTGGGTGGTGCGCCGCTGCCACCAGACGAAGAACGCCAGCAGCAGCGCCCCTCCGCCCAGCGGTGCCCAGGTCAGCGGGGCGCTCCAGCCGTCGCTGCCGCCGCGGATGATGCCGAAGACCAGCCCGGCCAGCGCCACGATGGACAGCAGCACGCCGGGCACGTCCAGCCGGCCGGGCGCGGGGTCCCGGGACTCCGGGACGACGAGCAGGATGCCCAGCACGCCGACCGCCGCGACCGGGACGCCGAGCAGGAACACCGCACCCCACCAGTAGTGCTCGAGCACCAGCCCGCCGGCCAGCGGCCCGCCGGCCACCGCGAGGCCGGAGGCGCCGGCCCAGAGCCCGATCGCCCGGCCCCGCTCGCCGGCCGGGAAGACGTTGGTGATCACCGCGAGCGTGGCGGGCTGCACCGCGGCGCCGCCGACCCCCATCACCGCGCGCCAGGCGATGAGCTCCAGCGCCGAGTCGCTGAACGCGGCGAGCACCGAGCCGACGGCGAAGATGGTCAGCCCGGCCAGCAGGACCTTGCGCCGGCCGAACCGGTCACCGAGCACGCCCCAGCTGAACAGCAGCCCGGCGAAGACCAGGATGTAGGAGTCGATCGCCCACTGGAGCTCGCCCTGGGTGGCGTCCAGCTCGCGCTGGAGCGTGGGCAGCGCGACGTTGAGGATGGTGTTGCCCATGATCACCATCAGCAGGCAGACGACCATGGTGGCGAGCACCCACCACCGCCGGTCGTAGCCGGCCGGCAGGGGCGTCGGCGTGGTCAGGGCGGGCCGGGTCACCCGGGCGGCCGACGGGTGGGGTCGGCGAAGGCGGCGAACGCCTCCAGGTTGCGCAGCGACTCCCCGCGCTTGACCCGCCACTCCCACTCGCGGCGGATCGAGCTGGCGAAGCCGATCTCCAGCATCGTGTTGAAGTGCTCGTCGGCATAGGTGAGCACCGATCCGAGGATGCGGTCGATCTCCTCGGGGTTCACCGCGTCGTGCCCGAGGGTGCCGGTGAGGTAGACGTCGCCGACGCTGTCGATGGAGTACGCGACCCCGTACATCCGGGCGTTGTGCTGCAGCAGCCAGGCCCACAGCTGCTCGCGGTTCTCGTCGGGCTGGCGGCAGACGAACGCCTCGACCCGGAACCCGTGCCCGCCGATGGTGAGCCCGACCAGCGTGCGCAGCTTCCGCACCCCGGGCAGGGTCACCACGAACCGCCCGGTACCCGGGTGCTCGTACTCCAGCTCCGCGGCGCGCAGCGCCCCCTCGACGACCTCGTCGAGCTCTGCCACGCTCCGCCGGCTCATCGCCCCGCCGTGCCCCCGGAGAGCAGCCGCACGGCCTCCGCGCCGCGCAGCCGGGCCAGCGGCGCCGACCGCCGGCTCATCTCCGCCATCGCCGCGGCGTAGCCGTCGACGAGGGAGTCGACGGTGCGGTCCCAGCTGAAGGCGGCGGCGTGCCGCCGGGCGCCGGCCGCCAGCAGCTCCCGGCGCTCGAGCACCCGGATGATCGCGCCGGCGTAGTCCTCCGGGTCGCGACCGGTGACCAGCAGCCCGGAGACGCCGTCGTCGACCGCGGTCGGCAGGCCACCGACCCGGGCGGCCACCACGGGCGTGCCGCAGGCCTGCGCCTCGAGGGCGACCAGCCCGAAGGACTCGTTGTGGCTGGGGACGACGGCGACGTCGGCGGCGCGGTAGTGGTCGGCCAGCTGCGCCGGCGGCTGCGGGGGCAGGAACCGGACGACGTCGGTGACGCCCAGGCGCACGGCCAGCTCCTGCAACCGCTGCGGCTCGGCCAGCCCGGACCCGCTGGGTGCGCCGACGACCAGCACCTGCAACCGCGAGCGCAGCGCCGGGTCGGCGGCGAGGATCCGGGCGGCGGCGTGCAGCAGCATGTCCGGGGCCTTGAGCGGCTGGATCCGGCCGACGAACAGCAGCACGACGGCGTCGTCCGGCACGCCGACCCGCTCGCGGGCGCTGCGCCGGGAGCCGGGCCGGAAGGTGCGCAGGTCGACCCCGGGGGGCACGACCAGCGTGCGGCGCGGGTCGGCGCCGTAGAAGTCGACGAGCTGGCGCGCCTCCTCGGCGGTGTTGGCGACCATCCGGTCGGCCTCGGCGACGACCTGCTCCTCGCCGATCACCCGGGCGCGCGGCTCGGGCTCGTCGCCCTCGGCGAGCGCGGCGTTCTTCACCTTGGCCAGGGTGTGCGCGGAGTGCACCAGCGGCACGCCCCAGCGGTCCCGGGCCAGCCAACCGACCTGGCCCGACAGCCAGTAGTGGGAGTGGACGACGTCGAAGTGCCCGGGCTCGTGCTGGGCCTCCTCGCGCAGCACGGCGGCGGTGAAGGCGCACATCTGGGCGGGCAGCTCGTTCTTGCCCAGCCCCTCGAACGGGCCGGCGCTGACGTGCCGGACGGTGACGCCCGGGCTCATCTCGACCACCGGCGGCTGCTCGCTGGAGGTGGCCCGGGTGAAGACGTCGACGGCGATGCCGCGCTCGGCCAGGCGGCGGGACACCTCGACCACGTAGACGTTCATGCCCCCGGCATCACCGGCCCCGGGCTGCTCCAGCGGGCTGGTGTGCACCGAGAGCGTGGCGACCCGGCGCGGGAGCACCGGCGCCGTGGCGTTCCGCCACCGGACCCCCGGGCGGCCGGGTCGGCGACCAGGCACGGTGCCACCTCCGCTCGGGCGTTCGCGGCGCCCGCCTCGGACACCCTGTCGGTGGTTCAGTGTGCAACAGGGCCAGGATGGGGTCATGTCCAGCCCCGCTGCCCCCTCCCCCGCACGAGTGCCCTTCCCCGGCTCGGGCCGGGTCGCCGTCGTCACCGGTGCGTCGAGCGGGATCGGCGCGGCGACCGCGGAGCGGCTGGCCGCCGAGGGCTTCGACGTCGTGCTGGCCGCGCGCCGGCTGGACCGGCTGACCGAGCTGGCCGCCCGGATCGGTGGGCGGGCCGCGCAGCTCGACGTGACCGACCCGGCGTCGGTGACGGCGCTGGCGGCGTCCCTGGACCGGGTCGACGTGCTGGTGAACAACGCCGGTGGCGCGTTCGACGCGAACCCGGTGGCCGAGGCCGACCTGGACTCCTGGGAGCGCACCTACGACGTCAACGTGCTGGGTCCGGTGCGGCTGACCAAGGCGCTGCTGCCGGCGCTGCAGGCGTCCGGTGCCGGTGACCTGGTGTTCGTCGGCTCGACCGCCGGGCTGGTCAGCTACGAGGGCGGCGCCAGCTACACCGCCGCCAAGCACGGGGTGCACACGCTGGCCGAGACGCTGCGCCTGGAGCTGGTGCACGACCCGGTGCGGGTCATCGAGATCGCGCCCGGGATGGTCAAGACCGAGGAGTTCTCGCTCAACCGCACCCGGAGCCAGGAGAAGGCCGACGCCGTCTACCGCGGGGTGCGCGAGCCGCTGGTGGCCGAGGACGTCGCCGACGTGATCGCCTGGGCGGTCACCCGGCCGCACCACGTGAACGTCGACCTGCTGGTCGTCCGGCCGCGCGCGCAGGCCGCCCAGCACAAGGTCGCCCGCGAGGACGGGTGACCGCTCAGCCGGCGGTGCTGGCGTGCCAGTCCAGGTGTGCGCGCTGGGTCTCGTAGGCGACGAGCGCGCCGCAGCGCCGGCAGACGGGCAGCCGGACCCCCCGCGAACTGCGCGTGAACCCCTCGATCACCGGCGCGCGACCGGTGCCGAGGTACGTCCGTGCCGTCTGCAGAGCCCCCATGGCCGGCATCGTCGCACTCGACCGGCCGAGCTGGCCGGCCGCTGGCTGGACCGCGCCTGCCGGTGGGTCCACCGCACTGGCGCCGTGAGGCCCTTTTTCCGGGCAGGTCGGTCCGGGACGCTGCGACCATGCCGAGCGAGCAGGTGACCGTCCGCCCCGCCGAGCCCGCCGACCACCCCGCGCTGCGGGCGCTTGCCGGGGAGCTGGCGACCGGGGTGGCGATCTGGCGGCCGGAGGCCGCGGCGCGGACCGCGGCGGAGGGCTGGGTGGCCGAAGCCTGTCGGGGATCGGGCGACGACCGTGCGCTGCTGGTGGCCTGCGACCCCGACGGCAGGGTCCTGGGCTTCGCCGGGGTGGCCGAGCAGCGGCACTTCACCGGGCAGGTGGACGCGTACCTCGGCGAGCTGGTCGTGGCACCGGCAGCCCGCCGCCGGGGGGTCGCCGTCCAGTTGGTCCGGGCTGCGGAGCACTGGGCCGGTTCCCGGGGCCTCGGCCGGCTCACGCTCGAGACGGGCGCCGCCAACGCCGCGGCCCGGGAGCTGTACTCGCGGCTCGGCTACCGCGAGGAGCAGGTCACGCTGACCCGGGTGCTCTCGTGAGCAGGCATCGGTCGTCTTCCCTGCCCGACGCGGTGCGCGCGAACGGCGCTCAGCTGACCAGCTTGAGTCCGATCACGCAGCCGACGATGCCGGCCAGCAGCAGCACCCGGACCACCGACACCGGCTCGGCGCCGGTCAGCATCGCCCAGCCGGCGGTCAGCGTGGCGCCGATGCCCACCCACACCGCGTAGGCCGTGCCCAGCGGCAGGGTGCGCATGGCGAACGCCAGCCCGCCCATGCTGCCGACCAGGGCGACGGCGAAGACCACGCTCGGCACCAGGCGGGTGAAGCCCTGCGACCGGTCGAGCGCGGTGGCCCAGACGGCCTCCAGCGCGCCGGAGACGACGAGGACGAGCCAGGCCATGACCACTCCCGGAACGCCGTCTTGTCGCTGTCCGGGTACGGCGCCGCTCGTCCGGGAGCTCCGCTGCGGGCTCGTCTCCAGACTCGCACGCGCCCGTCGAAGCGGCCAGCGGCGCACCGGTCAGACGGGTCACCCACGCACGTCGTGCTCTGTCCACCACCGGTGGGCAGAGCACGACGTTCCGCACCGGCACCTCCCCGGGCGCACGCTCTGCCGGTCACCGGACGGGGGTCGACGGACCACGCCGCCGAGGGCACCATCGCCGCATGCACGGGGACGGGCGTGAGACGAACCAGTACTCCCCGGCCGGCTCGGTCGGGAAGCTGGGCGAGCTGACCGGCGGCTGGGTCACCAACCCCCGCGGCCGACGGCGGGCGGTGCGGATGCTGCTGTGGCTGGCCGTCGCCCTCGCCGTGCTGACCGCGGCGGCGGTCGTGCTCGCCCTCCTGCTGGCCTGACCGTCGGTCAGGCGGCGTGGGCGAGGAGCAGCTCGTAGCCGGCCGCGACCTGGGCGGGGTCGGCGGAGGTGCCGGCGGACCCCGTCAACGCCTGGGCGGCCTCGACGTCGGCACGGAGCAGGTCGCCGCCGTTGAGCAGCCGGGAGATCAGCCCGGCGAGCGCGCCGTCGGCCTCGACCCGGGCCAGCCACGCCTGCATCGCCCCGGGGCCTCCCCCGGCCGGCACCGCGGGCGCGCGCAGCGTCTCGTAGAGCCCCCCGAGCCGCCGGGCCTCGTCCGGTCGCACGCTCACGGGCGCACCGGCTCGGGCACGAGGGTCACGCCGAACCGCTCCCGCACCGCGTCGACGACGCGCCCGGCGAAGGCCATCAGCTCCGCGGAGGTCGCGCCGGGCTCGGTGGTCAGCGCCAGGCTGTGCCGCGGCGACGTGCCGACCCGCCCGTCCCGGGTGCCCTTGCCGAAGCCGGCCGACTGCACCAGCCAGGCCGCCGACAGCTTGACCTGCTCCGCACCGTCGGCGCCGATCCCGGCCGGCCAGCTCGGGCAGCCGGGCACCGCAGCGGCCACCGGGACGATCGGGTTGGTGAAGAACGACCCGGCGCTGCGGGTGTCCGGGTCGGCCGGGTCCCAGACCATGCCCTTGCCGCGGCGCAGCCCGAGCACGGCCTCGCGGACGGCGGCCAGCGGCGCGGTCTCCCCCAGCTCGACGCCGAGGGCGCGGGCCAGCTCGGCGTAACTCACCGCACCCGAGTGCGGCGAGGGCCGCAGCGCCAAGGTGACCGCGAGGACGACGTGGGCCCCGGGCTGGGACTTGAACCGGCTCTCCCGGTAGCCGAAGCCGCACTCCTCGGGGGTGAACACCCGCTCGGCGCGGGCGGCGCGGTCCCAGGTGCGCACGGAGGTGATGAGCGCGGCGACCTCCTGGCCGTACGCGCCGACGTTCTGCACCGGGGTCGCGCCGGTCGAGCCGGGGATGCCCGACAGCGCCTCCAGACCGGCCAGCTGCTGCGCCACGGTGGCCGCGACCAGGTCGTCCCAGGGTTCGCCGGCCTCGACCTCCAGCTCCACCAGCTCACCGGCGTCGCGGCGGGTGGTCCCTCGGGTGCGGACCAGCACCACGTCACCGGGCCAGCCGGCGTCCGGGCCGATCAGGTTGGAGCCCCCACCGAGGACCAGCAGCGGGCGGCCGGCGTCGTCGGCGTCGCGGACGGCGGCGACCAGCTCCTCGCGCGTGGCGACCTCGACCAGCCGGTCGATCGGCCCCCCGACCCCCAGGGTGGTCAGCTCCGCGAAGCGGGCGTCGCGGCGTACCTGCACCGCACCACCGTAATCCGCAGCGCGGCTAACCTCGTCCACCGTGAGCGACCACACCCAGCGTGCGTCGCTGCCACCCGCCCGGAAGGCGCCCCGGCTGGCGGCCGGCCGGGCCCGGGCGATGGGCCTGCCCACCCGCGGCACCACCAACGCCAACCGGCTGCGCCGGGTCGACCGCTGGCTGGTCGCCACGCAGGTGGCGCGGCTGCGCGACGCCGCCCGCCCGCTCGTCGTCGACCTGGGCTACGGCGCGTCGGCGGTGACCACCCTCGAGCTGGCCGAGCGGCTGGCCCCCGAGGTGGCCGGGCTGGAGGTCGTCGGCCTGGAGATCGACCCCGAGCGGGTGGCCGCGGTCGCCGAGCACCGCGACCCGCCCCGGGTCGACTTCCGGGTGGGTGGCTTCGAGCTGGCCGGGCTGCAGCCGGTGCTGGTGCGGGCCTTCAACGTGCTGCGCCAGTACGACGAGGCGTCCGCGGCCCGCGCCTGGGACACCATGCGCGCTGCGCTGGCCCCCGGTGGACTGCTGGTCGAGGGCACCTGCGACGAGTGGGGACGGCGGGCGACCTGGGTGGCGCTGGACGAGGACGGCCCGCTGACCCTCACCCTGGCCGCCCGGGTCTCGGACCTGGAGCGCCCCTCGGACCTGGCCGAGCGGCTGCCCAAGGCGCTGATCCACCACAACGTGCCCGGCCAGCCGGTGCACCGGTTCCTGTCCGCCTTCGACGCCGCCTGGGCCGCGGCCGCCGGGCTGTCCACCTTCGGGCCGCGGCAGCGCTGGGCTGCCGCGGTGGAGGCGCTGGCCGCCGACGGCTGGCCGCTGGTCGCCCCGACCCGGCGGTGGAAGCACGGCGAGGTCACCGTCCGCTGGTCCGCGGTCGCGCCGTCGTGAGCCGGCGGGGACGCTCCCGGGACGACCGGCCTGCCCTCACCGCCCTGCCCGGGCCGGTCGAGGTCGGCGGCGGCACGGCGGAGCTGCTGGCCGACGCCGACCGGGACGGCGCCTGGGAGCTGCACCTGGACGGCGTGCCGCAGTCGCACGTCGACCTCGGCGACCCCAGCCACCTGGAGTTCGAGTACGTCCGCCGGATGGGGCACGTCGTCGACCTGGTCGCCCCGGCGGGTGCACCGCTGGACGTCGTCCACCTGGGCGGCGGGGCGCTGACCCTGGCCCGGTACGTGGCCGCGACCCGGCCCGGCTCCGCGCAGCGGGTGATGGAGCTCGACGAGCGGCTCACCGACCTGGTCCGTGCCCGCCTGCCGATGCCCCGGGGCGCGCGGGTCCGGGTGCGGGCGATCGACGCCCGCGCCGGCCTGGCCGCGCTGCCGGACGCAAGCGCCGACCTGGTGCTGGTCGACGTCTTCGCCGGCGCACGCACCCCGGCCCACCTGACCACGGTGGAGTTCGCCACCGACGTCGCCCGGGTGCTCCGCCCGGGGGGGACGACGGCGTGGAACGTCTCCGACGGCCCGCCGCTGCGGTTCGCCCGCACGGAGGCGGCGACGCTGGCCGCGGTGTTCGGGCACCTGGCGCTGGTCGCCGAGCCGAGCACGTTCAAGGGCCGCCGGTTCGGCAACCTGGTCGCCGTCGCCTCCGACGCCGAGCTGCCGGTGGCCGAGCTGACCCGCCGCTGCCTGGCCGACCCGATGCCCGCCCGGCTGGTCACCGGCGACCTGCTGCGCACCTTCGTCGGGCAGCAGGCGCCGGTCACCGACGCCGACGCGCAGCCGTCACCGGAGCCACCGGCCGGCGTCTTCGGTTGAGGCGTCCAGCCAGGGACGAGGAGCTGCACAGGTCACCCGGTGGCCCCTAGGGTCGGCGCATGACCGCTCCCGCGTCCCGCCGCCTGACCCGCGACTCTCGACACAAGGTGATCGCGGGGGTGTGCGCCGGCCTGGCCCGGCGCCTCGGCCTGTCCCGCAACGGACTGCGACTGGCGTTCGTCGTCAGCTGCGTGCTGCCGGGCCCGCAGTTCATCGCCTACCTGGTGCTGTGGGTGCTCATGCCGTCCGACCGCGAGTACTGACCCGCCGGGTCACCAGCTGTTGTTGTTGCCGCCCCGCCGGAGTTCGCGCACCGCGGGACGGACGTCGACCAGGTAGACGACGGCCGCGATCACCGCGGGCAGCCCGAACAGGTTCAGCGGCCCCTGCCACCAGATCACCAGCGCCGCGATGCCGGTGATCGCCATCCAGCCAGGTTTGGTGAGCTTGCCCGCCGCCACGAAGGCCGCCGTCGGGCGGACGATCGCGTCGACGAAGGCCCAGAGCGCGAGCGCCAGCGTGCCCAGACGGACCAGCTCGTAGACGAAGCCGTCGAAGCCCATGCCGCTGAGGATAGGCGTTCCGGCGGCATCCCCGGCGGGTCGACCCGCACCGCGACGGTGACCTGCCCCGGCCGGGTGAGACGGCGCCGCCCCGGCACCCGCGATCGACGTCGGGCGCCGGGGCGGCGTTCAGGTCTCCCTCAGCAGGGACCGGTCACTCGGCGTCGTCGCTCTTGGCCGGGACGGCGAGCGGGTCGGGCACCGGGGTGGTGCTGGCCGCGGCCGTGCCGCGCTTGGCGCCGGCCTTCTTCGCCGGGGCCTTCCGCGCCGCGGCCTTCTTCGCCGGCTTCCCGGCGGTCTCCGCCTCAGCGGCGTCGGCACCGGCCCGGACCCGGCGCTTGGTGGCGGCGGCGGCCTCGGCGGTCTCCTCGGCGACCGTGTCGAGCGCGTCGTCGGCGCGGGCGGCGGTCTTCTGCGCGACCGAGGTGACCTCGTTCGAGGCGGCGTCGACCGTCTCCTGCGCGGTGTCGGCGGCGTCGGCGACAGCGCCCTCGACCGTGTCGACGGTCTGCTCGGCGCGACCGGCGACCCACCGGAAGGTCGGGCCGACCAGCGTCGCGCCCCGGTCGGCGAGCTCGCCGATCGTGGTCAGCGCCTGGGTGCGGGCGGTCTCGACCAGCCCGGTGACCGTGCCGATGACCGTCTCCGGCCGCACGGTGGCGGCGGCGTCGGTCGCCGCGGTGCGGGCCTGGGCGGCGGCGACGCGGGCCTGCTGGGCCGCCGCGGCGGCCTGCTCGCGGGCCTGGCCGGCGCGGACGCGGGCCTCGGCGGCGGCCTGGGCGGCGCGGGCGCGGGCCAGCTCGGCCCGGGTCCGGGCCTCCTTGCCGGCCAGGTCGGCCTGCACCTGGGCCTCGCCGGGCAGCGCCTCGGCGCGCGAGCGCAGCCCGCCGACCACGGTGCGGGCCCGCTCGACGACGGTGTCGCCGGCGCCGAGGGCGGCCAGCAGGCCGGTGCGGCCGGTGCCGACGAGGGTCTCGCCGTAGTGCTTCAGGGTGTCGGTGCGGCTCATGCCGTCTCCTCCTGGGGTGACTGGGTGGGTGGCTGGGGCGGCGGGGTGGTCTCCGCCTGCTCGCGGGCGTGCTCCCGGGCGTAGGTCTCGTACAGCTCCAGGAGCACGGCCTTGTGCCGCTCGGAGAGCGCCGGGTCGGCCCGGATCGCTGCGACGGTGCCGGCGGTGCCCGACCGGCGGTCGAGGATGCCGGCCTGCTCGTAGAGGGTCTCGGCGGAGATCTTCAGGCCGCGGGCGATCTGGGACAGGATCTCCGCCGACGGCTTGCGCAGACCGCGCTCGACCTGGGACAGGTAGGGGTTGCTCACCCCGGCGGCCCGGGCCAGCTCGCGCAGTGACACCTGGGCGGCGCTGCGCTGGCTGCGGATGAACTCGCCCACGTGGGAGCCGACGTTGGCCGGCACGTGCCCGGCCTCCGCCGCGGCCGAGGCGACCGAGTCCCGGACAGCGCTCACCTGCTCGCGGACGAACTCCGTGGGTCGGGCCACGGTCCTACGGTAGCCAGGAGTGCTAGCTGTTGCAAGCGGTGCGCTAGCAGCTGCTCCGGCAGGGACGGGCCGGTCAGGCCAGCGAGGCCGCCGCCCGCACCTGGCCGACCACTCCCTCGCCACCGCTCACCGGCGCGAGCAGCCAGCGGGACAGTGTCTCGGCGGGCACCCCCAGCCGGAGCAGGCCGGCGGTCAGTGCGGGCAGCCGCCCGCGGTCACCGCCGTCGTCCAGCTTCAGCGCCACGGCGCCCGCGCCGGGCAGGGCGGCGACGTGCACACCGTCGGCACCGCCCTTCACCAGCAGACCGGGCACGCCCTGCATGAGCTCGGTGTCGTCACGGCCGGTACCCGCCACCAGCCACGGGTGGGCGCGCATCGCATCGGCGACCAGCCGGTCCGGCGCGCCCGGGTCGGCCTGGACCAGCGAGAGCACCCCGCGGGCCAGCCCGGTCAGCGACAGCGCGTGCTGCGGCGCACCGCAGCCGTCGACGACGACGGCGCTGACCGGCTCCCCGGACGCCTCGCCCAGCCGCGCCTCGATCGCCTGCTGCAGCGGGTGCTCCCGGTCCAGGTAGCCCTCGGTCGGCCAGCCGGCGGCCACGCAGGCCGAGAGCATCGCCGCGTGCTTGCCCGAGCAGTTCATCGCCAGCCGCTCGGGCGCCCGCCCGGCCACCAGCCACTGCGCCCGAGTGCCCTCGTGCTGGGGCAGCGCCGGCGGGCAGCCCAGGTCGTCGGGCCCCAGCCCGGCTCCGGCCAGCAGCTGGTCGGCGAGCTCCCGGTGCCCGTCCTCGCCGTTGTGCGACGCCGCACCGAGCGCCAGCTCCCGGTCGTCCCGCGGACGCCAGCCGGCCGCCAGCAGCGCGGTGGCCTGCACCGGCTTGTTCGCCGAGCGGGGCAGCACCGGCCGGCCGACGTCGCCCACCTCGTGCAGCGGGGCACCTGCGGCGTCCAGCACGACCAGCGCACCGCGGTGCACCGACTCCAGGAAGCCCGAGCGCCACACCTCGACCAGCACCGGCGAGTCCGGCCAGCCCGTCATCAGGCGCGGTGCCGCGACTCGTCGGCGAGCAGCTGCGCCACGTCGGCCAGGCCCTCCCGGTACCGCCGGCCCAGCTCCCCGGCCAGGGCGTCCATCACCTGCTGCACGCCGCGCCGGCGCTCGGACAGGCTGCGCTCTCCCGCGCCCAACGCGCGGGCCGCGTCCTCCAGCTGGTCGTCGGGCAGCGCCGGGACGTCGGAGAGGTCCACCCCGGGAGCCAGGCCGTTCACCCAGTGCTCGTGCTGCTCGGGCGCGGTCGGCTGCACCGTCTGGTGGCGGCCCAGGCCGTGCGCGGGGCCCCGGCCCTTCTCGGCGAGGATCTCCGGCAGCAGGTCGACCAGCGAACGGCCGTCGTGCTCGGCGCGGCGCTGCAGCTCCCGGCGGACGATGTCCAGCCGGCCCTGCAGCAGGCGGCGCGTGTAGGAGAGGTTGACCTCCGCCTGCTCGGCCTGCTGGCGCAGTGCGCGGACCTCGCTCATCGGCAGCTGCTCCACCCCGTCGAGGAAGGAGGGGTCGAGCAGCGCGTCGACGGCGGCGCCGCCGGCAGCGGTCGGGCTGGTCACGGGGAGACCTCCGCAGGTGTGGGACGGACCGGTTCGGGAACGGGGATGCCCAGCAGCTGCCGGGCCTGCACCGTGGACAGCGGCGGACGCTGGGCGATCCGGGCGAGCCCGGCCGCACGCGCCACCAGCTGGGCGTTGTCGCGCACCGGCTCGCCCGGTGCGTAGCTGAGGGTGTCCTCCATGCCGACGCGCAGGTGACCGCCGGCCGACAGCGCGGCCAGCATCACCGGCAGCGAGGTGCGCCCCACGCCGGTGGCGGCGAACGTGGCGCCGGGCGGGAGCGCGGGCAGGCAGGCGGCCAGCGCCGCGGTGGTCCCGGGCATCCCGCCGGGCACGCCCATCACCAGGTCGACGTGCACGTGCCCACCGTGCGGCAGGCCGTGCCGGTCGAGCAGGCGCGCCAGGGTGGCCAGGTGGCCGAGGTCGAACACCTCGAACTCGGGCACGATGCCGCGCTGCTGCATCTGGGTGTGCAGCTCGACGATCAGGTCCCACGGGTTGGCGAAGACGTCCCGGCCGAAGTTCACCGTGCCCAGTGACAGCGAGGCGGCGTCCGGCCCGGCGTCCAGCACCGCGAGGCGCGCCTCGGCCGGGTCGGTGACCGCCCCGCCGGTGGACAGCTGCACCACCAGGTCGGTGGCCTCCCGCACCGCGGCCACCACCTCGCGCACCCGCGGCAGGTCCAGCGTGGGCCGGGTGTCGGCGTCGCGGACGTGCAGGTGCAGGACGGCGGCGCCCAGCGCCTGGCAGTCCCGGGCGGTGGCGACGACCTCCTCCACCGTGACTGGGAGCGCCGGCACGTCGGCCTTGGCCGACTCCGCGCCGGTCGGGGCGAGGGTGATCAGCGTCCCCTCGACGCCGCCGGCAGTGCTCACGCCCGCATCGTCGCAGACCGCACGGCCTTCACCCGGTTGCGGGCCGCCGCCACGGCGGCGTCGACCTCCTGCGGCCCGTCGTCGGGGTCGATCACCGCAGCGGCCTCCCCGACGTGCAGCGTCGCGTCCGGGGCGACCGACTGCTTGACCAGCGCGAGCGCGATCACGCCCAGCTCGTGGTGGCGCACCACCGTGCCGACCCGGCCCACCTCGCGGCTGCCGGCGGTGACCGGGGTGCCGGGGGCGGGCAGCGTCTCGCTCATGCCGTCCAGGTGCAGCAGCACCAGCCGCCGCGGCGGGCGCCCCAGGTTGTGCACCCGGGCGACCGTCTCCTGCCCGCGGTAGCACCCCTTGTCCAGGTGGACGGCGGTGCGCAGCCAGGGCAGCTCGTTGGGGATGGTGCGGTGGTCGCTGTCGACGCCGGCCCGCGGCCGCCGGGCCTCCACCCGGAGCGCCTCGAACGCGTCCAGCCCCGCCGGCACGGCGCCGGCCGCGAACAGCTCGTCGGCGCGGGCGGCCAGCTGGGTGCGCGGCACGAGGAGGTCGACGACCGCGACGCTCCCGTCGCCGATCGCCGGCGACCGGCGGGCCCAGCCACCGGCGGGCAGCGGGACGACGGCGTGCTCGGCGGTCGGGACGGGCCAGCCGGCCGCGGTCAGCACCTCGTCGGCCCGCGGCCCGGCCAGGCTCAGCAGTGCCCAGGCGTCGGTGACCAGCGCCGGCTCCACGCGGAGCATGAACCGCATCTTCTGCAGCCAGTCGGCGAGCGCGGCGCCCGCGCCGGGCTCGGCGTCGGCCCAGGTGGTGCCGGCCAGCTCGGCGAGCACGACGTGGTGCTCCACGTGCCCGTTGGGCCCCAGGAACAGCGCCTCGGTGCCGGTGCCGTCGGCCAGCTCCCGCAGGTGCTGGGAGCTGAGGTCGTGCAGCCAGGAGAGCCGGTCGGCGCCGGTCACGGTCAGCACGTCGCGGTCGCTGCGGTCGACCAGGCCCGCGCCCTCGGCCAGGCGGCGCTGCTCGGGCAGCGGCTCGCCGTAGTGCGCGGCGACGGGGCCGGTGCCGCCGTCCGGGAGGGCGAGCGCGACGGCGCCCGGCCGGGACAGCAACGGGGAGGGGGTGGTCATGAGTGCTCCGTCCGGATCGTGTCGGCGCAGGTCCGGCAGGTGCCCGACAGCGCCACGTGGCCCACGTCCAGCGTGAAACCCAACTCGGCCCCCAGACGTTCCGCGGCGCCGTCGAGCACCGTCGGGTCGACCGAGCTGATCTCCCCGCAGGTCTGGCAGACCACGTGCACGTGCCGGTGCTGCTGGCCCGCGTGGTAGATCGGTGCGCCCTTGCCCAGGTGGGTGTGCCAGACCAGCCCGAGCTGCTCGAGCAGCTCCAGGGTCCGGTAGACCGTGGAGGTGTCCGGTGCCGCCCCGTCCGGGCCGGCCTCGGCCCGCAACCGGGAGCTGATGTCCTCGGGCGTGCCGTGCGAGAGCGCGGTGACGGCGGCGAGCACCCGCTGGCGCTGGGTGGTCAGCCGCAGCCCCCGGGCCCGCAGCTGCTCGGCCAGCGGCGCGGTGCTGGGTCCCCCGGAGGGACTGGGCTCCTCGGACACGCCACCCAGCCTAGGACCGCCGTACGGCAGGGTGGAGCCGTGACGAGCACGCGCGTGGCGGTCTGGCAGGACGGCGGGGCCCGGGTGGTCGACCCCACCCAGCCGGTGGTGACCGCGCTGGACCTCGGCCTGGGGCGCGGCGACGGCTGCTTCGAGTCGGTGCTGGTGACCGGCGGGGGCACCCCGCAGCTGGCCGGGCACCTGACCCGGCTGCGCCGTTCGGCCGCGCTGATGGAGCTCACGCACCCCGGCGACGACGCGGTGCGCGCGGTGATCGGGGCGCTCGTCGCGGGCTGGCCGGCCGAGGTCGACGGCGCCTGCCGGGTCTTCCTGACCCGCGGGCTCGGCGACGGCACCCCGCCCACGCTGCTCGCCCTGCTGGCCCCGGTGCCGGCGGAGACGCTGCGCCAGCGGGAGCAGGGGGTGGCGGTGGTGACCCTCACCCTGGGCCTCTCCGCCGACGTCCGGGCGAGCTCTCCCTGGCTGCTGGGCGGGGCGAAGACGCTCTCCTACGCGGTCAACATGGCCGCGCTCCGCGAGGCCCACCGGCGCGGCGCCGACGACGTCGTCTTCACCTCCCTCGAGGGGCAGCTGCTGGAGGGGCCGACCTCGACCGTCGTCTGGTCGGCCGGCGGGCGGCTGCACACCCCGCCACCGGAGACGGGCATCCTCGCCGGCACCACCCAGGCGCGGCTGTTCGCCGCCGCGGCGGCCGACGACTGGCCGACCGCGGTCACCAGCGGCACGGTCGCCGACCTGCACGCCGCCGACGCGGTCTGGCTGCTGTCCGGCATCCGGGGCGCCACGGCCGTCGTCCGGGTCGACGGCGTCGAGCGCGGGGACGCCGGCCTGACCGGGCGGGTGCGCGAGCTGCTCGCCCGCTGAGCGCCTCCGGACCGGAGTGATCCCGGTCCCCCGGTAGTGTGACCGGGAGGTGCGCCGGGAAGTCTGGTCGGCAGTCCTCTTCGCCGACCCCTGCACCCGGAGCCGCCTCCATGTCCAACGCCCCCTCCCGCGTCTTCTCCCGACGGTCCTGGGCGGAGACCAGCCGGATCGGCGAGGTCCTCCGGCAGGAGACCGTCGGCGGGGTGCTGCTCATGATCGGGGCGCTGCTCGCCCTGGTCTGGGCCAACAGCCCCTGGTCGGAGTCCTACGAGTCCCTGCGGGACCTGCGGGTCGGCCCCGAGTCGCTGCACCTGGACCTCACCCTGGGCACCTGGGCCGCCGACGGCCTGCTGGCGATCTTCTTCTTCGTCGCCGGTCTGGAGCTCAAGCGCGAGTTCGTCGCCGGCGACCTGCGCGACCCGCGCAAGGCCGCCCTCCCGGTCGCCGCCGCGGTCGGCGGCATGGTCGTCCCCGCCGTGCTGTACGCGGTGGTCAACCTCGGGGCGGGCGACGGCGCACTGTCGGGCTGGGCCATCCCCACCGCGACCGACATCGCCTTCGCCCTCGCCGTGCTGGCGGTGATCAGCACCCACCTGCCCAGCGGCCTGCGGACCTTCCTGCTGACCCTGGCGATCGTCGACGACCTGCTGGCGATCACGATCATCGCGGTCTTCTACACCGCGAGCCTGGCGATCACGCCCCTGCTGCTGTCGCTCGTCCCGATCGCCCTCTTCGGTTTCCTGGTGCAGAAGCGGATCCGCTCCTGGTGGCTGCTGCTCCCCCTGGCCGCCGTGGCGTGGGTGCTGATGCACGAGTCCGGCGTCCACGCGACCGTGGCCGGCGTGCTGCTGGCCTTCACCGTGCCCGTGGTGCGCAGCCAGGCCGCCGGTGGCCCGTCGGCCGGTCCGGGGCTGGCCGAGCACCTCGAGCACCGGGTGCGGCCGATCTCCTCGGGCTTCGCCGTCCCGGTCTTCGCCTTCTTCTCCGCCGGGGTCACCGTCGGCGGCCTGTCCGGTCTCGGTTCGGCGCTCACCGACAGCGTCGCCATCGGGATCGTCGTCGGTCTGGTGGTCGGCAAGACCGTGGGCATCACCGGAGCGACCTGGCTGATGAGCCGGTTCACCCGCGCCGAGCTGGACCCGGAGCTGAGCTGGCTCGACGTCATCGGCCTGGCGATGCTCGGCGGCATCGGCTTCACCGTCTCCCTGCTGATCGGTGAGCTCGCGTTCGGCGAGGGCTCGCTGCGCGACGAGCACGTGAAGGTGGGCGTCCTCACCGGCACCCTGCTGGCCGCGCTGCTGGCCGGGGTCCTGCTGAAGATCCGCGACCGGCGCTACCGGCAGATGAGCGAGATGGAGTCGGTGGACGCGGACGCCGACGGCGTGCCCGACGTGTTCCAGCGCGACCCGGATACCCCCGACACGCCCCGCCCCGGCACCGCCGACCCCGACGGACGGACCCGTTCCGCCGACAGCTGAACGAAATGTCGTTGCCGAGCGCCGGGACCGGTCGTACCGTCTCAGGTACACGAGAGAGGAGGTGGTCCGAACATTGATGTCGTTCAGGACTCGTGAGGTGGCTGTCCGCTAGCCGCCGTCCAGATGGGCCGCCCGTTCAGGCACTGTCGAAGACCGGCAGGAACTGAACGACGGCAATCCCGCCCGTCCGTCGTACGGCGGCGAGCGAGAACCGGACAGTCACCCGACCCCCGGGCCGCCGACCGTTGTCCAGTCGGCCCGCGTGCAGCTCCCCGCTCCGGCGGGTTCCAGCGCCGCGGAGCAGCCCGGGGGTTGTCCGTTCCCTGGGAGACTCGACGCCGTGCAGTTCGCCGGGCGCGCGGTCGCGCTGGACACCACCGCCGGCCAGTGGCTTGCCGAGTCGGCCCGGAGCGCCCGCCCGGAGACCGTGGCGGCGCTGGTGCCCGCCGGCTTCCCGGCGCTGGCCCGGGTCTTCCACCCCGCCGTCCGCTACGTGGGTGACGACGACGTCGAGGTCCCCTGGTCCTCCGTCGCCGCCGCCAACGGCACCGCCGCCCACCCGCTGATGCAGTGGGGCTCGGTCACCGGGGCGATGGACTACTTCGAGAACGACGACCAGGCCCCGCTGTGGCACGGCGCCCCCGCCCGCGGCCACCTGCCGGTGCCGGTCGCCGAGCGCATGGTCGAGGTGCTCACCCGCTACACCCGCACCCCGGACGTCTGCTGGTTCGGCGTCGCCCTGGGCGGCGCCGTCCTCACCGACCACCCCACCCTGACCCTCCCCGAACGGGAGTACTGGCTGGTCAACGGGCCGATCACGCTGGCCGCGGAGAACTTCGCCGCCGAGCCCTACGAGCAGAGCGCCAACCTGTGGTGGCCGGCCGACCGGGCGTGGTGCGTGGCCACCGACATCGACCTGGTGACCACCTACGTCGGAGGCAGCGCGGCGTGCATCGCCGAACTGCTCGACGTCGCGGAGCTGGAGGCCGCCCCGGCTGCCGCCACCGACCGCACCACCTGGGACGCCGACGAGGTCAACCCCACCCCCGCCGACGCCCCCGACTGACGGAGGACCCCCTCCTCCCCACCCTTCGCGAGCTCAGGGCGGGCCCCTGGAAGGGGGCCTTACAGCTGGGCGAGCTCGGCTTCCAGGTCGTCCAGGCCGAGGCTGCCCTGGGAGAGGGCGGCCATGTGCCAGGCCTTCAGGTCGAAGTCGGCACCCCGGGCCTGCTGGGCGGCCGCCCGGCCCGCGAGCCAGGCCCGCTCGCCCAGCTTGTAGCTGATCGCCTGCCCGGGCATGCCGAGGTAGCGCACCAGCTCGCTGTCCAGGAACTCCGGGTCGCGGCCACAGTTCTCGCCGAAGAAGGCGCGGGCCAGCTCCGGGGTCCACGGCCGGCCGCGGTGCTCGGCGACCGCCCCCGTCGCGTCGTCGGGGATCGGCAGCTCCAGGTGCATGCCGATGTCGATCACCACGCGGACCGCACGCATCTGCTGGGCGTCCAGGTAGCCCAGCCGCGCGCCGGCGTCGCCCAGGAAGCCCAGCTCGTCCATCAGCCGCTCGGCGTAGAGCGCCCAGCCCTCCGCGTTGGCGCTGACCATGCCCAGCGAGGTCTGGTAGGTGGACAGCTCGCCGGAGACGTAGGCCCACTGGGCCAGCTGCAGGTGGTGGCCGGGAACGCCCTCGTGGTACCAGGTCGAGACCAGGTCCCACAGCGGGAAGCGGTCCTTGCCGAGGGTGGGCAGCCAGGTGCGGCCGGGGCGGGAGAAGTCCTGCGTGGGCCGGGTGTAGTACGGCGCCGCGGCGCTGCCCGGGGGCGCGATCATCGCCTCGACCCGGCGCACCGGCTCGGCGATGTCGAAGTGCACGCCGTCCAGGGCGTCCATCGCCTCGTCCATCATCGCCTGCAGCCGCTGCCGGACCGGCTCGACGCCCTCGACCGCCTCGCCGTGCTCGTTGAGCCAGCGCATCGCCTCCATCGGCGTGCCACCCGGCAGCACGAGCTCGGCCAGGGTGCGCTGCTCGGCGAGGATCCGCTGGTGCTCGGCCCAGCCCCAGGCGTAGGCCTCCTCCAGGCCGCCGTTCGCGCCGAGGTCGCTGCCGTTCCAGGACCGGGCGAAGCGGGCGTACCGCTCGCGGCCGACGGCGTCCGGCGTCCCCTCGGTCTGCGGGGCGTACTCGTCCCGGAGGAAGTCGCGGACCTCGGCGACGGCGGCGTCGGCGGCCTGCGCCGCGGCGTCCAGCTCGCCGCGCAGCTCGTCGGGCCCCGCGGCGACCAGCCCGGCGAAGTACGGCCCGGTCAGCCACTCGTCGAGCTGACCCACGACGGTGTGCACCTGCCGCGGCGCGGCGAACAGCCCGCGGGCCGCGCCCGCGGACAGCGATGCGCGGTAGCCGCGGTACGCCTCCGGCACCCGGGCCAGCCGCCGGCCCAGCACGGCCCAGTCCTCGGTGCTCTGGGTGGGCATGAGGGAGAAGACCTGCCGGATGGCGTGCACCGGCGAGAACAGGTTGGACACCGCGCGCAGGTGCTCGCCGGCCTCGTGCAGGTCCAGCGCGGCGGTCAGCCGCTCGCGCAGCAGCCGGGCGCACCGCCGCTCCACCGGGTCCTCGGCCAGCGCCGGGTCCTCGGCCAGCACCCGGTCGAGCTCGGTCAGGGTGCGCCGGATCAGCTCCGCCTCCGCCTCGGCACCGGCGGGGCTGGTGTCCGGCAGCCGGTCGTCGCCGGGCCGGGTGCCCAGCCCGGTGGCCACCAACGGGTCGAGGTCGGAGATCGCGTCGACGTAGGCGTCGGCGACCTGCCGCGGGGTGCGGGGCGCGGGACTGGTCACGGTCAGCGGATCCTCTCCAGGCGGGCGGACATGGTGGGCCGCAGCGGCTGGTCGCCGGCGGCCCGGTCGATGGCGTACATCAGCGCGCCGTCGACGATGCCGTAGAGCCGGGTGGCGCGGCTGGTGTCGGGGTGGTCGGGGGTGCGGGCCAGCACGTCGCTGACCAGCTCCCAGCTCGTCGTCGTCCGCGCCGTGCCGGCGTAGATCTCGACCAGGCCGGCGGGGGAGACGACGAGCAGCTCCACCTCGTCCTCGCCGCGCGGGCGCCAGAAGCCCGACTCCCGCTGGTCGGCGCCGACGACCTCGCCGTCGTCGCTGAGCCGCCAGGTGCGCGACTCGTAGAAGAGGAACCCCCGGCCGTCGTGGGCGAAGCGCGCCCACTGGCCGAAGCGGTGGTCCCCGCCGGACCCGGCGGCCTGCCCCTCGCCGTGCCACTCCCCCAGCAGCGGGAGCAGGGACAGCAGCTCGTGCGCGACCTCCGGGCCCTCGCGGACGTCGACGGTGTCGGGCACCGGCAGCTCGGTCGGCCCGTGGGCCGGCTGCTCGGGCAGGCCGGGCGGGGTGGGGGCGGTCATCGGGCGCGCTCCGGACGCTCGCGGCGCGTCAGCCGCCACGCGGACGCGGCGCAGCCGACGGCGGTCAGCGCGGTGCACGCCACCAGGAACCAGGCGGAGAACAGACCCATGGGGCCACGCTATCCGCGCGCTCCCACCGCGGCGCCCGCGGCCCCACCCTGGGCCGTCGACCAGCTCTGCACCGTCGCGCGGACGACGTCGTCCCACGGCGTCGCGGCCACCCCGAACACCGCCGTCGTCTCCGCCGCGTCCAGGACGTACTCCTGGTCCCACTGGTGCCGGATGGCCACGATCTCCCGCATCAGCGGGACGGCGAGCCCGGCGGCGCGCAGCACCGGCCAGGGTGTGCCGCTGACCTTCGCCGGCGGTGCGCCCAGGGCCTGGGCCAGGTCGGTCAGCGCCTGCCGCTGGGTCCGCGGCGCCGGGCTGGGCACGTGCCACGCCCGCCCCCAGGACCGGTCGTCGGCACCGAGGGCGATCAGGGTGGCCGCGGCGTCGGGCACGTTGGTCCAGCTGCGCGGGACGTCGGGGTCGCCGATGACCCAGGCCCGCCGGCCGCGGCGCAGGGTGTCCAGCTGGCGGATCAGGTGCGACTGGGCGGCGGGGACGCCGGGCCCGACGAAGTCCGACGCCCGGGCCTCGGTGGCCCGCAGCCGGCCGGCCTGCTGCGCGGCGAGCGCATCGGCCCACATCTGCGCCCGCAGCCGCCCCTTCACGTCGGTGGCGGCCAGCGGGGTCTGCGGCGTCATCGGGCCGGACGGGCGGCCGTACCCGTAGAGGTTGCCCATGATCACCAGGCCGGCGCCGGAGCGCTCGGCCGCGGTCAGCAGCGCGGTGGCGAGCGGCGGCCAGTCCCGGGACCAGGTCGTGTAGTTCGGCGGGTTGACCGCGTTGTAGAGCACGTCTGCCCGGCCGACCGCACGCACCAGCGCCTCGGCGTCAGCGGCGTCCACGGCCGTGTGGCGCACCGCCTCGGTGCTGGTGCCACCGCTGCGCGAGAGGACGACCACCTCGTGACCCTGCTCCGCCAGCAGCCGGGCCGTCGTCGAACCGACCGGGCCCTTGCCGACCACCACGTGTCGCGCCATGTCTCCTCCAGGGAGTTCGTACGAGAGCGGTGCTCTCGTTGGCGCCGACGATGCTCCGCCCGCCGGATCCTGTCAAGAGCACCGCTCTCGTTTGCGATCGGCGCTCTCGGAAGGGCACGATGGCCGCGTGCCGCCGACCGCCCGTGACCGTGCCCGTGCCGAGCTGACCGAGGAGATCACCGCACTGGCCCGCGCCCAGCTGGCCACCGTCGGCGCCGCCGGTCTCTCCCTGCGGGCCGTCGCCCGTGAGCTGGGCATGGTCTCCTCGGCGGTCTACCGCTACTTCCCCAGCCGCGACGAGCTGCTGACCCGGCTGATCATCGACGGGTACAACGCCCTCGGCGAGGCTGCCGAGCGGGCCGACGACCCGGCTGAGCCGCCGCTGACCCGATGGCTCGGGGTCTGCCGCGCCGTGCGCCGCTGGGCGCTGGCCCGCCCCCACGAGTACGCCCTGCTCTACGGCTCCCCGGTGCCCGGCTACCGGGCGCCGCGGGACACCGTCCCGGCGGCCGCCCGGGTCGGCGCCGTCCTGGGCCGGGTCCTGGGCGACGCCGCCCGGGCCGGGGCACTGCCCCCCGCGGCCGGCCGGCCGGCCGGCACGATCAGCCCCGAGGTCACCGCGGTGCTGGGCGGAGAGCACCCGGCACTGGACGACACCGTGCGCGCCCGGGCGCTGCGCGCCTGGAGCGGGTTGTTCGGCACGATCAGCTTCGAGCTGTTCGGCCACTTCGTCGGCTCGGTGACCGACGCGGACACGTTCTTCGACGACGGGATGCGCGACCTCGCCGGACTCCTCGGCATCCGGGCGGACCAGGCCGCCGCGGGGTGACCGCCTGCACGAGGCGGCGAGGAGACGACAGCGCCCGCCCCGGCCGGAGCCGGGACGGGCGCTGATCAGCGGTCCTCAGGAGATGGCGAGGGTGGTCTCGGTGAGCCCGACCTCAGCGTCGACCGTGCGCTCCGCGCGGCCCACCGGGGCCAGCGTGCGCAGGGTCCACGTGCCCGGCGCGGCGAAGAACCGGAACTCGCCCTCCGGGCTGGTCACCACCTCGGCGGTGAACTCGCCCGTGGCGTCCAGCAGGCGCACGTAGGCGCCGGCCACCGGGGAGCCGTCGTGCCAGACCGAACCCTGGATCACCGTCTGGGTGGTCAGGTCGACGCCGGCCAGGCCGCCACCCTGCTTGGGTGCTCCGCACATGTCAGCAGCTCACTTCTCGATCGGGACGCCGACCAGGGAGCCGTACTCGACCCAGCTGCCGTCGTAGTTCTTGACGTCGTTCTTGCCGAGCAGCTCGCGGAGCACGAACCAGGTGTGGCTCGACCGCTCGCCGATCCGGCAGTAGGCGATGGTCGGCTTGCTCTCGTCGAAGCCCTGCTCGGCGTAGAGCGCGGCCAGCTGCTCGTCGCTCTTGAACGTGCCGTCCTCGTTGGCCGCCTTGCTCCACGGGATGTTCATCGCGGTGGGGACGTGGCCGCCCTTCTGCGCCATCTCCTGCGGGAGGTGCGCCGGCGCCAGGATCTTGCCGGAGAACTCGTCGGGCGAACGGACGTCGATGATGTTCTTGCTGCCGATCGAGGCGACGACCTCGTCGCGGAAGGCGCGGATCGACAGGTCGGGCTCGCTGGCCTGGTACTGCGTCGCCGGGCGCTCGACCGGGTCCTTGGACAGCGGGCGCCCGTCGAGCTCCCACTTCTTGCGGCCGCCGTCGATCAGCTTCACGTCGCGGTGGCCGTAGAGCTTGAAGTACCAGTACGCGTAGGCGGCGAACCAGTTGTTGTTGCCGCCGTACAGCACCACGGTGTCGTCGTTGGCGATGCCGCGGGAGGACAGCAGCTGCTCGAAGGCCTCGCGGCCGACGAAGTCGCGGCGCAGCGGGTCCTGCAGGTCGGTCTTCCAGTCCAGCTTGACGGCGCCCTCGAGGTGGCCGTTGTCGTAGGCGCTGGTGTCCTCGTCGACCTCGACGAAGACGATCCCGGGGGCGCCGAGGTGCTCCTGCGCCCAGTCGGCGGTGACGAGCACGTCGCTACGGCTCATGAGTCCTGTTCCTCCATCGGTTGGTGGATGGTGCGCGATCTGCGGTGCGTTCGCGGGGCCGGTACCCACTCGACCGCCGGCACACGGGCTCGGGCGGGAGGGGACGGCGGGGGGCCGGAGGGGCGGTGGTTCCTCAGCAGGCCGGACAGAGGCAGCTGCCGACGCGGCACAGGTCGACTGTGCGTCGCGAGGTCAGCAGGGTGCCCACGGCTGCCGAGGGTAACGGATCACCGGACGCCTGGGGCATGGGCGTCGACCAGGGCGGTCAGCTCCTGCGGGCGAGGCGCCCCCGAGAGCCGCGCGACCACCGCCCCGGACCGGTCCAGCGCGATGAGCGTCGGCGTCACCCGCACCTCCAGCGCGCGCACGGCGTCCAGGTGGCTCTCGGCGTCGACGTGCACGTGCCGCAGCCCCGGCCGGGTGGTCGTCAGCTGCTGCAGCCGGGCGCGGGTGGCACGGCACGGCCCGCAGAAGGCGGTGGAGAACTGGACGACGGTGAGGTCGGCCTCCGACCAGCGGGCACCCAGCTCCGCCAGGACGGCGCGCGTCCGGTCGGTGTCGGTCACCTCGGGGGCAACAGCCCCCGGCGCCGGCGGCATTCCACCGCCGGGTCGGCCAGGTGGGCCGGTCAGCCGCGCAGCACGGTGTCGTTCGCCTCCACCTGCACGTGGACGCCGTCGTCCTGCGCGTCCACCCCGGTCAGCTGCAGGCCGAAGGGCAGCTCGGGCACGGTGTAGCGGAAGTCGAGCAGGTCGGTGGCCCGGTCGACGGCGAAGCCCGGGACGTCGATGCCGACGGCCGACGCCTGCGCGACGTCGACCACCAGGTCCTGGCCGTCGAGAGAGACCGTCCCGGTCGCGCTGACCGGGAACTCCACCCCGAGGACGTCCAGGGTGCGGGTGATCTCCAGCCGGTCACCGCCGGCCGGGCGCAGCGCGGTGTCCCCACCCAGCTGCTGGCTCAGCAGCGCGTAGGACAGCGTCGCCGTCCCGTCGACCCGGTCGACCGGGATCTCCTGCACCGAGCCGGAGACGACGTCGGAGAGCGGGACCTGCACACCGGAGAGCGAGACCTCCGCGCTCGTGCCGGCCGGCTGACCCAGCTGCTCGGCGGTCAGCTGGATGCGCACCCGGTCGTACTCCCCGGCGACCGCCTGGGTCAGGAACGGGAACCCGGTGATGTCGACCTCCGGCTCGCCCGAGAGGCCACCGCGCTCGGCGAGCTGACCGGCCACCTGGTCCTCGGCGACGGCCACGCCCACCCGATCGGCCACCACGAGCAGGCCGGCCAGCAGCAGGACGAGCACCAGCAGGGTCCGCACGGCGCTCAGCCCGTGGCGTAGAGGGTCAGCGCGTACGCGAACGGCGACGCGGCGGCGAAGGGCAGCACGGCCTGCACGACGGGGAGCGCCCAGCTCGGCTCCGCGCGCTCGACCACGACGTAGGAGGCGCCCACCGCGGTCAGCGCGGCCACCCCGGCCAGGGCAGCTCCGAAGAACACGTCCCAGAGGTGCTCGACCAGCGGCCCCCCGTCGCCGGCCAGCAGGGCGGCCGCGACCCCGGCAGCCACGGCGAGCACCAGGCCGACGAGCCCGCGGGGCACGCCGGTGGCCAGCTGCGGCCGGGGCAGCACCAGGTCGACCAGGTGGCCGACCACCAGCGCCGCCGCCACCACGAGCGCCGCGGTGGTGGCCGCCTGCGGGCCGTCGTCGACGCGGGCGACGCCCAGGTGCACCGCGAGGGCGCACAGCGAGCAGAGCAGGAGCAGCACCCCGGCCAGCGAGGCCACCAGGTACTCCCGCGGTGCACGGCGGGTCATCTGGTGGACGACGGCGGCGAGGAAGCCCAGCCCCAGGACGACCAGCAGCGCGTCCAGCTCCGGGCGCTCGGGCAGCAGCAGCGCGACGTCGGCCCCCGCGGCGGCCAGCACGCCGAGCAGCACCGACCCGGCCGCCCCGCGGATGCCGGTGGCCACCACCCAGCCGGCGACCAGGGCCAGCTGGAGCACCGCGACCGCGGCGATCCGGCCCGGCCCGTCGAACAGGGCCGGGAGCCCGGCCAGCAACCCGGCCGCCACGAGCACTCCTGCGGCGGCCGGGAGGTGGTGGCGGGGCCGCGACTGCTGCGACGACGGCAGCGCGTCGGGCGCGGCGGAGATCACCGGTCGATCGTCCCAGAGGTCGCCGTCCCCACGGGGACGGCCCGGGCCGACGTGTCGTCGGCACCCACGGCCGCGACCGCCCAGCGGCCGATCCGCTCGGCGAGCGGCGCGGTCACGCCGTTCTCCGCGTGACCCATGCCCCGTTCCACCCAGACGGTGGCGGCCGGGCCGGCCGCCTGCGCCAGGCTCCGGAAGTGCTCCAGCGGGAAGTACTCGTCCCGGTCCCCGTGCACCAGCAGCAGGGGCACCGGCGCGATGGCGGCGGCCACCCGGACCGGCGCGAGCGGCAGCTGGGCCCACGGCACACCGAGCCGGATCCGGAGCAGCGGCGCGACCAGCCGGCGGCCCAGGGTGGTCTCCAGCAGCCAGTGCACCCGGCGCATCGGCGGGGTGTCCCGGACGTACCAGCGGCTCACGGCGCTCACGCTGACCACGGCGTCCGGGCGGTGCGCCCCCAGCGCGGCCTGCCGGAGGGCCACACCCCCGCCCATCGAGAAGCCGACGGTGACCACCGACCCGGCGCCGGCCGCCCGAGCGGCGCGGACTGCGGCGTCGACGTCGCCGACCTCGGGATCGCCACCGACGGTGGTGACCCCTCCGGAGCGGCCGTGCCCCCGGAAGTCGACGGCCCGCACGTCCCCGAACGCGCGCAACCAGCCGACCAGCCGGCGGAACGGTTCCGCGTCGACGGAGTTGCCGAACCCGTGGGCCAGGACGAAGGTGGGCCGCCCCGCCGGGGCCCCGGGCAGGGCGGGTGCGGAGAAGCCGGACAGCTGCACGCCGTCGTCCGTGCGGAGCCGCAGCAGCGCGCCGTCGCTCGGAAGGGTGGATCGGCGCCGCACGTCCGCTATCCTGCCTGCTCACCTCGACATCGGCGTCGACGGCCCGCCAGATGGCAGCACGGTGAGGAGACCGCCATGCGACTCGTGCTCATGACCTCGGCCCGGCAGCCGACGACCGAGGTGCTGCCGGCCCTCGGGCTGCTCGCCCACCAGGTGCGCGTCGTCGCCCCGGAGCTGTCCAGCCTGCTCGACGGCGACGCCGGCGACGTGGTGCTGGTCGACGCCCGCCACGACCTGGTCTCCGCCCGCACGCTGTGCTCGCTGCTCGCCTCCACCGGCGTCGCGGCGTCGCTGGTCGCCGTCCTCTCCGAGGGCGGCCTGGTGGCGCTCTCCGCCGACTGGGGCGTCGACGACGTGGTGCTCGACACCGCCGGCCCGGCCGAGGTCGACGCGCGGCTGAAGTGGGCCACCGCCCGGCGGCTGGCCGCGGCCACCCCGGTCGACGGCGGCGACGGCGGGGTGACCAAGGCCGGCGAGCTGGTCATCGACGAGCACAGCTACTCCGCCAAGCTCCGCGGCCGGCCGCTCGACCTGACCTACAAGGAGTTCGAGCTCCTCAAGTACCTCGCGCAGCACCCGGGCCGGGTGTTCTCCCGCGCCCAGCTGCTGCAGGAGATCTGGGGCTACGACTACTTCGGGGGCACCCGCACCGTCGACGTCCACGTGCGCCGCCTCCGGGCCAAGCTCGGCACCGAGCACGAGGCGCTGATCGGCACCGTGCGCAACGTCGGCTACAAGCTCGACCAGCAGGTCGCCGACGCCACCGCCGCGGCCGGCCGGGCCACCACCGACACCGGCTCGCCGGTCTCCTGAGCGGCGTGGCCGACCCGCTCCGGATCACCGACGCCGACCGCCTCCCCCCGGACGCCGTCCCCGAGGTCCGGGCGCTGCTGCAGACGGCGCTGACCGCCGACGGCGTCCGCCCCGTCTCGGAGGAGGCCGAGCTGCGGCTGCAGCACGGCGGTCCGGTCGGTGGCCGCGACGTCGTCGTCCGGGTGGCCGACGGCCCCCTCGCCGGCTACGCCCGGCTCGAGGCGGCGCCCGGCGAGGCGGAGGCCGAGGCCGAGCTGGTGGTGGCACCGGGCGCCCGCCGGCGCGGCATCGGCACCGCCCTGCTGGCCCACCTGGAGACGCTGGCCGGCGACCGCCCGCTGCGGGTGTGGGCGCACGGCGAGCGGCCCGGGTCGGCCGAGCTGGCCGGGTCCCGCGGCTACGAGCGGGCCCGGGTGCTGCTCCAGATGCGCCGCCCGCTGGCCGACGTCGACCCCGACCCGCGGCCGGCGCTGCCACCGGGTGTCACGGTGCGCACCTTCCGCCCGGGCACCGACGAGGCCGCCTGGCTGCACGTGAACGCCCGCGCCTTCGCCACCCACCCCGAGCAGGGCCGCTGGACCACCGAGGACGTCGCGCTGCGCGAGGCCGAGCCGTGGTTCGACCCGAACGGCTTCTTCCTGGCCTGGGAGGGCGACCCCGACGACGGCGGCCGGCTGCTCGGCTCGCACTGGACGAAGGTGCACCCGGCCGGGGAGGCCGGGCCCGACCCGGTGGGCGAGATCTACGTGCTGGGCATCGACCCCGACGCACAGGGCATGCGGCTGGGCCGCGCGCTCACCGACCTGGGGCTGGCCCACCTGCGGCGGCTGGGGCTCAGCTCGGTGCTGCTCTACGTGGAGGAGGACAACACCGCAGCGGTGCGCCTGTACGAGCGCAGCGGGTTCGTCCGGCACGCGGTCGACGTCGCCTGGCGGCGGGGCTCCGACCGCTCCTGAGCGCTGCCCGGCGACAGCGCTCGGAGAGTGAGCCAGGCCACGCATTACCGTAACGAAGCGATAACGGCCACCTCGCCACGGGCTCGTTCACCCGTTCGACGTACAGCGTCCGTCATGTCGTGGTCCAACCCTCGGTTTGCGTTCACCGGGCGTTCACCGAGCCACCCGGATCCGTCCACCTGGGCTGCTTAGCGTGCTCTCACGTTCGAACCGCACTGCCCGGCTACGACGCCCGGGCAACCTCCAGTCGAAAGGCACTGAGTTGAAGCTCAGCACGACGACGCGCGCCACGGCGCTGTCCGCAGCGCTCGCCGCCACCCTCGCCCTCGCCGCCTGTGGCGCCTCGAACGAGGGCGGTGGCACCGACGGCGGCACTGCCAGCGAGCAGCTCAGCGGCACCCTGGTCGGCGCCGGCGCCAGCAGCCAGGAAGCTGCCATGCAGGGCTGGCGGGCCGGCTACAACAGCGTGCAGCCCGACGTCACGGTCAACTACGACCCGATCGGCTCCGGCGGTGGCCGCGAGCAGTTCCTGAACGGCGGCACCGACTTCGCCGGGTCCGACGCCGCGCTCGACGAGGAGGAGCTCGCGCTCGCCGAGGAGCGCTGCGGGGCCTCCGGCATCTTCGAGATGCCGAACTACATCTCGCCGATCGCGGTCGTCTACAACCTCGAGGGCGTCGACGAGCTGAACCTCTCGCCCGAGGTCCTGGCCGGGATCTTCAACCAGCAGATCACCACCTGGAACGACCCGGCGATCGCGGCCGACAACCCCGACGCCGAGCTCCCGGACACGGCCATCACCCCGGTGAACCGCTCCGACGAGTCGGGCACCACCGAGAACTTCACCGAGTACCTGGTCGCCGCCGCCGGCGACGCGTGGCCGCACGAGGCCAGCGGTGACTGGCCGGTCTCCGGCGGGGAGGCCGCCCAGGGCACCTCCGGCGTCATCCAGGCCGTCGGCGCCGGCGACGGCACCATCGGCTACGCCGACCTGAGCCAGGCCGGCGACCTGGGTGTGGCCAGCATCGGTGTCGGCGAGGAGTTCGTCGCACCGACCGCCGAGGCCGCGGCCGCCGTGGTCGAGAACTCCGAGACGCTGGAGGGCCGGGGCGAGTACGACTTCGCCATCGAGCTGGCCCGCGACACGACCGAGTCGGGCAACTACCCGATCGTGCTGGTCAGCTACCACGTCGGCTGCATCGAGTACGACAACCAGGAGACCGCCGACCTGGTCAAGGACTTCATCGGCTACGTGATCAGCGAGGACGGCCAGCAGGCGGCGGCCGAGGCCGCCGGCAGCGCGCCGATCTCTGACACGCTGCGCGAGCAGGCGCAGACCGCGGTCGACGCCATCACGGCCGGCAGCTGATCGACCCGTTCCACAGCGCGGTGCGGCGGCCCGGAGTGTCCTCTCGGACACCCCGGGCCGCCGTGGCGCGTGACGGCACCACCTCCCACGACCGAGCGGCACGAGAACCCCGGAGCGATCGGTGACGACCACCAGCGCACCACCCACAGAGCAGCAGAAGTCCAAGCGCCGGCCCGGCGACCGCGTCTTCGCCGGTAGCGCCAGGGGCGCCGGGATCCTGATCCTGGTCATCCTGGCCGGGGTAGCCGTCTTCCTCGTCGCGGAGGCGCTCCCGGCCATCACCGCGCCCGCCGAGGAGATCCCGGGCGACGCCGGCCTGGCCTCCTACATCGGCCCGCTGATCTTCGGCACCCTGCTCTCCGCGGCGATCGCGCTGCTGGTGGCCACCCCCCTGGCGGTGGCCATCGCGCTGTTCATCACCTTCTACGCACCGCGCCGGCTGGCCGCCGGCCTGGGCTACGTCGTCGACCTGCTCGCCGCCGTGCCGAGCATCGTCTACGGCTTCTGGGGCATCGCCTGGCTCGCTCCGCGCCTGGTGCCCTTCTACCAGTGGCTGGAGGAGAACCTGGGCTTCCTCCCGTTCTTCGCCGGCCCCGCCTCGGTCACCGGCCGCACCATGCTGACCATCGGGCTGGTGCTGGGCGTGATGATCCTGCCGATCATCAGCGCCATCTCCCGCGAGGTGTTCAGCCAGGTGCCGACGCTGCACACCGAGGCCGCTCTCGCCCTCGGCGCCACCCGCTGGGAGATGATCAAGATGGCGGTCATGCCCTACGGCAAGTCCGGGATCATCGGCGGGGCGATGCTCGGCCTCGGCCGTGCGCTCGGTGAGACCATGGCCGTGGCGATCATCCTGTCCGGCTCGGCCGCCGGGATCACCTGGGCGCTCATCTCCGCCGCCAACCCGCAGACCATCGCGGCGAACATCGCGCTGGAGTTCCCCGAGTCCACCGGCATCGCGGTGAACACGCTGATCGCCAGCGGGCTGGCGCTGTTCGTGATCACCCTCCTGGTCAACATGCTCGCCCGCTGGGTCGTCAACCGCCGGGCCGACTTCTCCGGAGCCAACTGATGAGCACCTCGACCCAGCAGCCGAGCACCGGATCGGACACCGCAGCCCCGCCCCGGGCGTCCTTGGGCGGCCACGAGAAGCAGTCGCCGTGGGTGCCCTGGGCGATCTTCGGCGCCGCCGCCGTCCTCGCCCTGGCGATCGGGCTGCTGACCAGCTGGAACATCGTGCTGTTCGTCATCTACACCGTCGTGCTGGGCACGCTGGGCGTGTACCTGTTCTCCCGGGCCACCGAGGGCCGGCGCAAGGCGACCGACCGGCTGGTCACCTGTCTGGTGGTCTGCGCGTTCGGCATCGCCCTGGTGCCGCTCCTCTCACTGGTCTACGAGGTCATCCGACGCGGCGCCGAGCGGTTCGACCTGGAGTTCCTCACCGCGTCGCTGCAGGGCGTCATCGGCGAGGGCGGCGGCGCCTACCACGCCCTCATGGGCACCCTGATCATCACGGCGCTGGCCACGCTGATCTCGGTGCCGATCGGCCTGATGACCGCGATCTACCTGGTCGAGTACGGCACGGGCCGGCTCAAGCGGTCGATCACCTTCTTCGTCGACGTCATGACCGGCATCCCCTCGATCGTCGCCGGCCTGTTCGCCTACGCCCTCTTCGTGCTGGTCTTCGGGCCGGGGATCCGGCTCGGCATCATGGGCGCCGTCGCGCTCTCGGTGCTGATGATCCCGGTGGTCGTGCGCTCCTGCGAGGAGGTGCTCAAGCTGGTCCCCAACGAGCTGCGCGAGGCCGCCTACGCCCTCGGGGTGCCCAAGTGGCGCACCATCGTGAAGGTGGTCATCCCCACCGCGATCGCCGGGCTCGGCACGGGCATCACCCTGGCCATCGCCCGGGTGGCCGGCGAGACCGCGCCGCTGCTCATCACCGTGGGCATCACCAACGCCATGAACTTCAACCCGTTCGACGGGCGCATGGCCACGCTGCCGGTGTACGCCTACTACCAGCTCACCCAGCCGGGCGTGCCGCCGGAGAACGCGATCGCCCGGGCCTGGACGGCAGCCCTTCTGCTCATCATCCTGGTCATGGGCCTCAACGTCGTCGCTCGCCTGATCAGCCGCTTCTTCGCACCCAAGACCGGTCGCTGACCGACCCGATCCGGAGGATCTCCCTGTGGCCAAGCGCATCGACGTCTCCGACCTCGACATCTACTACGGCAACTTCAAGGCCGTCGAGGGCGTCAACCTCTCCATCGAGCCGCGCAGCATCACCGCGCTGATCGGCCCCTCCGGCTGCGGCAAGTCGACCTTCCTGCGGTCGCTCAACCGCATGCACGAGGTGATCCCCGGCGCCCGCGTCGAGGGCAAGGTGGTCATCGAGGGGCAGGACCTGTACGGCGGTGACGTCGACCCGGTCGACGTCCGGCGCCAGATCGGCATGGTCTTCCAGCGGCCCAACCCCTTTCCGACCATGTCCATCTACGACAACGTCGTGGCGGGCGTGCGGCTGAACAGCAAGAAGCTGAAGAAGTCCGACATGGACGACCTCGTCGAGCGCTCGCTGAAGGGCGCCAACCTCTGGGCCGAGGTGTCGGATCGGCTGGACCGGCCGGGCTCGGGCCTGTCCGGTGGCCAGCAGCAGCGGCTCTGCATCGCCCGCGCGATCGCCATCGAGCCGGAGGTGCTGCTGATGGACGAGCCGTGCTCGGCGCTGGACCCGATCTCCACCCTGGCCGTCGAGGACCTGATGATGGAGCTGAAGGAGCGCTTCACCATCGTCATCGTCACGCACAACATGCAGCAGGCCGCGCGGGTCAGCGAGACCACCGGCTTCTTCAACCTCAACGGCGTCGGCCAGCCGGGCCGTCTCATCGAGTACAACCCCACCGAGAAGATCTTCAGCAACCCCGACCAGAAGGCGACCGAGGACTACATCTCCGGCCGCTTCGGGTGATCCCGGCCTGATCTCCGTCGCCGCCCCCGGCGCAGCGCCCACTGGGTGCCGCGCCGGGGGCGGTGTCGTGTCCGGGGGTCCGTCGACCCGTCGACCACGCCGTCGTGCGCTGATCGTCGGTTGCCCGGGCCGGAACCGACGACGGGCGCACAACGGGTGGGGGCGGGGTCAGCCGCAGTCGGCGGTGCCCTCCGGTGCCGGCGCCGGGGCTGCCGACGCCGGCACCGGGGTGCCCAGCGCGACCGGCACGACGCCGGTGAAGTCCGGGCCGACCACCAGCTGCACCGCGCCACCCACCTGCTCGGTCTCCACCAGCACGGCCCCGGGGACGGCGGCGGCCACCGTGCGGGCCGGCTCCAGGGACGCGGCCCCGTACCGGACGACGGTCCGGTCGACCGCGGCCGGCTCGACGGCCCGGGCACCGACCCGGAAGCCCTGCGCGGCCAGCCCGTCGGCAGCCTCCGCCGTCCGCTGACCACCGGTGGCGTCCAGCACGTCGACGGTGACCCCGGCCGGCTCGACGGTGACGGTCGTCCCCTCGGGAACCGGGTCGGACTCCACCGGCGCCGGCAGGGCGTCCGCCGGCGCAGCGCCGACCGCACCGTCCTCGGCCGCACCGTCCCCGGCCGGGACCTCCTCGACCGCCGGCAGCCGGCCGGTGTCGATGACGGCGTCGAACAGCTGCCGGGTGGCGGCAGCGTCGACCACGACCGCCGCCTGGTCACTGCCCGCGGGCACGTACCCGATCCGGCTCACCGGCAGGGCGGCGCGCTCGACCACGTCGCCGCCCCGCTCGGCGAAGGTGGCCCCGAAGGAGCGCACGTCGCCGAGCGTGGTGTCCCCGTCGACGGTCAGCGCGTCCGAGGCGCGGGTGAGGAACCGGGTGAGGGTCATCGGGTCGCCGAGGGTGCTGCCGGCCACGGCGGTGCCCAGGGTGGCGGCGAGCAGGCGCTCCTGCCGCTGGGCCGCCGCATCCCCGGTGACGTCGTGGCCGTCGCCCCCCGGGCTGAGGTAACCGGTGGCCTGCCCGCCGGTCAGCTCGTGCTCCCCGGCGGGGAGGGCGAGCGCGGCGTCGGTGGTCGGCGCGGGCAGGCACACCGCCACCTCGTCCAGCGCGTCGACCAGTTCCGGCAGCCGGGCCGCGTCCAGCTGGAGGTAGTGGTCGATGCGCAAGCCGGACACCTGCTGCACCGCCCGCACCAGGCAGGCCGGCCCGCCGTCGAGCAGCGCTGCCGCGAAGGACTCGGTGACCGCCTCCCGCACCTCGCCGTCGGCGTCCCGGCAGGTGGGTGTGTCGGTGAGCGCGGTGGGCGGCACGGAGACCAGCACCGCCGAGCGGCCGTCGCCGCTGACGTGCGCGACCAGCGTGCTCACCGCGGAAGGACCGGTCCGGCCGGGCAGGTCGGTGCCGACGACGAGGTAGGTGCGCGAGGTCTCCTGCAGCTGCGGGGCGAGCACCTCCGGCCCGTCGGTCACCAGCGCGTCGACGCGGTCCATGCTGACGTCGGCGTAGAAGTACAGCCCCACGTAGAAGGTGAGCACGGTGGCGAGCAGGGCCGCGACCGCGACGCCGGCGCGCACCAGGCGACGGCGCCCCGGGCCGGCGGGTGCCCGGCGGCGGGTCGGTGCAGCGGGCTCGGCCGCCTCCCGGTCGACGGGGGCGTCCCGGCCGGGGATCGGCGGGACGGGCAGGCTGCGCCGTACCCCGGGGACCGGGACGGAGGGTTGGGCGGGCAGCGGTGGCCGGGCCGGCACCGCGCGCTCGGGAGGCGCCGTCGACCGGGACGCCGGCGGCCCCGGCGGACCGACCGGCACGACCAGCTCGGGCTCCTGCTCAGCGGGCCGTACGGGGGCGGCGGACTGCGGCGGGGGAGGCGGCGGCGGGGCAGGCCGCGGCGGCACGGACTGCGGCGGGGCGGGCCGCGGTGGTGCGGTCTCCGGCGGCGCGGGCGGCGGCGGAGCGGTGGGCCGCGAGGCGCCGGCCGGACGGGCGTCGGCAGGCCGCGGTGTCGCGGGGCTCGCCGGGACCGGTCGCGGCGGTGCGGTCGGGACGGACCGCGCTGCGGGCGGCGGTACCGGCTGGGCACCGGTCTCCGGCGTGCCGGGGCGCCGGACGTGCGGGGTCGGCCGGGACGGCGGGGCCGGCGGGTGTGACCCGGGGGCGGCCGGCTGGAACCAGGTGGCCGGCCGGGGGTCGCCGGTGCTCGCGGGCTCGGCCGGCAGCGCGGGCTGCCAACCGGTCGGCAGCACCGGCGACGAGGACTGGGCCGGGCGGGGCGGGTCCGGCGTCCGGGACGGCGTCGCGCCGTCAGCGCCCGCGTCACCGACGGCGGGCGTCGAGCCGGTGGCCTCGGCCGCCTCCCGCCGATCCGCCCTCCGCCGGCGCACCCCGGCCCCGTTGCGGGCCAGCAGCTCCTCGACGGTGAGCGGTGCCGCCGGGCCGGCCGTGCCGCGGGGGCCGGGGGACGACGGCCGGGACGGTGACCGGTCACCGTCGGGGCCGCGTCGCCTGGGGTCGTCCGCCACCGGTCTGGGCACTCCATGGTCGTGGTCCTGCGGCACCGCGTCCGGGCCGCCTGCTCGCTCCCGCGCCGGCCGGTGACCGGTCGAGCACGGACCGTTCCACGATACGGGTGACCGGCGCGATCACGGCCGGACGCGCGGGTGATCCGCAGCCCAGTCGGCCCGCCGGGGCGGCGCCGAGGCCGTCCTTCGACCGGCGAGGTGCCGGGACGCTCAGTAGCGTCGCACGGGTGAGGACGCCGTGAAGCTGCCCATCCCCGGGCCGTCGGACCTGCTGGGCGCGGTCGACGGGCTGCGCGAGGGCATCAGTCAGGGGCTCGCACTGCTGCCGCGGGTGATCGGCGCGGTCGGGCAGGCCGAGCAGCTGCTCATCCGGGCCAACGGCCTGCTCGACCGCGCCGAGCAGGCCGTCCAGCGTGCCGAGGTGGCGATGGCGAACATCGATGCCACCCGGTCGCACGCCGACGCGGCGATCGCCGGCATGGAGGCGACCCGGCGGAGTGCCGATGCCGCGATCGCCGGCATGGACGGCACCCGCCAGGTCGCGGATGCCGCGATCGCCGCGGTGGACGACACCCGGCAGAACGCAGATGTCGCGATCGCCGCCGTCGCCACCACCCAGCAACGCGCCGACGACGCCATCGCCGCCGTCGCCACCACCCAGCAACGCGCCGACGACGCCATCACCGCCGTCGCCACCACCCAGCAACGCGCCGACGACGCGGTCGCGGCCGCCGGGCGCACCACCGAGCTGGCCGGCCAGCTGGTGACCGCGGCCGGCGGCACCACCGCGGACGCCGACGGCCTGCTGCGGCGGGCCGAGGCGCTGCTGACGGCCTTCGCCCCGCTGCTGGACGCCTACCGGCCGGCGCTGCAGGACATGGCCCCCGTCGTCACCCGGCTCGCCGAGGAGCTGGACGAGTCGGAGGTGCAGGCGCTGGTCCACCTGGTCGACCGTCTCCCCGCGCTGGTGACGCACCTGGACGAGGACGTGCTCCCGGTGCTGGTCACCCTCGGCGACGTGGCCCCTGACGTGCACCAGCTGCTGGACACCGTCCTGGACATGCGCCAGGTGGTGAAGGGCTTCCCGGGGTCGAAGATCTTCCGCCGGCGTGGGGCCGAGGAGATCGCCGAGGAGGAGGCCGCCGGGTCCGAGGACGACTGAGACGGACCGGGCCGGCACCGTCCCGCGAGGGGGCGGTGCCGGCCCGGGCCAGCCGTGCGGAGCGGCTCAGGTCTCGGTGGGGTACCCCAGCGCCCGGACCACGTCGCCGATCCGCTCGTAGACCTCGCCGGCCGGCAGCTTGGTCAGCTCGTCGGCGACGGCGTCCGGCGCCCGGTGGTCGCGGGCAGCCTCCACCAGGTCCCCGCCGGTCGCCGGGAAGTCGGCGCGGTCCAGCCAGCGCGCCAGCTCGGCCCGGGCGACGACCGCGTCGGAGGTCATCCCCTGCGGCACTCCCCCGGTCAGCGTGCCGGCCGGGTCGGCGTCGATGTCGGGCTGGTCCTCCCCGACCGGCTCGACGTCTCGCCACTCCTCCGAGCGGGTCGCCCGCTCGGCCTTCATCATCCCCTGCACCTCGTGCTCGAGCTCCTCGTCCAGGCGCGGGTTGTGCTTGGTGCTCCGGCTCGAAGCGGCGTCGAAGCCTGCGGTCTCGCTCACGTCTCCTCCTCCTCGCACGGCCCGTGGGCCGCGACTGTCAGTCCTTCTCGAGTGCGCCGGGCTTGTGGACGGCGGTCCCGCCGCTCTTCTCGCTCTGCACCTCGTACTGCGGGTCGGCCTCGCTGGCCCGCACCGTCCGGCCGGCGGCCTTCGTGTCCGAGGTGATCTCGCGCTCGACCGTGCCCTCTGCCTCACCGCCGTGGCTCTTCCACCTCACGTGGTCGCCCTTGCTGAACTCCCCGGCCATCCCGGCCTCCTCTGCGCGGTGGGTCCTCCGGCTCGGCACCCGTCGTGCGGGGGTGCCTGCCCGGGCCGGCGGCGCCGCACACATCGGCAGCACACCCGCGTCCGCGGCGCAGTGCGGGGCCACCCCGGGACTCACCCCATCGAGGGAGGTCACCCGACCAGGGAGTGCTGCGCGGAAGATCGTCACGTAGCGTGCTCGTTCGACGGGGTGCCCGGAGCGTCTGCCCTGACCAGCGCGATGCACTGGTCACCGTGCGTGAGCACCTCGTCCGTGATCGCCGGCCCGGCTGGTCCCTTTCCCCCGGGGCCGGTCGGGTCGGCCCGCCTAGGCTGGCCGACCGTGAGCGCCCCCGCCGACCCGCACCCCGCCAGCAGCGCACCGGACGCCCGCCCGGTCGACGTCCTCACCGTCACCACCGTGCGCGACGTGACACCTGCCGTCCGGCGGGTCACGCTGACGGCGCCCGCGCCGGTCGTCGCCGCGGCCGGACCCACGCTCTCCCTGCTGGTGCCCCGCGTGGACGACCCCGCTCCGCACTGGCCGCAGGTGGCCCGGGACGGGCGGATCGTCTGGCCCCAGGGCAGCCACGGGGTGAGCCTGCGCAGCTACACCTCGCGCCGGCAGGACCCGGCCGCCGGCGAGGTCGACGTCGACTTCGTGCTCCACGGCGACGGACCGGCCGCCTCCTGGGCCGCCGCCGCCACCCCCGGTGCACTGCTCGGGGTGGCCAGCGCCGCACCGCTGGGCTCCGCGCCCGCCGGGTGGCTGCTGCTGGCCGGCGACGAGACGGCGATCCCGGCGATCAGCCGGGTGCTGGCCGACTCCGCTCCGGACACGAGCGGGGTCGCCCTGCTCGAGGTGGCCGGGCCGGAGGAGGAGCAGGAGCTGCCCGCCCCCGCCGGGGTGGAGGTCCGCTGGCTGCACCGCGGCGGCACGGAACCGGGGCTCAGCACACTGCTGGCCGACGCCGTCGCGGCCGTCCCCCGCCCCGACGGGGACGACGTCTTCGCCTGGGTGGCGGCCGAGTCCGCGGCTGTCCGGGCGATCCGGGCCGATCTGCGGGGCCGCTGGGGGCTGCGCCGCGGGCAGCACCACGCGATCGGCTACTGGCGCCGTGGCCGCGCCATGTCACCCACCTCGTGAGCCGACACTCCCAGCGTCCTCACAGGTACCGTCCAGGGCGGACGCAGCCGCACGTACGAGGCTGACGCCATGACCTCGGCCGGACCGGTTCCATCGGGAGGGACAGTGCCCGCCAGCAGCTCGACCGCCACCGCGCCGGAGGCCCGGCTGCTCGTGGTCGACGACGAGCCGAACATCCGCGAGCTGCTGTCGGCCAGCCTGCGCTTCGCCGGGTTCGAGGTGGCCACCGCCGCCGACGGTCAGCAGGCACTGGCGATGGCCGAGGAGTTCCGCCCCGACCTGCTGGTGCTCGACGTGATGATGCCCGGGCTCGACGGCTTCGGCGTCGTCCGGCGGATGCGGCAGAACGGCACGCACACCCCGGTGCTCTTCCTGACCGCCCGCGACGCCGGCGAGGACAAGGTCACCGGCCTCACCCTCGGCGCCGACGACTACGTGACCAAGCCGTTCAGCCTCGACGAGGTGCTCGCCCGGATCCGGGCGGTCCTGCGCCGCGCGCAGGGCGCCCAGCGGGTCGCGGAGTCGCCCAAGCTGACCTTCGCCGACATCGAGCTCGACGAGGAGTCGCACGAGGTCATCAAGGACGGGAAGCTGGTCAGCCTCTCCCCGACGGAGTTCAAGCTGCTGCGCTACCTGATGACCAACGCCGGCCGGGTGCTGTCGAAGGCACAGATCCTCGACCACGTGTGGAACTACGACTTCAACGGCGAGGCCAACGTCGTGGAGTCCTACATCTCCTACCTGCGCCGGAAGATCGACACCACCGAGCCCCGGCTGCTGCACACCCTGCGCGGCGTGGGCTACTCGCTGCGACTGCCCCGCGGCGCCTGAACGCGTGACGAGCACCCCGACCGAGGGGGCGTCGGGGGGCCCGAGCTCCGCCGGCACGCTCACCTCCGGGCCGGACGACGACACGGCCGACGCGGCGGCGTCGGCGACCCCGGCCGCGCCGCCGGAGCGGGCGCCGCGGATCCCGCTGCGGGTCACCATGGTCGCGCTGCTGGTGGTGCTGGTCGCCGCCGCGCTGACCGCGACCGGCTTCGCCGCCACCTCCCTGCTCCGCGAGTACCTGATCGACCAGCAGGACGACGAGCTGCGGGCCGGCATCGCCGACCTGGCCTCCCGCAACCCCGGGTACCTCGAGCAGGCCTGCAGCCAGCCCCGGCTGGCGTTCGTCGGCAGCTACGTGGCCTGCGCCGGGTCCGACGGGCAGCTCCGGGAGTTCACCACGGAGCGGGCCGTGGAGACCCTGCCGGACCTCCGCGGCCTGACCGCCACCACCAGCGCGGAGTACGGCACCGACCCGTTCACCGTGCCCTCGACCGACCACAGCACCTCCTGGCGGGTCATGGTCGCCCCGATCACCCCGGAGCTGGCGGTCGTCGTCGGCGCCGACCTGGCCGACGACCGCGACGTCCTGCGCCGGCTGGTCGTCATCGAGTTCGTCGTCGGGCTGACGGTGCTCGTCGTCCTCGGTGTCACCGGGTACCTGCTGGTGCGCAACAGCCTGCGCCCGCTCGAGGAGGTGGAGGACACCGCCCGCGCCATCGCCGGTGGTGACCTGTCCCGCCGGGTACCCGCCGGCGACGACCGCACCGAGGTCGGCCGGCTCTCGACCGCGCTCAACGGCATGCTGGGGCGGATCGAGAGCTCCTTCCGCGCCCAGCAGTCCTCCGAGGAGCAGGCCCGGGCATCCGAGGCGCGGATGCGCCGGTTCGTCGCCGACGCCAGCCACGAGCTCCGCACCCCGCTGACCTCGATCCGCGGCTTCGCGGAGCTGCACCGCCAGGGCGCGGTCCGCGGCCCGGAGGACACCGGACGGCTGATGCAGCGCATCGAGTCCGAGGCGACCCGGATGGGCTCGCTGGTCGAGGACCTGCTGCAGCTGGCCCGGCTGGACCAGCAGCGCCCGCTGTCCCTGGGCCCGGTCGACCTGGCCCAGGTGGCCGGCGACGCGGTCCACGACGCCCGCGCCGTCCAGCCGGAGCGCTCGGTGAGCCTGCACCTGGACGACTCGCTGACCGACGCCCCGGTGGTGCGCGGTGACGAGGCCCGGCTGCGGCAGGTGGTGGGCAACCTGGTCACCAACGCCCTGACCCACACGCCGGTCGACGCCCGGGTCACCGTGCGGGTCGCCGAGGACGCCGAGGACCCGGACTCCGTCGTGCTGGCCGTCTCCGACGACGGCCCCGGTCTGGCCCGGGCCGACGCCGACCGGGTGTTCGAGCGCTTCTACCGGGCCGATGCCTCCCGCACCCGGGCCGCCGGGGGCACCGGGCTGGGGCTGTCCATCGTCGCCTCGCTGGTGGCCGCCCACGGCGGCCACGTGGACCTGACCACCGCCCCCGGCGAGGGGGCCACCTTCGCCGTCCGGCTGCCCCGCTCGGGCCCGCAGGAGGCGGCGTCCGAGGACCCGGGCGGCCCCGCGGAGGAGCCGGGGGCCTGACCGCCCGGGCCATGCCGGACACTGGTCCCGGGAATCCTCATCACTCCGATGGGGTTGCCCCACAAGTGACGCCGTTCCCTGACGGCGCACGTGCCCCTGCCTGCCGTCCCCGGGAGCTCGACAGCGTGACGCCGCTCGACTCACTGACCGACCACCGGCTCACCCAGCTGCAGACGCTGGAGGCCGAGTCCATCCACGTCATGCGTGAGGTGGCCGCGGAGTCCGAGCGCCCGGTGCTGCTCTTCTCCGGCGGCAAGGACTCCATCGTCATGCTGGAGCTCGCCCGCAAGGCGTTCGCCCCGGCGCGCATCCCCTTCCCGGTGATGCACGTCGACACCGGGCTGAACTTCCCCGAGGTGCTGGAGTTCCGCGACAAGCGGGTCGCCGAGCTGGGCGTGGAGCTCGTGGTCGCCTCGGTGCCCGACGCGATCGCCGCCGGCACGGTGCGCGAGGAGCCCAACGGCTCGCGCAACCGGATCCAGACCCCGGTGCTGCTGGACGCCGTGGAGCAGCACGGCTTCACCGCGCTGTTCGGCGGTGCCCGCCGCGACGAGGACAAGGCCCGGGCCAAGGAGCGGATGTTCTCCTTCCGCGACGAGTTCGGCCAGTGGGACCCGAAGAACCAGCGCCCCGAGCTGTGGGACCTCTACAACGGCCGCATCCACCTCGGCGAGTCGATCCGGGTGTTCCCGCTGTCCAACTGGACCGAGCTGGACATCTGGGGCTACATCGCCCAGGAGGAGATCGCCATCCCGCCGCTGTACCTGGCGCGTGAGCGGGACGTCGTCGACCGGCAGGGGATGCTCTACGCGGTCAACGAGTTCATCACCCCGCGCGAGGGTGAGCAGGTGCTGCGCGAGAGCGTCCGCTACCGGACCGTCGGCGACGCGAACCTGACCGCTGCGGTCCGCTCGACCGCCACCTCGGTCGAGGAGGTCATCGCCGAGATCGCGGTGACCCGGCTGACCGAGCGCGGCGCCACCCGCGGGGACGACAAGGTCAGCGACGCCGCCATGGAGGACCGCAAGAAGGAGGGGTACTTCTGATGAGCGCTCTCTCCCAGGCGGCCGCCGAGCTGGCCACCGCCCGCAGGGACATCCTGCGGATCGCCACCGCCGGCTCGGTCGACGACGGCAAGAGCACCCTGATCGGGCGCCTGCTGTTCGACAGCAAGGCGGTGTTCGAGGACCAGTACGCGGCGATCGAGCGGGCCAGCCGCGGCGACTACGTGGACCTGGCGCTGCTCACCGACGGGCTGCGGGCCGAGCGCGAGCAGGGCATCACCATCGACGTCGCCTACCGGTACTTCTCCACCCCGCGGCGCACCTTCATCCTCGCCGACACCCCCGGGCACGTGCAGTACACCCGGAACATGGTCACCGGCGCCTCGACCGCGGACCTGGCGATCGTGCTGGTCGACGCCCGCAAGGGCATGGTCGAGCAGAGCCGCCGGCACGCGTTCCTCGCCTCCCTGCTGCGGGTTCCGCACCTGGTGGTCGCGGTGAACAAGATGGACCTCGTCGACTGGTCCGAGGCCGTCTACGAGGGCATCCGCGAGGAGTTCACCGCCTTCGCCACCAAGCTCGACGTCCCCGACGTGACCGTCGTCCCGATCTCGGCGCTGCAGGGCGACAACGTGGTCACCCGCTCGGCGAACATGCCCTGGTACGAGGGCACCTCGCTGCTGCACCACCTCGAGCACGTGCACGTCGCCAGCGACCGGAACCTCGTCGACACCCGGTTCCCGGTGCAGTACGTCATCCGCCCGCAGTCCGACGCGTTCCACGACTACCGGGGCTACGCCGGCCGGGTCGCCGGCGGGGTGCTGCGCCCCGGCGACGAGGTGCAGGTGCTGCCCAGCGGGCTGACCACCACGATCGCCGGCATCGACGGCCCCGACGGCCCGGTCGACGCGGCCTTCCCACCCATGTCGGTCACCGTCCGGCTCGCCGACGACCTCGACGTCTCCCGCGGCGACCTCATCTGCCGGCCGCACAACGCCCCGCAGGTCACGCAGGACCTCGACGCGATGGTCTGCTGGATGTCCGACCAGCCGCTGCAGGCCCGGCAGCGGCTGACCGTCAAGCACACCACCCGCTCGGTGCGCGCGATGGTCAAGGACGTGCAGTACCGGCTGGACGTGAACTCGCTGCACCGCGACCCGGAGGCGGCCAGTCTCGGGCTCAACGACATCGGCCGGGTCACGCTGCGCAGCACTCAGCCGCTGTTCGTCGACGACTACCACCGCAATCGGGCGACCGGTCGGTTCATCCTCATCGACGAGGCCACCAACGCCACCGTCGGCGCCGGGATGCTCAGCCCCGCCCGCTGACGAAGGGCAGGAACGGCCATCTCCGCCCTCAGGGGACGGCCTGCTCCAGGGCTCGGCGGGTGAGCAGCCGGGCCAGGTGCCGGCGGTAGTCGGCGTCGGCGTGCATGTCCGCCGACGGCGAGAGCCCCTGGTCGGCCAGCTCGGCCGCCTCGGCGATCGACGCCCCGGCGGCCAGCGCCTCCTCGGTCGCGGTGGCCCGGACGACGGCACCGGCCATGTTCGCCAGCGCCACCCGCCCCTGCACCGCCGCGGCCGCGACGATCGGCCAGTCGTTCTCCCGGCGGGTGAACTTCTGGTACCCCCAGCCCGCTGTGCCGGTGCGCGGCACCCGCAGCTCCACCACGAGCTCGTCGGGCTCCAGCGCGGTCTCGAAGAACCCGAGCCAGAACCCGGTCACCGGGATCTCCCGCCGGCCGGCCGGCCCCTGCACCACCACCGTCCCGCCCAGTGCCAGCAGCGCCGTCGGCAGGTCCGAGGCCGGGTCGCTGTGCGCGACGGTGCCGCCGAGGGTGCCGCGGTGGCGCACCTGCGGGTCGCCGACCCGGCCGGCGACGTGCGGCAGCAGCGGGACCTCGGCGCCGGCGACCGCGGAGCGCTGCAGCTCGAAGTGCCGGGTGCCCGCCCCGATCGCCACCTCCTCCCCCTCGACCCGCACGTAGGACAGGTCGGGGATGCCGCTGATGTCGACCAGCACGGCGGGCACGGCCAGCCGCAGCTTCATCAGCGGCAGCAGCGAGTGGCCGCCGGCCAGCACCTTCGCGTCGTCGCCGTGCTCGACCAGCGCGTCCAGCGCCTCCTCGACCGACCGGGCGCGGACCAGGTCGAACGGGGCGGGGATCACGGCACCCGGCCGGCGGCGGGGCCGGCCTGCGCCGCGGTCTGCACCGCGCGCACGATGTTGTGGTAGCCGGTGCACCGGCAGAGGTTGCCCTCCAGTCCCTCGCGGACCTCCCGGTCGCTGGGGTCGGGGTTGTCGGCCAGCACGCCGATCGCGGCCAGCACCATGCCCGGGGTGCAGAAGCCGCACTGCAGGCCGTGCTCGGCCCGGAAGGCGGCCTGCACCGGGTGCAGCTCGCCGTCCGGCCCGGCCAGCCCCTCCAGGGTGGTCACCTGCGCCCCGTCGGCCTGCACGGCGAGCACGGTGCAGCTCTTCACCGTCAGGCCGTCGACGACGACGGTGCAGGCTCCGCAGGACGTCGAGTCGCAGCCGATGTTGGTGGCGGTCAGCCCGCAGGTCTCCCGCAGGTAGTGCGCGAGCAGCAGCCGCGGCTCCACCTCGTCGGTGCGCCGCTGCCCGTTGACGGTGATCGTGACCTGCATCAGTTGCCTCCCTGGCCAGCGGCCTGCCGGATCGCACGCCACACCCGCATGGGCGTGGTCGGCATGTCGACGTGCCGGACGCCGAGGTGGGCGACGGCGTCGATGACGGCGTTCTGCGTCGCCGGGGTGGAGCCGATGGTCCCGGCCTCACCGATGCCCTTGGCGCCCAGCGGGTTCACCGGGGTGGGCGTGGCCATCTCCACCAGCTCGAAGCTGGGCAGCTCGGTCGCCGAGACGAAGGGGTAGTCCGCCAGGGTCGAGGTGGTCGGGTTGCCGTCGGCGTCGTAGCGGACCTCCTCGAGCAGCGCCTGCGCGATGCCCTGGGCGAGGCCGCCGTGCCGCTGCCCGTCGGCGAGCAGCGGGTTGAGGATGGTCCCGGCGTCGTCGACGGCCACCACCCGCACCACCTCGGCCTTGCCCGACTCGACGTCGACCTCGATGACGACGACGTGCGCGCCGAACGGGAACGTGGGCGCCGCGGCGCTGAAGGTGGTGCGCACCAGCAGCTGCTCGTCGGCGGCGAGCTCGGCGAAGCTCACCCCGGTGCCGGGGGCCCCGCGGACGGCGAGCCCGGCGATGCCGAGGTCGACGACGAGGTCGGTCGGATCGACCTCCAGCCGCTCGGCCGCCCGGGCGCGGGCGACCTCGACCAGCTCCCCGGCGGCCTGGTGCACCGCGGCGCCACCCTGCTGGAGGCTGCGCGACCCCATCGTGCCGCCGCCCCTGGGCACCAGGTCGGTGTCGCCGTGCAGCACGGTGATCTTCTCGACCGGGATGCCGAGCTGGTCGCTGGCGATCATCGCCCAGGCGGTGGCGTGGCCCTGTCCGTGCGGGGAGGTGCCGGTGAGCACGGTCGCGGTGCCGTCGGGGTGCACCTCGATGCTGGCGTCCTCGGTCGGCGCGCCGGACTCCCCGCCGGCGCCGGTGATCTCCACGTACACCGACAGCCCGATGCCCAGCTGGCGGACCTCACCGGCCGCCCGGCGGCGGGCCTGCTCGGCCCGCAGCTCCGCGTAGCCGGCGGCGTCGAGGGCCTTCTCCAGCGCGGCGGCGTAGTCGCCGTTGTCGTAGGTCGCGCCCGTCGCCGTGGTGTGCGGCGTGTCGAACGGCGGGAGGAGGTTGATCCGGCGGACCTCGGCCGGGTCCATGCCGATCTCGCTCGCGAACAGGTCGACCGCCCGCTCCACCGCCGCGGTCGCCTCCGGCCGCCCGGCCCCGCGGTAGGCCCCGATCGAGGTCGTGGTCGTGGCCAGCACCCGGGCCTGGGCGTGCACCCGCGGGAAGGCGTAGACGCCCGGGGCCATCATCATCGTCAGCGTGGGCAGGACGACGCCCAGGCGCGGGTAGGCGCCGGCGTCCTGGTCGATGACGAGGCTGTACGCCTCGACGGTGCCGTCGCGGCGACCGCCGATGGTGACCACCTGGTCCTGGCCGCGGCCGTGCAGCATCCCGACCAGGTTCTCCGAGCGGGTCTCCGCCCACCGCACGGGGCGGCCGGTGAGCTTGGCCAGCTGCGCGACCAGCGCGAACTCCGGGTCGGCGCCGATCTTGGCACCGAAGCCCCCGCCGACGGCGGGGGTGATCAGGTGCACCAGCGCCGGGTCCAGGCCCAGCCAGCCGGCGATCTCCGCCTGTGCGAGCTGGGCGCCCTGGTTGGAGCACCAGAGGGTGACCCGGCCGTCCTCGCCCCAGGCGGCGGAGGCCGCCCGGGTCTCCAGCGGCACCGGCGCGACGCGCTGGTTGACGATCCGCTGCCGGACGACGACCTCGCAGCCGGCGAAGAAGTCGTCCGGGACGGGCTCGCCGAAGGAGGCGATGACGTTGGTGCCGACCTCGGGGAAGAGCACCACCTCGTCGGTGGCCGCGGCCGCCGTCCCGACGACGGCCGGCAGCGGGTCGATGTCGACGGCCACCAGCTCGGCGGCGTCCTCACCCTGGTAGCGCTCCTCGGTGAGGACGACGGCGATGACGTCACCGACGAAACGGACCACGTCCGCGGCCAGCCAGGGGCGGGTGAACGCCTCGTGGACGAAGGGGAACCCGGTCGGGATGGGCGCCAGGTCCGCCAGGTCGGCGGCGGTGACGACCGCGACGACGCCGGGGGCCTCCAGCGCGGCCGACGCGTCGACCGACAGCACGCGGCCGTGCGCCACGGTGGAGCGGACCAGGGTGGCGTGCAGGGCGCCGGTGAGCCGCTCGTCGGTGAGGTCGTCGGTGTAGACCGCCCCGCGGGTGAGGAAGAGCGGGTCCTCCGTGCGGACGACCCGGGTGCCGAGGATGCTCATGCGCCTGCCTTCGTCGACGGCGACGGGGACCGGCACACGGTGGCACATCATGTGAGCACCGCCACAGCGCACTACCGCCTGACGGGAGGGACCTGCGGCCCGGGGTGCCGACCGGCTGCGGGGCCCGGTGCGCCCGCAGCCGGTGCGCTCACTGCTGGGGTGCCTGCGAGGGGTCGCCGTCCCAGTCGCGGCCGGCGCGGTCGGCGTTCTCCGAGGCGCTGTCGGTGGAGCCGGCCACGGCCTCCACCATCTCCTCGTCGGTCAGCTCCTCGCCGGCCGGGTGCACGTTGCTGGGCTCGGTCATCTCGACTCCCGTCGTCCACTGGACTGCTGTCGAAGCGGCCCTCCCCGCTGCCCCAGGGGCGCAAACCCGGCGGTCATCCGGCGGGCGGCTCCCCGACGGCGGCCGGGACCAGCTCGAACCACACGCGCTTGCCACCCCGGTGGTCCTCCACGCCCCAGCGGTGCGCGATCGCGTCCACCAGCCGCATGCCGCGGCCGCGCTCGGCGTCGTGGTCGAGTTCGCGCACGATCGGGCGGACGGCGGACCCGTCCACGATCGCGACGCGCAGCCACGCGCCACCGAGGGTCAGCTCGAGGGTGAACGAGCCGCTCCCGGCGTGGTCGACGACGTTCGCCACCAGCTCGGTGACCAGCAGCTCGACGTCCTCCCGGTCCTGCGGGGCCTCCCAGGCGCGCAGCACGTCCCGGACCAGCCGGCGGACCAGGGGCACGCTGGTGGCGATCACGGGCAGGTCGACGCTGGCGGTGAAGGTGGACACGGGTTCTCGTCTCAGCCGTCGCGGATAGGTTGGGGACAACCGGATGGCCAACCATGACACTCGGCGGAGCGCTTCGCAACCCCCATTGCATGCAGGAGGGATTGCACGCATTGGCCATTGCACGCAACGGCCGTTCAGTCGGGTAGTGTGCAATCGAACGACGGGGCTCCGCCCTGCCGCACGAGCACCAGGAGATCACCGTGAGCGCCACCGACGTCCCGGCCGAGGACGACGCGACCCGCGCACTGTGCACGCTGATGGAGGAGCTGGAGGCGTGCACCACCCAACTGGAGCAGGCCCGCAAGCGGGCCGAGGTGCTGCTGGAGAACCGGCGGGCCGGCCACTCGTGGACCGAGATCGTCACCGACGAGGACCGGCCGCTGATCGTCGAGCAGCTCAGCAGCGTGCTGGCCACCCTGTCCACGGCCGGGGCCGACTGGCGCCGGGAGCAGGCCGCCGCGCTGCAGTCGGAGGACGTGAGCATCAACCGCATCGCGGCGATGTTCGGCGTCAGCCGGCAGCGGGTCTCTGCGCTGCTCAAGGACTCCGGGACCGCCGAGACCGACTGAGCGGCGCGGGACCGGGTCCGGCCTAGCCCAGGACCTGGTCGATGGCCTTGTAGATCCGCTGCTCGGAGACCGGCCGCCGGGTGCCGACCGCCTGGGCGAACAGCCCCACGCGCAGCTCCTCGACCATCCACCGCACCCGCGCCACCGGGTCGTCGGGCGCTCCGGTCGCCGGTACCTGCCGACGCAGCTGCTCGTACTCGGCGGTGACCGCGGCGACGGTGTCCATCAGCAGCGCGTCCCGGGCAGCGTTGGCCGGCAGCCGCTCCAGCCGGTACGCCATCGCGGTCAGGTAGCGAGTCAGGTCAGGCAGCCGGTTCCGGCCGGCCGCGGCGACGAAGCCCTTGTGCAGCAGCCCGCTCATCTGCCGGCGCAGGTCGGCGATCGCAGCCTCGGGCACCCGCCGCCCCGGTGCGGCGCCGATCGCGACGGCGACCTCCCTGGCCTGGGTGAGCACCGCCTCGACCCGGCGGACGGCGTCGCTGGTCAGCGGCAGCAGCTGGGCGCGAGCCGCCTCGACCAGCGCGGCGAAGGCCGCCTCGTCCCGCGGCGGGCCACCGGCTGCGGCGACCAGCTCGTCGGCCGCGGCGTCGGCGCAGTCGGCGACCAGGTCCGGGATCTCCCCGTCGGGGTTGAACTGCAGCGCCAGCCGGGTGCGCGGGCCGATCCCCTTGACCACCTGCCGCACCGGCGAACCGACCGCGAGCAGCAGCAGGCGCCGGGCACCGCGCCAGCTCAGCCGGGTCGCCTCGACCTCGGTGGCGACCACCCGGACCCCCACCGTGTCGCCCTCGTCGACCAGCGCGGGGAAGGCGGTCACGACGTGCCCACCCCGCTGGACCTCGACCGAGCGGGGCAGCTCCCCGAAGGTCCAGCTGGTCTGCCCGGTGCGCTCGTACGTCGACGCGGCCCGGGCCAGGCTGGCGCGGGCCTGCGGGGCGACCTGCGCCCGCAGTGCGGCGAGGTCCTTGCCGGTGGCCAGCGGCCGCTGCTGGTCGTCGAGCACCCGGAAGGTCGCCCGCAGGTGCGCCGGCACCTCCGCGGGCTGCCAGGCGTCCGGCGGGATGACCACCGAGGTGACCCGGCGCAGCTCCCGCTCCAGCGCGGGCAGGAGCGGCTCGGTCGGGTCGATGAGCGGCAGCACCTGCCGCACCCGGTCGGGGATGGGGACCAGCCCGCGGCGCAGCTGCTTGGGCAACGACCGCAGCAGCTCGGTGACCAGCTCCTCGCGCAGCCCCGGCACGGTGAACGCCAGCGACGCGCCGGAGGTCTGCGAGGCGACCGCGTCCAGCACGCCCAGCGGCACGTCGACGGTGACGCCGTCCCCGGCCGCCCCGGGGTCGAACGCGTACGACAGCGGCAGCGTCAGCCCCTGGGTCAGCTCGACCTGGTCGGGGTAGTCCTCGACCTGCACCTGCCCGGCCACCGCGGCGTTGGTCAGCATCTCCGGGGTGAAGGTCAGCAGGTCCGGCTGGCTCCGCCGGGCCTCCTTCCACCACCGGTCGAAGTGCCGGGTGGAGACGACGTCGGCCGGGACCCGCTCGTCGTAGAGCTCGAACACGGTCTCGTCGTCGACCCGGATGTCCCGGCGCCGGGCCCGCTCCTCCAGTTCGGCGACCCGTTCGATCGCCGCCTGGTTCTCCGCCCAGAACCGGTGGTGGGTCGTCCACTCCCCCTGTACCAGGGCGTGCCGGATGAACAGCTCCCGGGAGACCACCGGGTCGATCGAGCCGTACTGCACGCGCCGGCCCACGACCAGCGGCAGCCCGTAGAGGGTGACCCGCTCGGTGGCCACGACCGACCCGCGCTTGGCGTCCCAGCGGGGCTCGCTGTAGGTGCGCTTGACCAGGTGGTCGGCGAGCCGCTCGACCACCTCGGGGTCGATCCGGGCCACGGTGCGGGCGAAGAGCCGGCTCGTCTCGACCAGCTCGGCGGCGACCACCCAGCGCGGCGGCTTCTTCGCCAGCGGCGTGCCGGGGGCGATCACGAACCGGGTGTTGCGGGTGCCCAGGTACTCGCGGCCGGGGCGCCCGGGCTTGCCGTCGCGGTTCTTGGCCGGTTCGGCCTGCACGCCGACCTGGCTGAGCAGCCCGGCCAGCAGGGCGGCGTGCACGCCGCGCTCGTCGGGCGCCTCGGCAAGGGCCCCCGTGGTCATGCCCAGCCGGCGGGCGGTGCTGCGCAGCTGGCCGTGCAGGTCCTGCCACTCCCGGATGCGCAGGTAGTGCAGGAACTCCCGCTTCACGGTGCGGCGGAACTGGTTGCCCGACAGCTCGCCCTGCTGCTCCCCCAGGTACCGCCAGAGGTTGAGCAGAGCGAGGAAGTCGGAGTTCTCGTCGGCGAACCGGCGGTGCATCTCGTCGGCGGCCTGCTGGTGCTCGGCCGGGCGTTCCCGCACGTCCTGGACGGTGAGCCCGGCGGCGATGACCAGCACCTCCTCCAGCACCCCGCGCCGGTCGGCCTCCACCACCATCCGCGCGATGCGCGGGTCCAGCGGCAGGGCGGCCAGCGCCCGGCCGGTCTCGGTCAGCCGGCCCTCGCCGTCGAGGGCGGCGAGCTCCTCCAGCAGCGCGAGGCCGTCGGCGACCGCCCGGCGGTCCGGCGGGTCGATGAACGGGAAGTCGGCGACGTCGCCCAGCTCGAGCGAGGCCATCTGGAGCAGCACCGAAGCCAGGTTGGTGCGCAGGATCTCCGGGTCGGTGTACTCCGGCCGGGCGTCGTAGTCGTCCTCGCTGTACAGCCGGATCGCGATGCCCTCGCTGGTGCGGCCGCACCGCCCCGACCGCTGCCGGGCCGAGGCCTGGCTGATCGGCTCGATGGGCAGCCGCTGCACCTTGGTGCGATGGCTGTAGCGGGAGATCCGCGCGGTGCCCGGGTCGACGACGTACTTGATCCCGGGCACGGTCAGCGACGTCTCGGCGACGTTGGTGGCGAGCACGATCCGCCGGCCGGTGTGCGGCTGGAAGACCTTGTGCTGGTCGGCCGCGGACAGCCGCGAGTAGAGCGGCAGGACGTCGATGGGCGCACCGGACCGTTCCGTCACGCCACCCAGCGCCTCCGCGGTGTCCCGGATCTCCCGCTCGCCGGCGAGGAAGACCAGCACGTCACCGGGGCCCTCGGCGACCAGCTCGGTGCAGGCGTCGACGATGGCGCTCACCTGGTCGCGGTCGGGGTCGGCGTCCGGGTCGTCGGGGTCGACGACCGGCCGGTAGCGCACCTCCACCGGGTACGTGCGCCCACTGACCTCGACGACGGGCACCTCGGCGCCGTCCACGCTGAAGTGCTTGGCGATCCGGTCGACGTCGATCGTCGCGGAGGTGATGACCAGCTTGAGGTCGGGGCGGCGGGGCAGCAGCCGGGCCAGGTAGCCCAGCAGGAAGTCGATGTTGAGGCTCCGCTCGTGCGCCTCGTCGATGATGATCGTGTCGTACTGGCGGAGCATCCGGTCGCGCTGCACCTCGGCCAGCAGCACGCCGTCGGTCATCAGCTTGACCAGCGTCCGGTCGCCCACCTCGTCGGTGAAGCGCACCTTCCAGCCGACGACGTCGCCCAGCGGGGTGCCGATCTCCTCGGCGATCCGCTCGGCCACCGTGCGGGCGGCGATCCGCCGTGGCTGGGTGTGCCCGATCCGGCCGCGGACGCCCCGGCCGAGCTCGAGCAGGATCTTGGGCAGCTGGGTGGTCTTGCCCGAGCCGGTCTCCCCCGCGACGACGACGACCTGGTGGTCGCGGACGGCGGCGGCGATGTCGTCCCGCCGCTGACTCACCGGCAGTTCGTCGGGGTAGCCGAGCACCGGGACGGCGGCGCGCCGGGCGGCGATGCGGGCCTCGGCGGCGACGACGTCCTCGGCGATCCGCTCACGCTGGCGCGCGCGGGCGGCCGGGTCCTTGGTGCGGCGGGTGCCGTCGAGGCGCCGGCGGAGCCGGTGCTCGTCGGCGAGGGTCAGCGCGGACAGCCGCGAGCGCAGCTCGTCGTGCGGGGTGCTCACGGTCGTTCGGGGTTCCTCTCCGGTGCGGGCGCCCCCCAGCGTCCCATCTCCGGCCCGGACGTCGCCCGCATCACACTGCATGCTCGACGCAACTTGTTGCATGCATGGCGCAACGGTTTGTAGAGTGCAACTGTTCCTGGCGCAGCGCGGCGCCGTCCGCACCCCCGACGACGACCGGAGACGCCGTGACCGACCTCGCGTCCGCGACGGACCACACGCCGGCCGCCGAGACGCCGACGTCCCTCTCCGACGAGCTGGCCCGCCTGATGCGCGTCATGCACGCGCTCAAGGCCGCCGGCCCGACCGGCTCGACGGGCGGTGACGCGCGCGAGCGCGCCGCCCACGTGCTGCTGTTCCCGCTGACCCGCCTCGGCCCGCTGCGCCAGGGCGCGCTCGCCGAGCTGGTCCACGCCGACCCCTCCACCGTCAGCCGCCACGTCACCCTGCTCGTCGACACCGGCCTGGTGCGCCGGGTCGCCGACGAACAGGACGGCCGGGTCAGCCGGCTGGTCATCACCCCGGCCGGCGAGGCGGTCCTCGACCAGCTCCGGCAGGAGCGCGACGCGCTGCTGACCGAGGTGACCGCCGACTGGGCACCGGGCGAGCTGGCCGGGTTCACCGCCCAGCTGCGCCGGTTCGTGCAGGACCTCACCGACCACCTCCCCACCCTGGGCTCCGCCACCGGCGGCGCCGTGGACTCCCTCGAGAAGGACCGATGACCCAGACCAGCGACCGCGCGCCCGTGGCCGACCGTCGCGGTGCCCGCGCCGCCGCGGCGGCACCCGACGCCGCCGGGGTGTTCACCCACCGGCAGATCATGACGATCATGGGCGGCCTGCTGCTCGGCATGTTCCTCGCCGCGCTGGACCAGACCGTGGTCTCCACCGCCATCCGCACGATCGCCGACGACCTGAACGGCTACGACCTGCAGGCGTGGGCGACCACCGCCTTCCTGATCACCTCCACGATCACCACACCGCTGTACGGCAAGTTGAGCGACATGTACGGCCGCCGGCCGTTCTACCTGTTCGCCATCGCCGTCTTCGTGGTCGGCTCGGCGCTGTGCGGCCTCGCCGACACCATGTACCAGCTGGCCGCCTACCGAGCTGTCCAGGGCGTCGGCGCCGGTGGGCTGATGTCGCTGGCGCTGGCGATCATCGCCGACATCGTGCCGCCGCGGGAGCGCTCCAAGTACCAGGGCTACTTCATGGCCGTCTTCGGCACGTCCAGCGTGCTGGGACCGGTCATCGGCGGGTTCCTCTCCGGCCAGTCCTCGATCCTGGGCATCACCGGCTGGCGTTGGATCTTCTACGTGAACGTGCCGCTGGGCGCCCTGGCGCTCGTCGTCGTGTTCCGGGTGCTGCACCTGCCGCACACCCGCCGCGACCACCGGATCGACTGGCCGGGCGCCCTCGCGCTGGTGCTCTTCCTCGTCCCGCTGCTGATCGTCGCCGAGCAGGGCCGCACCTGGGGCTGGGGCAGCACCGGCGCGCTGACCTGCTACGCCCTCGCGGCCGTCGGGTTCGTGCTCTTCGTCCTCGCCGAGCGGGCCTACCGGGACGACGCCCTGCTGCCGCTGCGGATGTTCGCCAACCGCACCTTCGCGGTGAGCAGCCTCAGCAGCATCGTGCTGGGCGCCGGCATGTTCGGCGGCATCCTGCTGCTGCCCCAGTACCTGCAGATCGTGCAGGGCTCCAGCCCCACCGAGGCCGGGCTGGAGATGATCCCGCTGGTGCTGGGCATCATGGCCGGCTCGGTCATCGCCGGCCAGGTCATCGCCCGCACCGGCAAGTACAAGCTGTTCCCGCTGGTCGGCGTGGTCTTCATCGTCACCGCCCTGGTGTCGCTGTCGTTCATCGTCGGCGCGGACACCTCGGTGCTGGTGATGTTCCCGTTCATGACGCTGATGGGGCTGGGCCTGGGCTTCAACTTCCAGCCGGTCATCCTGGCGGTGCAGAACGCGGTCAGCCCGCGGGAGATCGGCGTCGCCACCTCGTCGGTGACGTTCTTCCGGCAGATGGGCGGCACCCTGGGGACGGCGGTCTTCCTCTCGGTGCTGTTCACCCGGCTGCCCACCGACATCGGCAGCGCGGTCTCCGACGCCGCCGCGGCCGACCCGGAACTGGCACCCCAGCTCCAGGCGGCCGCCGGCAACGCGACCGACCTGTCGGACACCTCGTTCATCCAGCAGCTCCCCAGCGCCGTGGCGCAGCCGTTCAAGACCGGCTTCTCCGACTCGATCGACCTGGTCTTCCTGATCGCGGCGGGCGTGGTCGCGCTGGGCTTCTTCGTGCTGCTCTTCCTGCCCCAGCTGGCCCTGCGCACCCAGTCGGGCATCCAGGCGCAGCAGACCGGCGCGGGCGAGGACGACCCGGCGCTGGCGAGCGCGCACGCCGCCGGGGCCGCGGCGCCGACGTCCACCCCGCCGCCGGTGGAGGACGCCGACCGCACCGACCGGCGGCTGCCCGAGGGCGGCGGCCGGCACGAGGCCGCCGAGGCCACCGAGGCCGACGACGACCGGGCCGAGGGCGGCCGGCACGAGGCGGCACCCGACCAGCCGACCGGGCTGGCCAGCCTGCCGGCCGACCACCTGCCCGACGGGGTGGCCCGACCGCGCGACTGAGGCCCACCGACGACGGCCCCCTCCCGCCACTGCGGGAGGGGGCCGTCGTCATCGGGCCCGCGGGCCGGTCAGGGCTGGAAGACCGCGCGCACACAGCCGTCGGTCTTGTCCTTGAACATCTGGTAGCCCCGCGGCGCCTCGCTCAGCGGCAGCACGTGGGTGGCCAGGTGCTCGGTGACCAGCTCGTCGCGGGCCATCCGCTCCAGCAGCTCCGGGATGTAGCGCTGGGCGTGCACCTGGGCTCCGCGCAGGGTCAGGCCCTTGTTCATCACCGCGCCCATCGGGAACTTGTCCACCATCGCGGCGAAGACACCGAGGCTGAAGACCGAGCCGCCCTTGCGGCAGGCCAGGATCGCCTCGCGCAGCGCGGTGGGCCGGTCGGTCTGCAGCCGCAGCTGCTGCTTGACCTGGTCGTAGATGCCCGGCGCGCCGGGGCTGTGCGCCTCCATGCCGACCGCCTCGATGCAGACGTCCGGACCGCGGCCGCCGGTGCGCTCCCGCAGCTCCGCCAGCACGTCGGTGCTGGTGTAGTCGACCGTCTCGGCGCCCACGTGCTCACGCACCTGGGCCAGCCGCTCGGGCACCCGGTCGATGACGACGACCTGCTCGGCGCCCAGCAGCATCGCCGCCCGGGCCGCCATCTGCCCGACCCCGCCGGCGCCCCACACCGCGACGACGTCCCCCGGCTTCGTGCCGGCCAGGTCGGCGCCCATCCAGCCGGTCGACGCGGCGTCGGAGGCGAACAGCGCCCGGGTGTCGGAGACGCCCTCCGGGACGACGAAGGTGCCGACGTCGGCGTAGGGCACCCGCATGAACTCCGCGTGGCTGCCGGCGTAGCCGCCCATCGCGTGGGAGTAGCCGAAGCAGCCACCGGGGCTCTGGCCCCACAGCCCTTCGGTGATCCCGGGGTTGGCGTTGCCGTTGTCGCAGAGCGAGTACTGCTCCTGCGTGCAGTACCAGCAGTTGCCGCAGGCGGCGAAGGGCGCGACGACGACCCGGTCACCGACCTTGCGGTCGCGCACCGCGGGACCGGCCTCGACGATCTCGCCGATGAACTCGTGGCCCAGCACGTCGCCGGCGCGCATGAACGGGATGTACCCGCCCAGCAGGTGCAGGTCCGAGCCGCAGGTGACCGACTGGCTGATCTTCAGGATGACGTCGTGGTCGTTGAGCAGCGTGGGCTCGGGGACCTCCTCGACGGAGACCTCGTTCACCCCGGTCCAGGTCGCAGCCTTCACAGCACACCCTCCTTGCCGGCCTGGGCCGTCATCCCGTCGAGCGCCTCGCCCTGCGGCGTCTGCTTGCGGTGGCCGTGCGGCTGTGGCTCGTTGCGCAGCACCTCGCCCACCTCGACCAGCTGCTTGGCCTGGCGCAGCGCGGAGCGCAGCTCGCCGATCTCCTCCTCGGTGACCGGGCCGCGGAAGCGGGCGGCCAGTTCGGCACCGCGGTCGCCCGGCGCGGGGGTCACCCGGACCTCCAGCCGGTCGCCGAAGGCCGCCAGCGGCGCGGGCGGTGTGGTGCGCAGGGCCTCGACGTCGGTCAGCACGGTCACCGCCCGCCAGCGCCGGGCCGCCGTCCGTGGGTCGTCGGTGACCGAGGTCTGACCGACCCCGGGCACCCGGAGGTGCTGCAGCTGCTTGAGCGCGCCGCTGCCGGCCTCGCCGGCCAGGCCGGTCGCGCGGGCCACGATCTTGGACAGGTCCATGACCGGCCCCGTACCCGAGCGGCCTGCACCGGACACCCGGCCTAGCCTGGCGGCACGGGCCCCGGCCCACCGACACCGCCGTCGCCAGGAGGAGCCCGTGCCCCCGTCGTCGATCCTGAGCGCCCGGGACCTGGAGTTCCTGCTGCACGAGTGGCTGCAGGTCGAGGCGCTGACGCAGCGCTCCCGCTACGCCGAGCACTCGCGGGAGACCTTCGACGCGGTGCTCGAGCTGGCCGCCGCGATCGCCACCGACCACTTCGCGCCGCACAACCGGGCGGCCGACGAGCACGAGCCGCACGTCGTCGACGGCAAGGTGGTGCTGATCCCGGAGGTGGCCGCGGCGCTGCGGGTGTTCGCCGACGCCGGGATGACCGCCGCGGCGCTGCCCGAGGAACTGGGCGGGCTGCAGCTGCCGGCGGTGGTGAACCAGGCGGTGCACGCGTGGTTCCAGGCGGCGAACATCGGCACCTCGGCCTACCCGTTCCTGACCATGGCGCATGCGAACCTGCTCGTCGCGCACGGCACGCCCGAGCAGGTGCAGACCTACGTGCCGCCGATGGCCGAGGGCCGCTGGTTCGGCACGATGGCGCTGAGCGAGCCGCAGGCCGGCTCGTCGCTGGCCGACATCACCACCCGCGCGGAACCGCAGGACGACGGCAGCTACCGGCTGACCGGCACCAAGATGTGGATCTCGGCCGGCGACCACGAGCTCACCGAGAACATCGTCCACCTGGTCCTGGCCAAGGCGCCCGGCGGCCCGCCCGGCGTGAAGGGCATCTCGCTGTTCCTGGTGCCCAAGTTCCTGGTGGACGACGAGGGCGGGCTGGGCGAGCGCAACGACGTCGTGCTCGCCGGCCTCAACCACAAGATGGGCTACCGCGGGACGACGAACACCCTGCTCAACTTCGGGGAGGGCGGGCACACGCCGGGTGGGCGGCCCGGCGCCGTCGGCTTCCTGGTCGGCGAGCTGCACCGCGGGCTGACCTACATGTTCACCATGATGAACGAGGCGCGGATCGGCGTCGGGATGGGCGCCACCGCGCTGGGGTACACCGGGTACCTGCACGCCCTGGAGTACGCCCGCACCCGCACGCAGGGCCGCCCGCTCGCCGGCAAGGACCCCGCCACTCCCCCGGTGCCGATCATCGAGCACCCCGACGTGCGGCGGATGCTGCTGGCGGCCAAGTCCTACGTCGAGGGCGGGCTCGCCCTGGGCCTCTACTGCGCGCGGCTGGTCGACGAGGAGCGGACGGCGGAGTCGGCGGCGGAACGCGCCCGGGCCCACCGGCTGCTGGAGGTGCTCACCCCGATCGCGAAGAGCTGGCCCTCGCAGTGGTGCCTGGCCGCGGACGACCTCGCCATCCAGGTGCTCGGCGGCGCCGGCTACACCCGGGACTTCCCGGTCGAGCAGTTCTACCGGGACAACCGGCTCAACCCGATCCACGAGGGCACCCACGGCATCCAGGCGCTGGACCTGCTCGGCCGCAAGGTGGTCGCCGACGGCGGCGCGGGCCTGGCGCTGCTGGGCGAGACCATCGCGGCGACCACGCACCGCGCGCGGGGCACCGAGTGGGCCGACCTCGCGGCCACCCTGGACGGACTGGTGCAGCGGATCGGCGCGGTCACCGGAGCGCTGTGGGCCGACGGCGACCCGGAGCGCGCGCTGGCCAACGCGACGGTGCACCTGGAGGCGGTCGGGCACGTGGTCGTCGGCTGGCTGTGGCTGGAGCAGGCGCTGGCCACCGAGGGGCGGGACGAGGAGGGGCGGGACGGCGCCTTCTACGCCGGCAAGCGGCAGGCGGCGCGGTTCTTCCAGCGGTGGGAGCTGCCGAAGGTGGGGCCCCAGCTGGAGCTGCTGGCCTCGCTGGACCGGACGGTGCTGGACACCCCGGCCGACTGGCTCTGAACACGACGACGGCGGCCTCCCAGCCGGGAGACCGCCGTCATGCGCGTGCGGGGAGGGACTAGAGGGTCGCCGTGGCGCGCGCGCCCTCGGGGGCCGCGTGCCGGGCCCGCGGGGCGGACGCCGCCCGCTTCTCCGCCTCCCACCGCGCCGTCGACTGGGTGCCCATCGCGATCACCAGGGCAGTCAGCACCAGGAAACCGACCAGGGTCACCGCCGGCCACAACACCATCTCGTCTGCTCCACGTTCCTCTCGGGGACCGCCGGGGGGAAGCCGACGGCAGCCGTTCTGGACGGATCGGTGCCCGCTTCACGGCCGGCGAACCGTACACGGAGTGACTTCTTCGTCCGATTCCGTGTGACGCTCGTCGCTGTCCGCCGTCCGGTGCGGCTGTGAACTGCACAGTTCCCGACTCGTTCACCGCGCATCCACCCGCTGCGAGACCCTCCGTGACCGGAATGGGCGCGCCGAGGCGTGACCGGCGCTCCGAGTGGGAACCGGAGCCCCGACACAGACCAGCGGCACACCGGAGGGCCTGATGGCCGGAGCACGAGCACGCAGCGCCCAGCAGGGCGCTGGGGGGGACACCTCCCCCCACGACCCGAACGTCGCGCGCGACATCGCGCCGGACGACGACAACATCACGCACGAGCGGGCCGACTTCGCCCCCACCGGCGCAGACCCGAAGCCCACCACCGGTGGCACGTTCAAGCGCTCGGTGAAGGAGTTCAGCGAGGACGGCCTGACCGACTGGGCCGCCTCGCTCACCTACTACGGCGTGCTCGCCCTCTTCCCGGCGATCACCGCACTCGCGTCGATCATCGGGTTGCTCACCACCCCGCAGCAGCTCACCGACGCGCTCACCGCCGTCGTCCCCGAGTCCGCCGCGGACACCCTGAACCCGGTGATCGAGCAGGTCGCGGGCAACACCGCCACGGCCGGGTTCGCCCTGGTCCTGGGGCTCGCCGGCGCCATCTGGTCGGCGTCGGGCTACGTCGGGGCCTTCACCCGGGCGGCCAACGTGGTCTACGAGACCCGCGAGGGCCGCAAGATCTGGAAGCTCAAGCCGCTGCAGCTGCTGATCACCCTGATCGGCATCCTCTTCGCCGCGCTGATCGTCGCGATGCTGGTGCTGAGCGGGCCGGTGGTCGACGCCATCGGGCAGGCCATCGGCCTGGGCGACACCGTGCTGACCATCTGGAGCTGGGCCAAGTGGCCGGTGATCCTCGTGCTGCTGGCGCTGATGATCGCCGTCCTCTACTACGCCACCCCGAACGCGAAGCTGCGCGGCTTCAAGTTCGTCAGCCCGGGCGCCGGCGTCGCCATCCTGGTGGCGGCCGTCGCCTCCGCCGCCTTCGCCTTCTACGTGGCGAACTTCAGCAGCTACAACGCCACCTACGGGGCGCTGGCCGGCGTGGTGATCTTCCTGATCTGGTTCTGGCTGATCAACCTCGCGCTGCTGTTCGGCATCGAGTTCGACTCCGAGGTGGAGCGGACCAAGGAGCTGAAGGCCGGCGTGCCGAGGGCGGACAAGGAGATCCAGCTGGACGCCCGGGACGAGCCGAAGCGTCAGCAGACCACCTGATCCACCCCGTTCGACCGTCGGGCCCGGCTCCTGCTCAGGAGCCGGGCCCGATGCGTCTCCGGCGAGCCCGCGGGAAACTGCACCAGCGACCCAGCGAGCTCCCCCCGGCGTCTCGTCGGCGGGGACCGGGCCGCGCTCCCCCGGTGAGCCTGTGACACGTGCGGCCGTGGTGATCAACGGCAGCGGGCGGCCGGGGTCGACCCGAACAGCGGGCCAGGCGACCGACGGTCAGCCGGCGGAACGGCGCATCGACCACATCTGGGCCGGCCGCTCGTACTGGCTCGCCGCCTCCCAGCTCAGCTGCGGCGGGCCGGTCTCGGTCCGGAAGCTGGTGGCCGCGAGCCTGGCCAGCTCCGGGTCGCGGGCCACCCGGGCGGCGAGCTCACGGGCCCGGTCCTCGACCGCGTCGTCGTCGTGGGTCTCCCAGGCCAGCCCCAGCCGCACCGCCGCCTCCCCGTCCAGCTCCTGGCCGAACAGCGCCAGCGCGGCGGCCGCCTCTCGTCCGACCACCCGGGAGAGCAGCACGAAGTGCCCCCCGCCGGGGTGCATCCCGCGCTTGAGGAAGCCGCACAGCAGCCGGGCGTCCCGGGCGACGATCCGCAGGTCGGCGGCGAGCAGCAGGTTCATCCCCGCCCCCACCGCCGAGCCGCGGACCGCGGCGATCGTCGGCGCCTGGACCCGGCCCAGCCGCAGGAACGAGTCGTAGATCGCGCTCATGTCGGCGTAGGCCCCCGGCTCGGCGGGGTCCCGCCCGGCGGCGGTGAGCGTCTGCACGTCACCGCCCGCGCAGAAGGACCGGCCGGCGCCGCGGACGACCAGGGCACCGACCTCCGGGCGGGCGTCGGCCTCGTCGAGGGCCGCGACCAGCTCCCCGGCCATCGCCGGGGTCAGCGCGTTGCGCCGCTGCGGGGCGTCGAGCGTGACGACGGCGACGCCGTCCTCGACCTCGAGCAGGACCTCACCGGACATGCGGCTCCTCTGGCTGGGCCGGCCGGCGCCGGCCGAACGCCACGATCAGACCACGCCGGCCGGTCGCCGGGTCAGCGGGCGGTGGGCGGCCCGTCGCCGCGGCGGGCCAGCGGCACCCGCTCGACCCAGCCGGCCGCCGCGGCCAGCGCCCGGCTGACCGTCTCACCGGCGGGGGTGAGGCGTTCCGGCGCGCGCTGCACCCCGGCGTCGACCAGGTCGCGGGTGCGGTCCAGCAGCGACAGCGGCAGGCCGGAGACGGCGTTGCCCGGCGGACGGCGCGAGACGGTGGGGTGGGGCCGGGTCGGGGAGACCCGACGAGCGACCTCCCACTGCAGACCGAGCCGTCGCAGCGCCTTGGCGTCGAGGGCCTCCTGCAGACGGGGGAACATGACGTCCTCCTCGTCGCGGACGTCCTCGTCGAGCACCTCGACCAGCCGGGCGAGCGTCTCCGCCCGACGGGGGTCGTCGTGGCCGAGCGTCTCCAGCCGGCTCACCAGTTCGTTGACCTCCTGGTGTTCCTCCTCGACCTGGCGGGTCAGCGCGTCGCCGTCGGGCAGCACGCGCCGGATGACCGGCCAGAGCACGGTCTCCTCGGCGAACGCGTGGCTGAACACGAGCCGGTCGATCTGGCGCAGCACCCGTTCCTGCTCCCGGCCGGTCGTGCCGTCCAGCTCCCCGAGCAGCCGGCCCAGCTCCTCGTGGTCCTTGCGCTGCCGGACGAGGACGCTGGTCGGGCCGCCGAGTTCGGCGACGGTCTGGTCGGCGATGGACCGGGCCATCGGTGCCTCCCGGGAGTCGGCTGAGTGCCGCGTTCGCGACCGGTCCGACATGCCCGGCAGCGGGTTGCACTACACCTGGGCGGGTGCCGGAACTGATCCGGCTCCCAGCGTTGCCACAGCTTCACCGCCTCCCTACGGTGACGACGGACACACGTTCTCGGAACTTCTCGGAACGCCGTGCCCGGGCAGCACCGCCCGCCCAGCCGTCCCTCACCGTGGAGCCGGACATGAGCTCAGCCGTCATCCGTCTACGCCCGCCCGCCCGGCGCGGCGCCGGTCAGCCCGGGAGGTGGCGGCGCTCCTCGCGTCGCGCGCTCCTGGTCGGCCTGGCGCTCGCCCTGACCGTGCCCACCGGCGCCACCTCGGCGTCGGCCACCCCCGCCTCCGCCGGCGCGCCCACCGTGGCACCGACCGACCCCGGCGCCTACATCGCCTACGCCGGTGGCCCCGGCCGCTTCCCGCTCGCCGTCCCCGGGAAGGCCGCCACCCTGGTGGTCGACCCGGGCGAGTTCGAGGGCGTCCGGCGCGTCGTCGGTGACCTGGCCGAGGACATCGCCCAGGTCACCGGGCAGACGCCGCGCGTCGTCACCGGTGCCGTCCCCGCCGAGCGCGAGGTCGTCATCGTCGGGACCATCGGCCGCAGCCCGCTGGTCGACTCGCTGGTGGCCGCGGGCAAGGTCGACGTCTCCGGCATCGCCGGGGAGTGGGAGACCTCGCTGCAGCAGGTCGTCGAGGACCCGATGCCCGGCGTCGAGCAGGCGCTGGTGATCGCCGGCAGCGACCAGCGCGGCACGATCTACGGCGCCTACGACGTCTCCCGGGGCATCGGCGTCTCGCCGTGGCAGTTCTGGAACGACGTCGTGCCCCAGCACCGGGAGACGGTCTACGTGCTCCCCGGCCGGCACACCCAGGGCACCCCGGACGTCAAGTACCGCGGCTTCTTCATCAACGACGAGAACCCGCAGCTGGGCCGCTGGGCTCCGCAGTTCTTCGGCCCGGGCAAGGCCGAGGGCTTCCCCAACGGCTTCAACGCCGAGTTCTACGGCCAGGTCTTCGAGACCATGCTGCGGCTGAAGGCCAACTACCTGTGGCCGGCCGTGTGGGGCCGTGCGTTCGCCGAGGACGACCCGGCCAACCACGAGACCGCCAGCCGCTACGGCGTGGTCATGGGCACCTCGCACGAGGCGCCGATGCTCCGCGGCATCGAGGAGTGGAACCGGCACGCGGTCCCGGCCAAGCGGGACGCGGAGGGCACCATCGTCGAGCCGGGCTCGGACCCCTACGGCGGCACCGGCGAGTGGAGCTTCCGCCGCAACCGCGCCGCGATCGAGGCCTACTGGCGCGAGGGCATCCAGCGGATGGTCGACCAGGACATCGAGGGCCTGGTCACCATCGGGATGCGCGGGAACGGCGACGTCGCCCTCGAGGACGGCGCCGGCATCGCGCTGATGGAGGACATCATCGCCACCCAGCGGCGGATCATCGAGGAGGTCACCGGCAAGCCGGCGGCCGAGACCCCGCAGGTGTGGACCCTCTACAAGGAGGTCCAGCGGTACTGGGACGAGGGCCTGCGCGCCCCCGAGGACGTCACGGTGATCATGACCGACGACAACTGGGGCAACATGCGCAAGCTGCCCCAGCCCTCCGACGCCCGACCCGGCGGGTTCGGTCTCTACTACCACTTCGACTACGTGGGCGACGGCCGCAACTACAAGTGGGTGGACACCACCCCGCTGCCGAACCTGTGGGAGCAGCTGGAGCAGTCGGCCAGCGCCGGCATCCGCGACCTGTGGGTCACCAACGTCGGTGACCTGAAGGGCAACGAGGTGCCCACGCAGTTCTTCCTCGACTACGCCTGGGACACCGAGCGCTGGGGTCTGGACCAGCTGCACGAGTGGGAGCGGCGCTTCGCCGTGGAGAACTTCGGGCCGACGTTCGCCGAGGACATCGCCGAGGTGCTGTACCAGTACGGCGTCCTGCAGTCCCGGCGGAAGCCGGAGCTGCTCAACCGGGCGATCAGCCTGGACGAGACCAAGGACCTGCGCACCGACCCCTCGGCCGTGCTCTACGACGACGAGGGCAACCCGTTCAGCCTCACCGCCTACCGGGAGATGGACCGGGTGACCGCCGACTGGCAGGCGCTGGCCGCGCAGGCCGACCGGCTGTCCAAGCGGGTGCTCCCCGCCCAGCGGGACACGTTCTTCCAGCTGGTCGGCTACCCGGTGCGGGCGACGGCCAACGTCTACGAGCTGCGCAACGCACAGTTCACCAACCTGCTCTACGCCGAGCAGGGCCGGGCGGCCACCAACCGCCTGGCCGACGAGGCCGAGGCACACTTCGCCGAGGACCTGGCGCTGGCCGACCGCTACAACACCGAGATCGCCGGCGGGAAGTGGCAGGACTTCCAGACCCAGCCGCACATCGGCTACGGCGACGTCGAGCGCTACGGGCCCAACGCCGGCTGGCAGCAGCCGGAGGAGAACCACGAGGCGCTGCCGGACGAGATCTACCCGGCGCTGCAGCGCATCGAGGTCCCGGCCGTCGCGGAGATGGGCGTGGCGATCGAGGGGTCGGAGCAGTCCTGGCCGGCGTCGTCCGAGCCCGCGGTGCTGCCGGTGTTCAGCCGGTACGCCGGCACCCCGGCGCCCTACGTCGAGGTGTTCAACAAGGGCACCCAGGCCTTCGACTACACGATCACGCCGGGTGCGCCGTGGGTGCACCTGGACAAGCCGCGCGGCCGGGTCACCGACCAGGTGCGGGCGGAGCTGATCGTGGAGTGGGGCCGCGCTCCGCAGGGGCGCACCGAGGTGCCGCTCACGATCACCGGCCCGGACGGCGCGCAGGTCGTCGTCACCGCGGTGATCGAGAAGCCGGACGTGCGGGGCGCGCAGGGCTTCGTCGAGGGCGGCGGGTACGTCTCGATGAACGCTGAGCACTTCAGCCGGGCCGTGGAGACCAACGGCGTCACCTGGACGACGATCCCGGACATCGGCCGGGACAGCGACGGGGTGAAGCCCTTCCCGCTGCGCACGCCGCGGCAGACCCCGGGTGGCGACAGCCCGCGCCTGGAGTACGAGATGCACCTGACCACCACCGGGCCGGTGGACGTGACGGCGTACCTCTCCCCGCGCAACGACGTGCTGCCGCCCGAGGGGTTGCAGTACGCGATCTCGATCGACGACGCGCCGCCGCAGGTGGTCGACATCATCGCCGAGACCGGCGCGAACGACACCACGATGAACCGGCAGTGGCAGCGCAACACCTCCGACAACGTCAACCGGACGACGACGCAGCACGTGATCGAGACCCCCGGTCACCACGTGCTCAAGTTCTGGATGGTCGACCCGACGGTGGTGCTGCAGAAGCTGGTGGTGGACACCGGCGGTGAGCTGCCGAGCTACCTGGGCCCGCCGGAGAGCCTGTGGGCCAGCAAGGGGCGCATCGCCGCTCGCTGATCGAGCAGCAGGACCGGGCAGCCCGGGTCGGCACCTCGCCGGCCCGGGCTGCCCGCCGTCTCAGGCCGTCCGCAGGCCGGTGACGAGGAAGCAGCTGCTGTCGCCGAACGGCTCGAGGTCGAACCCGAGCACGGAGAGGCACTCGGCGACGGCGGCGTTCATCGCCTGCTGGACCGCGACGGAGATCTCGGCGCCGTGCACCTGGTCCCGGCTCATCCGGTCGTGCTGGTGCCAGCTGACCAGCACCCCGGGACGCCCCGGCTCGGGGGTGAGGCACACCCCGCCGGAGGTCCCCTCACCCGCGCAGTCGTGCAGCGGCAGCCCGGCCTCGACCAGCACGGAGGCGACCTCGACCACCAGGGTCACCAGCTCGTCCTCGTCCGCCAGCGGGCTGTCCCACTCCGCGGGCAGCCGGTCGAGCTGGGTGCCCAGCTCGCTCAGCCACGCCTGCTCCCCGGGCAGCGGCCTCCGCACCAGCCGGCCGTCCGTGCGCAGCACCCCGTGCGCCGCCTGCGCCGACCCGGCGCGCCCGGCGGCCATCGCCGCCCAGTCGGCGTCGAGCCGGTCGGGGAACGGGCCGGCCAGGACCGCCTCCCCGGACCGGCCGGCCGACTGCTCCACCAGCCACCACGCCGTCGGTGCGGCCGGCGCGCCGGCCCGCGCACCGGCCGGGTGCGCGCTCACCCGGACGGCTGCGGCCTCGCGCTGCTCGGCCCCGGACTCCATCGGGACGGCGGCTGCGGCGACGGCGGCCGGGACGGTGTCGGCATCCTCGTGCCGCCGCTGCCCCTGGACCTGGTTGCGCTCGAACTCGTAGCGCGCGGTGGAGCTGGTGGCCAGCGCGATCACGAGCGCGGCGAGGAGGAAGAACCCGCCGACGGCGATGGCCGGCCACAGGAGCATCACGGCGCGGCCTCCACCGGGACCCGCGCCGGACAGGTCGTCCACGCCGCAGCGGTGCCGGGGACCGCGCCCCAGTCGGCGGCCCGCCGCGACCAGTGCTGGAGCCGGCCGCGCAGCCGCAGGCCGGACCCACGCAGGGTCCGGCGCGGCGACGGGGCGGCGTCGTCCGCCGCGTCGTCGTCGGCGGCGCTGAACAGCTCCAGCAGGGTCGCCAGGTCGGTCTGGACGTCCGCCGGGCGGGGCGACGTCCTGGTGGGCAGGTCGACGAACGTGGTCACGCGGGAGCTCCTCGGTGCTGGCTGCCGCGGCTGGGGAAGTGCCGCGGACGTGCCGAAAGGTAGGGCCCCCGGCCCCCTCCTCGCCGTGCTCCGCAGCGCCTTCCCGGACGCCGTCACCGGATCGTTGTGCAGAGCACCTCCGGAGTCGATGACCACCCTGCGGGGACCGCCTTGTCGACATGCGGCACCGCGCCGACCTGGGCTTTCGTCGGTCACCGACCGCTCCCGGGCCGGATCACGACGCCCCGCGCGGCGTGCCGCGCGCGCCGGTCAGGCCGGCGTCGGCAGCGGGAACAGCCGGCGCAGCACGTCGGAGAGGGTGACGACCCCCAGGACGTCCCCGCCGGCGGTGACGACCGCCAGGTGGTTGCGGGTCTCCCGCATCGCCGTGAGCCCGGTGTGCACGGTGGTGTCGGCCGCCAGGGTGAACACCGGCCGGGCGAACGACGCCGCCGGCGTGTCGTCGGTGGCGACGAGGGTGTCGCGGACGTGCACCACCCCGGTGGGCCGTGCCCCGTCCCCGAGCAGGATCCGCAGGTGGCCGGTGCGCCGGGTGGCCTCCCGCACGGCGGCGACGGTCGCCTCGGCGGGCACGGTGACCAGCGGCGCGTCCGTCGTGACCAGGTCCCGGACGGTCAGCTGCTCCAGGGCCAGGGCGCCGGCGATCTGCCTGGAGAAGCCGGCGTCCAGCGCGCCGACGTTCGCGGAGTGCTCCACCAGGTGGCGCAGCGCGTCGGGGCTGTGCCCGACGGCGAGCTCGTCGGCCGGTTGCACCCCCACCCGGCGGACCAGCCGGTTGGCGGCGGCGTTCAGCCCGCGCAGCAGGGGCCGGAACACCGCCATGAACGCCCGCATCGGTGCGGCGAGCAGGGTGGCGGAACGCTCCGGGTGCGCGATCGCCCACGACTTCGGCGCCATCTCACCGACCACCAGGTGGAGGAAGGTGACGATCACCAGTGCGAGCACGAAGCCGACGACGTCGGCGGCGACGAGCGGCAGCCCCCAGTCCTCGAACAGCGGCGTGAGCCAGTGGTGCACAGCGGGCTTGCTGACGGCGCCGAGCGCCAGGGTGGCCGCGGTGATGCCGAGCTGGGAGCCGGCCAGCAGCAGGGTCAGCTCCGCGGAGTTGCGCAGCGCCGCACGGGCCGACCGGCTGGTGGGCGCGGCCTCCTCGAGACGGTGCCGCTTGGCGGCCAGCGCCGCGAACTCGACCGCCACGAAGAACGCGGACAGCGCCACGATGACGACGGTCGCGGCGACGACGACCCACGGGTCGCTCATCGGGTGCCCTCCTCGGCGGGTGCGGGGGAACCCTCGGTGCGATCGGGCAGCTCCAGGCGGACCCGGCTGGGGACGTGCCGCTCGACCGCGAGCACCTCGACGTGCAGGTGCCGGGGCGCGGGGTCGTCGGCGAGGACGAGGTCGGCCGGATCCGGTGGCAGCTCGACGGTCAGGGTGGCCCCAGGTTCGGGCAGCGTGCCGGCGGCGGCGATGACCAGGCCGGCGATCGTCTCGTAGTGCCCGCGCGGCAGGTCGACGGCGAGGGCGCGCTCGACCTCGTCGACGTGGACGTCACCGGCCATCTCCCACACGCCGTCGCCGTCCACGGGGACGTACCCGGGGGCGACGTCCGGATCGTGCTCGTCGGTGATCTCGCCCACCAGCTCCTCGGCGAGGTCCTCGAGGGTGATGATCCCGGCGAAGCCGCCGTACTCGTCGATGACGCAGGCCAGCTGGTTGCCCGAGTCGGCCAGCCGGCGCAGCGCATCCGGCAGCGGGGTGAAGGTGGACACCACCAGGGGTTCGCGGGCGATGACGGTCACGGCTGCGGTGTCCGGCTCCGGCGTGGTCAGCAGGTCGGCCAGGTGGACCACGCCGAGGACGTCGCCGGACCCGGGGGCGAGCACGGGGTAGCGGGAGTGGCCGTCGGTCATCAGCGCGCGCAGGTGGCCGAGGGTGTCGCCGTCGGAGACGGTGCCCACCCGCGGGCGGGGGATCATCGCGTGCTCGACCGCGCGCTCGGGGAAGTCGAGGATCCGGTCGACGAGCATCGACAGCTCGGCCGGCAGGTCACCGCTCTCCCGGGACTCCTCGACGATGTGCTCCAGGTCCCGGACGGTCGCGGCGTGCTCGACGTCGTGCACCGGCTCGATCCGCAGCGCCCGCAGCAGCAGGTTCGACGCCTGGTCGAACACCCAGATCAGCCAGCCGAACAGCTTCAGGTACGCGGTGGTGGAGGCGCTCAGCCAGCGGGCGACGGGCTCGGGACGGGCGATGGCGAGGTTCTTGGGGAACAGTTCGCCGAACAGCATCTGGACGACGGTGGAGAACAGCAGGGCGAGCACGGCGCCGATGCCGACGCTGACCGCGGTCGGGATGCCCACCCCGCCCAGCAGGCCGCCGAGGGACTGGCCGATCAGCGGCTCGGCGACGTACCCGACCAGCAGGCCGGTGACGGTGATGCCGAGCTGGGCGCCGGAGAGCATGAACGAGGTGCGGCGGGTGACGCCCAGTGCGCGCTGGGCGGCGGCGTCACCGCCCTCGGCCCGGGCGGCGAGCGTGGCCCGGTCGACCGCCATGTAGGCGAACTCCTGGGCCACGAAGTAGCCGGTGACCACGGTGATCCCGAGGACCACCAGGACGCCGAGCAGGAGGGTGAGCAGGTCGGTCACCGGCCACGCACCGCCTCACCGAGGGAAGGGGGCGTGGCCTGGGGACTGTGATACGGGCTCATGGCTCTCTTCTGCAGGGAAACCGCTCGGTCAGCCGATCAACGCGGTCCCCGCCGGGAGCGTTCCGCCGGCACGCTCGGAACGGGTGAGGGGTCGAGCCGAACTGGCCCCCGCTCGGCTCCTGATCGTCAACGGTGGTGGGCCCCGTGGGGATCGAACCCACAACCCGCGGATTAAAAGTCCGCTGCTCTGCCAGTTGAGCTAGAGGCCCGGTGGGTGCAGACAACCCTCCAGACAACTCACCAGACAACGCGTGAGACATCTCAGGCCGTCTGCGGCCCGCTGCGAGGCTACCGCCCGGCACCGAGCCGCTCGGGGCCGCAGCCGGGAGCCCTGTGGTGCTACTCCGCGATGTCGGCGGGTTCCAGCGGCTCAACGCCGAGGCCGACGGCGATCTCGCCGAACTGACTGAGGATGGCTGCCATCTCCTCCTGCATCTCGGCGATGAGCACCTCCGGGGCCGGCAGGCTGTCGGAGTCCTCCAGTGCGGCGTCCTCGAGCTAGGTGATGTCGAGGGTGACCTTGTCCCGGGCGATCAGTTCGTCGTAGCTGAACCGGCGAAACCGCTCGGACTCCAGCCGCTCGTCTCGCGCACCCGGCCAGTAGGCGGCGACGAAGTCGTCGAGATGCTCCCGGCGCAGCGGGTTGGTCTTCATCGTGAAGTGTTCGTGGTGCGGAAGTCGTGGATCCACAGCTCGCGCGTCCAGGGCGCGTCGGCGGCCGGCTTCTTGTCAAAGAACAGCACGTTGGCCTTCACGCCGCCGGCGTAGAAGATGCCGGTCGGCAGTCGCAGCATCGTGTGCAGGTCGCAGGTCTGCAGCAGCTTGCGCCGGATGGTCTCCCCGGCGCCGCCCTCGAACAGCACGTTGTCCGGCAGGACGACCGCGGTGCGATCGTCCGGGCGTGTGTCCGCGGTGAGGGTCGTGGCTGTGGCGGTGTCACCTCCTGTCGTGCCGGTCTGAGCCTCGCCGCCGGCACACGGGTGCCGCGGGGTGGTGCTATGCGCTGTGGTGATGTGAAGGTCCGAAGGGTCGGACCTGTTGCGGTCAGGCGTCCTGCCCGCCCCAGAGCGACCGTGCGAGCTCGCCGATGCCCGTCAATCGGGGTGCGCGGATCTCGGCGGTCGTTTCGTCGGCCCGGGCAAGGACACCTGCGAGGCGTCGCCACCCCCGTGAGGGACAGCCTGTTCCGCCGAAGGACACCCCCAGCCATGCGCGTCCTGATCCGGCCGTCGTGCCGACTCTCGGTCGACGTCATCTCGGTGACGGCGGGGGCCGCGGGTCCGGGGCTGGAGCTCGCTGACGAGTACGCCGACGACGATGAAGGCGGCGCCGACGATGGCGAGGCCGGGCAGCCGGTCGCCGGCGAGGCGACCGACGATGCCGCCCCACACCGGCTCGCCGGCGTAGATGACCGTGGCCCGGGTCGGTGACACCGACTGCTGGGCCCAGTTCATGGTGAGCTGGATGAGGCAGCTGGCGGCGCCGAGACCGATCGCGGCGGCGAGCCAGAGCCAGGAGAAGGACGGGACCGTCTCGCCGACAACGGGCATCATCGCTACCGACAGGGCGCCGCCGACGAGCAGCTGTACGACGGTGATCCGACCGAGATCGACGGTGCCGGCGAACAACCCGATGAGGACGATCTCCGCGGCGATGGCGACGGTGCTGACCAGCGTCAGGATCTCTCCGGTGCTCAGCGTCAGCCCCGCCGAACCGGGGTCGGCCAGCAGGACCAGCCCGGCGAACGCCAGCGCCACCCCAGCCCAGGCGGCGGGCTTGGGCGCGCGCCGGAACACAGCCCACTGCAGCAGCGGCACCAGCGGGACGTAGAGCGCGGTGAGGAACGCCGAGGTACTGCTGGGAATCGTCTGCAGCCCGATCGTCTGCAGCGCGTAGCCGCCGAAGATCGCAACTCCGATCGCCGCCCCGGCACCCAGCTCCCGCCGGGTTAGCCCGATCAGCGTCCGGCGAAAGATGACCAGGCTGATCGCGCCGGCGGCGAGGAAGCGCAGGCCGACGAAGAGCAGCGGCCCGCCATGCCGCATGGCGAGGTGGACGATGAGGAACGTCGCGCCCCACACGGCGGTGACGGCGATCAACGCCAGTTCCTGCCGGCTGAACCGGACACCCCAGCGGCGACGACGCCTCGTGTCCAGCACTGCGTTCACCCGTCGGCCGGCCAAGCGCGCCACAGGTGATCGGGGGCGTCGTCCCGGGGGTGGATCAGCACGGTGCACCTTCGTCGGCGCGGGTGATCAGCCGACGGTGGAAGGTGGCGTCCGGGCTGAGGGCGAGCAGGCCCTCAGTGAGCGCGTCGGCTGCGGCGTGTGCGTCGTCATCGGTGAGCGGGTCGAGCACGTCGAGGATGAACACGGCACTGGTGGTGGCGGTGGTGATGCCGGTACGGGTGCACTGCCGCCAGTTCCAGCGGCGGCAGGTGACGCCGACGTCATCGCGCCAGACGACCTCGCCGACCTCCGGGTGCTCGACGACCGCCTCGCCGCCGGCGATGGTGTCGAAGGCCTCGGTGCCGTCGGCGCGGACGAGTCGCGGCGGGCTGGCGTAGGCGGCGCGGTCCTCCCCACCGAAGGGCAGCATGGAGGCGATGGAGACGGCGTTGTAGACGTCGGTGATCCGGTCGATGCGCGGCAGGCCGCCGGGGTCGAGCCGGCGCATCAGCGCCTCCACGCTGGGCCGGGTGCGCTGCGGCTTGGCGCCGAAGGCCCGGTAGGCCTCCCGCCACGAGGCGAGGTGCGGCAACTCCTCGGGCTTGCGCCCGTCGAGCCGCTCCCGCGTGGTCGCCTCGGCGGCGGCGAGGACCTGCTCGCTCAGTTCGTCGCTGGGGCCGCCCTGCAGGCCCTCGGCGGTCAGCAGCACCACGCGGTAGTCCGGCCGCAGCGCGAACACGGCGTCGTCGACGGTGGCGGCGGCGAGCCACTGCTGGGGGTCGGTCATGAATGGCTCCCGGTGACGTGGGGCTGGAAGACGGTGAGGGCGAAGCGGGCGGGGCCGGCGGCGTCGGCGGGGGTGGCGTAGCCGTGGGCGACGTCGCCGGCGAAGGCCGCGGAGTCGCCCACGGTCAGCCGCTCGGTCCGGTCACCGACGCGCAGGTCGACCGCGCCGTCGAGGACGAGCAGCAGTTCCCGGGTGCCGGCGCTGTGCGCCTCGCTGGTGTTCGCATCGCCCGGCCGCAGCGTCCAGTCCCACAGCTCGACGACGTCGGGCGGCTGGGTGCCGGCGACCAGGACCGCCTGCCCGCCGTGGTCCCCGTGCCACAGCACCGGGGCCCGCCCGGCCGCGGTCACGGTGAGGGTGTGCGGGCGCTCGACGTCGACCAGGACGGGCAGCCCGACACCGAGGGCGTCGCTGATCCGCAGCAGCGTGGCGATGCTCGGGTTGCCCTCGCCGTGCTCGATGGTGATCACCATGCGGCGGCTGACCCCGGAGCGGTCGGCCAGCTCATCCAGCGTCCAGCCGCGGGCGGTCCGGTGCTGCCGAACTCGCTGCCCGATCACCTCGTTGACTGCGACCACTTCCGCCGTCATCTGTGCCGCCTCCCTTGCGTGGTCCCCACCGCACTCATCTACGCTGCCTCCTGTAGTGCAACATAGTGCATCAGGAGGTGCGGCGATGGCTGTGCAGGGGCACCGGTCGAGCGACGCGGGGCTGCGGGTGGAGACCCGGCTGGCGGTCCTCGGCCGCGGGGGCTCCGAGGCCGGGCGGCCGTTGAACGTCCCGATCATCCCAGCGTCGAACTTCCGCGCCGCACCGGACGGGGGCGCCGGCCACCGGGGTCATTCCTCACCTACCGCGATCTCGACGTGATCACCGGCGAGCCGTTCCAGTAGGTGCGGCGGGCCGTTCCTACTGGACCCCGTCGGCATCCCATCAACGCTCGAGCGGACCGTCCGAAGGCACACCGAAAGCGCAGATGGATGTAGTTCTCTGCATCACCAGAGGCCCGGGACGCGGAACGCGTCCCGGCACGAGGATGGGGACAGCCCTGCGCGGCCTCGCTCGCAGCGACGGATCGCGTCAGCGCCGCTTCGGATGCCACCTGGCTGCGACGACCAGCATGGCGACGAAGCTGCCGACGGCGACGAGGCCGAGGACGGCGGGGACCGTGCGGAGCCAGCTCCGCTCCCCGACCAGCTCCGGCCACACGGCGAATACGGCGTTCGGCACCAGCGCCACGCCGTAGGCCGTCTTCACCACCGAGGACAGCCGTCGCGCCCGGGCGGCCGGCGCGTCGTCCGCGACCTCCGGATCCGCCCAGGTGCGCTGGAGGAGGCCCAGACCGAGCAGCCCGCAGACGAAGGCGCCGAGGCCCAGCAGCAACCACGGCGAGTCACGCCCGGCGACGGACAGCAGGGCCACCACGAAGCCCGCGAAGCAGGCGAGCGCCGCCCCGCAGAGCACCAGGCCGTGCGCCGCCACGCGACCAGGGTGGGCAGGCCCACCCGCGTCGGGGCCCGGTCCACGGTCACCGTCGCGAGCCACGGAGGAGGTCGGCCCGCCGCTCCAGGTGGGCCGGGGTCAGCAGCACGAGGGCGGACAGCGCCAGGCCGAGGACGACGCCGATCCACCACCACGGTGAGACCGCCACGGTCAGGAAGACCGCCACGAGCGGCACGACGGCCGCCGACACCAGGGCGCTGCTCCGGTTCACCTGCAGCAGCGCCAGGCGGTGCTCGACGATCCGCAGCGCGGCGGCCCGCACGTCGTCGTCCTCGGGCACCGGACCCCGCCGCGCGGCGCGCTCGGCCTCGACCTGGTCCGGTTCCGGGGCGGACCCTGCGTCGGGCAGGAACTCCCGCGTCTGCCTCCAGGTCACGTACCCCACCATCGGGCCGCAGATCGCCGCGGTCACCACCCCCGCGCTCACGGTCGCCGCCGGGCTCATGTCCCGGACCACCCAGAAGACCGCGATGAGGAACGGTGCGAGCAGCACCGCCATGACCAGGCACACCTGCCACAACGGGGCGCGCAGCAGCCAGGCGTTCACCCCGGCATCCTCTCCTGCCGTCCGCCGGGGGCGCTCCAGGACGACGCGCCTCAGAAGACTGCGATGAACAGCAGGACGAGGAGCGCGGTCACCACGAGGCTGACCAGCAGGGACCCCAGGCAGCCGAGGCGGTTGGAGAAGAAGAAGAACATCCACCGCCGGTGCCCAGGGACGCCGGTCAGCACACCCGCCCGGGCAGCTCCGGCAGCTGCTCCCCCGGAGAGCGTCTCCCCCGCGCCGACCTGCACCTACACCTGCCCGCCGGCGACCCCACGCAGCCGACCAGGACCACCAGCAGTCCCCCGCCCAGCCGTACGGGCGCAGCGTGGGGCGGGGTCAGGCCCCGGCGGTCACTTCTGCACGTGCCGCTGCGGCAGCCGGGCGAAGGCGCGCCCGGCCTCGTAGCGGACCTCCATCTTCTCCTGGGCGACGGCCGACGGGCCGCGGCGCGGCTGGCCGTTCTCCAGGTCGAACGCCGAGCCGTGCCACGGGCAGACCAGGCAGGTGCTCCCGTGCACGTCCTCCAGCTCGCCCTCGGCCAGCGGGCCACCCACGTGCGCGCACGCGCCGACGAAGGCGTCGACCCGGGGGCCGCGCCGGACGACGGCGATCGGCACCGGGGTCCCCTGGCCCTCCCCGGTGCGCAGCGCGGGGCGCCCCTCGGGGAGGTCGTCGAGCGGGCCCAGGTCGATCCAGTCGGTGGTCATCTGCCGGGCGGTCGCCGTCGAGTGGTTCGCCCCGGACGCCTGCGCGTAGGACATGTGCCCGCCGATCGCCGCCGACCCGCTCGCCAGGCTCAGCCCGCTGTAGGCCAGCACCCGGCCGAGACCGCCCCGCCCCTTGGCCCGGGCGACCAGCGAACCGACGTAGAGACCGAGCGCCGCCACGTTCGCCATCGCGTGCACTGCGCCCAGGCGCCGCACGTCGTCGTCCTGCTCCGACCAGTCGGCCGCACCGGCCATGGCGGCCGGGACGCTGGCGGCGACCCCCGTGCCGATCAGCACGGTGGCCGCCGGCCGGGTCGCCGGCGCCAGGTCGAGGATGCCGGCGGAGGCCCAGGTGCCGACCGGCACCATGGCCAGGATCGGGTGCAGCGGGTGCCCCAGCCAGCTGCCGTGCAGCAGGTCCTTGACCCCCTGCGGCCGCAGCAGCCCGTTGACCGCCTTGCGGGCGGCCCCCAGCTGCTCGTCGAACGTCGACACCTCGGACAGGCGGTCCAGCACACCCAGCAGGCTCATGCGCCCTCCCCTACCCGCCAGCGCGCGCCGGAACCCGGGAGTCGGGGACAGCGGCGTGCAGACCCACGGTGAGCAGGCCGGCGACCACCGCACCGCCGCGTTCAGGGCCACGTCGACCGCAGCGCCGGGCTGCTCGCCCGCCTCCCGGGGCAGTGCGCGGAGCTCGGAGGGGATGCGGGTGGTCTCCCCAGGCTCCGGAGAGCGTGGGGTCGAACAGCCGGGGACGACGCTCCGCACCACGCATGGACCGGCGCCCGCGTGGGCACCTGCCGGACACCTGGCGCAGCGCCGAGAACTGACTGGCAGCGGGTCGGGTGACGGACCTCACGGAAAGTTGCAGAACGCACCGGGAATTCACATGCGCCACACGGGCTTCGTGCCCGAGCATGGGCCTGCGCCACCACCGGGTCCGGCGCCGCTCTCGAGAGGAACCCCGTGACCTGCCCGTCCCTGCTGCGCCGCTCCGCCATCAGCGGCGCCCACGAGGGACAGGCGCTGGTCGCGGCCGGCCGACGACGGGCCGCCGCCCTGCTGCGCGCGGCCGCCGTCCGCCTGCGCCAGGACGACACCGGCGCCCAGTTCGCCCGGTTCATGGTGGTCGGCGGGCTGTCCAGCGCGCTCTACGCGCTGCTGTTCGTGACCCTGGCGGGCCTCGGCGACCAGACCGCCAACCTCTCCGGCGCCATCGCCTCCACCCTGCTGGCCAACGAGCTGCACCGGCGGCTGACCTTCCACGCCGGCGGCCGGGTCTCCTGGTTCACCGCCCAGTGGGAGGGCGGCGGGCTGGCCGGCATCGGCCTGGTCGCCACCTCCCTCGCCCTGGCCGGCGTGCACGCCCTCGTCGGCGACATCGGCACCGTTCCGCAGCTGTGCCTGATCGCGGCGGTGACCGGGCTGATCGGGCTGATCCGGTTCATCGCCCTGCGCAGCTGGGTGTTCTCCGCCGCCGCCGAGCACCGCGAGTAGGGACCGGGCCCCTCGGGTAGCCGGGGGTCACTGGTTGATCTCGCAACCAGTCCGACCCGAGGAGTGCTCCATGGCGAAGATCGCCGTCGTCTACTACTCGTCCACCGGGAACACCCACCAGCTCGCCGCCGCGCTCGCCGAGGGCGCCTCGGACGCCGGGGCCGAGGTGCGGCTGCGCCGGGTGCCCGAGCTGGCCCCGGCCGAGGCCATCGCCTCCAACCCGCTGTGGCAGGCCCACGTCGACACGACCGCGGGCGAGGTCGAGGAGGCCACCCCGGCCGACATGGAGTGGGCCGACGGCTACGCGCTGGGCACCCCCACCCGTTTCGGGACCCCCGCCGCCCAGATGAAGCAGTTCATCGACACCCTCGGTGGGCTCTGGTTCACCGGGAAGCTCGCGAACAAGGGCGCCACGGCGTTCACCAGCGCGCAGAACGTCCACGGCGGCAACGAGTCGACGATCCTGACCCTGTTCAACGTCTTCTCCCACTTCGGCGCGGTGATCGTGCCCCCCGGCTACACCGACCCGCTGCTGTTCGCCGCCGGCGGCAACCCCTATGGCGTCTCGAACGCCTCCGGTGGCCAGTCCGCCACCGCCACCGAGGCCGAGCTCGCCGCCGCCCGCTACCAGGGACGCCGGCTGGCCGAGGTCACCGCCAAGCTCGTCGCCTGAGCCCGCTGCGGCGACCCGCCGATGCCGACGGGTCGCCGCAGCCCACCCCTGGTGCGCCCTACGCTCCGGGCATGCCGATCCAGCCCGCCCGCCGGACCAGCTCCACCGCCGCGGCGCTCGCCGCCGGAGCGCTGCTGCTCGCGCCGCTCACCGCCTGCAGCTTCAGCTCGGAGAACGTCTCCTGCGCCGACAACCGGTGCACGGTCACCCTCTCCGGCGAGGGCGCCACCGCCACGGTCCTCGGCACCGACATCGGCTTCGCCGGCGTCCAGGACGGTCAGGCCACCCTCTCGGTGGGCGACACCACGGTCTCCTGCGGCGAGGGCGACAGCGTGTCGGCCGGGCCACTCGCCCTCAGCTGCACCTCGGTGGACGGCGACTCGGTCGAGCTGACCGCCTCGCTGGGCTGACCCGGGCTCAGGGCGCCGTCGCGACGTCGACCACCAGCCGGGACGGGTCGCTCAACGCCGACACCCGGAACGGCAGCCGGCCGGACGTGCCGATCCAGGCCACCGACCGCCCCTCGAACGTCGCGTCGTAGACGACGCCCTCGACCGGCCCCGTCCCGCTCGCCACCGGGCCCCGGGCCAGCTCCTCGGCGCCGGTCTCGTAGGGGTAGCTCGTGCCGGTGAGGACGACCTGGAGGTACGCCTCACCCGGGACGTCGACCGGCGCACCGCTGCCCTGCGCCGTCGGGGCGTCCACGTACTCGACCTGCCAGCCGGGGGTGCCACTGCCGGCCAGCTCGAACACCACCCGCTCGAAGCCCTCGTGGTCACCGACCCGCACCGAGGTCACGGTCAGCCCCTCGGCCCCGGCCGGGTCGCCGGTGGCGGCACCGGTCCCGCTCGGGACGTCGGCGGGCTCGTCCGTGGGGACGCCGGCGCTCTGAGTTCCCGGGTCCGGCACCGCGCCCGTCGTGGTCGCCGGAGCGCCGGACGTCGTCCCACCGGAGGCGGCGGTGCCGGTGCCGGCCGACTCACCCTGCCCGCACCCACCGGCGAGCAGTGCGGCGGCCAGCAGGAGAACGGGGCTGGTGCTCCGGGACAGCGGGCGGGCGCGCACACCGGAATGCTGGCACGCCGCACAGCGGCACCGGAGATGCCACGCGGTCGCCGGACGGGCACCGGTGCGGGCGCGCGACAGGCCGTTCGACCCCCCGGCGCGGGACCCGCCCGAGGGGCATGTATGGTTCTCCATGCCTCCGGCGCTGATGAGCCCTCATCGTCTAGCGGTCCAGGACGCCGCCCTTTCAAGGCGGTAGCACGGGTTCGAACCCCGTTGGGGGCACGCAGGACCGAGCCGGGCGACCGGAGCGGAGCACGACCGAGAACAGCACGACACGCAAGGCCCTGTAGCGCAGTTGGTTAGCGCGCCGCCCTGTCACGGCGGAGGTCGCGGGTTCGAGTCCCGTCAGGGTCGCCATCCGGCGCCCGGCACCAGCCGGGTCCGGTGGGGGCAGGTAGCTCAGTCGGTACGAGCGCTCGCCTGAAAAGCGAGAGGTCGGCGGTTCGACCCCGCCCCTGCCCACCCACTCTCCCCTGGCCCGCGGGCCCGTCGCCGTCGGCGCAGTTGACAGCCACTTCCTGGCCCGATCACAGGGAACTCGCAGGATCTGGCGTCAGAGTTCGTGCATGACGACGAGCACCCCCTCGGCCCCCAGCTCCCGGGCCCAGCTCACCCGCCCCGACGGCAGCGCCCTCCGGGTGCTGGTCGTCGATGACGAGCCCTCCATCTGCGAGCTGCTGTCGATGGCGCTGCGCTACGAGGGCTGGGACGTGCGCACCGCACCCGACGGTGCCGAGGCGATCCGCACCGCCCGCGACTTCCGGCCCGACGCCGTCGTCCTGGACGTGATGCTGCCGGACATGGACGGCCTGGAGGTGCTGCGCCGGCTGCGCGCGGACACCCCGCTGGTCCCGGTGGTCTTCCTCACCGCCAAGGACGCCCTGGAGGACCGGATCGCCGGCCTGACCGCCGGCGGCGACGACTACGTCACCAAGCCGTTCAGCCTCGAGGAGGTCGCCGCCCGGCTGCGCGGCCTGCTGCGCCGCACCAGCCGGGTGGTCGCCGACGACGGCCTGCTGGTGGTCGGCGACCTCACCCTGGACGAGGAGAGCCACGAGGTCACCCGCGGCGGCGACGACATCCGGCTCACCGCCACCGAGTTCGAACTGCTGCGCTACCTGATGCGCAACCCCAAGCGGGTGCTCTCCAAGGCGCAGATCCTCGACCGGGTCTGGCAGTACGACTTCGGCGGCCAGGGCAACATCGTCGAGCTCTACATCTCCTACCTGCGCCGCAAGATCGACGCCGGCCGGGCGCCGATGATCCACACGCTCCGTGGCGCCGGGTACGTGATCAAGCCCGCTGCATGACACGCTGGCGCCGGTGAGCCCCGGCCCCTCCCGTCGCTCCCACCGCTCGCTGCGCACCCGGCTGCTGATCGCGTTCGTCGTCCCGCTGGTCGCGGTGCTGGCCCTGGTCGGCGTCGTCTCGGTCACCGCGCTGCGGGCGCAGCTGATCAGCCAGGTCGACACCCGGCTGGACGCGACCACCGACCGCTCCCGGGACTACTCACCTCCTCCGGGCGAGGGCCCGCCCCCGGAGCGGCCGGCCGGGGCCGCCTCCTGCGACGCGGCGGGCGGACCGGGCTTCCTGGGGGCCCGCGGCCAGGCCGAGGGCACGCTCGGCGCCGTCGTCGTCGCCGGTGAGTGCACCGTCTCGGGTGTCATCGGCCCCGCCGAGCAGACCGTGGAGCTGAGCACCGCCCAGGAGCAGGTGCTGGCCGCCCTGCCGCCGGACGGCGAGCCGGTGACCCGGGACCTGGGCGGGGACCTCGGCAACTACCGGCTGGTGGCCACGGAGATGCCCAGCGGCGACGTGCTGGTCTCCGGACTGCCGTTGCGCGGCACCGCCGACGCCGTCCGCTGGCTGGTCGCCGTGGAGCTGTTGGCCGGCCTGGTCGCCCTGCTGGCCGCGACCGGCGCCGCCGTGCTGGTCGTCCGCCGCACCCTGCGGCCGCTGGACCGGGTGGCGGCCACCGCCACCCGGGTCGCCGAGCTGCCGCTGGCCAGCGGTGAGGTGCGGCTGGCCGAGCGGGTGCCCCCGCAGGACACCGACCCGGGCACCGAGGTCGGCCAGGTGGGGACGGCGCTGAACCGGCTGCTCGACCACGTCGAGGGGTCGCTGGCCGCCCGCCAGGCGTCGGAGACGCAGGTGCGGCAGTTCGTCGCCGACGCCAGCCACGAGCTGCGCACGCCGCTGGCGTCGATCCGCGGCTACGCCGAGCTGGTGCGCCGCCGGGGCGGCGAGGTCCCGGCCGACGTCGGGCACGCGATGCGCCGGGTGGAGTCCGAGGCGGTGCGGATGACCGAGCTGGTCGAGGAGCTGCTGCTGCTGGCCCGGCTGGACGCCGACGCGGAGGCCGGGCGGGAGCTGGCCACCGAGGAGGTCGACCTGACCGCGCTGCTGGTCGACCTGGTCACCGACGCGCAGGTCGCCGGCCCGGGGCACCACTGGCAGGTGGAGCTGCCCGACGAGCCGGTGGTGGTGCCCGGCGACGCCGCCCGGCTGCACCAGGTGGTGGCCAACCTGCTCGCCAACGTGCGCGCCCACACCCCGGAGGGGACGACGGCGACCACCCGGCTGCGCACCGCGGACGGCTGGGCGGTGCTCAGCGTGGCCGACGACGGCCCGGGGGTGCCCACCGCCCTGCAGGAGCACGCCTTCGAGCGGTTCGCCCGCGGGGACGCGTCCCGGTCACGGGCCGCCGGCAGCACCGGGCTGGGGCTGGCGATCGTGCAGGCCGTGGTGACCGCCCACGGCGGCACGGTGCGGCTGAGCAGCGCGCCGGGAGCCACCGAGGTCACGGTGCGGCTGCCCGGCGTGACCACGGTGCCGGCGGCCTGACCCCGATTCAGACCGACAGCGCGTCGGCGGCGACCTGCTCGTAGACCTGGGCGTGCAGCCGCCGCACCGCCTCGGCCTGCTCGGTGCGCCACTGCCGGTCGACCCGGGGCGGCGCGGGCCGGGTCAGCGCGGCCACCACCGCGGAGTTCAGCGAGGCGGCGTCCAGGCCCGCGCGGGGCTCGTTGCCGTAGACGACGACGTCGGACCACTGCTGGGTGTGGTACCCGCCGCCGGGGACGACGGCGCGGGTGCCGGCGTCGCGGCAGAGCTCCACCCAGCTGTCGTGCGTGCCCGACCGACGGGGCAGCACCGACACGTGCAGCTCCTGCAGGTGGCGCACCCACGACGCCGGGTCCTCGGCCCAGCTGGACCGCAGCTCCAGCTCGCCGGCCTCGGCCAGGGCGGCGAGCTCGGGCAGCCGGGCGGCGACGTCGACGTCGGGATGGACGTCCACCCGCAGCCGCCCACCGCCGGAGACCGCACCGGACAGCGCGGCCCGCACCAGCTCGACCGGCTCGGCGATCTCCGGCTCGAGCCGGCCCAGGTGCACGCCGACCAGGCGGGTCTCCCGGCCGACGTCCGGGGTGGGCGCGGCCAGTGACGGGTGGGCGACGACGATCGCGGTGCGGGCGAACCGGTCGGCGATCTCGTCGGCCGCGCCGGGGGTCAGCGTGAGCACCACCTCGGCGGTGGTCAGCAGCGTGCGCAGATGCGCCTGGTGGCGCCCCGGGGTCGTCCCGGCCGGCGGTCGCAGGTCGTGCACGGTGACCACCAGCGGCACCCCCGCCCGCCGGACCGCCGTCGTCCAGCGGTCCATCTCGGGGATCGTGAGGTGCTCGTACCCGGCGTGCAGGTGCAGCACGTCGACCTCCCCGGCGTGCTCGGCGAGGTGGTCGGCGTCCAGCCACGGGCTCGGGGTGGTCTCCGGGCCGACCGGCACGACCGAGGTGGGGAGGACCGCCGCGACGTAGGGGCTGCGGGCGGGGACGCTCACCACCCGGGTCCCGGGCGCGCTCGGTCCAGCGGGCACTGCGGTCACGCGGTCGTACGCCTCCTGCGGTCGTGCACGGCGACAGGAGGGGTCCGGCGCTCCTCGACGGTCGGTGCGGTGGCCTCTCAGCCTGCCCGACGCCCTTACCCGCCGTGGTCGGGGGCGAACCCACAGCTCACCCCTACGGGGGACGGCCGTCCGCGCGGCTGACTGCGCAGGCGCCCCCGGGTCGGCTACGTTCCGCGCACTCCCCCGACCGTGGGGACGACCGGGGAGGCACGCGGGTGGACGAGCACGGCGAGGCGGCCGCGACGTCCCCGCCCCCGGCGACCGCCCCTGCCCGCCGCCGACGACGGGTCGACCCACGGCTGGCCGTCGCCGGGGTCCTGGTCGTGCTGCTGGCGATCGGCGCCGGCGTGATGCTGCTGCTGCGCGGCTCCCCGCTCACCGTCGACGGCCGCTACGTCATCGACCCGGCGGGGGTCCTCGCCGACGCCGATCACCGCCTCGCCGACTACGTCGACCAGCGCGCCGGGGCCCGCGGCGCGGACACCCGCTGCTGGTTCCAGCTGCTGGACGCCGACGACACCGAGATCGGCCGGGAGCTGCTGTGCGGGCCGGCGCTGTTCGTCGGCGGCGACCCCGGGCGCGGCTGGCTGCGGTTCCCGCTCACCGCCGTCCCCGCGGGCGGCGACGTCGGGTTGCGCGTCGCTGCCCTGCCCGCCGACCCCGAGCCGCAGGCCGCCGGCGACGCCGGCCTGCTGTTCCGGCCCGACGGAGGCACCCCGCCGCGGGGCACCGGCGGACTGCAGGTGCCGGAGGTGCCGCGCGCCGAGCCGGGGTTCACCGCCGCCGGCCCGTTCCCCGCGCTGCCCTGGACGGCGCCGGCCGGGCCCGCCCGGCTGTCCGGCCCCGCCGCGGCGGTGACGGTCACCGGGCTGGCCACGCCGGAGGTGGTGGGCAGCGGCGACGGCGCCCGCCGTCCCGCCGAGGGGCAGCGCTTCCTGGCCGTCCGCTACACGGTCGAGCCCGGCGAGGGCCGGTCCACCACCCCGCCCGTGCTCAGCTACCAGGTCGCCGGCGCCGCGCCGGTGCCGGTCGCGCCGGCACTGGTCGCCCCCGACACCACGGTGGAGGCCGTGGTCGCCGTCCCGGCGGACGCGACGCAGGCCGACCTGGTGGTCCTCGACGACGGGCTCGAGCAGCGGCTGTCGCTGCTGGACGGCGCCCCCGGTGCGGCGAACGTGCAGGTGCTGGCCCGGACCAACCGGACGGCGGAGGTGGGCGCCAGCCGGCAGGTCGAGGCGGCCTTCAGCGCGCCCGGCCGGGTGCCGGCGTCCTTCCCGGTCACCGTGCGGCTGAACGCGGCGACGCTGCAGTGGTTCGCCGGCACCGACGGTTCGGTGCGCCCCCGCGACCCGGCCCGCGCGTACCTGGTGCTGGACGTGACCATGGCGCTGCCCGAGGGTGATCCGGGCGCCGTCCCGGTCGAGCTGCTCACGCTGGTCCTGCCCGACGGCACCCGGCGCTCCGGCATCGACCTCAGCCGTGCTGCCGACCGGGTGCTGGCCGCCTTCGACGTCCCCGCCGGGTTCACCGCCGGGGAGGTCGTCGTCCGGGGGCGGACGGCGTTCCCCGACGGGCTGGTCGCCGACCTCGGCACCGACGGGGTGCGGTTCCCCGTCGAGATCCCGGCGGGCTGAGCTCAGTCCTGCGCGCGCAGCTCGGCGAGGATCGGCTTGGCGACGGCGAGGGCGTGGTTGGCGGCCGGGACCCCGGCGTAGACCGCGGTGTGCAGGCAGATCTCGGCGATCTCCTCGTCGGTCAGCCCGTTGTGCACCGCGGCCTTCACGTGCAGGGCGAACTCGTCCCAGTGCCGCAGGGCCGCGGTGATCGCCAGGGTGAGCATGCTGCGCTCCCGGCGCCCCAGCCCCGGCCGCTGCCACAGGTCGCCCCAGGCCACCCGGGTGATGAAGTCCTGGAAGTCGGCGGTGAGCGGGGTGACGCCGGCGACCGCGCGGTCGACGTGGGCGTCGCCGAGCACCTCCCGCCGCACCCGCATGCCGGCGGCGCGGCGCTGCTCGTCGGTCTCCAGCGGACCGGGCTCGGTCACAGTGCGCCTCCCGTGGCGTGCGCGATCAGCGCGTCGGACACCTGGGCCACCTGCTCCAGGTTGGCCAGGTGGGCGGCCGGGCTCAGGCTCAGCAGCTTGGCACCGGGCACCCCCTCGGCGATGACCCGCTGGTGCTCCGGCGGCACGGCGAGGTCGTCGGCGCCGGAGACCACCAGCGTGGGCGCGGTGATCCGGCCGAGGTCGGGGCGCTGGTCCATCCGGGCGATCGCGGCGCAGCAGCCCGCGTAGCCCTCGTCGTCGGCGGCCGCCACCATCGCCTGGAGCCGGGCCACCAGGTCGGGGTGGGCCGCGGCGTACGCCGGGGTGAGCCACCGGCTGACCACCGGCTCGGCGATGACCTCGGTGCCCTGGGCGCGCACGGTGCGCGCCCGCTCCTCCCAGCTCTCGGCGTTGCCGGTGTACGCCGAGCTGCACAGCACCGCCAGGGTCAGCAGCCGCTGCGGCTCGCGTACCGCCAGCCGCAGCCCGGTCATCCCGCCGATGGAGACCCCGGCGACGTGCGCGCGCTCCACCCCGAGCCGGTCCAGCAGCGCGACGACGTCGTCGGCGAGGTCGTCGATCGTCGCGTCGCCCCGCACGGACGGCGACCGGCCGTGGCCGCGGGTGTCGTAGCGGACCACCCGGAACCGCTCGGTCAGCGCCGGCACCTGCGGGTCCCACATGGACAGGTCCGACCCCAGCGAGTTGGACAGCAGCAGCACCGGCGCGTCGGCCGGGCCCTCCACGACGGCGTGCACCTCGACGGCGGTCACGGAGCTCCTCCCTGCCCGGCGGGGTCCGCCTGGGTCGCGATGGTGTGGGCGGCGAGGGCGGCGTCGACCTGCGCGCCGGCCTCCCCGACGTCGGGGGTCGTGTCGGCGACCAGCGCCGCGCCGTCCACGTCGGTCCGCTCGAGGACCACGTCGGTCAGCGGCCGGCCCTGCTCGGCAGCGGTACGAACCGCGGCGGCCGCGGCGTCGTGCGCCGGCCCGGCGCCTAGCGCGGGGGCGAGCGCCTCGGCCAGCGCACCGGCCAGCAGCGGGTCGGTGGCGGCGGCGACCGTCGCGGCCATCCGCCCGGTGTCCAGCCGCAGGCTGGCCAGGCTCTCGGCGAGCCAGGAGACCGCCGAGCCGACCGTGCCGAGCAGCTCGGTGAGGGTCGGCCACTCCGCGTGCCAGGTGCCCGCGCCCCGCTCGTGCTCCTGCTCCATGGCGGCCAACAGGGTGGCCACCAGCCCGGGCGCCCGCCGCGCGCAGGCCCGCGCGGAGATCGCGGCCACCGGGTTGTTCTTGTGCGGCATCGCCGACGAGCCGCCGCGACCCTCGGCGACCTCGGCGGCCTCGGCCACCTCCGTCTGCGCGAGCAGGACGACGTCGACGGCGATGGTCGCCACCACCCCGGCCGCCGCGCCCAGCACCCCGGCGACGTCGGCGATCGGCAGCCGGACGGTGGACCAGGGGACGTCGGTGGTTTGCAGCCCCAGCTCCTCGGCCAGCGCGGCCCGCAGGTCGACCCCGGACCCCGAGCTGGCCGCCAGGGTGCCGACCGCGCCGCCGTACTGCACCGGCAGCGTGGGCAGGACCGCGGCGATCCGGGCCCGCACGCCGTCGAGCCCGGCCAGCCAGCCGGCCGCCTTGAGCCCGACCGTGACCGGCAGTGCCTGCTGCAGCAGGGTCCGGCCCATCAGCACGTCGTCGCGGTGGTCGGTGGCCAGCCGGGCGCAGGCCGCGGCTGCGGCGGCCAGGTCGGCGTCGATCAGCTGCAGCCCGCGCCGGGCCAGCAGCACCGCCGCGGTGTCCACGACGTCCTGGCTGGTGGCGCCGACGTGCACCGCGCGCGCCGCGTGCGGGCCCACGGCGTCCTGCAGCGCCCGCACCAGCGGCGGCACCGGGTTGCCGGCGTCCCCGGCCCGCGCGGCGACGCGGGCCAGGTCGAGCCGGCCCGGGTCGGCGCACACCCGCCCGACCTCCTCGGCCGCGGTCTCCGCGACCAGCCCGACCCGGGCCGCCGCGCGGGCGAGCGCCGCCTCCACCTCGAGCAGGGCGACCAGCCAGGCGTCGCCGGGGCCGGCGTTCACCGGGCCGCGGGCGAAGGTGGCCGCCAGCAGGCCGGGCACGGGGAGTCCTGTCACCGGACCATCCTGGCGGGTGCCCGGTCGCCGCGGGCGGTCACACCGCGAAGAAGACGGTCTCGTCTTCTCCCTGCAGGTGGATGTCGAGGGTGTAGCCGTCCTCGCTCGGGGCCGCGACGAGCGTGGCGCGGGAGGCGTCGTCGGGCAGGCTCGCCAGGACGGCGTCCTCGGCGTTGGCCGCGGCCTCGTCGGCGAAGTAGATCCGGGTGACCACCCGGTCCAGCAGCCCGCGGGCGAAGACCGAGACGTCGACGTGCGGTGCCTGCAGGCCACCTGCCCCGTCCGGCACCCGGCCGGGCTTGAGCGTGCAGATCGCGTACTGGCCGCCGTCCCGGGTCTGCGACCGGCCGAAGCCGCGGAAGCCGGGGTGCTCCACCGCGCCGCGCGGGTCGTCGGGGTGCGCGAACCGGCCGTCGGGGTCGGCCTGCCAGGTCTCGACCATCGCGTCGGGCACGACGTCGCCGTTGCCGTCGAACACCCGGCCACGCAGCCAGATCGCCCCCGGGGTGCCCTCGGCGACCGCGAAGGGGCCGTCGGGCCAGGTCAGGCCGATCGCCAGGTAGGGGCCGACGGTGGCGCTGGGCGTGGTGCCGAACTGCAGCGGCTCGTCGAGGAAGCCGGAGCCCCGGCGGCCCGAGCGGGGCTGGCTGATCTCGGTGCTCTCCGGCACGTCCAGCGGATCGGGCAGCGTCACGCCACATCTCCATCGTCGTCGGTCTCGAACGGCGTCTGGTCACTGCCGCGCAGGACGATGTCCCACTCGAAGGCCAGCGCCCAGTTGTCCTGGGTCCGCTCGAGGGAGAACCGGCTGATCGCCCGGTGCCGGGCCTCGTCCGGGATGGCGTTGTAGATCGGGTCCTGCCCGAACAGCGGGTCGCCCGGGAAGTACATCTGGGTGACCAGCCGCTGGGTGAAGGCCCGGCCGAACAGGCTGAAGTGGATGTGCGCCGGCCGCCAGGCGTTGTGGTGGTTGCCCCACGGGTAGGCCCCGGGCTTGATGGTCAGGAACTCGTAGCGGCCCAGGTCGTCGGTGACCACGCGGCCCAGCCCGTCGAAGTGCGGGTCCAGCGGCGCCGGCCAGTTGTCCACGACGTGCCGGTAACGGCCCGCGGCGTTGGCCTGCCAGACCTCGACGAGGGCGTCGGGCACCGGGCGGCCGTCGCTGTCGAGCACCCGGCCGTAGACGATGATCCGCTGCCCCTGCGCCTCGCCGCCCAGCCGCACGGTGAGGTCGGCGTCGGCGGCGGTGACCCGGTCCTCGCCGAGCACCGGGCCGGTCACCTCGGTGAGCCGGTGCGGCAGGTCCACCGGCGTGCGCAGCGGCGCCCGCAGCGCGGTGCTCCTGTACCCGGGGTAGTCCAGCGGCGTGCGCCGCGCATCGGGTTCGCGCAGGTAACGCGGCAGGATCAGGGCGCTGTCCTCCGCGGGCCTCGGCGCCCGCGATGTGGTCCCGGTCATGCCGGGAAGGTACGGCCCAGGACTACCCTCGGACAGCCCAGACTTCCACTGAGCAGAACGGATGGCGCCGTGGCCGGAGGTGCAGCCGCTGCCGGCAGGTCGGTGACCTCCCGCGCCCTGGGCGTGCTCGACGCCTTCGACAGCGGACACCCGCGGCTCACCCTCTCCGAGGTGGCCGCCCGCTCGGGCACGCCGCTGACCACCGCCCACCGGCTGCTGGGCGAGCTGGTCGAGTGGGGCGCACTGGTCCGCCGTCCCGACGGCCGCTACGAGATCGGCCGGAAGCTCTGGGACCTGGGGCTCCTGGCGCCGGTGCAGCTGGAGCTGCGCCAGGTCGCGGCTCCCTTCCTGCTCGACGTGCACACCGCCACCCGGGACACCGTGCACCTCGCCGTCCGCGAGGGTCTGCGCGCGCTCTACGTCGAGCGGATCTCCGGGCGCGAGTCGGTGCCGGTCGTCAGCACCGTGGGCAGCCGGCTGCCGCTGCACGCCACCGGGGTCGGCAAGGTGCTGCTGGCCTGCGCGCCCGACGAGGTCGTCGACCGGGTGCTGCAGGAACTGAGCCGGGAGACCCGGTACACCGTCGTCGACCCCCGGGCCGTCACCCGGGAGCTGGGCGAGGTCCGCCGCCGCGGCTGGTCGCGCACGGCCGAGGAGATGTCCCTGGGCACCGCGTCCGTCGCCGTCCCGGTGACCGTCGACCGGCCCGCCGGCCCCGTCGTCGTCGCCGCGCTGGGCATCGTCGTCCCCACCCACCGCCGCGACCTGGCCCGGCTCGCGCCGGTGCTGCAGGTCGCCGCCCGGGGCATCGGGCGGGCGTTGGGGCAGACCGCCGAGTTCCGCTGAGCAGAAGCCTGGGTTCGGCCGGAGCCCGCGACGCAGGCCACACTCGGCGGCATGCGCACCCAGGTGGGGATCATCGGAGCCGGCCCCGCGGGACTGCTGCTGTCCCGGCTGCTGCAGCTGCAGGGCATCGACACCGTGGTGCTGGAGAACCGGTCCCGCTCCTACGTCGAGGCGCGCATCCGCGCGGGCATCCTGGAGGAGCACACGGTGCGCACGCTGGTCGACGCCGGCGTGGGTGACCGGCTGCAGCGCGAGGGCCTGCCGCACGACGGCATCCACCTGCAGCACCCCGGCACCCGTCACCACCTCGACTTCCCCGCGCTCTGCGGGCGCCGGGTGTGGGTCTACGGGCAGACCGAGGTCACCAAGGACCTGATCCGCGCCCAGCTGGATGACGGCCCGCCCCTGCTCTTCGAGGTCTCCGACGTCTCCCCCGAGGACGTCGACACCGACTCACCGCGCATCCGCTTCACCGACGCCGACGGGAACCCGCAGGTGCTCGAGTGCGACGTCGTCGCCGGCACGGACGGGTTCCACGGCGTCTCCCGCCCGGTGGTCACCGCTGGGACGGTCGGCCGCACCTGGGAGCGGACCTATCCGTACGCCTGGCTGGGCATCCTGGCCGACGTCGCGCCCAGCGAGGACGAGCTGGTCTACGCCTGGCACCCCGACGGCTTCGCCCTGCTGTCGATGCGCTCGCCGTCGGTGTCCCGCCTCTACCTGCAGGTCGACCCCACCGAGAAGATCGAGGACTGGTCCGACGATCGGATCTGGGATGCACTGTCCACCCGGTTCGCCCTCGACGGCTGGGAGCTGCAGACCGGCCCGGTCACCGAGAAGTCGATCCTGCCGATGCGCTCGTTCGTGAGCGCGCCGATGCGCCGTGGCCGGCTGTTCCTCGCCGGCGACGCCGCGCACATCGTGCCGCCCACCGGCGCCAAGGGGCTCAACCTCGCCGTCGCCGACGTCACCCTGCTGGCCCAGGCCCTGGTGCGGCTGCTGGCCGAGGGACGCACCGACCTGGTCGACGGCTACTCCGACCGCGCACTGGCCCGGGTCTGGCGGTGCACCCACTTCTCCTGGTGGATGACCTCGATGCTGCACCGCTCCGGCGACGACTTCGACGCCGAGCTCCAGCTGTCCCAGCTGCGCCGGGTCTGCTCCTCCGAGGCCGCGGCCCGCGAGCTGGCGGAGAACTACACCGGCCTCCCCGTCGAGGGGGGGGGGGGGGGGGGGGGGGGGGGGGGGGGGGGGGGGGGGGGGGGGGGGGGGGGGGGGGGGGGGGGGGGGGGGGGGGGGGGGGGGGGGGGGGGGGGGGGGGGGGGGGGGGGGG